>NZ_AP018268.1:4427932-4462614 GCF_002368435.1 Kalymmatonema gypsitolerans NIES-4073
CCGCCACGCCACCCGCCACGCCACCCGCCACGCCACCCGCCACGCCACTCGCCACGCCAAACGCCACGCCACTCGCCACGCTCAATGCTGCACAATACCCTAAGCTTGAGACCACAATAGACAAAATATTTTGTAATGGCTGACCCAATGCCCAAAGTACTAAGCCAAGGACAAAATTAGCCCAGAGAGGTACAATTAAATACCCTTGTAGCACTGAGTGCCATACAAATGGTTTTTTTAAGTCTACTAAAGAGTTAATCTCATCTCTAATAGATTTTGCGTTCTCATACCAAGCTATAGGACGAAAAAATAGCCAAAATAACAGTTGTAAACCACCTATGACCAAATTAGGGTGTGGTTTAGGTGCATTGGTGTAGATTTCAGTATAGTTAATGGGTGAGTGTTGAGAAGACATAATTTGCTAGCTTAGGTTAATAGTAGAGAGGTTGAAGATATTGTTGTCATTGCAAACACAGTTATTACAGTACTTTCTAATTCTCTATAAAACAGGCTCAAATGGCTCATCGTAATCAATGACCTTTCCCTGTAAAGGATAAGGATTAGAGCCTGAAGGTTGAGAAGAACATTTTGAGATGATGATTTCTACTGCTTCACTACCTGAAAAAGGCAAATTTTTCAGCACTAAAGTTCCGTTTTTAGTGAACTATGTTTCTATCCGATGTGCTTTCATAAGTTCATCTGCTATTTCTCAGCTAAGAGGGTGTTTATAAAATAAATTTGTCATTCTGAGTGGAGTGAAACGCAACGAAGAATCTAGGGTTTACATCGTAGTTGAGAGATACAACACTTGTGCTATCGCTACGTTCAGCATGACAAATCGAGGTTTTTGCCGAATTTATAAACACGCTCTAAGTAAATCAGCAAACGGTTGCATCTGTCGTAAACCTTCCTCCTGCCAATTATTATTAGTCTCTCCTTCTTCTAGACTAAACAATCTTTCTCGACAGAGAATTTGCAACAAAAGTGGCAAGCGTTTGCTTTGATGCAAAATCCACTCTACATCTTCCTCAGGGAAAGCAATAGGCGAACTCGCTATTAACTCCCGTGCTTCTGCCTCAGTCAGCGCTCCCAAAGTCGCGGTATAGCCGAAAATATTGAAAAAGGGTGAACTATGCCCTGTATTGCGAGCAAGTTCAATCGGTGATTCGTGGGTAGCTAACACAAACGCTAGATTTCCCCTTGTGTGGTTAGTCGCCAATGAGCGCAAACTTTCCCAAAACTCATCATCCAACTCTGGACAGCGTTGTAAACCAACGCCAATCTCATCCAGTAAGATGACTGTGGGGTTATGCAAATTATCGCTGACTTCATCCATGAAGTACTCTAAGCTACAAGGATTTGGCACTTTAAAATTCAAGCATTCAAGAATATAGCCCAATAGCCTGTCTTTACCTGCCATGCGTCGGTCTTGGAAGTCTACGAATATCCACTGATAATTTTCTGGTTGCGGTAGCCAGTCGTACTTTTGCCCAGAACGTAGCTTTTCTGGTGGAGTGGTAGTGATGTTTTTTAGATAATGCAGCAGAGAAGTCTTGCCAATGCGTCGTTTACCGATAATGGCAGCATTTTGCAGGGGATAGCGTTTTAGTAAGTCGAAGAGGCGTCTGAGTTCTCTTTGTCGTCCAAAAAAGTGGCGAGGATGGGTGATGGGTGAACCAGTGATGAAAGGTGAGGTTTCCTCAAGGGTTATGTTTGAGTTGGGCTGAGGCGGTTGAGTTTCTGGTTCTTTATATGCGATCGCCTCCGCGTCTAGCCCCAATTTGCCGCAAATTTTGACAAAATTCCCAGAATCAACAGGTTTGCCGCTGAGGAAGTTTTTGATGGTGGCTAAAGAAAGTCCTACCGCAATAGCCAGAGATTCCTGTGTGAAATAGCCCTTAACATTGTAAGCTGACTTAACTTTTGCAATGTACTCTGAGGCAACCCTAAGCGATCGCGCCATGACTCCGCATCGAGAAACTGCTTAGAGTATAGCGATTTTTCTACTAACGCGTAGAGTGCGTCAGCCGAGAGTACGCCACCCTACAATGTTGCTATTTTTATTGCAACTAAAATTTAGCGATAATTCCGCTGTAAGTCAGCTATTTCTCACCCGAACACAGCCTGTGCTGTTTCTACACTTAACTGTAGAGTTTATACAAACAGCAGGCAATATGGATAACCAAAATCAACCTACCAATCTAATTTATCAGGAACGCCATAGCATTTATCAAGAAAGGCTTCGTCAAGCCCGTTCAGCATTTAACCTTGCCTTCGGACTCACAACCGTCAGTGCGATCGCTGGTTTTGCAGGTGTTGTGCTACTGTTTTCGGGTAACGTTTCAGCAGGAACACTTACAGCAGCAGGAGGCGGTATTTATGGTAGTGTTACCGCCTCATGGCTGAAACTGGCAAAAGATGCCAACGATAGGCTTGATGAAGCTGCAAGGGCGCTAGAGGCGGAGTCATGAGAAACGAACCGCCAAGACGCCAAGATTTCTTTGCATCTTAGCGTCTTGGCGCGAAACTCCTACACCGCACAATTCAACGCGCCGGCTTTTTGCGAGAAGCGCGTATTCTCCCGGTAATCAACAGGACAATCTATCACTGCTGGAACATCCTGTGCCAAAGCCTCTTTCAGGATGGGAACAAAATCAGTAGCAGATTCAACGCGGTAGCCTTTGAGACCCATGCTTTCGGCAAATTTGACAAAATCAGGGTTGCCAAAATGCACAAAAGATGCTCTGCCTTTGCCAAAGTAATTTTCTTGCTTCCACTCAACTAAGCCGTAGCCACCATCATTGAAAATCAGGGTGACAAAGGGTGTACCAACGCGCAAAGCTGTTTCTAATTCCTGGCAATTCATCATAAAGCCACCATCACCGGTTGCAGCAACAACTTTACGGTTAGGATGGACAAGTTTTGCCGCTACAGCGCCGGGAATGGCAATACCCATTGCTGCGAAGCCATTGGAAATAATGCAAGTATTCGGGCTATGGCAATGATAATGACGGGCAATCCACATTTTATGTGCGCCAACGTCTGAGATGACGATATCTTCTGGTCCCATCACCTGCCGCAAGTCATAAATTAACTTTTGTGGTTTAATCGGAAACCCGTCATCATTGGCATACTCTTCGTAGTCAGCACGGATATTTGTCCTTAAGTTGATAGCGTAAGGATTGGGCTTACCTTCGCGATCTGCAAATTTTAAGATTTCAGAGAGGGAATCAGTAATATCTCCGACAACTTCAACGTTAGGAATATAACTACTATCAATTTCCGCAGGAGTGACTCCAATATGAACAATGGGAATTCTCCCATCGGGATTCCATTTTTTCGGCGAAAACTCAATCAAATCATAGCCAATGGCAATCACTAAATCTGTGTTATCGAAGCCACAGGTGATAAAATCTCGCTGTTGCAATCCCACTGACCACAATGCTAAGGAATGAGTGTAAGGAATCACGCCTTTGCCCATGAAAGTGTTGGCAACGGGAATATTCATTTGGTTGGCGAATTGTGTGACAGCATCGCTTGCGCGATCGCGGATAGCCCCATTACCAACTAAAATTATCGGATTAACTGCTTGGGAAATTGCTGCTGCTGCTGCCCTGATACTGGCAAAAGAAGCGAAGGTTTTTTCAATGTTGTCCTTCCGCAAGGGGTAGCCTTCTGCGGGCATGGCGGCAATATTTTCTGGTAAGTCAATGTGAACTGCGCCTGGTTTTTCACTTTGCGCCCGCTTAAAGGCTTTGCGCACAAGTTCCGGTGTGATACTAGGGCGCACAATCTGTTTATTCCATTTTGTCACTGGGGCAAACATCGCCACCAAATCTAAATATTGATGGGATTCGATGTGCATTCTGTCTGTGCCCACCTGTCCGGTAATTGCCACTAAAGGCGCACCATCGAGGTTAGCATCTGCTACCCCAGTCATCAAGTTTGTCGCCCCTGGACCAAGAGTTGAAAGACAAACTCCGGCTTTTCCTGTCAAACGTCCGTAGACATCTGCCATGAATGCCGCGCCTTGTTCGTGGCGTGTGGTAATAAATTGAATGGAAGAATGTTTCAGCGCCTCTAAAACGTGCAGGTTTTCTTCCCCAGGGAGTCCGAAAACGTATTGCACTCCTTCATTTTCTAAGCACTGTACGAGTAATTCAGCTGTATTCATATTTACTATTCCTCTGGGTTGATTGCACCTGATGTGGTTAATTATTTCACCCACACAGTTTTAACATTGACGAACTCATGTATGCCCTGGATACTCAATTCCCTGCCATATCCAGAACGCTTGATACCGCCGAAGGGTAAGCGGGGGTCGGATTTCACCATACCGTTGATAAATACCGAACCTGCTTCGATTTCCTCTACAAGGCGATCGCGTTCTTCGGCGTTTGTTGTCCAAGCACTAGCACCTAAACCAAAAGGTGTCGCATTTGCTAGTTTTATCGCTGCGTCAATATCTGGTACACGGAATAACATCGCTACCGGACCAAAAAATTCTTCCTGTGCCACTGGATTGTCTGGGGAAATATCCGTGAGAATCGTTGGTGGATAATAGTTTCCCGGACGATCTGATAAAGGATGTCCACCCGTCAAAACTCTTGCCCCACTCTTGACACCTACTTGCAGTTGCTGGTCTAAGTCTTTAAGAATATCAGGAGTTGCCAGTGGTCCTAAATCAGTGTCGCTTTGCATCGGATCGCCAATTTTCAGCGCGTGGAATTTCTCCAGGAGTCGTTTTTCAAACTTGTCTGCTATTGTCTCAGCGACGATGAAGCGTTTCGCTGCAATACATGATTGCCCGTTATTCAACATTCTGGCTGTTGTTGCCGTGGTAACTGCTGCTTCTAAATCAGCACTTTCCAATACAATAAACGGATCGCTTCCTCCCAATTCCAGGACAGTTTTTTTAATTTGTTTTCCCGATGCGGCGGCTAAACTTGCGCCTGCTGGTTCGCTTCCTGTCAACGTCGCTGCTTTGATGCGATCGTCACTCATCAAGTCAGCAACTTTTGCAGCACCTATCAATAGAGTTTGAAATACGCCTTTTGGAAAACCTGCTTTTTGTATAATTTCTTCTATTGCCAAAGCACACTGTGGCACGTTGGAAGCGTGTTTGAGTAATCCCACATTCCCTGCCATCAATGCGGGTGCAACAAAACGGAACACTTGCCAAAAGGGAAAATTCCACGGCATGACTGCCAAGATTATACCTAAAGGCTGGTATTTGACAAAACTGTGGCTTGCATCAGTTTTTACGGTGACATCGGCGAGAAATTCGGCAGCGTGTTCCGCGTAGTAACGACAGACAAGGGCGCATTTTTCCACTTCCGCGATCGCCGCTTTGAAAGGCTTGCCCATTTCCAGCGTCATGATTTTGGCAAAATCTTCTTTTTCTTGCTCTAAAATGTCAGCAGCGTTTTGCATCCAGTGCGATCGCTCTGAAAAACTCGTTTTGTGGTACTTTTCAAAAGCCTGTTGTGCCAAATCTAGTTTTTCAGCGATTTGTGCATCGCTTAATGGTTCAAAAGTTTTCAGCAACTCCCCAGTTGCAGGATTAATTGTGGCGATCGCCATACCCTGACCTCCCCGTTAAAAAATTACCAGAGGTAGCATCCATATGTTATATACATCTATTGCGGATGCTACTTCGCTCATTGTAGTCTTTCAAGAAATGCTAACTTTACTTATATTAAAATTTCGCAATTAAAATTGAAACAAAATATACATAAACCATATGTACTTATGCCTACAATCTCCCCTGACAAAGTGTGCATTTGCTCAACTCTGCTTGATTTTAGCAGGATGTACTCGTGTTATTAAAAATAAATTTTACAATTTGATATGTTTTTTTGACTTTTAATTGTGAAATTGCAGCAAAATCGCGCTTTGGTTTGGACTTGTACGTTCGGACGCCTGTTTTCTTAGGTTCCCGCGAAAAAGCTTTTACTAAGAATACCAGGTACAGATGAGTCCACCGTGAATTTTGAACAGAGAATTTCTAGATTCCATGACACCCGTACCGAATCTCTCCTTAGTACAAAATTCCATAAGTTTGTAACTTTTTTAAACGCAGAGGGGCGCTGAGGTAAACGCAAAGGTACACAGAGTCTTCGTTCAAGTTTTCGCTATGAACTTATGGAATCATGTACTTAGTGCATTTTTGTCTGATAAACTTTGACTAATCGATTAATACCTTTGAAGCGATAATCTCCCATTTCTAGGAAGGATGAGGGTTGAGAAAGCATTTGATAAGTGGCTTCACTGACAACGCATTCCCCTGGAGGACAAATTGCTTCCATACGCGCCGCTAAATTAATAGTGGCTCCTAATGCGGTATAATCTACCCTTTGGGAACTGCCGACATCTCCAACTACAGCTTTACCACTGTTAATGGCAATTCGCAATTGCAGTGGTTCGGTCCAAAAATTTTTGGCGTTGAGATTTTCCAGACGAGTTAACATACCCTTGGCAACAGTGACAGCGCGATCGGCATGATCCGGTTGTGGTTCAGGAGCGCCAAAAAATGCCATAATGCAATCGCCAATATATTTATCTAAAGTGCCAGCATAGGCAAACACCTCTTGCAACATCTCCTCAAATAAATTGTTGAGTAATTCCGCAACTTGAGTTGGCGTGAACCTTTCTGAAATTGCCGTAAAGCCAACCAAATCCGCAAATAAAATACTAATTTCAGTTTCTTGTGGAGGTAAACGTCCATTTGGCAATGCACCGACAGCTATCAACTGCTGTACAACTGCTGGGGAATGATAGCGTTCGAGTCTTTGGCGAATCACTTCTTCGCTTCTAAGTTTCTCGGCTAGCAGCCAACGTTGTACGCTAGAAGCTACAAGATTTGCTAAAGCCGAAAAAAAACTGAGTTCTTCCTCTCCTTTTTCTACCCAATGGTGAGAAGAGAAATGAGCATCAGCGTAGAGAACACCAACAACCTTATTTTCATCCCACAAAGGCACCGCCATTGCACTACGAATGTCTTTCACCAGAATACTGTTTTCTCCAGCAAACCTTTCATCATTTTGGGCATCAGCGGTTTGAATGGCAACTTTTTCGTCAAAGACCTTTTGGCAGATACTACGGCTAATCCAACTACCATCAGTTGGGAGATGTTCTTGATCAGAGATTTTTCTCGTAGCAGCATTCAATAATTCCAGATTGCCACACCCACAAACATCAATTAATAATGCCAAACGGTCAATACTGTTGAGGTAACGAAACACCACTTGCTGGACTTGGGAGAAAATCTCTTCTATGGAGGCTGCTGCGGAGAGATTCTTGGCTATGTCTACCAAGTCTTTCAGGCGAGCGATCGTTTTGTCTTTGATGCTGACATCACCATTGATGTTATCAGCAAAAATCCATTGCTCTTGCAGTTGTTTAACGTTGCGAAGAATTGTTTTTCCTGGAGAAACGACTCCTTGCTTAAAGGTGGATGATTCAACAGGAGTCAACATAACCACCAGGCACATATCCCCCAGCCAAACAACATCACCGTCTTGCAACTCTTGCGGAGAGGAAATCAAGCGTTCGTTCAATTGAGTGCCGTTTTTGCTGCCCAAATCCTCAATCGTCCACAGACCAGAAGGAGTTTTCACAAGGCGGGCATGGTAACGTGAAACTCCCCCAGAAGGTAAGTATAAGTCGCATTGCGGCAAACGACCGATAGTGAAAACATCTTGATGCACCGTCACCGTTTTTTGGGAATTTCCTTCTTGTAGGCGCAGTTTCAGTTTAGTCATGACTTCTATAAATCCATTCTGGAAGCAGGGAGTGCCAGCATTGCTAACGTAAAGGATATGTTAAGGGTTAATCCTTCACTGTTTCTTTATGGCACTCTTGATCGCATTCCGACAACTAGGAAAAAATAACATTTTAGCTAGATACAGATACGGAAGAAATATTGGCGACGTTGAACTGCAGCAGTAAACAGCATGGTGAGCTAAACCTCTGAATGCATTAGAGGTACTACTGTTGCTGCTACTGGCACAGTACAAGTAGACTGAATCCCGCCAATATAATTGAAATATGAAGTTATTGTCTTTGTTGCGATTTTTACGTTGTCATGGGTAGCTGTCATCACCTGATTGTTGTACATATATTTCTGTAGCAATTATTTCTGCTGTCATCCGGGAAAAACTACTTTTTTTTGAAAAAGTCTATTGTGCTGAACATTTCACCTGAGGAAAGCTATACGATGATTGGCTCCTTACTAGACCAGCGTTACCAGGTGGTTGAACTATTGGGTAAAGGCGGATTTGGTCATACTTACATAGCGCAAGATACTCGTCGTCCTGGGAATCCCACTTGCGTTGTCAAGCATCTCAAACCTGCGACTAACGACCCCGATTTTTTACAAACAGCGAGACGCTTGTTTAGTACGGAAGCCGACGCTTTGGAAAAGCTAGGCAATCATGACCAAATTCCTCGGCTGTTAGCTTACTTTGAGGAAAACGAAGAATTCTTCTTGGTACAGGAGTTTATCGATGGACATCCGCTGTCTGCTGAGATGTTAAGCGGGAACCGTTGGGAGGAAAGCCAGGTCATTCAACTTCTGTATGAAATTTTGCCTGTCCTAGACTTTATTCATAATAATAATGTTATCCATCGCGACCTCAAGCCCCAAAACATTATCCGCCGCCATTCCGACAATAAGCTCGTTCTGGTTGATTTCGGCGCTGTCAAACAGGTGCAGATGTACTCGCTGATGAGTCCAGAACAGCAGTTCAAAAACCAGACAATTGCTATTGGGACTCCAGGCTATATGCCAAGTGAGCAAGCACAAGGTAGACCTCGTCCTAATAGTGATATTTATGCTCTTGGTATGATTGCTATCGAAGCCCTCACAGGCTTGAGTCCCAAGCAACTGGCAGAAGACCCGACAAGCGGGGAAATTATCTGGCGGCAATATGCCCAAGTCAGCGATCACTTGGCAGATATCATCAGCAAAATGGTACGCCCATACTATAAATATCGCTTCCACTTCGCAGACGAAGCGCTGGAAGCACTCGCCTCAATCACTCATCCCAACACACCAACAGCTGTTGCTGCTGCTGTCAAGCATGTCCTACGTAACTATTTACGAGAAGGGTATGTGTCAGCAAATAAAGTGATGCAATCGCTCCATAAACTAGCAAAACCTAGCTACACTCCACCAGATAACACAACAATTCCTGACGCCACTCTACCACCTGCATCCCCTGCACAGAGTACGGTGAAAATTCCTCCTCATTCACCCGCCTCACCAAACAATTCTCCCTCAAGCCTTGATTTTCTTGATAAATATCGTCGCAAACTGCCATTACTTATTGCTGCAGGCGGCGGTATTGTTTTAGTTGTGTTTAGCATAATTTCTGCAAGTCCTCCATCACAGCAGCCCTCTCAAGAGACAGCAGATAATAAAATTCCAGAAACAATAGAAGAAAAAACAAAAGTCACAACACAAAATAATACAACTGATCAGAACACAACACAGAAGAATATACCTGAAGAAAAAAAAGAACAAAACAATTGTTTTGTTGTGACGCAACCTGCAAATCTACGCGCTGTTTCTGGGCGTAGGAGAACAGGAAAAGTTATAAAAGCAGGTACTCAGGTGACAGTCACGGGAAAACAAAATGGTGGCTGGATTGAAATTACCACTCCCGAAGAGGGTTGGATTTGGGGGAGTCGGACAAAAAATACTTGCAAAGCAAAATGAGCAATTCAACACTCAAAAATGGTTCTCTCCGTCATCTGCCTCATCTCCGTTTTGCGACGCCCTATGCCTGCGGCACGCGGCTTGGGCAAACGGGTATCTCCTCGCCTTGAGGCTGCGCCAACACCAGTTTCCGCTTGTTGGGAAACCCTCATTCGCCCTGCGGGCAGGCTGCGCCAACAGGACGCTTACTCACCAGTCGCCTAGGTCGGGAAAGCCGTCATTCGCACTGGCTCGTTTTTGCGCGAAACTAAAAAGTGCGCGGCAGATGATTGAGTCATTTGTTTGATGACTTCTAAACCCGGCGGTGGAGTTTCACTCTCCATTGCCAGCCATAAGAGATACTCTATATTTCCAGCAGGACCAGTGACAGGCGACCAAGTTAAACCTTTGTACTTCCATCCCAATTCACCAGCAGCTTGCAACACCTGAAAAATAGCATCTGCTTGGTCTTGAGAATCACGCACAACACCTTTTTTACCCACACGGTTTTTCCCGACTTCAAACTGTGGTTTCACCAACAACACAGCTTCACGGGGAGGTTGCAGCAGCTGCCATAAAGCAGACAAAATCTTGGTTAAGGAAATAAACGACACATCAACCACCGCCAAATCAGCCAGTTCAGCATCAGCATACAACTCTTCTGGCTTCAGATACCGTAAATTCGTGCGTTCCTTCAAAATCACGCGAGAATCATTTCGTAAGCCCCAGTCAACTTGTCCATAACCAACATCAACGCCGTAAACCAATTTTGCCCCAGCTTGCAGCAGACAATCAGTAAAGCCTCCTGTAGAAATACCGCCATCCAAACAAATGCGCCCTTCCACAGGAATAGCAAACACTTCCAATGCTTTTGCTAACTTTTCGCCGCCTCTGGAAACAAAGCGCGATCGCTCTTTAATCTGAATTTGCGCCGCAACATTAACTTCCGTACCAGGCTTATCAATCACCTGACCATCAACAGTCACTTCCCCTGCTTGAATTAGCCGCTGTGCTAGGGCGCGGGAAGAAGATAAATTTAGTTCTACTAATAGAGTGTCAAGTCGTTGTTTAGCCAATTAACTTTAGTATGAGGGTTCGTGTCACTAGGGGGAAAGTAGCCTGCAATCCTTATTTTATCAAGGTTTTAACCAGCAATTTCATTCCGACTTTTTCTTAGCTTCTCAGATTTTTTGATAAGTTTTATAAATAGTTCATTCATAGACACTGCTTGACGTGTTTAAACCAAATTTTATTATCGAAGGGGTATTTATCTCCCAGATCAATATTGTATGCCGCTGGGAGATGCCCACGAGGTGCACTTTGGATAGCACTTTGAGTTAAATCCAATGTATCGTAATTCTTATGATTATTATCCTTATCCATCCAACCAACTTGTTTGGCATAGGGGTTGTAATTACCAGTTTTTTCCCATAATTCCTGCTGGCTTCTAAAGCCAAAATTTCCAGTACTAAATTTTTCCCAAAGGCTGTTGATCTGGCTTAGGTTTGGACAGGATAATTTTTGGAAGTCTTCTGCTCGGAACGACTGCTGGTCTTCGCTACCCGTTAACTTGAGCATCAAAACCTTAGTTTGTTGATCAGCTACTTTCCAGTCTTTGTTCTTCAATGCCTTCTCTAGCTCAGAGAAGTCTCTATTTGGGTTTATAGTTGGGCTTGTTGTGGGCTGTTCGGTCGGAGGCACAATAGGTGGCAGACTGCCTTGACCATTTTTATCTACTAGTCTAGTCACTGCTATCACAAGTGTAAGAGCAGATCCAAGAGCAGCTCCACCTATTGCAAGTAATTTGTTTCTAGACTTAGATCCCGAAGTAGGCAGTGGAACAGGTGGCTGTTCTACAGGTTGATTATTTGGATAGTTCTGTCTAATCTCGTGATTACAATTGAGTTTTGCTGCAATATTACTTAAAATCGGTGCATATATTCCTTTATGAAAAATAGGCGATAGCTCTTCACAACAAAGTTTACAAAGAGCTTCTTTATCGCCTATGTCATCTAAATGCTTAATTAGCTGTAGAACAAAGTCGGAATCGGAAGAATCTTTTATAAACCAAAGTCGATAGGGGTCGAGCCCAATTTTTATACATAGTGCTTCTCGTCCTCTTGACTGTTGGCTACGAAGCAATAAGTTTGCTAATGTTTCTACATCAGATAGATCCAAATAATTTAGAGACATAAAGATTTAAACTTAACTTTTCACACTACTTACAATTTAGTTTTGATTTAATATTTTCCAAATCAGCCGAGTACTTACCTCTTTTAAAGACAATTTCAAGTTCCTTGCAGATTTTACAAAGAGCTTGTTTGTCATCTACACTATGCAAATAGCTAATTAGCTCTAAGGCAAAGTCAGCGTCGGTTGATTGCCTTAAAAATCCAAGTTGGTTTGGTTCAATTCCAGTTTTTATACACAGTGCTTTTCGTGCTGAATATTCTGCGCGTCCACTACGTATCAAGAGTTCCGTAAGTATTTCTCTGTCAGAGTCGTTTAGTTCCTGATCTGGCTCGGACGCAAGTTCATTCGGAACTGAAAGCTGCTCTTGAGGCAAACTGATCTTAATAACCTTTTCATCAATATCTGGCTTCTTCTTTAAAATCGGGGTGAGTTGCTCTGGAACACCTGCCAACCGAATTGCAGCGCAACCAAATTTGTAGGCAAATTCCACGGGTCGCCCAGATGCTAGAGCATCGTAAAAAGCCACAGCAAATTCAATTGCAGCTCTATCTCCAATCGCCTTTTTCATGCCTATCACATAATTAACGTGTTGAGCGATCGCAAGAGCCTGCACCTGGGAGTAACAGCCGTTAAGAACAACACACTCAACCTGATCAGCAAACAGTTCAAACAGTCCCGCTAAGGCTTCTCCATCGACTAGCTTTGCCGAACCTGTTTCATCTTCAAATACCAGACCCTCATCCCCCGTCCCATGCCCAGAAAAATGAACAATAGAAGGATTGATATCCAGCATTGCCCGGTGGATGTCCCTCGGTCGCACTGCCCACTTCTGCTCTAAAACAAACTGATCGCGGTGTTTGGCTCGCTGCAATCCAGCATCAATTTCACGCACCTCCTCATCCAAACGCAGCTGTGTTGTGCCTTTAGGATTTGCTGCCAAAATTAAGATTGTTTGCACCATTTACTAAACTCCAGTTATATAAGTTGACAAGTTTTCTCACTCAACTGGTTTTACCAGTCGCGAGACCATCCGATTTGGTACTAGCCTCTTTCTTCTTTATCTCCCCAGTTTGGCAAACCTCGTTGCTTTCCAGCCATTGCTCGATTAGCTCAATGACTACTTGGCTCATCTTTTTACCCTGCATGACGCAGGTGGCATGGAACCGCTTCTTTAAGTCATCCGTAATGCTAATATGCATTTCTTTAGTTGCGTTGGTATTCATGTACCTAATTCCGACATGGATAAACCTACAAAAGTAAAAATGGCGATTCCGAAAAAATCCCAATTAGGCTCAATCAGAGCGAACGTGCAGTGAAGTGAAGTGCAAACTAGTCTCAAAGATTTGTTCTATATAAATTTTAGGTTTTGGGCTTCCGACAATTGTTACTTGTCAAAAAGTTCTGGGTTTGAAACGAACTAGGCAAAGTACGATATTTGCAAAACTTATCAATTGGGCGGTTGTATGAGGTGAACTTTTGCCTTTCAAAGCTACTTTGCCCTTGGTGACACCAATCCTCATATTGCACCATTTTGGTGGATTTTCGGTGGGAGGAACTGAGAGTCCCTTTGCGGTAGCGTGTGGCACGCCCTATGGCTGACGCCACGCCTTTGATCGCACTTGCACTTCATGTTCCTCTACCGGGTTGTCATACAACAAGCATGAGAGGGAATTGATGCTATCTGCGCCCAGCGATTCTCACAGAGACGCTTCGCGATCGCAATTCCCGATATACTCTATTGCAACAGCTAACGCATCCTACCAGATTGGCGCTCGTACTAAAAAGTAGTCATAAGAACTCCAGGAAGGTATCCTCAAACACACAATATTGAGCTTCCGTCCTAACCATAGGGAAGATGAAACAGAACCGCGATCGCAGCTACAACAAAAGACCATAACGCATTCGGTTTTTGTGAGATACGTTTGATTGAGCCTGGAGCATTGAGAGGCAGTATCCAACCAACAAACCGATAAGGAGACTTTATTTATGACCACAACGACCCCAAGCCGAACGACCGACTCAACTTCTAATGCACCCGCTCCCTACACCGGATTTGATCACCTATTCATCGGGGGACGTTGGGTCACAGGTCGCTCTGAACACAAATTGCGACCCATCAATCCGTACCGCCAAGACGTGATTATGGAAATTCCGGCGGCGGACAAACGCGATCTCGAAGATGCCTATCAAGAAGCTCAACGTGCTCAAGTTGCATGGGGGGAGACATTGCCGAGTGAGCGATCGCTGATCATGCGTCGTGCGGCTGATATTATGGATGCCCGTCGTGAGGAGATTATTTCGTGGTCGATCCGGGAGGCAGGTAGCCCGCGCAAGAAAGCCATGCTGGAATGGAAGGTGGCGCGTGATGTGATGGAACAGGCTGTTTCGGCTCCCTATGGTGCCGAGGGGCGCATTCTCCCCTCTGATATTCCGGGTAAAGAAAGCCGAGTCTACCGCCGCCCCGTGGGTGTAGTAGCTGTAGTCAGCCCGTGGGACTTTGCCCTCAACCTTGCTAATCGCTCGGTCGCCCCTGCCCTGGCGCTGGGAAACGCGGTCGTGCTGAAACCACCCTCGAATACTCCCGTCACGGGTGGTCTGATCTTTGCCAAGATATTTGAGGAAGCGGGACTTCCCCCCGGTGTGCTTAGCGTTGTGGCAGGTCCAGCCCGCGAGATTGGGGATGCCTTCGTGAGCCACCCCATCCCGCGTGTGATTACCTTTACCGGATCGACAAAAGCCGGTCGGCATATTGGGGAACTGGCAATGACTAGCCCCATCATGAAACGGGCTTCGCTCGAACTCGGCGGTAACAGTCCGCAGGTGGTTTTAGACGACGCTGATCTGGAACTGGCGGTAAATGCTGCTGTGTTTGGTAAGTTCTTGAACTCAGGTCAAATCTGCATGAGTATAAATCGGCTGATCGTCGATGAGCGTGTCTATGACGAGTTTGTCGATCGCTTTGTCGATCGCGTCCGTAATTTGAAGATGGGCGACCCGAACGACCCGGATACGGATATTGGTCCTATCATCAATGAAGCTCAGTTGAATTCACACCTCAAGCACATTCAACAAGCACGTCAGGAGGGTGCCCGTCAACTACTCGGTGGCGACCCTGATGGACTGATGCTACCGCCGCACGTCTTTGTCGATGTCAACAATCAGATGTCGGTAGCGCGTGAGGAGATGTTCGGACCTATCGTCTCCATCATTAAAGTCCGCGATGAAGCAGAAGCCTTGCAGGTTGCGAACGACACTGAGTACGGCTTATCGAGTGCAGTGTTTACCCGCGATGAGGGACGCGGGCTGCGCTTCGCACGCTTAATGCAAGCGGGGATGACGCATATCAACGATCAGACGGTAAACGACCTCCCGAATGCTCCCTTTGGTGGCGAGAAGAATAGTGGGATAGGACGTTTTGGTGGCAATTGGGCGATTGAGGAGTTCACCACCGATCACTGGATTACCGTGCAGCATACCCCGCGTACCTACCCCATCTGATAAATAAGCACCAGTTGAAAGGGGATGAGGTTTTACGCGCGATCAATAAAGACGACACTCTTGAGAAGAATCACTGTTATCAGTAGGCAATCCTACCTCAGCCTCCGCACGGTTCAGCATTGACTCATGCAGGTGTTTTTCATGATGACGTTGCTGCGCCATTAACTCCCGTGCTTCTTCTTGAGTCATAGCGTCTGTCCCTGCGGGATGTGCTGCTTCAGCACGATTGAGCATTGACTCGTGCAAGTGTTCGTCATGCTGGCGCTGCTGAACCATTAATTCCCGTGCTTTATCTTGAGTACTCATACAATTTTTTCTCATCAATATTTAAATTGTTCTTCTATTTTGCAACTTAAAAAACTAAAGCAAAACGTTAATCCGATAAATAAAACACAAATTGACAAAAAACAATTTATCGCAACTTTGATGCAGCTAATATTGTTATCTGGTGAACACTCTCTATATCAGGCGGCGGAGTTTCACTCTCGATTCCCAACCATAAGAGATACTCTATATTCCCAGCAGGACCCAGGCGACCAAGTTAAACTCTTGTACTTCCATCCCAATTCACTGGCGGCTTGCAACACCTGAAAAATAGGATCTGCTTGGTCTTTAGAAGGGCGATCGCTCTTTTATCTGAATTTGCGCCGCAACATCAACTTCCGTACCAGGCTTATCAATCACCTGACCATTAACAGTCACTTCCCCCGCCTGAATTAACCTCTGTGCTAAGGCGCGGGAAGAAGATAAATTTAGTTCTACTAACAGTGTATCGAGTCGTTGTTTAGCCAATTATCTTTACTCTTGTGGTGAAATCAAAGCCAAGCCACGATTTATAATTTCTTCTTGATGAACCAGTTGTTCTAATTCTTCTGGTTGATAACGCCCTTCTTCTACTTTTAGGCAAGCCTCATCGATGGCATTTAAGTACGCTTCTTGTAAGGTTTCCAACAAGTCTTCAGTAGTTAAATAATAGCCTCCTGTCTCACGACGCTTATTTTCCCTTTGAATTTCCCGAACTGAATTGCGAATAGAGACATCCCAAGAGCGAGTCGTGCGGTTTTCTGCTTGCTGTTTAATCAGATGCAACAGCAGAATCACGGCATAGCCACGAATGCTATCAATGATCTCTTGCTTGCTCATCTCTTCTAATTCTTCAACGATGACCAACGCTCCTGGTACATCACCTTTGAGCAACAAATCTTTTAACTCTAGTAATTCTTCCATATCCAGTGCCTCAATATTTGGGCAACTTCTATTTTGGCTGATTTTCGGCGATGTTACTTAATGGACTGGATTTTTGACATCCTCCCACCTCGCGCGTGGGGTGGGATTCCAAACATCACTGCTTGGGCTTTCTGGTTCTACAAGTTGGCTTACTTGAAGGAGTTTCCTCACCCAAGCAGAGGTCAAACGCATTGACATAAAATAGGAATCATCAATGCCTAATTCAATTAAGCACGATGAAGGCGATCGCGCTAGAACGTTCTGCAAAGTAGTCATAGACAGAACTCCACGAAGGTATCCTCGAACACATAATATTAGGACTTACGCACACTCTACGAATTCTTGGCGTTCTTGGCACGGCAGTTGCTTCAACGGGGGGAACCCCCGCAACGCACTGCCTCGTCTTAGCGGTTTGATAAATTAAGCTTATTGGCGGTTTTTGCGTAAGTCCTGATGTTCTTTCTATAGACTTCGAGCTTCATCAGTCTTCAGTACCACCCTTTTAGTGTGCTGCCCTATACAAACGTCGCATCCTACTTAGGCATCGGATTGTGCCTTTCCTCATTCCCGCTATGCGGTGAACCCACTAGCTTTTGCTGTTCGCGCCTAAGCTGTCACTGTCACTCAAGGGTCAGAAAAGGACACTTAGTTATCTGTCCCAAAGTGGTCTGGAAGCGCACATACAGATAAAAGTAGCCTGGTTTTAACATCAGTTGAAATAGGTGAAATGAGGTGCAAATGATGGAGAACTTACAAAGAACTTTACCACAGTTTTGAGAAAACCTAATTTAGACAGGGTAAGGACTTCAGGCGTTCGTCTCTATTTTAGGAAATTGATATTGGGGGTTCCCGGAAATCTTCCTCTAGTTCAGAAAATTTTAGAGGGGGAGAACTAGAAACTATTTCTGGGCAACTTCACTTCTTAGTTCCTATTTGCACATTACACCTCGTAGTACATCAGGGTTGTGTCCTGCAAAACGGATAGAAGTTTACAAATCTGGAAATTAAAGATGCCACGACTTCGTTATGACGAGTTTATATACTGTTTGCAACTTCTCCAAGATAACTATCCAGAATTTGCCGAACTTCTGGAATTATTAATTGAAGAAATTGCTAAGGGAAAGCTTGATAGCTTACAGGAAAAACTAACAATCTTGATTGAAGAAGATTGGTAAACATTCCTCGGTAAAGTGGGTGCATCCCAATTTTGTAAATGTATTTTCTAAGGCTAACGTGATACGAGGTTTACAAGCTTGCTTGAACTGTGTTCTTGCAAATTTGAGATGCACCCGATAAAGTTGAGAAGCTGTCTAACAATAAAATTCCCCCTAATCGATTAGAATCTTATAGGAATTATGTTAATTAAGTAATCTAAGCAAAGGATTAGTTCCTTGGCAGCTTCGGGAGGCAAATCTTTGGCAACTCTCTGCTCTTTGATAAAAATTAACGCTTTGACATAAAACTTTGATTCTAGATTTAATGGAATCAAAGTTTTATGTATTGCTTGGTCTATTAGATTCCAAGTGCCTTCTTCTAAGCAGTAATAGAGCAATTGTAAGTATTTTCTTATGTCTTTAGAGAACTGCTCGACATTTTCTAAGTAATCCATGTCTCTCTCAGAGGATAGTTGATTGTAATGCTCCCTCAAGCCTGCTAAAGCAGCTTCTTGTGCCAAAGCTTTTCGGTTAGCCTTTAGCCAGTCCATAGCTTGGTGGCTGTCATCTGTGCTTTTTTTAAGTTCCTTTAGTTTCCTTTCCAGTTCTTCGATTAATTCACCTGCACGATCTGAGTGCGTTCCATGCCTTTCTAGTTCTGCACTTCTTGCTTCGATTCTCTCTATAGATTCTACTACTAAGGACTCTTCTGAAGAGAGTACCTCTTCTTTTTTTAGATCCAAGGCTTCTATAATTGCGTCCGCATAACCCGGATCGACAGCCTCTCCACGGAAGAAGCGTTTAACTGTCTTATCGCTTACTTTAGCCTTTTGAGCAATGCTTTCAAAAGTCAAGGGCTTGCCTTCATCATCTCGTCCCTTGTCTTTGGCTTGTTCAAGTTGTTCAATTCCGCCTTTCGAGAGACGGACAGTGCGGCGTCTGCGCTTTTGGTTCATGGATGGCAAATGCGTGTAGTTTTGGATACAAAGAGCTTAGTCATCCTTAACTACCATTCAGGAGGACAGAACAGGAAACTTAGTACATAATTGCATAAGTTCATAGCGAAAATTAGAACGAATACTCTGCGTACCTTTGCGTTTACCGAGAGCGCTTCTGTGCGTTTAAAAACGTTACGAATTAATGAAATGCTGTACTTAGTAATCTTCAATTGTCACCCAAGAGGTCAGAAAGGGTAACTTAGTTATCTGACCTTAACTAGTCTGGAAGTATACCTCCTGATAAACCTAGTCTAGTTTTAACATCACTTCAGACGGGGTGTAAATGATGGAGAACTTACAACCAGCACTTGAAAAAACTGATCGGAAACAACTTAGTACACGGGTACAGTCCCTAAGCACGGTTACTGCCTCTCCTACTAAAATCCAAGAGGATGAGCCAGACATCTGCTTGTCAGTAAGACCAAGGATTATCTCAATAAAACGCTGCTTTCCAGTCTGGCAGATTACGTTACCGCTTTGTATGGTGATGATATTTGGTATAGGAGCCCTCACTGCGTTTTATATGGTCGAAGGTCGATACCTTTTCGATCTAGATATCAGTCGTGAGCGAATCAAGATCAGAACTGAGGTGGACAAAAGGGAAAGCAACCCAGAGCAAGACACTACTAAGCCAGCAGAAACGAAAAATCAACTAGTTGAAGTCAAAGGTGGCAAGAGGCAACATTATTCACCTTAACAAGGGTGTCATTCCTTCCACAATCTGGTTGGCTGCTTCAACCAAATCGCTAGCGACTACCTCTGGTTGCGGGTAAACACCAAGGTAGTCCTTCTCCTCCTGAGTGATGAAGGCAGTTCGCAAACCAGCGCAGGCAGCACCTGCAATATCCCAAGCATGAGCAGCAACCATCCAAACATCGCCAGATGCATCCTGCTTCGCCAAGGCGTAGACATCCGGATGCGGCTTCGTCTTCGCGATCGCATCACAGGAGAAGATGTTGGCAAAGTACTCAAGGGCATTGGCACGATCTAGCAGCTTATGGGTGGAGTCCTCACTGCCGTTGGTGAGGGCGACTAGCTTCCAACCTGCTGTCGTTAGAAGGCGAAAAGCTTCTAAAGCCTCTGGCTGTGGCTCCAGTTCCGAGAAGCTGTTCACCACATGCGATCGCTCTTCGGCATCTGCCTCAATTCCCAGCACCTTGAGTGTCCGGGGCAGTTCTGCCTCTAGTACTTCCTTGAGCGGTCGGTAGCTACCTGCATGGGAGAGGGCGAAGGCATCCCGTAAGGTTTGGGCAAACCAAAGTTGGAGAGCATGAGGGGGAGCACCCAGTTCTACCAATCTCTGGCGGGGCTTGTCCAAACTGAAGCAGGTGCCGATGATGTCGAATACTACAGTGCTTTTTGTGTTCATTCAGGGTTGATAAATTTAGAATTGTACCGGATCGCTACGCCGTGAACCAGTCCAGTGCGGAGTCTACGATCGCTGGGGGTTTGAGGCGCTGGTGTCAAAGGAGGAACTCAGTCGCTTCAGGAGTGTTCATCGTTTGGAACGCAATGGACAGCCTAGTGGCATTGCAGAGGCAATACTCTACCTTGCAAGTGATAAAGCAAGTTGGGTTACAGGCGCAATTCTCGCTATAGATGGTGGCGTTACAGGCGGACGACACGCCGCTTAAACTCGGATACGTCCGAGTGCGCCTTTGGGGTAGCCTGCGGCACGCTGCTGCGCGTCTACATAAAAAAGCGAGCTTCCCTGAGGAGACTCGCTTTATTCTAAACCAACAGAGCAAACTAGTAGAGCACGACAGAAATAACTACACAGCTAGGAACAGGTTAAAAACCTGATTGTGTAAAAATTTTTTTCTCCTGAGTTCTGAGTTCTGAGTTCTGACTCCTTGTACTAGATATCTTGTTCGCTCAACTCTCTAGTCATATAATCAAACGGCTCATCTACAAAGCTCGTATTGGCAACACCTGCTGCAGCCACTTGCTCCTTCACAATATCCTTCATAATTTGGATACCGAGAACCGTAGGACCAATGGGTACTCCTAGAGAATTGTAAGTTTCGCGCAGCCCTTGCAACACACGCTCATCCAGCACATCGGTATTGCCAGCAACAAGAGCATAGGTAGCATAGCGCAGGTAGTAGTCCATATCCCGTAGACAAGCTGCATAACGGCGAGTGGTGTAGGCATTCCCACCAGGACGAATTAACTCCGGCTGTTCTTCAAATAACTTAGAACCAGCCTGCTTAACTAGTGCCGCTGCATTTGAATTGATAGCCGCCGCTGCTTGCACCCGTGCCGTTCCGCTTTCAAAGTAAGACTTGAGGCTGTCCAGCGCGTTCCTGTCGAAATACCGACCCGCAACGTCATAATTCTTAATTAAACTTGTGACTGCATCCCGCATTCCTTTTTCTCCTAATCAATCCTTTCTATGGTTTGATATTAATCTGACTGCTTTTAGCAAAGCTGCAATTTAAGAGTGCCTCTTGTCAAAGAAGCTCCAGCACAAAAACAATCTATAGCGCTAATTAAGGATTCTATGCTAAAGTTGACCCCTGCAAGGTGAAGTGTCTAGTTTTGTAAAACTAGTTAAGGAAAGGTTAAACATAATCTTTCAAACTGATGTTTTGTTACAAACAATACAAAATACTCCAATTTTAAATCCTTACGATATTCTAGGTGTCTCGTGGATTTGGATTTACAAGCCGGGTCAGCATGCTTTGAACACTCTAGTTTTACTATGAATAAATCGGCAGATAAGGAGTAACCATGACAACCCCACAAGAAGTCCTGAAGCGAATTCAGGACAATAACATTCAGATGATCGATCTGAAATTCATCGATACGCCAGGAACCTGGCAGCACCTCACGGTTTACCATAACCAAATCGATGAAACTTCCTTCACAGACGGCGTACCTTTCGACGGTTCTAGTATCCGGGGTTGGAAAGCCATCAATGAATCAGATATGGCGATGGTACTCGATCCCAACACTGCCTGGATCGACCCTTTCATGAAAGAGCCAACTCTGAGCATCATTTGTAGCATTAAGGAACCACGGACAGGTGAATGGTACAACCGTTGTCCCCGCGTTATTGCCCAGAAAGCAGTAGATTATCTGGTTTCCACAGGCATTGGTGATACAGCTTTCTTAGGTCCTGAAGCCGAGTTTTTCATCTTTGATGATGTCCGCTTTGACCAAACCGCGCACCAAGGCTACTACTACGTAGACTCGGTTGAAGGTCGTTGGAATTCTGGTAAAGAAGAAGGTCCTAACCTGGGTAACAAACCAGGCTACAAACAGGGTTACTTCCCAGTTCCCCCTACTGATACTTTCCAAGATATCCGTACAGAAATGCTGCTGACAATGGCAGAGTGCGGGGTACCCATTGAAAAGCAGCACCACGAAGTCGCCACCGGTGGACAGTGCGAATTGGGCTTCCGTTTTGGTAAGTTGATTGAAGCTGCTGACTGGCTGATGACTTACAAATATGTCATCAAAAACGTAGCCAAAAAGTACGGCAAAACCGTCACCTTTATGCCCAAGCCCATCTTTGGCGATAACGGTTCCGGGATGCACACCCACCAGTCCATTTGGAAAGATGGTCAACCGCTGTTTGCTGGCGACAAATATGCTGGCTTGAGTGACATGGCGTTGCACTACATTGGCGGTATCCTCAAGCATGCACCAGCACTGCTGGCAATTACCAACCCCACCACCAACTCTTACAAGCGCTTGGTACCTGGTTATGAAGCACCTGTAAACTTGGCTTACTCCCAAGGGAACCGTTCTGCTTCTATCCGTATTCCTTTGTCTGGTACTAACCCCAAAGCCAAGCGGTTGGAGTTCCGCTGTCCTGATGCGACTTCTAATCCCTACCTGGCATTTGCTGCCATGCTATGCGCTGGTTTAGATGGGATTAAGAATAAAATCGACCCAGGTCAACCTCTCGATAAGAATATTTATGAACTCTCTCCAGAAGAGCTGGCGAAAGTTCCTTCAACACCAGGTTCTCTGGAGTTGGCGTTGGAAGCACTGGAGAATGACCACGCCTTCTTGACAGAACCAGGCGTGTTCACCGAAGACTTCATTCAAACTTGGATTTCCTACAAGCTAGATAACGAAGTCAACCCAATGCGCTTGCGTCCTCATCCCTACGAATTTGCCCTCTATTACGATGTTTAATTAAGAACGCTATTTGAGAGCATTTTGAGACCGTAACTAAAGCCACCCGTCTTGGGTGGCTTTTTTTCTGTGTAGAGACGCAATATACCGCATCTGTACAAAATTCAACAATATTGACACCTAGCTCATCGCCGCATTGCTGCGATCGTAAGTCATGCGAACGGTAGGGTCGATTTTGCCTTGGATAGGGTTCCAGTAAGTAGAGACCTCTCCAGGTAGACCTATTTCTTCACCAGTACGCTCTAGCATTGATTGTTGACGATTTTTGATGATCTGATAATGACGCATCATCAAAGCACGAGCTTTTTCTTGAGTAGACATACCAAAGTTCTCCCTAATAATTTCAGTAATGTTATGCTTAATTGACTTTTCCTTAATTAGACTATCACATAAATTCTGTATCTTAAGTTACGGAATCGCTTTTCGTAATAAAAAGTAACAATAGAAATGCAGAAGTCAGGAGATGAGGCGTTAGGAATTTATTTCTTCTTCCCCAAATGCCTGTAACATCTTTCTCAAGGTTGGTTTCGCTTTATTACATAAACCTTTCTTAAGATTCATGATTCTTTAGTTATAATTATTAAATCTTATAAAGAAGAACGTAACAAAACCTTAAGCGATTCTCATGTCTGACACTTTAACGAAGCTGACTTATCAGACTTTCCAGCAGGGCAAAAATTACTTTGGTCTAGCTCACAAAATCTTAAGTACGCGGTTGATGAACATCATCTCTCCTAGTCAGCAGCAGACCAAACCTATACCAACTGAGATTTTACTCAAAGTTCAACAAAGGCTGAATAATCTGCTCGAAGTTGATTGGCAGGATGCTGAGCGGGGTGTGTATCCCACAAGTGTACTGTTTGATAACCCTTGGGAAGAGTTTTTCCGCTACTATCCAGTTGTGTGGCTAGATTTACCGCAAATTTGGGAGCGGGCTAACCAAAAGAAATATCAAGAGTTTTCCTCAAATGTGGACATTGAGGGTTATCCCAGCTACTACGTGCAGAACTTCCATCACCAGACAGATGGCTACTTGAGTGAGTTATCAGCTAATCTGTATGACCTGCAGGTAGAAATTCTGTTTGGTGGTTCAGCCGATCCAATGCGGCGGCGCATTCTGGCTCCTCTTAAAGAAGGGTTAAAAGTTTTTAGTGATGTATCACCACGCCAAATACGTATACTAGATGTCGCTTGTGGAACTGGTCGTACTTTAAAGTTGATTCGAGCAGCTTTATCTCAAGCATCTCTGTTTGGGACAGATTTGTCACCAACTTATTTGCGTAAAGCAAATGAACTTTTATCCCAACTCCCAGGAGAATTACCGCAACTTTTACAAGCAAATGCGGAAGAGTTACCCTACTTGGATAATTATTTCCATGCTGTGACTTCTGTTTTCCTCTTCCATGAGCTACCCGCAGCAGCACGTCAACAAGTCATAGAGCAATGCTACCGGGTAACGAAACCAGGGGGAATCTTTATTATTTGCGACTCTATTCAAATGAGCGATTCACCTGAAATGGAGCCTTTAATGGAAAACTTCCAGGAAACTTTCCATGAACCTTACTACAAACATTACACGACTGATGATTTGGTAGAGCGTTTAGAGAAAGCAGGCTTTGAAAATATTGATATGCAAGTTCACTTTATGAGCAAGTATCTCATTGCTCGAAAGCCTGCTTGATGTGAAGAAACGCTACGGTAGCAACAAAAAAACTAAGCTAATATTAATACTAGTTAACATAACTCTCATAAAAAGTTATGGCTGTTGCCTACCCACGCAAATTTCAGAACGCTATAGGCGCAAGGGACATCTTGAAACAGGTTGTCCGCGATGGTGCAGAGCACCCGCCTTCGGCGATCGCGAAATCCATCTCATTACGCTCAACCGCTACCGCTACGCCGAGCAACGCAGTTGCAAAGACCTCACCGAAGTCATTGAACAACTCAATGGTCAGCCACCGGAGCTAGTACGGGATTTGTCTCACCATATTTCAGATGAAGCCCGTCATGCCATGTGGCTGACTGATTTGTTGGTGGAACTGGGAGCGAAAGTGGGAACGCCTCCAGGCTCTTCCTATATTGACGAGTTTGAAAGGCTGATAGACATCGAACAAAAAGATCCAACCAAAGACCTCGACGATTTTTTAATTTCGTTACTTGCTGGAATTAACGTCACCGAAAAACGGGGTTGTGAGTATTTCTCGGCACACATTTACGCCCTCAAGCAAGCGCCGCAAACTGAAGAAAACATCAAAATCCGCGAAACGATTGAAAAAATTCTGCCAGAAGAAGCAGGACACGTTCGCTGGGGTAACCGTTGGTTAGGGCACTTAGCAGATAAAAGCCCAGAACATCGCCAAAAGGTCGAGCAAGCAAAGCAGAAGTACGCTGCTATTGAACAAGCAGCCTTTGAAGCAGGTATGGATATCACCTTGGGTGCAGAACTGCGTAGAGTTGCCAACCTGCTAGAAGTGGCAAACACAATGCCGATGTGGGAACGTCCCCAATACCTGATGGAACGCTTACCGCAGACCTTGCTAGCGCCAGATTTGCAAATGACTCGCATTGATGTTGTTCAGCGAGTTTGGAAGCGAGATCCACAGGCATTGATGGAAAGGTTTGTGCCAATGTTCCTTAACGGTTTGAAAGGGATGCAAAATAACTCCCAGAAAACGACGGTGTAGAACAGGCAAGACACGTGTTCTATAAATAGGGTGGGCAATGTCCACCCTATTTTTTTAGCAAAATTCAACCAAAAAGCTGTTTCATGCGTTAGCGAAAACAGCTACCCCAAATCTGAGTGGAGTTTCTTGAGAAGAACGCAGAACGCCGCGTCAGTTATCAGTAGGAAAAGGAGATGACAACCCAGTTCTAACTCCCAACCAAGTTTTGATAACTGAGTTCTGAGTTCTTTGTTGCTCATATCAGCCCGTGCGCCTACAACCTGTCCTTAGAAAGGTTGGAGTACGCAAAACAATTTCTTGATAGTCATAATACCTGAACCACATGGGCTATAGCTGAACTAACAGCCCAAGTAAAACCTTTTCAAGGGATAACTTGAAGGTTGCGAGCGAGAATTTCCTGCTTATTTAAGTAGCTCTTCATGCTTGCAAAACAGACAGCTAACTTGCGCGAGTATTTCGATGCAAGGGTTGACAGCTGACTAGGTATACAGAAGCTCACGGATGAAATACTGGGCTATTCCTTAGCTTTGTTGTATCTTTAGTGTTACATCTCTGCTAAGAATGGTGGAATACAAGTGTCAAATTTAACACCCTGTTTGACCAAACTTTGGTTTCCTTGCTACAAGACTATTGCTAGCCCAACAAATAGCATTAACTTCGAGTTGTTAGACAGCAGAATTTGTATTCTCGACATATTTCATCAATCTCATGCGACCACTACCTCTGTAGCGGCTGCGAGAAGGCTTATTGGTATTGTCTTTTGCCGACATCAACTGTTGTGAGCCAGAGTTGGATAAGTGTATACCAGGTGCTTGGCTGTTAACAGCTAAGGAGCCAAATAACAATCCTGTGATTAAAAGTGAAATGGCAGCACGCATAGCAAATGTCTATTTTTGAACTCTCCATTTCACTGATACTGAGTTTTCTTTACTGCTTCCGGATAATTTAGGAAATAGTATTTTTTTTTACTGCATAAATTTTGATCATCTGCTGAGATTTTCAATTATTAAGCAATTGAGAGCCTGATTGATTCGACCGCAAATTGTGAGCAGTTGCTGATCACAAAAAGTTTGCAACTGCTCGTGTATGTGCGATCGCAAAGTCACAATCTGCCAAGTTTGCCCCTTGTATTCACTTGGCGCAGTGATCG
Source organism: Kalymmatonema gypsitolerans NIES-4073 (assembly GCF_002368435.1). GTDB lineage: Bacteria > Cyanobacteriota > Cyanobacteriia > Cyanobacteriales > Nostocaceae > Kalymmatonema > Kalymmatonema gypsitolerans. The sequence goes on from NZ_AP018268.1 coordinate 4,454,686, forward strand.
TGAATTTGTAATCTTGTTCAGCTTTTTGGTAAAAGATGCCCTGGAAACAAGAAGTCTCGCTTAGAGTTAGACTATCGCCATCAATGTAATAATATTGAGTAGGCGATGAGAAAGGGCAATTGCCATTAACTGAATATAATTCTGGGTTATCTAAATAATACAATTGCCAGTGCAACCAATCCGGAAAGTTTGGTAGCATATTCAATAATGGAATAATTGCCGCAGGCGCATATTTATCTTTCAATAAAGCTTCTTGAAGAACTCTCACAGGCAGATGGCGAGGGCTTAAATTCAATTCGACACACATAGCAGCAGCCATTCCCGCAGCTTGACCAATACCCATGACTACAGGTTGCAATCTAGTTGCTCCATTCGCAATGTGGGAGACAGAAATATTCTTTTCGCATACTAATAAACCATCTGTTTCTGTAGGAATTAAACAACGATAGGGAATTGTGAAAGGAGTTCCCGTCCTTCGTCCTCCCCAAAGGATAGATTTAGGTGAAACCTGAAACTCGACACCCGGATAATGGTGATCGTTAGGATAGTTACCAATAGCAATTGCATCTTCATTCAAAGATGCAACTATACCTCCAGCCATTGGCAAAATATCCTGTTCTCGCACAGTTGTGAGTCCTACCAGACGACGGCTTTCCCGGTAGTAGGGGTGAAGGCCGAAAGCGCCTCCACCGAGGGAGACGGGGAAGATACCTGGTGCTAAACCGTAGCGACGACCAAGTTGGTTTTGGATAAAACGGGCAAAATTTTGGCTGTGCCAGCGGCATTCTTGAAGAAACTCGCGCCGTGATTCTTCTGTTTCTATCAATCGCCCTAATCCTTTGCCGTAGTCATTGCCACGAATGGGCCAGTTAATCATAAATAGACCTCCTGGCAAGCGACCGTAATTCAAAAATTTCTCTGCACCATAGTCATCCCAAGCGCTAGCAAACTGTGATGGATCTTCATTAGGCGCGGCGGGAATTTCTGGGGCGATCGCTTCCCCAAAATCTTGCATGATCACAACCCAAGTGGGGGCTTGCACTGGATATCTTTGTGTGATATTATCAAGCTTCGCTGGGGCACTGGGTTCTCTCCACTCAGACTGCAATTCCCAGCTCCAGCGTAATGGCACTTGCGCTAAAGCTAGCAAATCTCCTAATTCTGTCGCGTCTAGAGTCACTTTGGCTTTGACAGTAAAATCTGCAAACCGAACGCCGGTTAGGCAATTTCCCTGGCGGAAAACCTCCAACGGCACTTGTCCTGTAATCCAAAGCAGGTTGGGCAATTCCTGCACCCAATCTGCAAAAATCTGTGCCCCAATACGGGGATCGTAACTAAAAAAGCTGACCCAGCAATTGTCTAATCCTCCCGGCTGTCGGTGCTGCAATTCTCGTAAAAACGCACCCCATAACCCTGTCTGAAAAGCTTCTAATTCATTGCCATCCGGTGCAGATACTCCGGCTGAGGTTAGCATTCCCCCCAACCAAGGAAATTCACTCACCAAAATAGTTTTTGCCCCCCGTCGCGCTGCTTGAATAGCTGCGGCGGTTCCCCCAGTGCCGCCTCCGACAACTAAGACATCGGCTGTGTATGTTTGAGTAACCATTCCTCACCCCTCTGGATTTTCGATATATTCTGCCCAGATGGTTTGGCATAAGACAAGATAATTTCCTGAAATATTTCGGATATTTCGTTTGTGTAGTATGTATGATTATATTGGGAGATTGAGACAAATTGAGACAAATTGAGACAAATTGAGACAAACATTTGGGGTAATTGAAATGACCATCTTGAGGCAGAACACGCCTACAGAGCCTGTGATGGCTCAACAAGAAGAAGTCCAGTCTATCAAACAACTGGAACGCGTTCTGAAAAGTGAAGGCTTACAAGCGAAACTAGTTGGAGGTAACGGGGAACAAATTACCATTCCCAATTCGGTTTATCAGGTGCTGCTTCAAGTCATTCAAGCAATGGCATCGGGTCAGGCTATATCCATAATCCCTCTAGAGCGGGAAATGACTACACAACAAGCAGCTGATTTTCTCAACGTTTCACGACCCTACTTAATTAAGTTATTAGAACAAGGTGAAATTCGTTACACTATGGTAGGTTCACATCGACGTGTTTTCTTTGAAGATTTATTGAGGTATAAGGAACAACGGGATCTCAAGCGCGATCAACTCTTAAAAGAGCTAACTCAAATGAGCCAAGAAGCAGGATTTTACGAGTAGGAGATTTCAATAAGTAATTCAATCAATACAATGGTAGGGAAGCTTGTTGTCTTAGATTCTTGTGTCATGTTCCCAATGTACCTACGTGACATCCTGCTTCGTTGTGCTAGGGCTGGTTTTTATTTGCCCTTTTGGTCGCAGGAAATTCTTAATAGTACAACTCGCAACCTTGTGAATACAGGGAAGATGTCACCTGAGGGAGCAATGAAGCTTGAGGCGACAATTAAAGCAGCCTTTCCAGAAGCAATGGTTGAAGTACCAGTTGGATTAGCTGAAGTTGTCAACACCCCTGCCTAAAGGCTAGGGGCTTCTAGCCTCAAACCTAAGCGGATTAGTTGACCCGACTCAGTACGTTGAGTACTACGTTATTGGTAAGTGTTTAAGTTCCTACCTACGGATGCGCAGCCAGTCTGTAGCTCTAGAAATCGAGGATTAAACAGGTTTATTGGGCTAAGCCAGTGTCTTTGATAAAGTACCGACCAATAACATTGTCTAGGCTAACTTTACTCCCGCAAGGGAAGGCTCTACGGAGCAAAACCGTTATGCGTACAGGGTGAAAGATATCAGTTCGTAATTGCCCGAACGAAAGTACAACGCAAAAGTACACGGTATTGAGTAACCCCAAGGCGGTAATGGTTCGCAAGGAATGTAAAGCCGTCCTATAAGGACGGGGTTTCTACCCAAATTTTCGATGACAAATCACCCTGGTGATCGCCATGTTCTGGCTACTGCTGTAACAGCAAAGGCTAATATAGTGGTCACCTCAAATCTCAAACACTTTAAAATTGAGGATTTGGCTCCTTGGAGGGTAAAAGCGCAGCACCCGGATACCTTTCTTACCCATCTTTACGACTTTGATCCAGATTTAATGGCTCAGGTGGTACGGCGACAGTCTCAGGATCTAAAAAAGCCACCTATGACTGTTTCCGAACTACTTGAGTTGTTAAGCAAGCAAGTACCAGAATTTGCCAATAAGGTTTTATTTCACGAATACAGCTAGAGTGTTGTGCAAACTGCCAAAAAAGCCTTGAAGAGCAAGATTGTAAGAACAGCGACAGATAGGGGTCGATGTTTGGAGGGAGAACAAGATAGAACGATATCGACTTTGGCAAAAAGGGAGCATTGTAACAATTACTGCTAAAGACAACCGAGGAGAGATTCTGCGTTTTCAGAATGGGCACATCAATGGGTATCTCTCATCAGAGGATGTCAAGGCATTCCAAGTTTTTGAGCAGTCCTTAGAAGAAGAACTATCACAACTTAAGGGACAGAAATCAGAAAGTTTTTAGCATAAAGAACGTCCTAAGTGTTACATCTATTATCGTTGACCAGTGAGAATTCAACGTGAAAGCACAGGTATTTAGAGGCGTTAATCAACTTTCTTACGAGGATATCCCCGTACCCACCCTGGAACCCGATGAGGTGCTGGTACAAGTGCAAGTCGTGGGGTTGTGTCAATCGGATATAAAAAAAATTCGTTATCCCCTGTATGAGCCGCCACGCATTTTTGGACATGAAACTGCTGGAACTATTTCAGCAGTAGGTTCTGAGGTAACAGGCTGGCAAGTTGGCCAACGAGTGGCGGTGATGCACCACATCCCTTGTATGCGTTGCGGCTACTGCCTAAATGATAATTTCTCAATGTGTGATGTCTACAAAAACATTTCCACCACAGCAGGGTTTAATGCTAGCGGCGGTGGTTTTGCTCAATATGTCAAGGTTCCTGGTCATATTGTGCGTAATGGTGGCTTAATTCCCATTCCTGATAATATAAGTTTTGAAGAAGCAAGTTTTGTAGAACCGACGAACTGCTGCCTTAAGGCAGTGAAAAAAGCCCAAATTGCCCCAGGTCAAACGGTTTTGGTTACTGGTGCAGGACCAATTGGGTTAATGTTTATCATGTTGGTGAAGTATTTCGGGGCGAAGGCGATCGCCACTGACTTACTCCCATCCCGCATCGAAAAAGCTTTGAATGTAGGCGCAGAAGCAGCATTTGATGCCCGTGACGCCAATTTACCCAAAAAAATTCAGGACTTGACAAATGGCATGGGTGTTGATACGACTCTGCTTGCTGTTCCAAGTGAGAAAGCTTTCTTTCAAGCCCTCGACTGTACCCGCAAAGGCGGCAAAATCCTGTTTTTTGCTGAGTTTCCCGATGAGGTGGAAATTCCGGTTAACCCGAATATTCTCTACCGTAGGGAGATTGATTTGATGGGCAGTTACAGCTCATCCTACCGCGTTCAAAGTCTAGCGGCTGATATTGTGTTTAATAAGCGCATTGATGTACAGGCGTTGATTAGCGATCGCTATCCATTACAAGATTTATCAGCAGCAGTGGAACAAGCGATCGCACCCACTCCAGAAACGTACAAAATTTTGATTTATCCCTAGTTATTACCTTGGAGAGTAGGGATTGTTAGTTGTGAGTTGTTAATTGTAGAGACGCGCTCTCATGAAAGCGTCTCTACTTCCCAAAACACCCAATCGGTAAACTCAATGCTTGTCATCTTAGTCGCAGTTCTCGCCTTTTATGTTGCTTGGAATCTCGGTGCAAACGATGTTGCTAACGCAATGGGAACTTCCGTGGGTTCCAAGGCTGTTACTTTAAAACAAGCACTGATAATTGCTGGGGTGTTAGAGTTTACGGGTGCAGTCCTGTTTGGACACGAGGTATCGCAAACGCTAGCGACGAAAATTGCCAATCCAGCTTTATTCGCCGATACACCGCAAATGCTATTGACTGGAATGGTGGCGGTGCTACTTTCTGGGGGTTTGTGGTTGCAAATTGCCACATCACGGGGTTTGCCTGTATCATCTTCCCATGCGGTTGTTGGTGCGATCGCCGGATTTAGCTGGGTTGCTTTGGGAGTAAATGCGATTGATTGGTCATCAATTGGGCGAATTACTATAGGCTGGATTGTCACCCCATTTATAAGTGGCACAATTGCTGCTTTATTTTACAGTCAAATCAAGCGCTGGATTCTAGAGCAACCAAATCCACATACGCAGTTAGACGAGTGGATTCCTTGGTTGAGTGCGCTTTTGCTGGGGGTATTTGGTGTCATTGTGTTACCGTCGCTGACTCAACCGATAGCAGATTTTTTGATTTCGCAAGTTGGTTTAAAAATACCCGCTCATGATATTCCATTGGTGAGTGGTGCTGTAGCAGCAGTTGGACTGACTCTGTACAGCTGGCGACAGTTGGAAGACAAGGGGACAAAGGGAGATTCAATCCAAAATTCAAAATCTAAATTCCAGAATCCTGTTGAGGGGTTATTTGCTCGGTTTCAATTGCTCAGTGCTTGTTTTGTTGCTTTTGCTCATGGTTCTAATGATGTGGGTAATGCGATCGCGCCTCTGGCTGCTATTGCTTACATCAATCGCACTGGTATGGTACCCACAAACGACATCAACATCCCCATATGGATTTTAATACTTGGTGGTGCTGGAATTGTCACAGGTTTAGGCATTTGGGGAAAAAAAGTCATTGCTACCATCGGCGAAAGTATTATTCCCCTGCAACCCAGTAGCGGATTTTGCGCGGAACTGGCAACTGCCACGACTATCCTACTCGCCTCTCGGTTGGGTTTACCCGTCTCCACCTCCCATGCTCTCGTCGGTGGTGTTGTTGGGATTGGATTGGTGCAAAACATGAAATCAATTCAATTCAAGACTCTCCAAGGAATTGCTGGTGCATGGCTCATTACAGTTCCCGTCAGTGCAGCCCTCAGCGCTGCTATATTTACAGTGCTGAGGGCTGTATTCTGAGTCCCGAAAAAGTTTGGAGTTGTGAGCAATGAGTCCTTGGCTGTCTTGGCGCTATGCCAAAGGGTTAGATTACTCTAATTATCACCCTCAACACTGAATCCATGAACAGCATAGTCATCGAAACTGAGCGGCTCTTCCTACGAGAGTGGCTTAAAGAAGATTTTCACCACTTCAAACCCATTGCTACAAATCCACAAGTCATGAAATACATAGGAACCGGAGAAATCTGGTCTGACGAGAGGATTGAGAGATTCATCGATAATAATATTGACCTGTACAAAAAATATGGGTTTTGCTTGTGGGCGCTGATTCATAAACAGACACAAAATCTTATTGGCTTTTGTGGTTTATCACCACTTAGCCAAAGTGAGATCGAGATTGGTTGGTGGCTAACTCCTGAGCATTGGGGAAACGGTTTAGCGACTGAGGCGGCTCTTGCTGTCATGTTGTTTGGTTTTGAACGCTTAAACCTACCAAAGATTGTCTCCATCGCACAGCCTCCTAATCAACGCTCGATTCGGGTTATGGAAAAGCTAGGGATGCACTTTGAAAAGATGAGTACAGACCGTCGCGGCATAGAGGTTGTGTATTATGCAAAAGACAAGTTAGGTATCGAACCTGTGGTTTGAGGAGAACTGTCAAGTCAATTATGTCAGGAGATTGACTTCTCCTCACATATTGGTTAGGTACTCAGAGCAATAAGTCTTAAGTTCTGATTAACTTTTCTGATACTTCACAGGCTTACCCCTGACTAATTATTTTACTTGTCTGTTGTATGCTCCTGACATTACGGCTATCTGTGATATTCACCCCAGCAACAAACTGCCGGAAACGCTTATCGCTGGCAATTTCATCAAAATCGATGTCACTTGACGCCTCATCTTTATAATTAGGATTAATCTCAACTGCTCGTTGCAGATTTTCCAGGGCTAACTCGACCTGTCTTTGCAATGCATAACAGGCGGCTTTGTTATAGTAAGCACTGGCGTAGTCTGATTTCATTTCCAGCGCCTTGTCAAAGCTTTCAATCGCTTCGTCATCGCGTCCCAGCCTAACTAAGGCGTAACCTCGGTTATTCCAAGCTTTGTAGGAGTCTGGCTTGAGTTTAATGGCTTTGTCAAAACAAACTATTGCGTCTTCGTATCGTTCCAATTCTTGCAAAGCAAGACCCCTATTGAACCATGCAACAGCATCATCAGGCTTAATTTGTGTCGCTTTCTTAAAAGAAGCAAAAGCTTCCTTGTGTCTGCGCATATATCCCAGTGCGACACCCAAGTCAACCCAAGCTTGATGGTAATCTGGCTTGATTTTCAAAGCTTGTTCGTAAGAGGCGATCGCCTCTTTGTACTGTTTCAACCGTCCTAAAACCATACCTCGGTTCAACCAAGCAACAGCATCTTTGGGATGATTTTTCACTGCTTGGTTATAAGCAGCAAGTGCATCTTCATACTGTTTTTGGGAGAAAAGAACATCTCCTTGTTTGAGATAATCATTAACTGTCGGTTCCTGAATTTCTGTATGTTCTTTGACTTCTGCTTGCTGTGGTACCTCCTGTATTTTTTCCTCCACTTTAGGAGTAGCAGACTCTGGGATAGAGGCAGAAGCTGTAACCTCAGACAGTTGCTCAAGCATGATATTTTTTCTTTGTTGAGCATCCCTCTCCAATTCAGAAACTTGAGATACAAATTCTGATTCTAATTTTCTTAGCTTCTCAAGGATGTTATTTTTTCTTTGTTGAGCATTCAACTGTAATTCCGAGAATTGAGATGTAAACTCAGCGCCCGATTTCTCTAAATTTTCTATAATTCTTTCTTTTCGTTGTTGAGCTTCAACTTCTAATTGAGACAGGAGAGATGCAAATTCTAAGCGCAATTGCTCCATGTTTTCACGAATCTTGTCTTTTTGCTGCTCAGTATCTGACTGCAATCCT
>NZ_AP018268.1:4463424-4678192 GCF_002368435.1 Kalymmatonema gypsitolerans NIES-4073
TGTAATTGAGACAGTCGCGATGTAAATTCTAAGCGCAATTGCTCCAAACTTTCCAGAATTTTGTTCTTTTGCTGTTCCGTCTGTGACTGCAATCCCGAAACTTGAGATGTAAACTCCGAACTGGATTTTTCTAAATTTTCCAGTGCCACATCTTTTTCTTGTTCTACACCAGACTGTAATTGAGACAGTCGCGATGTAAATTCGGAGCGCAATTGCTCCAAACTTTCCAGAATTTTATTCTTTTGTTGCTCAGTATCTGACTCTAATTCAGACAGGTGGGTGACAAACTCCGAACTCGATTTTTGTAAATTTTCAAGGGCGATATCCTTTTGCTGTTGAACACCCACTTGTAATTCCGACAGTTGTGATGCAACTTCTGTTTCTAATTTTCCTAAATTTTCAACAGTTATATTTTTTTGTTGTTGGGCTTGCAATTGTAAATCAGAAACTTGAGAGGCAAATTCAGATTCTAAACTTTTTACCTCTTGTTTAGAGTTGTTTATTGCTGTTTCTAATTCTGCTAAAATATGCTCTTTTGACTGAGATATTTCAACTGGAAGTCTAGATAAATTTTCTTGCTCTATTTTGATTTTTTGTTGAAGTGTTTCTACTTCCTTGTCTAAGTCAGAAGTGATATTTTTCGTTTCTTGAATAAGCTTTTGTGCTTCTTGCTTAACACTGACTAGCTGTTTTTCTAATTCTTCCAGTCCCTGTAGCCGTTCCATTGCTCTATCAACTATCTCACGAATGGCAACCCGTCGCAGGAGCAATAAAGCAGCAATAACTGTGACTGGTACTAAAGTCAGCATGGCTAGCCAGACATTGTACAAGATAGTTTTACGAAGAAAAGCGCGATGTTCTTCTGTCAGTCGTGGGAGTTCTTGCCGATTTTGATTAGACAGCGCAGGCTGTGGGGAAGAAGGTGTTCTTTGCGCACTGGCAATACCAACGGACACTAGCACGGGTGAAAAGACTATAGCGCTTCTCAACAATAAGGCGAAGATGACTTGATTCTTGCTCTTCATAAAGATAATCTCTATCCGTTGGTCAGTTTTGGAAGCAGCACAACACATATTTCCAATCTAGCAGTCCTGATTGGGTAATTGAGTTACATTTGTTGAGAAAAGGATGCTAGCTAAACTACCCCGACCGTCTATCGACTGCATTGGTTAAATACCCAAATTTTTTGCTTTTTGTCAATAAGATAATATACTTAATTTTTTCGGCTCGTACCCGACTACGCCGACAGATCAATAAAACAAAGGCTGCCTCATTTTCTTATCGGCGAGTTTCGCCAGTGCAGAGCAAATCGATTCATCAAATAGCTGACAAAACCTGGAATGGGGTTTGGTCCCTTCAACACTGGCGGTCGAACGATTCTTTGGATTTGAAGGCATGTACATAATTTGCAAAGGGCAAATCAAAGGCGTTATTATATCGAAGGGAATATTTTACCGCAAGCAGAATTCGTATCTCAAATTTTTGGAGTGGTTGCTTCTCTCGATTCTTAGTCAAGTCAATCGCTTGTCATACTCCAGTTTTTGCAACACAACCCATGATACTCATCGGGAGAGAGTTCAATGATTGCCCTAGCCGGAGTCGCCTTCCATTGCAAAATCTATTCAAGTTCAACATCTTTGGTGTATCGGGGCATCAGAGTGCAAGATCAGCGAGCGATTGCGCGAAGCGCACTGCCAGAGGCAATCATTGTAAAAATGCTAAAGCAAGATTATCCCTCTGCGCAAGAAGTAACCCGCTACAGACAAGAATATGAAATTACCCGTTCCCTCAAAGAGGAAGGAGTGGTCAAGGCATACAGCCAGCAGGAGTATCAACGCACTCTCGTCATTCTCTTAGAAGACTTTGGCGGAGAGTCCCTAGAGCAATGGATGCACAAGCGCCCAGACTTCTGCCCGATGCCCTTATCCACGTTTCTGCGTCTTGCGATCGCTCTTACAGACATTCTCGGCAGAATCCATGCAGCTAATGTCATTCATAAGGATATCAACCCTGGAAACATCGTCCTCAACCCGGATACTGGCGTTGTTAAAATTATTGACTTCGGAATTGCCACCCGCTTTAACCGCACGAATCCGACGTTCAAGAGCCACTATGTTTTAGAAGGGACACTCGCCTACGTGTCTCCAGAGCAAACAGGGCGGATGAACCGTTTGCTCGATTACCGCACCGATTTTTACTCGCTCGGTGTAACGTTCTACGAACTTCTAACCGGACAGTTGCCGTTTGCAACAACGGACACGCTAGAGCTAGTCCATTGTCATATTGCTAAACAGCCTGTACCGCCTCATGAGGTGAATGCAACGATTCCCAAACCAGTTTCAGATATGATTCTAAAACTGATGGCGAAAAATGCGGAAGATCGCTATCAAAGTGCTTGGGGAATCAAAGCGGATTTAGAAATTTGTGCTCACCAATTAGAAGAAATCGGTCAGATTGATAGCATTCAACTGGGTCTTCAAGACGTTTGTGATCAGTTTCAAATTCCACAAAAATTGTATGGACGGGACAGGGAAGTTGCAATGTTACTGGCGGCTTTCGCTCGTGTCGCTTCTTTACAGAACAATTCAGAAAGGACTCCACAGAGGGAACAAACGAGCAACTCAACATTCAAAGTCGAAATGATGTTGGTATCTGGCTTTGCTGGAATTGGCAAATCAGCGTTAGTGCAGGAACTCTACAAACCCATCACGGCAAAGCGTGGCTATTTTATCTCTGGCAAGTTTGATCAATTGCAGCGCAATATTCCCTACAGCGCGATCGCATCTGCCCTGCAAAAATTGGTGCAGCAATTGCTCGGTGAACCAGACGAACAGTTGCAACAGTGGCGATCGCGCCTGATCACGGCATTAGGCAGCAATGGACAACTCATCATTGATGTGATTCCCGAAGTAGAACTCATTATTGGCAAGCAGTCACCCGTACCAGAAGTTGGAGCAACCCAAGCTCAAAATCGCTTTCATCGAATTTTTCAATCGTTTGTACGGGTGTTTTGTTCAGAAGAACATCCTCTTGCGATTTTCTTAGATGATTTGCAGTGGATCGACTCCGCCACGCTGAAGTTAATCGAACTGATGCTGCTTGATGAGCAAGCCCAATTCTTATTTTTGATTGGAGCGTATCGAGACTCGGAGGTCAATTCAACACATCCCCTGGCATTAACGCTCTCGAGATTGCGAAAAGGGGGGGCAGTGCTTCAGGAGATTGTTCTAGCCCCCTTAACGCTGGAACCGTTGACTCAGTTGATTGCCGAAACGCTATATCAGAATACAGACTCCGTTCGTTCCTTAGCCCAATTAGTGCTGCGTAAAACCGAGGGCAATCCCTTCTTTGTGAACGAATTTTTGCGGATGCTGTATAGCGAAAATTGGTTGACCTTTGATGCCCAGCAGCGAAGCTGGCAGTGGAACATTGCTCAGATTGAAGCCCAAAATATCACTGATAATGTGGTGGAGTTGCTGCTTCACCAGTTAAAGAAACTACCAGAGAACACACAGCAAATTCTCCAGTTAGCGGCTTGTATCGGTGCCGAATTTAATTTAGATACGTTAGCAATCGTTTGTGAGCAATCCCCTAAAGCAGTTTCTCTAGATTTACTGGTAGCCATCCAAGCTGGATTAATTCAACCGCTGTCTGAATTAGACGAAAACTTGTTAGTTCAAGAATATAAGTTTTTGCATGATCGCGTGCAGCAGGCAGCATATGCCTTAATCGATGAGTCGCACAAACAAGTTGTTCATCTCCAAATCGGTCGCAATCTACTCGAAAAAACGTTACCAGAACAGATATCAGAGCGGCTATTTGAAATTGTTGATCATCTCAATCATGGGATTGAACTTGTCAGCGAGCAACCCGAACGAGATGAAATTGCCAAATTGAATTTGATGGCAGCTCAGAAAGCAAAAGCAGCGATCGCCTATAGTATGGCTAAAAAATATTTGGCGACAGCAAGAGTTTGGCTGGGAGCTTCTAGCTGGCAAACAAACTATGACCTGACATTAGATTTGTATTTAGAAACAACAGAAGTCGCGTACTTGTGTGGCGATTTTGAGCAGGTAGAATCTTGGGCAGCGATCGTTCTACAAGAAGCCAAAACGGTTCTCGATACTATAAAAGTTTACGAAGTCAAAATTCAAACCTGTATCGCGCAGGTTCAACTATTAGAAGCCATCCATACTGCATTGCAAATTTTGCAGCAACTAGGAATCAGTTTTCCTGAAACGCCCAGTCAGTCAGATATTCGCCTCGAACTAGACGCGATCACATCTCTCTTCAGTGAAAAACCGATCAGCGGCTTGACCCATTTGCCCCAAATGACCGAGCCAGAGAAACTGGCGGTGATGCGAATTCTATCCAGCATCACGATTACCGCCTATATTGCGGCTCCTGATTTGATGCCGCTCCTTGCATCTAAACAGGTCAACTTGTCAATTCAGTATGGTAATGCGTTTGTGTCTCCCTTTGCTTATGCCATCTTTGGAATGATACTTTGTGGAACAATCGGAAACATCGAGTCTGGCTACCAGTCCGGAAACATTGAGTCTGGCTACCAGTTTGGACAGCTTGCTCTAGGGCTGTTATCGCAGCCGAGTACTCATTCACTTAGAGCTAGGACATTGTTCATCGTTCATAACTCTATCATTCACCACAAAAAACATCTAAGAGGAATATCGGAGCCATTACTAGAGGCCTATCAAAGTGGGTTAGAAACCGGAGATTTAGAGTTTGCCGCCTATTGCGCTCATGTTTACTGCTTTCAATCCTATGTCACCGGCAGGGAACTCGTGGAACTTGAACGCAACATGGCAATATATGGCGAAGCAATCCGTCAAATAAAACAGAAAACTGTACTAGCCTGGAGTAAAACATACCGCCAAACGATCGCAAATTTGATGGGACGCTCGGCCAATCCAACTCGTTTAATTGGCGAATTCTACAATGAGGAGAAGGAACTACCACAACACAAAGCAGCAAATGATGGAATCGCAATCTTTGGTGTTTATTTCAACAAACTTTTCCTATGCTACCTATTTTCTGAGTATGCTCAGGCAGTTGAAAACTCCACTTTAGCAGAACCTTATTTGAGCCGCACCACAGCGACACCCCTTGAGCCTTTATACTACCTCTATGATTCTCTGGTAAGACTAGCAACATACCCTGGAAGCAGTGCTCAAGTGCAGAAGGAAATTCTTCAAAGAGCTGTGGTTAGACAGGAGAAAATGAAGCAATGGGCACATTATGCACCAATGAATTGTTTGCATAGATATCATTTGGTACAAGCAGAGATAGCGCGAGTTATGGGTCAGTTGCTTGAGGCGGAAGAATTCTACGAACAAGCAATTCTTGGAGCGAAAGAAAATGACTATCTTCAAGAAGAAGCCTTAGCCTATGAGTTAGCCGCTAAATTTTATCTAGAGCGGGGTCGGGAAAAGTTTGCCCAACTCTACATGAAGGAAGCTCACTACTGCTATGAACGGTGGGGAGCAACTGCGAAAGTAAGAGATTTAGAGACTCGTTATCCAAAGTTTTTTCCTCAGTCGTCCAGCGTGGCTGACACGCCAATCCGCACCACTGCTGGAACTACCTCTAATAGCTCAGATATCGCTTTCGATTTAGCAGCGGTGATGAAAGCATCTCAAGCGATTTCGAGTGAAATTGAACTGGAGCAGTTGCTCCGTTCCTTGATGAAGATCTTAATCGAGAATGCTGGCGCACAAACGGGGTTTCTGCTTTTGGAAAACGCAGGAGAATGGGTGATTGAAGCGTCTGGTGAACTCAATGATGGCGAGAATGTTTCTGCTACGCAAGTGCTGCAATCGATCCCAACGGCAAATCGCTTACCCGAATCAATTATTAATTATGTTATTCGTACTCATGAATCTATCATCTTAAATAATGCGACTCGTGAAGGTAATTTCATCAATGAGCCATATATTCAGCACAACCAAACGAAATCACTTCTCTGTTTGCCACTGCTGAATCAAAGTAAGCTCGTCGGCGTTTTGTATCTGGAAAATCAATTAGCAACTGGAGTATTTACACCAGAGCGAGCGCAAGTTTTGAATCTGTTATCGACCCAGGCAGCGATCGCCATTGAAAATGCCAAACTCTATTCAAAGCTCCGCGAAGGCGAAAGTAGAATGGCTCAATTTCTAGAAGCGGTTCCAGTGGCAATTGCAGTATTAGATGCGGCGGGTCGCCCCTACTACGCCAATCAACGGAGAATTGAGTTAGTAGGTAAAGGGATTGATCCTTCTGTGACACCAGAGCAATTCGCACAAGTGTATCAATTTTATCTGGCGGGAACGGATCAAAAATATCCAACTGAGAACCTGCCAATCATCCGGGCGTTGCGCGGCGAACGCACCACAGTTGACGATATGGAAATTCACCGAAATAACGCAACCATTCCAATTGAGGCGTGGGGAACTCCAGTATTTGACGAACAGGGCAACGTGGCGTATGCGATCGTAGCCTTTCAGGACATCACAGAGCGGAAACAAGCAGAACAGTTCTTAGCCGATTACAACCGCACTTTAGAGCAACAGGTAGCTCAACGAACGGCGGCTTTACAGAAAAGCGAAGCCGCACTGCGCGATGTCTACGACGAGCTTCGCTTACGAGAACAGGAATTACGACTGATCACCGACGCTCTACCGGTTTGTATCAGCTATGTAGATGCCAATCAACGCTATCGATTTGTCAACCGCACCTATGAGGTCTGGTTTAGCTGTAGTCGAGATGAGATTCTGGGCAAGTCTGTTCGTGAACTGCTGGGTGAGGCGGCTTATCAAATTGTTGAACCGTATATCAATCGGGCGTTAGAAGGGCAAACTACAACCTTAGAAGCAGAAATCCCCTTTTCGCTTCGTAAAAAGTATATCAGTGCTACCTTGATCCCCAATTTCGATCGCAATGCTCAAGTCAGAGGATTCTACGGTCTAATCACAGACATTAGCGAACAGCGAAACGCTGCACTGCGTGAAAGCAAACGCGCTGAAGCCGCCTCAATTCTAGAAGAACGCAACCGCATGGCGCGAGAAATTCACGACACTCTAGCGCAAGCCTTTACTGGCATTGTACTGCATGTCGGAGCAGCGACACAAGTGCTAACGGATGATTTAGAAGCGACACAGGCACATCTAGAAATGATCGATGAATTGGCACGAACTGGGCTTGCCGAAGCCCGTCGTTCAGTCACAGCACTCCGTCCCCAGCTATTGGAAGATGGCAGCTTGCACAGCGCCCTTTATCGTCTGGTGACTCAAATGAGAGCCGCTACCGATACCGCTCTTATCTACGAAATCAAAGGCACAGCCTATCCCTTGCCTAACGAGGTTGAGAATAACTTACTACGGATTGGACAGGAAGCATTAACCAATGCCATAAAATATGCTGATGCTGGCGAAATTCGTGTTGAGTTGGTGTATGACAATGCACAATGTATCTTGCGCGTTAAAGACGATGGACGGGGCTTTGGGGTTGGTATTATACCAAGATTTGGCGGATTTGGATTGCTGGGAATGAGCGAGCGGGCAGAACACATTGGAGCACAACTGACGATTGCGAGCCAACCTGGGCAAGGGACAGAAATTGTTGTCACGATCAATCGAGAGTAAGAATTATTAAACAGGAATGCATTATAAATGCAACGTGTAGTAACATCTCAATTTCTAATTTTGTACTTTCAATTTCTTAATAATTATGAGCCAATCAACGAATATTCGTGTTCTGATTGTTGACGATCATTCCATTGTTAGACAAGGATTGGCAACCATCATTAACCGCGATCCAGAAATGACGGTGATTGCTCAAGCAGAAGATGGACAACAGGCGATTGATTGCTTTCGTGAATACCAACCGGATGTAACACTGATGGATTTGCGAATGCCGCAGATGGGAGGGGTTGAAGCTATTACTGCTATTTGTGCTGAATTTAAACTTGCCCGCATTATGGTGCTAACAACCTACGATGGTGATGAAGATATCTATCGCGGATTGCAGGCAGGTGCTAAAGGATATTTGCTCAAGGATGCTAAACCCAACGAACTTCTGAATGCGATTCGCAGTCTGCATCGCGGTCAGCAGTATATTCCACCATCCGTGGGGGCAAAACTGGTGCAGCGAATGAGCAACCCAGAACTGAGTGAGCGAGAGCTAGAGGTACTCCGTTTAATGGCGCAAGGAATGAGTAATTTAGACATTGCTACTGCTTTAAGTATTGGTGAAAGTACCGTCAAATCTCACGTTAATCGAATTTTAAGTAAGTTAGGAGTGAACGATCGCACTCAAGCCGTGATTGTTGCGGTTAGACGAGGGATTGTCAGTTTGTAAGCAAGTCGTACTAAGGTTTGAATTTGGATTCCAACTTTAGTTGGAGCTTACCTTCCATTTTTATATGGACTGATTCATCAATCACTTTATTGTACAAAAGTTTCAACTCAAAGTGGACGACAAACCAAAATCAATTGCATATTATATTGAATACATGCAAACACTAATAGCAACGCCCGTTGCAAGATTTAAGTTTGCTTTACACAAATATTGCGGAAAGAGGGTTGTATGGCGTTCGCGCTTTGCGCGGCTCCCTTTGGGAGCATCGCTTGCGATAAGCATACTTTCCCTCGGAGGTATCAGTGAGTTATGACCGTGACCACAGTTCGTTATTCGTCCCACCTTCAACACAGGATCACATACAAGGTGTGCTGGGTGCCACCGTGGTGCTGGTAATGTATGGGGACTACCAATGTTCTCAGAGTGCAAACGTTTATAGGCTAATTAAAGTTATTCAGCGACAGCTTAGTGTTTCTTTGGGAGAGGATTATTTGTGCTTCATCTTCCGTCATTTTCCACAAATACAGACCCATTCTCATGCTCAACGTGCAGCTGAAGCGGCTGAAGCGGTTGCCGTGCAAGGTCAGTTTTGGCAGATGCACAACACTCTGTTTGACTGTCAACAAGAGTTGGGAAACAGCTATCTTGTGGAGTATGCCAATAATCTGGGACTTGATATCTCCCAATTTCTGCAACATATGTGTAAACAAGTGCACATCCAGCGTATCAATGAAGATATCGAAAGTGGATTACACAGTGGAGTAACGACTGCCCCGGCACTGTTTATTAATGGAATTCGCTATACCGGGTGCTGGAACATTAAGCAGTTGATGGCAGCCATTGTCACTGCAAGTCATTAAGTTACCTCGTCCTTAACCCCAACTAATATTTTACTGAAGATAATTTTATGACCACGTTATCTGGAAAAGTCGCACTCGTTACAGGTGGAACATCAGGGATTGGTAAAGCCAGTGCGATGTCTCCAACAAGCCGCTTCGCGTCTACGCACTCGCTCAAGCTGGAGCAAAAGTCGTTGTTGCAGGTCGTCGGCAAGCTGAAGGCGAAGAAACCATTCGGCAAATTCAAGCGATCGCTGGGGATGGCTTTTTTGTCGCGACAGATGTTTCTAAAGAAGCCGATGTCCAAGCTCTGATTGAGAAAACGATGGCACGCTATGGACGACTCGACATTGCCTTCAACAATGCTCTTCGTGGGGCAAGATCTCACACCTTTAGCAGAGCAAACCGAAACCACCTACGATCGCATCATGGATATCAATGCCAAAGGGGTATGGTTGTGCTTGAAACATGAGATTCCAGCCATGTTGAAAAATGGCGGTGGGGCTATAGTCAATACCAGTTCGGGTATGGGCTTGGTCGGTGGAGCAAGGGTGCCGATTTACACCGCCAGCAAACACGCTGTGGAAGGGCTAACAAAATCGGTGGCATTAGAATATGCCTTGCAAGGAATTCGGGTGAATGCCGTCAGTCCAGGACTGATTCAAACCGAGATGCTCGATCGCTCTGTCCAAACAAATACAGAATTGATGGAGTATTTCAAAACGACGTTGCCAATGGGTCGGATTGGTACGCCCCAGGAAGTGGTAAATGCTGTGCTATGGCTCTGTTCAGACGCTTCTAGTTTTGTCACTGGACAATCGCTCACGGTTGATGGCGGATATACCGCGCAATAACAAAGGACGTGGGGGATCAGTTCGTTACGTCCGAAGCTATTCGGTGAAATGAAAAAGTAAGCAGTTATGCAAAGAAGAACCAGTTTTGAAAGTAAAGGTCTAAAGTGTTCCGTCACGTTTTACACTCCAGATAAAATCGCATCCGGCGATCGCTTTCCGGCGATTGTCATGGCTCATGGAATTGGCTTGACCAAAGAGATGGGTCTGCCGCAGTTTGCTGAGCTCTTCGTTCAAGCCGGGTTCGTCGTCTCGCTGTTCGATTATCGCTACCTTGGTGCCAGTGAGGGAGAGCCTCGTGGGCAAATGATTCCTGCCGAGCAGCATGAGGACTTCCGCAATGCCATCACCTGGACCCAACTACAAAGCGAAGTTGACCCTGAGCGCATAGGTCTGTGGGGCTTCTCCTATAGCGGGGGTCACGCGCTGCATCTGGCTGCATTTGATCCGCGCGTGAAAGCGATCGTGGCACAGATGCCAACGGTGAATGCGTTTCTCAACTCCCGGCGTCTGGTCTCCCCACTTGAACTCCATGAACTTACGAAGCTGCTTTCACAAGACCGGATAAAACGGTATCAAACCTCAGAGGTGAGCTACCTCCCGTTGGTTGCCCCGCCCGGTCAACCCAGCTTCCTTGCGACGCCCGATGCGTTCAATTGGGTTGAATCGACCAAGAGCGCAAGCGAAGGAAGATGGGAGAATCGGATCTCCTTTGAATCGATTGAACACTGTCTCTATTACGAACCGGTTCCTCACCTTGAGGCGATCTTTCCCACCCCGCTATGCCTGATTACGGGCGAGAAGGACTTTCTTTCACCTGCCGACTTGACCGCCGATGTCCAGGCGCGTGCGATGGAGCCGAAGTCTCTCACAATCTTGAAGGGCGGACACTTTGACGGCTTCCAGGGAGAGGGCTTCAAGATTGCAAGTACAACTGCCTTGAGATGGTTTGAGAAATATTTGAAGCAGTGATGACAGAACTCGACCTACAAAGCAGGCGATGGCGCGGAACGCCCGCTGGAAGCGATCGCACCTTTGCAGCGATTGACCACTCTGATTAGTACGGCTATTAAACATCAACTTTATACCTATCCAAAAGGAGAAAGAAGCCATCTCATGTCACAATCACTCTGGTTGTTTGGTTCTCGCCTCACCATCGTTGCCGATCACACAACTACTGCAGGTCAGTACGATCTGATCGAAGAATACTCCCTTCCTGGCTCACAGACACCCCTTCATCGCCACACGCGCTATTCCCAACTACTATACGTGCTGTCCGGGGAGTTCACGGTCTTTGCTGGTGAGAACAAGGTCGTGCTGAGTGCTGGTGACAACATCCTGATTCCTATTGGCACACCACACATGGTCGCCGTGTTCAGCGATAAGCCAGCACGCGGGTTAGTCGTCAATGCGCCAAGCGGGCCTGCTCGGCTGATTACAGCAATGGGGATGCTGGATGAGACAGAAACACTGGACATGGCGCTGCTTGCGCGCATTTCCGCCGAGATGGGCGATGAAACCCTTGGTCCGCCTGGAACCCTACCCTCCGCTGCTACGAGAATATAGCAAATCCATTCCAGCGAACTACGGGTACATGGGGTTGAGGGATTGCGGGTTGTTGATGCCTCCATCATGCCAACAATCACCACAGGAAATACGAACGCACCCACCATTATGATTGGCGAAAAAGCAGCCGATTTAATTAAAGCCGCAAGTCGCGTTTGACAGCAAGTAGCTTCAGTAATTGCAAGCTAACATCGAGACTTTCCTCTGTGACGTTGACGGCATGAACGCCTTCTTTATCTGAGTCGAAAGCTTGAGAGCTAAGGCAACGTACCTTGGCAGAGTTCTTCGCTTAGGTGCTGTATCACCCGCACAAACCCAGATGGATCATCCAATCCCTGAGATACAATCAATGAGCCTTGAATCGCGGTCAGTGCGTCTTCTGCACGCTGTTGGGCAAGTCTCTCATCCATACCCGACTCAACTAGCACGGTGGCGATCGCATCAATCCAGACCCGATAAATTGCTTTGACTCTGTCATGAAACACATCGCGGGCGGAACCCAACAGCAAAATCGCAGATAAGCAAGGTTGCTTTCCCCCTTCATAGACTTCATTGACGCGATCGCACATATGTTGCAATCGGGATAAGGGTTCGCCTCGGCTGTTGAGCGTTTGCACAACATTTTGATCTAACCAGCACTCAAGATAATCCAGCACCACTTCAACCATCTCATCCTTGCCGCCAGGGAAGTGATGGTAAAGGCTAGCTTTCCCTAATCCAGTTGCTTCAGAAATCTTGGATAGGGTTGCGCCATCGTAACCATACTGCCGGAACAGGCGCAGCAGATAGGGAATATAGGTTTCTTTAGGCATAAGAGCGCAAGGCAAAAAGTTTTCTCTTGACATTATACCAAACGTTCAGTACAGTTATTTTGTACCGAACAAACGGTACAGCAGGAAATCTGATTCCGTCTTATCTGATTTGGAAGACTAACCCATGATTAAGCTCTATGGTCACGAACTGTCTGGCAACAGCTACAAAGCAAAATTAATGCTCTCGTTGCTGGGCTTAGACTACGAGTGGATTAAAGTCGATTTGTTGGCAGGGGCGCACAAACAGCCGGAATTTCTGGCATTGAATTCGTTTGGGCAGGTGCCGGTGTTGGTTGATGAAAATACCGTTCTACCGGATGCTCAAGCGATTCTCGTTTACCTGGCTCGGCAATATGGTGGTGAATCCTGGTTGCCAAGAGAGGCAGAACCGATGAGCCGCGTGATTCGATGGCTATCGACCACAGCGGGAGAAATTCGGCAAGGTCCAGAAGCAGCACGTTTGTACTACCTGTTGAAAGCGACCAGCATCAACCTGGAACAGGCAAATCAGAAAGCAGAGTTCATCTTGACTCAATTAAATAATCATCTAGCGGATCGGGAATGGCTGGCGTTAGAACGTCCTACGATCGCCGATGTGGCAGTCTTCCCTTACGTTGCCCTCGCCCCGGATGGCAAAATTTCCCTGGACAATTATCCAAATGTGCTTGCTTGGATCGAGCGCGTCAAACATCTTCCTGGTTTTGTCGGCATGATTGGCATTGCAGAGCCTGTTGCAGCGTAAGGAGGGCATTATGCCACGTAAGTTTGGAGAAATTGCTTTTACGCCCCAAGTGCAAGCCGCACAAGAACAACGGGGTTCACGGCAGACCTATGAACGCTACATTGCGAAGGGTCCTAGCAATGATGCTATCACCCCAAAGATTGAGGAATTCATCGCTCAACTCGATGGGTTTTACTTGGGAACCGTCAGTTCTAATGGCTATCCCTATATCCAGTTTCGGGGCGGACCGTCCGGTTTCTTGAAGGTTCTCGATGAGAAAACCCTCGGCTTTACCGACTTTACTGGAAATGTGCAGTACATCACGGTGGGCAATCTATCTGGCAACAACAAAGCGTTTTTGTTCTTGATGGATTATCGGCATCGCAAACGCATCAAGATTTGGGGAACAGCCGAATATGTTGAAGATAATCCAGCATTAATTGAACGACTACGAGTTCCAGATTATCCTGCCGCAATTGAACGCGCTATCCTCTTCCACGTGGAAGCCACCAGCGAGAATTGTCAAGAGCATATTCCCATCCGCTATTCAGAAACAGAAGTTGAGGCGATGATCGCTCCCCTGCAAGCTCGGATTGCCGAGTTAGAACAGCAGTTGAGCGATAAGCCGGAGGCTTGACGCTACGCGTATCGCACTTGTTCAACTACTGCTGATTATGCATAACGCTATGAAAACATAGCAATCCTCTTAGCCTAGAACAAAAAATTAAACCCTTGATTTTGTCCTGAGCTGCGGTGCTAATAAACATGTCCTTGTGCTTGTTTTTCTGCTTTCAAGGGCTTTGGAGAGCGTTCATTCACCTGAACAATCAAGTTCTGAAGGAGAACTAAAGCAGTGTTCTGACCGCTATTCAACTGCTGTCTTTCAAACTTGCTAAGGAGTTATTTTTGAAACTCTCACAAACTGAAACTCTCTTTTTCACTCTAGTCCAGCCAAATCTATTGCCAGAAAAAGGTTTAACTTAGAATAGCAGAAAGACTCAACCTAAACTTTCAATTATTTGGGTGAAAGAATTTGATAGAGAGCGTGAGCGCTTAGTGGCGCGATGGTTTACACAGGATTAGCTTCTCAAAAAGTTGCAAAGAAAAGTTTGTAAGCAAGTCGTACTAGGGTTTGAATTTGGATTCCAACTTTAGTTGCAGCCAATCTTCCATTTTTAGATGGACTGATTCATCAATCATTCTATTGTGCAAAAGTTTCAACTCTTAGTGGACGACAAAGTTAGAGACAATTGCATATTATTGAGTTCAATCCTCTTCTCACTGCCTTTCACGTTACCGTCTCTCGCCTGCGTAAGTCGTATCTGACTACATTAATCCATTACAGACAACACAGCAGGAGAATTTTATGACTCAGTATGACTATATTGTAATTGGTGCAGGTTCGGCAGGCTGCGTTGTCGCTAACCGTCTGACCGAGGACAGTGACACAACTGTGTTACTACTCGAAGCGGGTAACCCAGATACGAAACCGGAGATTCACATCCCGGCGGAATGCCTCAGCCTACTAGGCTCTGAGGTGGACTGGAGCTATTTCTCTGAACCAGAACCATACCTGAATAACCGCAAAATCTTTTGTCCCCGTGGCAAAGTCCTGGGAGGCAGCAGTTCGATTAATGTCATGATTTATATGCGGGGCAATCCTCACGATTATGACCACTGGCAGTCATTGGGGAATCCCGGTTGGTCGTACCTTGATGTCTTGCCATACTTCAAGAAATCGGAGCACTCCTCACGAGGCGCGTCCGAATTTCACGGGGTCGATGGAGAGTTGAGCGTGACCGATCTGATTGCGCCTGCTGTGGTATCCCAACGCTTTGTAGATGCAGCAGTTGCATTAGGCTATGACTACAATCCTGATGTCAATGGGATGCAGCAGTCAGGGGCAGGACTCTATCAGTTGACCATCAAGGATGGTAAGCGGCACAGTACCGCTGCTGCCTTTCTTGTGCCCATTCTCCAGCGTCCCAATTTAACTGTAACAACTGGGGCGTTGGTAACTCGATTGTTGTTTGAGGGCACCCGTACCGTTGGGGTGGAATACCTGCACGAGGGTACACTGCACCAAGCCAGAGTCAACCAAGAAGTGATTTTAAGTGCAGGCGTGTTCGATTCGCCCAAGCTGCTGATGCTTTCCGGCATTGGGGATGCACAACACCTGCAAGCGATGGGAATTCCGGTAGTGGCTGATTTGCCGGGTGTCGGTCAAAACCTCCAAGACCACCCTGTCGTGCACGTGGCATACCAGGCAACTCAGGATTTACAGACGGCAAGCACCAGTAGTGTCGGTGAAGCTGGCTTGTTTTTGCATACCGAGGGGAATCAGGAGATTGCGCCAGATTTGCAGTTTCTCTTCGGTCCCAGTGTGTTGGTACCGCCTAGCTATGCCCATTCTGGTCCAGGATTCACAAGTCTAGTCTGTTTGACCCATCCCCAAAACATTGGCAGTGTCAGTTTGCGATCGCCCGACCCCCAAGACGCACCGATGATTCAAATGAACTATCTCCAAAGTGAAGCCGATGTGCAAAAGCTCGTTGTCGGGATTAAATTACTCCGTAACCTGTTCAGTGCAAGTGCTTTTGATGAGTTTCGCGGTGAGGAAATCGCTCCGGGTGCCGACAAGCAGAGTGATACAGCACTCAAAGCTTACGTCCGAGAAGTTTGCGATACGGTGTGGCATCCGGTCGGCACTTGCAAAATGGGTACTGACCCAATGGCGGTTGTAGATCCTGAACTACGAGTACATGGAATTGAGGGGTTGCGTGTTGTGGATGCCTCCATCATGCCAACGATCACCACAGGAAATACGAACGCACCGACCATCATGATTGGTGAGAAGGCAGCCGATTTAATTAAAACGTGTCGCACGCCGCCAATCATTCCCAATAAGTTTAACGTCCAAACTCCAGCACACTCGCCTATTTAGGAATTGGCGATAGTCTCTATTGACGGTAGGTCATCACGCCTGCTCTTGAGTTTATCTGCCGATGTTAAAGAGCAGCAAATAGAACACTCGACATCTGTAAATAACCACACAATGACACAGATTACAACACCATTCGGACGGCATTCCACCGCCGCCGAGGTAGTAGAAGGAATCGATCTCTCTGGCAAGCGGGCGATCGTCACCGGAGCAGCATCGGGCATCGGCATAGAGACGGCGCGGGCACTGGCTCACACCGGGGCTGAAGTCACGCTGGCTGTACGTAACACCGATGCTGGAACGCAGACGGCTGCTGACATCACTGCTACCACCGGGAACCAGAACATTCACGTCGCCCCGCTTGACCTGAGCGATCGAGGCTCGATCGCCGCGTTCATCGCTGCGTGGGAAGGTCCACTGCACATACTCGTCAACAACGCTGGTGTGATGGCATTGCCCGAACAGCACACGCCCGAAGGCTGGGAGATGCAGTTTGCCACCAACTATCTCGGACACTTCGCCCTGGCACTCGGACTCCACGACGCACTAGCTGCGGACGGTGCTGCACGTATTGTATCTGTCAGTTCCAGTGGACACCTGATGTCGCCGATTGTATTCGATGATATCCACTTCGCATTCCGTCCTTATGATCCTTGGCTGGCATATGGGCAGTCCAAGACGGCAAACATCCTCTTCGCCGTTGGTGCCACCACACGCTGGTTCAGGGATGGCATCACCGCTAACGCTCTGATGCCCGGAGCGATCGCCACTAACCTACAGCGCTACACGGACGGTATTAAGACTCCACCAGAACGGCAGAAGACACCGGAGCAGGGTGCTGCCACCTCAATTCTGCTGGCGACTTCCCCACTGCTGGAGAGGATCGGCGGGCGCTACTTTGAGGACTGCAACGAAGCTGTCTGCGTCACGAACGGCAACGGCTACATGAGTGGTGTCGCCCCGTATGCCCTCGATCCGAACAACGCCGATCGCCTCTGGAAGGAATCGTTACGCCTGCTAGCCTGACCCCGTTTTTTGAACAGGAGAATCACGAGCCGATTTAATTACAGCAACAGCATGAATGCTTTCTTTATGTGATCTGCAAGATTGAGACAACGAACCAACTAAAAAAAGGAAACTCTAATGGCTTACGTTACTGTCGGTAAAGAAAACTCTGGAAGCATCGATATCTACTACGAAGACTTCGGAGCAGGGCAACCCGTTGTGCTGATCCACGGTTTCCTCTGAACGGTCATTCCTGGGAGAAACAGGTGGGGGTTTTGCTGGACAAGGGCTATCGGGTCATCACTTATGATCGCAGAGGATTTGGCGATTCCAGCCAGCCGTCGTTTGGCTATGACTACGACACCTTTGCTGCGGATTTGAACAAGCTATTGACAGAACTTGACCTGCGTGATATGTCCTAGTCGGCTTCTCGATGGGTACGGGTGAAGTGACGCGCTATCTCGGCAAGTATGGCTCGGAGCGCGTCAGTAAAGCAGTGCTAATGGCTCCGGTGCCACCCTTCCTGGTGAAGACAGACGACAATCCCGAAGGGGTTGATCGCAGTGTCTTCGACGGAATTATGAAGAGTATCGTAGACGATCGTCCAGCATATCTGTCCACATTTTTCAAAGATTTCTACAACGTTGATGTGCTTCTCGGCACTCGCATCAGCAACGATGCCATCCAGATGAGCTGGAATGTCGCGGCAGGAGCCTCCGCTAAGGGGACTCTGGACTGTGTGCCGTCGTGGCTGACCGACTTCCGCGATGACCTGCCGCACATCGACGTGCCAACCCTGATCATCCAGGGGGATGCTGATCGAATCCTCCCGCATCATTCCACCGGAGCCAGGTTGCCGAAGCTGATCAAGGACAGTCGGCTGGTAGTGATACCTGGCGGTTCGCACGCAATCAACTGGACACATGCAGATCAGGTCAATCCTGTGCTGCTGGATTTTCTTAAAGGAAATTAATCAGCATTCCAACGTTCACCCAAATCAATGTTATCTGTTGCGATGCCGTAGGCACGCTGAGTCCTGCGGACACGCGCAAGGGACGTGAACGAACGG
Source organism: Kalymmatonema gypsitolerans NIES-4073 (assembly GCF_002368435.1). GTDB lineage: Bacteria > Cyanobacteriota > Cyanobacteriia > Cyanobacteriales > Nostocaceae > Kalymmatonema > Kalymmatonema gypsitolerans. The sequence continues at coordinate 4,481,581 of NZ_AP018268.1, forward strand.
TGATCTAGACTACCCTAATCGAATGCTGTGCAAAACTTTGGAGCTGAAGATGAAACTCATCTCTGTCAATGTAGGACTTCCGCGTGAAGTGAGCTGGAAAGGGAAAACAGTTAGAACTGGAATTTTCAAAGAGCCAGTCAGCGAACGGGTTATGGTGCGATCACTCAATTTAGACGGTGATCGGCAAGCTGATCTCACCGTTCATGGAGGATTAGACAAAGCGGTCTATGTCTATCCGTTTGAACATTACGATTACTGGCGAGGTGAATTGCCTGACACAGAGCTAACACCAGGTATCTTTGGCGAAAATTTCACGAGCACTGGGCTGAGAGAAGAGGAAGTGAACATTGGCGTTCACGAAGTGTGCGCGATAGCGCTCTCGCTTTCGTATCGGCAATGTAACGTTGATGGTGACACAACCGCGCCTACCCTGCTACAAACTTGGGATTCGGTTTGGACGACCTGATATGGTTAAACAATTTCTTGCGAGTCGTCGAACCGGATTTTACTTCCGCGTTTTGCAAGAGGGCGAAGTCGAAGCCGGAGACACTCTAGAGTTGCTGAGCCGGGATGATAATAATATCACTGTTGCCGATATCACTCAACTTTATGTTCGTGAGGAAGACAATCCAGATTTACGTCAGCGTGCTGCTCAACTTGAAGCTTTACCCAAAAGTTGGCGCGACTATTTCCAGCAGTAGCATATTTCCATCTAAATTGACCGCGCAATGGAGATTGCAACAGAACTGTGCATCATCACTAACACTAATTTACGAATAAATAACTTGTTTACTTAGAGACGACAATGACAATCAACCAAAACGGACTTTTCGTTGAACCAGGTCAAGGTCATTGCTACTGGTTTGGTCAAGACCTCTATACTTTCAAGGCAGTTGGTGAAGATACAGGTGAAGCTTATGCGCTTTGTGAGATCGTTGTTGCACCTCAAGGGGGTACTCCTGGGCATCGACACAGTAGGGAAAATGAATCGTTCTATGTGCAAGACGGAGAGATTGAATTCCAGCTTGACGATCGCACCCTTGTTGCAACGGCTGGAACCTTCCTCCATTCGCCCAAAGGTCAGCTTCATCGATTTACCAATACGACCTCTGTACCTGCCAAACTGTTGGTTTGGGTGACACCCGCTGGATTTGAGAAATTTATTGCCGAAGTGGGAAAGGCGGTGAATGGTCAAATTACATCTGCCCCACCATTAAGTTCTGAAGACTTAGATAAAATCCTCACCACTTCACCTAAGTACGGCATCGAGATTATTCCTCCGCCTCCTGAGCAATGAAAACACGAGGACTCACCGTAAAACTACCAGGACTTACGCAAAGCAACGAGTTTTAGTTATCGGTAATCACTGATGATCGATTTCACCCCACAATTTCAGCTTCACCTATAACCTTACAAGGAGTAAAGTCGTGACCACATTTCGCACAGTTTCGATTGATGGTTTAGATATCTTTTATCGAGAAGCTGGAGAGCGCAATAATCCAACGATTCTGCTGTTGCACGGCTTCCCGACCTCATCTCATATGTTCCGCAATCTGATGCCTGCGCTTGCCGATCGCTTCCATCTAGTTGCACTCGATTATCCTGGCTACGGCAACAGTTCGATGCCAACCGTGAATGAGTTTGACTACACGTTTGATCACCTGGCACAGATCGTGGAGAAATTTATTACCGCGATCGACCTCAAGCGATATAGCCTTTACGTGATGGATTATGGTGCTCCGATTGGCTATCGCATTGCAGCTAAATATCCAGAACGAGTGGAAGCGCTCATTGTCCAAAACGGGAATGCCTACGAGGAAGGTCTGCGTGAATTTTGGGACCCGATCAAGGCATACTGGCAAGAGCGTTCTCCTGGGAATGCTGACAAGCTCAAATACCTTGTCACTCTGGAAGCAACGAAGTGGCAATATACCAACGGCGTTCGCAATCTTGAAGCGATCAGCCCGGATACCTGGAACATGGATCAACTCTTCCTCGATCGCCCCGGAAACGATGAGATTCAACTGGCGCTGCTTTATAGCTATGGTACTAATCCACCATTATACCCGCAATGGCAGGAGTATTTCCGCAAATATCAGCCACCGACCTTGATTGTTTGGGGTAAGAATGACTACATCTTCCCTGCCGACGGTGCTTACCCCTACCAGCGCGACCTGAGAGACGTTGAGTTTCATTTACTCGATACCGGACATTTTGCACTGGAAGAGGAAGGGGATGCGATCGCAAATTACATCACGCAATTTCTCGCGTCACGGCTGCAACCCATCCCTGCGTAATCAGCGCAAAGTGTGGCCGCTGACTTGCCATTAAGTCAGCGCCATTCATGAACGCTTTCTCAATTTGAGTCAGAAGCTTGAGTATTGATCACACAAATTACTTACCAATAGGAACATCATGACACAGACTCTCTGGTTATTTGGCACTCGTCTCACCATCGTCGCTGATCACACTACAACCGGAGGCCAGTACGATCTGATCGAAGGCTACTTCCCACCTGGGACACAAACACCTCTCCATCGCCACACGCGCTATTCCGAACAACTCTATGTGCTGTCCGGGGAGTTCACAGTCTGGGCAGGTGAGAACAAGGTGGTACTAGGTCCCGGGGAAAGTTATCTAATTTCTCCAAGCACCCCTCATGTGGTCGCCACGGTCGGCGATAAGCCAGCTCGCGGATTGGTTGTTGCTGCGCCCAGTGCTTTTGCTCGGGTGGTTGAAACCGTCGGAACGGTGGAGGAAACAGAACCAACAGACATGGCGCTGTATGACCGCATTTCTGCCGAGGTTGGCGACGAAATTCTGGGACCGCCCGGAACCTTGCCTTAATTGGACACAATCAGTACACATCCCCGCAAGAGGAAACTATGACAACTCAAAGTGTAACCATTCCAGCCTTGTCTGGAGGCAGTTGAGTGCGCCTATTTAGCAGTACCCAATACTCAGCCTAGTGCGGGGATTGTGTTGATTCAGGAAATTCTTGGGGTCAATCAAAATATGAGGAAGACACAGAGGCGATCTGCGCTTCTCCTTGCGGAGAGGCTTCGCCAACGCAGCAGCGAATCGCCCAAGGGCACGCTCCGCGAACGCTATCGCAGATCATATTCGCTGCTTTCTGACCACCCACGTTGTGGAGAACACCAAGCTAGAGGGTGTTATGCACTTTGCGAACTCAACTGTGCAAATCGCTTGAGCATAAGAACAGCAAAGGCAACCAAATGCAGACCTACCAATGTTTCTGCCAAATGCCCATTCTTCGTCACTTACATCACTCGAATATGCTTTTCGTTCCATTTCTTTATCTACCCTAACAAGTTCATAACACGCTCTAGCGAATCCACATCCGCGAACAAGAACCTAGTAACAGCTTAATTGTCTGCTATTCCGATTTTTCCATCCATCGCGACGAGATCTCAGGAGATTGACATGACAACAACGACCGATTTCGATTTTGCTGCCCGCGAGGCACTACGCCTGCTCGGTCCCGATCCCGAAAACTGGGTAAGCGATCGCCCTGGCATCGATCACAATGTCACTATAATAGGTGGCAGCGGCAGCGGTAGCACCTTTGTATTTGCGCTACGGCGTGCTGGGATCGGTCGCGTGACGGAGATCGATGCAGCAGATGACGAGGCTCATGCAGGCGTGTGGCTGACGCGAGCGCGGATGAAAACGCTCCGCACGCCGAAAAATCTGCCTGGTCCAGAACTAGGCATCCCAGAATTGTCCTTTCAAGCCTGGTACGAAGCTCGGCACGGTGCGGCAGCCTACGCGCAGATCGATCGCATTGGGCGAGTGGCTTGGGCTGAGTACCTCAGTTGGTATCGGCAATTCCTCGGTATCCAGGTTCGTTACCGAACGAAGTTGGTGCGGATTCAGCCAGATGCAGGTTTCTTCCGCCTACACCTTGAGGTAAACGGTGTCCCGCAGGTAGAAACTACGCGCAAAATTATCTTCGCCAATGGCGTGGCTGGCACTGGTGGTCCATACATACCTCCAGTACTGGCTGACTTACCACGCACGCTGTACGCACATACCGCCGATGCCATCGATTTTGAAGCACTGCGCGGTAAGACTGTGGCGGTGCTGGGTGCGGCGGCTTCAGCTTTTGATGCAGCAGGAGTGGCGCTGGAATCGGGAGCTAAGGCAGTACACCAGTTTGTACGGCGGTCGGCGATCGCATCTCTATCAGTACTTCGGGTACGGGATTACCCTGGTGCTTACGACAACTATCCCCAACTACCCGATGCAGCCCGCTGGTTCCAGGCTTGGCGCTTTCATCAAGCAGGCACCGCGCCACCACCGAACTCGATTAAGCGAGCGATCGCTTTCCCGAACTTTCACATCCACCTATCTGCACCTTGGAAATCGGCACGGAAAATGGGCGATGCGGAAGCCGCCGCCAAGGGCGAACGCATTGCCATCCAGGTAAACGATGATGTTTTCGAGTTTGATTTTGCGATCGCTGGCACTGGTTACTTCGTTGACCCAACAAAGCGTCCTGAACTAGCCGACTTGCAAGAGCATATTGCCCTTTGGCGCGATCGCTACGAGCCACCAGAAGACCTGCGCGACGACAATTTGGGGATGCACCCTTACCTCGGTAGCGCCCACGAATACCAAGAAAAAATACCTGGCACTGCCCCTTATCTGAAAGACATTCACGTATTTAATCCTGCTGGTTTGGTCAGCTTCGGCTTGCCAGTTGGTGACATATTTAGCATCCGCCGCGACGTACCTGCAATAGTATCGCGCATCAGTCACGACTTGTTCTTTGAGGACTGGGCGCATCATGAGGCACGTATCACAGGCGATATTGCCCCCGATTTTGAGAACTCGCTCTATGCTGCTGCGGTGTGGAAACAACCGAGCGGGGCAGCGACGCGCTAGGTTAACAACTTTTTCACCAGTAACAAATAATTCTGGCTGGGAAACGATGTCAGTAGAAAGTGATTGCCATTCCACAATCACTGCTCTTCAAGTATCACTGTTAAATCAATTCACCTAACAGTGTCATTTCAACAGATTGTTTACTACTTATCAAAGGAGAATGTCATGGTTGCTCAAGTAAACTCACCAGCAGCAAAAATTTTGGAAGTCGCAGATGATCCGCGTCTTTCCAAAGGAGTGAAGGAATTTTTGAAAGTGCTGAATTCAGGAGGTGCGGCGCTGGAGACACTCACTGCGATCGAAGCACGTCAGGTTCTTGTAGATGCACAGGCTTCAGTTCCAGTAGACCTTTCAGGCATTGAAGAGTCTGAGAAGACGATTACTGCTGACGGTTATTCGATTACGCTCAATATCGTGCGACCTGAAGGGGTCAAAGGGACATTGCCTGTTTTCATCTTTATTCATGGTGGCGGTTGGGTGTTGGGTGATTATCCAACACACAAGCGCATGGTGCGTGATTTGGTTGTGCTTTCAGGGTTTGCAGGGGTCTTTGTCAATTACACACGCACCCCAGATGCTCAGTATCCTCAAGCAATCAATGAGATTTATGCAGCGACCAAATGGGTTGCCAATCATGGTGAGGAGATTGGTGTGGATGGCAAAAATCTAGCAGTGGTTGGCAACAGTGTCGGCGGAAATATGACAGCAGTAACTGCTTTGAAGGCGAAAGAAAAAGGAGGACCACATATCAAGCTACAAATCATGATGTGGCCGATCGTCGATGCTGATTTTGAAACGAATTCTTATCATCAATTCGGCGACAAACGATACCTAACCGCACCCACGATGAAGTGGATGTATGACCTGTACATCGCTGACCCAGAAAAGCGTAAAGACATTTATGCTTCTCCCCTACAGGCAACGGTTGAGCAACTGAAAGGTTTGCCTCCAGCATTAATTGTGGTTGCAGAGAGCGATATTTTGCATGACGAAGGCACAGCCTACGGACGCAAGCTCGATGAAGCTGGGGTAGAGGTGACAACAGTGCAGTACAACGGCATGATTCATGACTTTGGACTGCTCAATGGTTTAGCCGAGCTACCAGAAGTCCGTTCTCTGTTTGTTCAAGCTGCCGCTGAATTGAAGAAACATCTCCAATAGGATGTGATCGTTTCTTTTACCACCAATTACAATCAATCCTCGTTCTTGTCGGTTTCAGAGATTACAGGCTTGAAACTACTCTGACTTATTCAATCCCCATTGTGTAAGTCAGAGATAGTTAATCTCTCGTCACGGCTGCAATTCACCCCTGCCTAATTCGGGCAAAGGATGAATCATCTCGAACATTCAACTTCATAAGGTCAATTCTCAAGTACCTGACAGCTATGGACAATCACATCCCAAGCGCCAAGGATATTGTCGGTCCATCCCCATTGATCGCGATTGAAAACGAAGCACCAGCGAAGCTGATTGTTGATCCACCACTTCCCGAACCGCTGTCCCAGGGTCGCGTCTTTATCCAGTATCGAACCGAGAACCTGCGGATGTTGCCGGTGTTCGGTAAAGGTGCCCTTGATGTATCGCCACGCCTTGGTCATGTCCACATCACTGTTGACGACGCACCCTGGCACTTTGTTGACACCAGCGGCGAAACATTGATCCTGGTCGGACTGGAACCTGGTCCACACAAGGTGTTGATCGAACTAGCCGACCCTACGCACAACGTAATTACCAGCGAAACAGTGATGTTCACGGTGCCCCACTCTTGCAGTGAGGCACCCATGAAAAGCAGTTTTACTTGAAGAAGAGATACAAATGAGCAGTGAACACTACGATCGCTTCTTTTACCGCCAGTTGCAATTAATCCTCGTTCTTGTCAGGTTTTGGCGATCGCGGGCTTGAGAGTGTTCTGACTTATTTAATCTTCGTTGCATCCATTTAAGGAGGTTGTCTGTGACGACATATTGCATGGTTACTATTGATGGGCTTGATATCTTCTTGCTTGACTTATGACTCATTTTGCCATTATCTGTCCAGCAGAAACTGGTGTGAAGTACAAAGAAATTCGTCCATTCAGGTAGCTCGTGAGTTCATTCTCGAACAGCTCAAACCGTAATTAAGAGCCAACTCACATAATTAACTCCCTGTCAATCGTAAGTTCTACTCTCAACAACCACAGGACTCATCATCATGAACAAACTAGAAGGAAAAGTCGCTCTTGTCACTGGTGGCAACAGTGGCATCGGTCTTGCCACTGCCAAGCGCTTTGTCGCTGAAGGTGCTTATGTCTTCATCACGGGTCGTCGCCAAACTGAACTGGATGCCGCCGTGAAAGAGATTGGTAAAAACGTCACGGGCGTTCAGAGCGATGTCTCCAAGCTGACAGACCTCGATCGCCTGTTCGCCACGATCGAGAAAGAGCAAGGACACCTCGATGTGCTATTCGCCAATGCAGGCGGTGGAGAAATCGCCCCACTCGGAGCAATCACCGAAGAACACTTTGACAAAACGTTCAACACTAACGTCAAAGGTTTGCTGTTCACCGTGCAGAAGGCACTGCCTCTGTTGCCAGAGGGCGCTTCTATCATCCTGAACGCCTCGACTGCTTCTAGGAAAGGCACCCCAGCCTTCAGTGTTTACAGCGCTACCAAAGCCGCCGTGCGCTCGTTTGCCCGTAATTGGACACTCGACCTCAAAGAGCGCAAGATCCGGGTTAACGCCATTAGTCCTGGCGTGGTTCCGACTCCTGGCTACAATCTCCTGGGACTGAGTGATGAGCAGGTGCAGGAATTCGTGGACAGCCAAGCCATCACCATCCCGCTGGGAAGAGTCGGCACGCCCGATGAGATTGCCAAAGCCGTTGTCTTTCTCGCTTCAGACGACAGCAGCTTTGTCAACGGCATCGAGCTGTTTGTCGATGGCGGTATGGCACAGATTTGAAGCGCGATCGCAAGCGGTCAACTCACGTAATAACATTGAGAATCATCAAGGAGACGGAAATGGCTTTAATTCATGATTCAATTCCAGATAGCGAGATCTGTAAAAAAGCAACGCAAGTGGTTACAGAAATTTCACCAACTTCTTTATGCAATCACTGCATTCGGACATTTCTATTTGGTGATTTGTTAGGAATACGTGATGGACTCAAGTGCGATAGCGTTCGCGGAGCGTGCCCTTGGGCGATTCGCTGCTGCGTTGGCGAAGCCTCTCCGCAAGGAGAAGCGCAGATCGCGAACTGTTGTATCTGGGTGCCATCATGCACGATTTGGGTTTGACTGAGCGATTTGATGCTCAACAACGGTTTGAAGTCAATGGTGCCGATGCTGCACGAGCCTTCGTTTTAGAACATGGATTGTCAGACGAGAAGGCGGAGATTGTTTGGGATGCGATCGCGCTCCATACCTCGATTGGAATCGCTGTGCGTTAGGCGATATCAATGGTGGACCGCAATATACCCATGTGTCGCTCGACGATTATCGCATTGTCAAAGCGAATCTGATTGATGGCGGCAACCGCAGCACACGCGTAGACGCGGAGCGGCTTGTCGGCAGACATCGTCTGGTTCCCTCCTGTCTTTTCATTGATCCCGAACTGGCTCATGTGGGTTTGACCGAAACCGAAGCGCAGCAACAAGGGTATGCCATCCGCGTGGCGAAGCTGGATGCAAGAGCCGTTCCCCGTGCGAAAACGCTAGGTCAAACCGATGGACTGCTGAAGGCGATCGTGGATACCGAAACAGGTCGTATTCTCGGTTGTTCACTCTTGTGTCATGAAGCAGGTGAAGTGATTTCGACGGTGCAGATGGTAATGCTAGCTCAGATGCCCTACACCGTTCTGCGTGATGGAGTGTTGACTCATCCCACGATGACCGAAGGGTTAAATCTGCTGTTTTCAAAGTTGTAGGCAGCAAGTGCAGACACCTCATAATTCTTTACACCCAAATGGAGATCTTAGGCTAATGTCAACCATCCAAATTAATATTACTCAGATAAAAGGACTTCACTGACTGCTCTTCGAGGTGTGGGTTTTACTTCAGAACCAAAACCAAGACGCAGCAATATCTGAGGATAACCGGGTGTATTTAGAAGAGTTTGGAGTTTAGGACGCAGTTGTGCCACTTGTATAGGTTGATTCAAGTACGATGCAGAAACACCAACCGCCTGTCCAAGCAGCAGAACTCTCTCCAACGCCTGTCCAGCACTAAACCAGTGAACGGGAGTGTCTTCATCGGTTCCTAAAACGGCAAGAATAGGTGACCCAACAGCTAATTCCCGATCTTTTGCTGCTTGTCCTCTGCCTATGTCGAAGGTACGATTAATATGGGCAACAATGGGGGTGACAAAGTCCAGCAGTTGCCTGACACTTTGGGCATAAGCAGGCATACCATCACGGGTGATTTTACGGCTGGGGTGAATCCATGCAGCTAGTTCGCGACGAAAATGAGGGTTTGCCATTTGAATGCGATCGCCTTCTGCAATTAAATTAGCCACCGCATTGCGAAGGTCTTCGCCTTCAATTGTCGTAAGCCAAGCACCTTCCTGAACTGCAGATGTTCGCATAATAGAAAGCAGCGTTTCTGGAATGTCCCAATTTTGGAACGGTAACCTATTGGTGTGTCGTCTAGTAATTGTCGCGAACAGCAGATGTTCCTCTTCATTTTCCTCTCTGGGATTGCCTAACCAGACATGAGCCAGCAAATCTGGATCCTCAGGGTTTGGAAAAGTTTTTACTGCATCGGTGTAGCCAAAGTGCCTTATTGCTAAGCGTAAATTAAACAGTGCTGCACCGCAACTCATAGTCAATTCCCGGTCTTGGGGGTCACTGACAGCTAAAGCACGGGTTCTATCAGCATAAAGTTCGATAGTTTCGTGAGCGATTTTAAACAGCCAAGGCTGACTATTGTGTCCCGATGGAGCCAGGATTGCATAGTTTAATAAAAATTTTAGTTGTTCAGAAGGACTACCTAATTTAGGAAAGTCACTTTCGGAAATATTCCAAGGGCTGAAAGAGTCGGGTGTTAAGCTCTTTGACATATACTTTAATTATTAAATAGTCTATTTAAGATTTTTTTATTTTGAGATAAAATATTAGCAAAGAATTAGTAAATCGTAATCAAGCGAGTAACTACGAATTACTAATTACAAATCATGAATTTTAATTTTTTAAAATAAGGTTAATATTTTTTTAACTTTTATTATAACAATTTTTGATTGAATGCGATAGTATGTAGGGCGATCGCGTTTCTCGTACCCCGTACAAGAGAGTAGGGTTCATAGAAACAACCCAAGGGTTGTGAAAAAGCCTGTATCAAAATTTCGCTCGAAAACCGTCAAACACAGAGGTACTGGTTTTCCTCGCTACCCGCCTTATATCCCGGCACTAAAGGGAGTACCGTTATAGTGCGGGGCGAGGGCGCGAAAAAGCTAAACTGTATTGATATATATGTGATGAAAACTAAAAGATTAAATGTAAGGATTACTAACCGCAGATATCATAAGTTAACGTTATAGTGCGCTGAAATAGACAGCACTATCACTAGCCTTGTTGATGAGCGGATACATTCTTTACCGTTCGGCTGAGCTCACGGCGAAGCCTCGTTTTTATCCCGCAATTCATCTTATGTCTCCCCTAACGGGTGAGTGAGAGATTAATTGCGGAGTCAGCTAAAACAAAAAGCGCCAGGGAGTGTTACCGTGTTTCCACCCCTAGCGCTCTTTGCTTTACACTTGCTCCTCACACACAACTAGAGAATAACATCGTCCAACAGAAAACACAAGTATGGCAAGTGACACTTTCAAAACTGAACCTTTGCTACCTCCATAAGATAGCAAAAAGCGCCTGGACGTCTTGCCGTGTTTCGACTCCAGGCGCTTTCTGTTTTCAACTTACTCCTCACACCATATAAACAATATCACGGGTCAATTCAAATGAGAGATATAGTAAGTGACACTTTGGCAACTGCACTCCCTCTTCAGGCATAAGGCATAAGTAATTTTCGATGTTTTATGGTTTATACCTATGCCCACATCCTCCTTTCGGCAGGGATTTTTAATGTAAAAAGTGACGAATACCCGTCAATACCATGACTAAGTCCAGTTCATTAGCAGCTTGAATGGAATCTTGATCGCGCAAACTTCCCCCTGGTTGCACAATCGCCTTAATACCTGCATCGGCTGCTGTTCTGACTGAATCGTCGAAGGGAAAGAATCCATCACTGGCTAAAATTGCACCTTGGGCTTTTTCCGCAGCTTGTTCTAAAGCAATTTTAACTGAGCCAACGCGGTTCATTTGACCTGCACCCACACCCAAAGTCGTGCGATCGCCACTTACAACAATCGCATTAGACTTAACGTGCTTACAAACTTTCCAAGCAAACAACAATTCTGCCAACTCATCATCAGTAGGTTTCTTTTCGGTGACGATTTGCCATTTACTGGTGTCAGCTACCATGTCATCTGAAGCTTGCACAAGCAAACCGCCAGCGATGACTTTTACAGTTTCTTTCGGTCCACTGCTCAATTCTGGTAATATTAATACCCTAACTTTTGATTTAGCAGCTAGAATTTCTTGTGCTTCCGCATCACAACTTGGTGCAACCACGCATTCTAAAAATGTCTTTGTTAACTCAGTAGCAGTTCCCGCGTCAATCGGACGGTTCAGTGCGACAATTCCACCAAAAGCAGAAACTGAGTCAGCGTTGAATGCTTTTTGGTAAGCTTGTTGTACAGTATTTCCCAAAGCGACACCACAAGGATTTGTATGTTTGATAATCGTTGCTGCTGGGGAATCAGTAAATTCAGAAATAATGCGCCGTGCTGCTTCTAAATCAACCAAGTTATTGTAACTGAGTTCTTTGCCTTGAAGTTTCGTAGCAGCTGCCCATCCAGTTGGGGTTGTACCAGTTTGATACCAAGCTGCAGGTTGATGGGGATTTTCGCCGTAACGAAGGGATTGCAGGAGTTTTCCAGAAAGATTGTATTCTTCGGATACCTCCCCCTCTGCGCTAGCGGAAACGGGGACTGAGGGGGTGAGGTTATTGCTGAGGTATGCTGCTATTGCTTGGTCATAGCTAGACGTATGCAAAAATCCTTTTAAGGCACACTTTTGGCGAAACTCCAGGGAAGGTTCACCACTTGAGCGGCACTCCTGCAAATATTCTTCATACTGCGCCGGATCACATAAAATTGTCAGATGGGCAAAGTTTTTTGACGCAGCCCTGAGCATAGCAGGACCACCAATATCAATTTGTTCAATCGCCTCAGCTAAAGTCACGCCTTGTTTGGCAATAGTTTCTTCAAAAGGATAAAGATTCACCACGACCAAATCAATTGGGCGAATTTGGTTATTTTCCAAATCTGCCACATCTTCAGGCACATCGCGCCGTGCTAAAATGCCGCCATGAATTCGAGGGTGCAGCGTTTTGACTCGACCACCTAGAATTTCTGGAGAACCTGTGTAATCAGCAACTTTCATAACTGGTAGTCCCGCATCTTTTAGTGCTTTGGCTGTCCCCCCACTGCTAATTAATTCAAAGTCAAATTCTTCTACGAGACTACGAGCAAAATCGATTAATCCTGTTTTATTAGATACACTCAGCAGTGCTAGACGCGCCATAGTTCCCCGGTTTCCTTTGGTGTATGTACAGTTAGTGCAGATGTCTATTGTACAAACCGACAAGGCACGTAGACGCAAAGCGGCTTGAACGGGTGCTTGGCGTGAAGACGTTATGTAGAAAAATACTGTATATCAGGAGAAAGAGTGGCTGTAATGCTTATAGATTGCCATCAACGAAGATAATTATACGGAAATCTTCCGTATAATAAATAGTTGTGTGGCTGCACGCGGCATTCTTGATGCACAGTGATAAAAGACATGATCAAAAAGACAAAATCAAAGCAAGAAGTGCTTGAGCTAGCCCACAAGCATGGTTTGAGCATCCAAGAAGGTTCACTGCAATTTAATGAATCGGGTCTTGACTTTCAAGTCGTGTTGGCAACGGACGCTGAGGGAGAACGCTGGGTTCTGCGTCTTCCTAGGCGGGAGGATGTTCTGCCGTTGGTGGACAAGGAAAAACGAACGCTGGAACTGATTGCTCCTCTTCTGACTGTGGAGGTGCCGCTATGGACTGTTGCTACAGATGAACTCATTGCTTATAGGGCATTAAACGGTGTGCCGGCGGGCACGATTGATTCAGAAGCAAAAGCCTATGTGTGGGAAATTGACGCAGCTAATGTGCCCGATCAATTCCATGAATCGCTGGCTAAGGGTATGGTTTCTCTTCATCAAGTTAGCATCGAGAAAGCACGCGCAGTAGGTCTTCCCGTTGAAACCGCCGATGAGGCGCGTACTGCGATGAAGCAGAGGATGGATGCAGTGAAGAGCGAGTTTGGTGTTGGTGAAGAGTTGTGGAACCGTTGGCAATACTGGCTCCAAAGGGATGCAATTTGGCCGAAAGAGACGGTGTTAACTCATGGTGATTTACATGCTGGACATATCCTTATTGATACACAGGCACAGGTGACCGGCTTTATTGACTGGACTGAAGCAGCCGTCACCGACCCAGCGATTGATTTTGTCGCCCATTACCGTACGTTTGGTGAAGACGCTCTCAATACGCTGATCTCGGCATACGCCAAGGTGGGCGGGCGCATTTGGCCGGAGATGGCAGAACACGTAACTGAACTGGCTGCTTCTTATCCCATAGCAATTGCCGAATTTGCGCTGAAGTCGGACTTGGATGAATACAAACAGATGGCTAGGCAGTCGCTTGGAGTGAGTGACTCGGAGTAATTTGATTTGCCGACAATCGCTCAAAATATCAAACCTCAAAGTCTCCAACAGCCCCAGAACAACTCTGGTGCAGCGGACTGATCAAAGCGACTTGAGTTGACTGCCAAGATTTTGACAGCCCCTGACCAGGAACGTTATACTGCCTAAGTTATCAATGAAGGCGTTGCTTAAAGACAGTTTGTGGGGGAGCCGGGTCCCGGTCGCATGTGAATGTTGTGGGCGTCTAGCCATTGAGGAGATTATACTGATTGCTGAGTGTAGTCTTGAGGGAGAATGGCAAGGGCAAGTAAGGTTTCTTCCTCTTCGCTAGAAGTAGCAGCAAAACGCCACTTAACTACCGTGTTGCAGCGGACAGAAGGGCTATGATTGCCGTCTTGTCTTCTCCATTGAACAAGACACGGAAACGAAGAGTGAAGTCATTGTCCTCCTCGATATCGGAACGCATGAGAGGTTTATTAACTGCGTCGGTAGTTGCGGTGCTATAACAAGTCGCTACATGAGAATTGAGTAGGTGCAAAATTTTTTATCTTGTCATTCCATAGTTTTTATGATTGACTGTCCTTTGTCCCTAGTCATGTGTTCTGTGATGAATGACTAAGGACTAATGACTAAGGACTCATGACTCATGACTCATACTCTAGATTTTATTAGCGTACCTCCAAAAACAAACCAACCACCAAAGGGTTTAATTGTGATTTTGCACGGTTGGGGTGCAAATGCTAAAGATGTGGCATATTTGTTGCCGTATTTTAATTTGCCGGATTATCAGTTCCTGTTTCCCAATGCACCTTTTCCTTATCCCTATTCTGCTATTGGTAGGGCATGGTATGACCTCACGATGGAAAATATGTATCAAGGGTTAACAGAAAGTCGGCAACTGCTAACAGATTGGTTGCAATCTTTAGAGAGTAGCACTGGTGTGCCTTTATCGCGGACAATCTTGAGCGGATTTTCTCAAGGTGGGGCTATGACTTTGGATATAGGATTAAAGTTACCCTTCGCTGGTTTAGTTTCTTTGAGTGGATATTTACATCCGGGTGGAGGAAATGTAGAAACCCAAAATCTGGCGTCTCTACCACCCGTTTTAATCATGCATGGTAGACAAGATACAGTTGTGCCATTGCAAGCAGCTGTTTTAGCACGGGAAACTCTTGAATCTTTGGGGGCTACGGTACAATACTATGAGTTTGATATGGGTCATGAAATTCGACCCGAAATGCTAGAGTTGTTAAGGAATTTTGTTGTTGCCAATGCATAAATACTAAGAATGTGTCTTTTGTTTAAACATTATTTAGTCTGAATTGCAAAAATTTTACACAGTTCGATAGAAATCCGGAAAAATTTCACGAAATTATTGCTTGCAAGTGAGTAATATATATTGGGTGGGTGCGCTCAACGCAACTCAACCCATGCTGGATGCGACTGCAAAAGGGAGGGGCGAGGATAATGAAAACTCTAAGCATTTCTAAGACAGAAATTGCTGTCATGACTCCACAAGAGGTGGAAATGTTAGCTGTACGTCTGGAGCAAGATAATTACAGTAATGCTTTTGAGGGTTTGAATGATTGGCATTTACTGCGAGCGATCGCGTTTCAGCGTCCAGAGTTAGTTGAACCATACATCCACCTTTTGGATTTGGAACCCTACGATGAGGCGTAGATGTTTCCTAGTAGACGGGTTCTAATTGCAGTAGGCGGCGGAATCGCCGCCTATAAAATCTGTGAGGTTGTTTCCACTTTGTTTAAAATCGGAGTGGAAGTGAGAGTTATTCTCACGCGTTCGGCACAACAATTTATTACGCCTTTAACTCTGGCGACGCTTTCCCGCCATCCAGCTTATACAGATGAAAATTTTTGGCAACCAACTCACTCGCGTCCATTGCATATTGACTTAGGTGAGTGGGCAGATTTAATTGTTATTGCACCTCTAACAGCAAATACATTAGCAAAGTTAGCCTACGGTATGGCTGACAATTTGCTCACAAATACTGTTTTGGCTTCGACTTGTCCCGTGCTGCTAGCGCCAGCAATGAACACCGATATGTGGGAACAGCAGGCGGTGCAGCGCAATTGGCAACAGCTATTGACAGATAAGCGTTTTCATGGTATGAATACGGCATCGGGGTTGTTGGCGTGCGATCGCGTCGGTGCTGGTAGGATGGCAGAACCCCCGGAAATTATTGCTTATGTTCAATCGTTGTTACACACCACAGGTAAGAGAGATTTACTAGGTAAGCGGGTGTTGATTAGTGCTGGAGGAACGCGAGAGCATCTTGATCCAGTCAGGTTTATCGGCAATCCTTCCACAGGGAAAATGGGGTTAGCTATAGCACAAGCAGCACTACATCGAGGAGCAAGCGTGACATTGGTACACACTCCGGCAAGTTGGGAAGTCCCTTTGGGAGTGCAAGCAATTCCTGTTGTGAGTGCCGAAGAAATGCGATCCAGTATGGTGCAGAATCTACCGAATGCGGATGTGATTGTTATGTCGGCAGCAGTTGCGGATGTGAAGCCACGGGAGTATAGTAACGAGAAGTTGGCAAAAAAATCGCTGCCGCAAGCCTTACCCCTAGAACCTGTACCAGATATCGTTGCCGAATTGGCACAACTCAAACAACCGCATCAGCGTTTAATTGGGTTTGCTGCACAGACAGGGGATATTGTCACACCAGCATTAGAGAAATTGCACAGAAAAAATTTGGATGCCATTGTTGCTAATCCTATAGATGAACCTAATAGCGGTTTTGGCAGTGATAATAATCAAGCCATATTTTTGGATAAGCAAGGACAAAAGATAGAAATTCCCCCTTGTTCCAAATTACAAATGGCTCATCATATTTTTGATTTCTTGGGGAAATAAATAAAGTAGTAGGGTTAACGGGGACTCGGGACTCGGGACTTAAGACTGGGGAACAGTCTGCAAGTCCCCAATCCCCAATCGCCAATCCCCAATCGCCAATCCCCAATCGCCAATCCCCAATCGCCAATCCCCAATCGCCAATCCCCAATCCCCAATCCCCAATCCCCAATCCCCAATGCTACAGCCAGATCTAGTGTGTCTTTAGCAAGATACTGTGAACTTTTCCTTGTGTTTGAATTAGCTCACAGCTATATGTACTAAAGCAATAGCTGGCATACAAGGAGAAAAGATGTCAGAAAGTACGTCAAATTCAGAAATGCTATACCGAGTTCTCGGTAGTACAGCAGAGAGGGTTTCCGCGATCGGACTGGGTGGTTGGCACATCGGCTTAAAGTACGTTGATGAGGAACTCGGCATACGTATTGTTCGTACAGCGATTGATCGTGGCATCACCTTTATGGATAACAGTTGGGATTACAACGATGGGGTGAGCGAGATTCGCATGGGGAAAGCGCTGCGGGATGGCTACCGAGACAAAGTGTTCTTGATGACGAAAATCGACGGTCGATCGAAGAAAGAAGCAGCAAGACAGATAGACGAATCACTTCAACGGCTGCAAGTAGATTACATCGATCTCGTTCAACACCACGAAATCCTCCGGCACGAAGATCCGTATCGAGTTTTCGACGAAGAAGGGGCGAATGCCGCTTTCATTGAGGCGCGGGAAGCTGGTAAGCTCCGATACATTGGTTTTACGGGGCATAAAGACCCCTATGTTCATCTGCATATGCTTGAAGTTGCAGGCGATCGCGGCTTTAAGTTTGATACAGTGCAGATGCCGCTGAATGTCATGGATGCACACTACCGGAGTTTCGCGAAGCTGGTTCTGCCAGAACTGGTCAAACAAAACATCGGCGTTCTGGGCATGAAAAGCTTGGCAAACGGTATTCTTTTACGGTCAAATACTGTAACGCCAATAGAGTGTCTACACTATGCCCTGAATCTGCCCACATCAGTTGTGATTACGGGAATTGACAGTATGGAGATTCTCGATCAAGCGTTTGAAGCAGTGCGGACGTTTCAACCAATGAATGACGAGCAGGTGCAAGCATTGTTAGCAAAAACGGCTTTATCAGCATCACGCGGCGAGTTTGAGCCATTCAAAACCTCATCAATTTTTGACAGCACAGCCCAAAATCTGGATTGGCTGGGAGAGGAGCCACAGCGCATCCAGCAATTGATGCCAACATAAGCAACAGAGCAAATCGCATTGATTGATGCTGTACTCTGGGTTAACGCATCCTACAAGATTGGCGATCGTCGCAGGCGGGCACTCCGTGCCATCGCGCAAAGCACACCTGGAGGAGGCGATCGCACTAACGTGAAAGCTCAACGACGGTAAGTAACTTCTTAAGAGCGATCGCTCTCACTACCGTCTGTTGCAGCACAATGTTAGGCTGCTCTAAACTTAGAGGGATACTATGCAGTCTATAACCACCATGAGCTATCGCGATATTATTACGATTGAGCCAGATAAGCGAGGCGGTAAGCCCTGTATTCGACGAATGCGAATTACAGTGTACGATGTTCTGGGCTGGCTAGCTGCTGGTATGTCCCATGCCGAGATTTTAGAAGACTTTCCTGAATTGACGGAAGAAGATATTAGAGCCTGTCTAGAATTTGCCGCTGATCGCGAGCATCGTTTAGTAGTTCTCAATCATCATAATTTGATTTATAAATTCATGTGTATCTAAAAAATAGTTGGGGTATGCCCGTTTGAGCGAATCAATAGAACCAGTAGATACTAAAACAACCTGGAGCGGTTGACCATCTGATATGCGCCTCTCAATCTCTGTATACTCTGCATTCGCTTTATCAAGCCGTTTTTTGCCATAGCTGTGAATATCCACTGTTTTCTCTTGCACGTTCAGTACTATCAGATGATAGCTACCAGCCTGATTGTCACTAGAAATTTTGTTGGTAGCAACGCTAAAAGCTTGTAATTTATTTACTACATCAAGCTTTCTTGCTTGCTCAACCACAGTCTTAAATGTTTCTTTTTGTGAAAATACTTCATAGTAGGGTACTGGTGGACATTGCTCTATATGTGCAAAAGCGGAGCTAGTTAAAGCAAAAAAGTTGAGCCATTCTTCTGGTCCTTCGCTAGCTTTAAGAGCATGATTTAAGAATGTGCCCATCGTTTCTACTGCTGTAGCCCAAGTATGCTGAAGTTTTGTCCGTATTTGTAGTTCTAGCTGAAGACCATCATATTCTGGCGTTTTATCATTTTTATACTTATAAACTAAGTGGATGCCTCGGTAACCTGTTGACTTCGGACTCTGTAGGTAGTCTTTCTGTCCAACAAGTTCATGTTTGAAATTGCTATTTAAATAGCTTTCTTCTAAGTAGCGTACTTTGTCTATTGTTTCAACTACTGCTCTTAAGCCGCCAATGTCTTGCATTCTTGCAAGCTGCATTGAATCAAATCTTCTCAATTTGCCAATAATTGATTGTGAACGTTTAAGACGTTGAGCAACAAGTGCATTAAGATCGATATTTTTTAATTTGTATCGTAGTATTCCCTGAAATGTATTGATTGGATAACTGTGCGAAGATCTCCAGTTTGTCAAGACATCTTCAGCCCACTTTTTTTCGTCGGGATCAGGATTGTCAAGCTTAATAATGCTGCCAGCACGGTTGACTTGCTTTTTAGAGTATTTAGGTTTTGTCCAAAACACTTTTGGTCTCTACTATGTAGTGCAACTCTTATTAGACAAATTTTCACTGTAACAGTACACAAGTACTAAAACAAGCAATCTTATACTTTAGCATCTTAACCCAATTATTGCTATCCTTAAGGCAGGAAATTGCGATTTTTTCACAGATTTATGTCTTAAGGCTAAAGTTGATGCTATGCTTATCGAATTTAGTGTTGGCAACTACAGATCGTTTAAGGAGCAAGTCACCTTTAGCATGGTGGCAGCTAACCTTGTCGCAAAAGACAAAAAGCTCGATGAAAACAATGTTTTTGAAGTAGATGATGATCTTAAACTACTTAAGAGCGCCGCAATATACGGTGCAAATGCTAGTGGTAAAAGTAACTTAGCTAAAGCTTTAGATTTCATGAGATGGTTCATGGTTAATTCTTCTAAAGAGACTCAAAGCACGGAAAAAATAGGTGTTGAGCGATTTAAGCTCAGCACTGAAACCGAAGATAAACCATCTTTTTTTGAAATAGTATTCTTAATGAATGGGAAGAGATATAGATATGGATTCGAGGCAACTCGTGACAAAGTTGTCTCTGAATGGTTATTTTATGTCCCTAAATCAAGAGAAACTAAACTTTTTGAGCGCAAGCTGGACAATATTACTGTTTCTAAAACATATAAAGCTGATGGCATTCAACAGAAAACAAGACATAATGCCCTCTTCTTGTCTGTATCTGCTCAATTTAATGTCAACATTGCAGAAAAAATCTTGGATTGGCTGACAAACAAAGTCAAAATTGTCTCCGGTTTAGATGATAGAGGCTATCGAGGATACACAGTTAGTTGTTTAATGAATAATGACAATAAAGATAAAATTCTTCAGTTTCTCAAAAAATTAGATTTGGGATTTGGCGGTGTCAAGGTAGAAGAAAGTGAAGTTACTATTGATTCTTTACCTAGTGAACTGCCAGATGAAATAAAGAACTTTATTATAACAAATGTGGGAAGAAAAGGAATATCAGTATCAGTTCAAACTATGCACAAAAAATTTGATGGTAAAGGAAATCCTGTATCTACAGATATGTTTGATTTAGATAATCAAGAGTCTGAGGGGACTCAAAAAGTCTTTGCTTTAGCAGGACCTCTTGTTAACACACTGAAAGATGGTAAAGTTCTCATCATTGATGAATTCGATGCTAGAATTCATCCTTTGATCAGCCGTGCAATTGTTGAATTATTTAATTCCAACGAAACGAATCCAAGTAATGCTCAGTTAATATTCATGACTCACGATACCAATTTGCTGAGCAATAAGCTTTTTCGTAGGGACCAAATTTGGTTTGTTGAAAAGAATAGATATGGTGCAACAGATTTGTACTCTTTAGCAGAATACAAAATACGTAACGATGCGTCATTTGAGAGTGATTATATTAAAGGTAGATATGGTGCAATTCCATATATCGGAAATTTGAATCATCTCATCGACTCTCATGTCTAGAAGAAAGGTAAATTCTCGTGGATATTCACCTAGAAAAGTTAATACTAGGGAAGTCAGGCAGAGATTCTTGATTGTATGTGAAGGAGAGAAAACAGAACCTAACTACTTTAGGAGTTTTCGTGTTCCCAAGGATGTCGCTGAAATAGACGTACAGGGTTTAGGAGAGAATCCCAGCAAACTAGTTCAAAGCGCAAAGGAACTAAAAAAGCAAGAAGATTATGATCAGGTTTGGTGTGTTTTTGATCGTGATTCTTGGACTATAGAAGATTTTAATAACGCTATGAAAAATGCTAACGCTGAAGGCTTTAAGGTCGCTTATTCTAATGAAGCGTTTGAACTATGGTATGTCCTGCATTTTGAATTTCTCAATACTGGTATTCCTCGAAGTGATTATCTTAGAAAGTTAACTTCTTTACTTGGTCGGACATATCAGAAGAATAGCGAAACTATCTATGATGAGCTATTTGAGAAGCAATCTATTGCAATTAGAAATGCTGAAAATCTTCTTAAACAATATGACCCTCATATTCCAGCCAGAGACAATCCATCAACAACAGTGCATTTGTTAGTTCAGGAACTCAACAAGTTTATTCAGTAAATAGACTCTGAGTAATCTCTAGGCAATAGCTTTCTGGGACATCAACGTTTTACTCCACCAATCACTATAAAGCGATCGCTCTCAAGTAGGTACTGTTTGGACTTCTTCTATATAGGCTGAAACGCTTATCAAAACGTACGTTACAAAACACAGAACAAGCACCTTAGCAATTGATGCCAGCATTAATGACTCACGGCAAAAGCGGCAGGAAAGCAACCTCTGGCAGCGACGATTCTGGGAGCATTGGATTCGCGATCAGGCAGACTTTGTCCAGCATTGTGATTACATCCATTACAATCCAGTTAAACATGGATTGTGTTCTGCACCTAGTAAATGGGCATATTCCAGTTTTCATCGCTTTGTTGCACAGGGCATCTATGCGGCAGGTTGGGGAGAGATGCAAGTACCGGAAATCGCAATAAATATTGAGGATGGGTAAGCGAGTTGGTTTGATAGATGCTGTACTCAAAGGCTCACGCATCCGAAGCGACCTGGGAGAGGGGTTCAGCCGGGATACGCACAAAACAGGACACGTTGTAAATAAATGTTGCAGAGCGTGTTTTATTGATTTACGCGCCTTGCCCATAAATGATCTTGGGCAATCAAAATTTTGCACGGTAAAACTAAGCTTTCACTCCTTTTCGGTCTCTTACACTTGCTCAGAAATAATCATTTTTAAAAATGTTTCAATTGGAGGAGAAAAGTAAAGTTTGGTATTGAAACAACCGTATACCAAAAGTTTTCTTTAATTATCGTTACAAAAATTTACAACGTGTAGGCAGCTACTACAGCTTGCTTACGAGCAAAAGGTGTTTTTCTTGATTATCGTTACAAAAATTTACAACGTGTCCCCTGAATGCAGGTATCCCGGCTGAACCCCGTAATTATTATTTATTAACTATTTTAAATATTTTAATGATTCGCTTAAGTGTCTTAACTGTCTTAACTGTCTACCTAATGATTCGCTTAAGTGTCTTAACTGTCTTAACTGTCTACCTAATGATTCGCTTAAGTGTCTTAACTGTCTTAACTGTCCACTTAACTGTCTAATGTTTTTGTCTTACCTGCTATTGCATTTTCTTGATAAAGGTGAGATTATTTGGGAGCTTAGGTTAAACATGTTACTTTTCAAAAAGTTAGTTTACTGAATAAAAAAATTAATCTTTTACTCATACAAATCCATTAGAATTTGGTAGAGATTTTCTAGAAGAGATTTAAATGAGAATAAATGACTGCTTATAAATTCACTAAAATTTCAGTATAAAAGACAAATAAAATTTATAATTTTATTGATAATTCATCTTTAAATTAACTATGGATAAAGCCAGGGTTACGCCCCATTAATTCATATGAATTACAAGTTATCTTATTTGGAGATGAAAATGTTGTGACAAATAACGTAGATACCCTATTAGTTCTGACATTTGATGGTCAGGATGATTACATAGATTTTGGCAGGAATGATATTGGTGGTGTTTTTGCTGAAGGAAGTTCAGCCTTTACTATTTCAGGATGGATTAATCCTCAAGACCTTAAAAATCAAGCCAGTACATATGGGACGCGCAATGTTTTTTTTGCCCGTTCTTCAGATCGATACAGTGATAATTTTGAGTTCGGTATAAGTCAAGAGGGAAACCTAGATGTATACATAGATGACAAGCATGACAAAGTTATCAAAACCTTTGGCAATGGAGAATTAACTGTCGGACAATGGCACTTCTTTGCTATTGTTTTTAATCAGGGTCAATTGACTATATATCTTGATGGTCATGAGTATTTTGGCTCTTGTACAGGTTCTTCTTTAAACAAAGCAACTAGTCCTGTAACTCTTGGCGCGACTTTACACAACAACATCTATTTCACAGGTCAATTGGCTAACATTAGCGTCTGGAATTACTCCTGTTCTCCAGTGGAAATCCAGAGCCATCGCTCAGGGCTTGTAGTTGGGAATGAAGAAGGATTAGTAGCTTACTGGAAATTAAATGAAGGAGAAGGGGTAACTGTAAAAGACCAGACTGGAAATGCCCATGATGGAAAGTTGCGTGGCAATCCGAGTTGGAATTTAGCACAACTTCCATTTGCGATCGCCCCCTTGGAGCAGAACCAGACGAGCATCGCACAATCATCTGATGAGGTTGAGAGACAAGGTGAGACAGCAAGCAGTTCCCAGGAGGATGTGCCTTCAAAAGAAACTGCCGAACTGCAAACAGAAGTCACAGCGGAAGCTACTGCTGTGAACTTCGAGGATAATTCTTCGATCCAGGCTGCAACTGCGAATCCAAAGGAAAAAAAAGGGACAAGGACAAACAGCGAAAAATCCGCCAACATCCAAACCTCTCTAAGCACCGAGCCAACGCAGGTGGGAAAAGCCAAAACAGCGCAAATAGCGCAAATTAGGCAACGCGAAGTTCCAGCCAATATTCGACAGCAGCAACAACCAGAAACATTCACTCAGGAGCAATCGAAAAAAACTATGAATACCACAACCAATCCCAAATATAAAATACTTGCCATTGATGGAGGCGGTATTCGGGGTATTATCCCAGCACTAATACTTGCAGAAATTGAAAAGCGGACACAAAAGCAGATTTCTAGTTTGTTTGATTTAATTGCTGGCACTTCAACCGGAGGAATTCTTGCACTCGGACTAACGAAACCTCTATTAAATTTAGAAGCACCTAATAGCTCACCGATTGCTGAATACAGTGCTGAGCAGCTCCTCCAACTATATGTTGAGTACGGGGCTGAGATATTTTACGAGCCATTCTTGGAACATATGCTCGGTCCAATAGAAGATATGTTTGTCCAGCCAAAATATGCTTCTGATGGAAGAGAGGAAATTATCAGGAAGTATTTTGGAAACACTCCTCTTGAAAAGAATCTCAAAGAAGTTTTCGTAACTAGCTACGATATTGAACAGCGAATTCCTATATTTTTTACAAACAAAATTGAAAAACAACAGACAGAATCGAAAAGGTTTCGTAAGTTAAGCGTAGGCTTTACGCTCACAGATGCAGCAATGGCAACGAGTGCTACTCCGACCTATTTTCCTCCCTATCGCGTTCCTACTTCTCATAATCCCAACGGTTTCTATACTTTAGTCGATGGAGGATTGATCGCTAATAATCCAGCCAATTTGGCTATTATGGAAGCGAAGATGAGTAAAGAAAAAAGACCAGCCCTGCATACGGATGATATCTTGGTAGTTTCCTTGGGTACGGGTTCTCTTACAAGTGTCTACACTTATAACGAAGTCAAAAATTGGGGACTTTTACAATGGGGAAGACCCCTTTTAAATATTGTGTTTGACGGTGGTAGTGAAGTGGTAGCCGGAGAATTAGAACGCTTGTTTGAGTCTAGTGACAAAGAAATTAAAGGTTCTTATTATCGTTTTCAAACATTTTTGACAGGTGACTTGGAAGACATAGATAATGTCAAGTCGGAAAATATTCGTAAGCTACAAGCTATAGCCCATCGACTGATCACAGAAAAAAGTCAACAAATCGATGAATTGTGTAGTATTTTGTCAAACTAAATCTGGCCTTTTCTTTCTGAATGAGTCTGTAAAACGATGGAAACCCTTGCTATCAAAATTTACGATGAAACTCTGCGGGATGGAGAACAACAAGCAGGGATTTTCTTCTCTTACCCAACTCAACAAAAACTCGCGCATTTAATTACTCAAACGGGTGTCGATGGACTCGACATTATGCCCTGTGTGTGTGAGCAAGAATCTGAACTGGCTAAAACATTCGGTACTTATGTCAATTGTTTGTTTTCAGACTCCAACAGCTTTGCAGTTTTTCCTCACGGTACTATAGATAAAGAAGAAACAGGAATTTATGCAACAAATCCCAATTTCAATGGACGCAGCGGCGATCCAACGGGCAAAAACTATTTGGCCTCTCCAAGAACGGTGGCTATCTCAGTCGGCAATGGTAAAATTAGTTATCATCTCGACTAACTACTAAGCTATTAAATAAGGGTGAATAGATACTAGTACCCTTAGTAATGTTTGAACCAAGAATGTAAGTATTTTAGGTAATTACAATGGATGAAGTCGTTAAAAAAATCGCTGCTCTAGGTCTTCCTGGCATACTTCTGGTGATTGCAGTCTCTGCATCAGGGCTGGCAGGTGGTTACGGCGTTGTAGCTGCCCTCGCGGGGTTGGGAGGCCCGTTTGGCATCATAGGAGGTCTAGGCGTGCTTGGTCTGACAACGCTTGTAGGAGAGGCTCTAGCGGGATATGGAATTGAAGCCGTTCTCAAGAACATCTATACAGAACGTCGTAAAACCGAATCTGTAAGATATCTCCTCAAAGAAATTAAAGATTTACCCATTACAGAGGATCTAAAACTCAAACTAAAAAATGAACTGAACCCAACAATCACTAATAATTTTGAAGAGGTTCAGCCTCCAAAAACAATTGAAATCACCGAGGAATAATTTCACTGTTACATTCGTTAAAATTCCAGGTTGAAGGGCATCAAGTTAAGCGATTCCTTTCCTGGGGAACGCTACGCGTAGTTTGCTTGCCCGTAAAGGTACGCTAAGGCGCAAAATTGCGGCGAAAGGAGAAAATGGCCTCTGAGTCCGATTTCACCGGGTTAAACCCTCAAAGGCCATCATTCATATATCATGTCTGCTTAAAGACTTATCGTTTGGACTGACGCAAAGACAAGGGAGAAATTTTAATAAGGATTAGCTGGACTTGATATTATTAGCTAGTACAAGCGAAAAACTCGACTTAAAGGTTTGTCAAAAGAAGAATTTGATGTACTTCCTAAAACATGAAATCTGCGTTGCCAGATTAAAGCTGCATGACGGTCGTGCGATTGCCTTTGGCACTGGGCGCAAGCCCAATCGCAAAGGAGCGCCCGCCACAGGGGATTGCCTCCGGCACTGGGCGCAAGCCCAATCGCGCTTAACAAGGGCTAGTAGCTGAATAAAAATATCTGGGTATATCTTGGTAAATATTCCGGAATACCCATATAATTGAATGTATTCTCTCACAGAAATAGCAATATGGGAGACATTCAATCAGTGACAATTAGCATCGGGGATGCTGCTAAAGAATTAGGAGTTTCGGTAGACACAATTAGGAGATGGGCAGACCAAGGAAAGCTACGTTATGAACGTGCTCCTAGCGGACATCGACGCTTTTATTTGGCAGACATTAAACGAATTACACCCAGAGACTTGCAGAAGTTGGATGAGCGCATAACGATTAACTATGCTAGAGTCTCAAGTCATGACCAAAAAAACGATTTAGTCCGACAAATTCAAGTTTTAGAAGCTTTTAGCGGATCTAATGGTTGGCAGTTTGAAACCATTCAAGATTTAGGAAGTGGTCTGAATTATAACAAAAAAGGAATTAAGAAGCTTATTGGTCGCATACTAAAAGGGGATGTTGGTAGACTCGTATTGACTCATAAAGATAGACTGTTACGATTCGGTTCTGAGTTAGTATTTGCTATCTGCGAGGAGATGGAGACCGAAGTAGTAATTATCAATAAATCCACTGAAGAAATTACCTTCGAGCAAGAACTAGTACAAGACATGATTGAACTAGTGACAGTATTTTCAGCGCGTCTTTACGGCGCAAGAAGCCGTAAAAACCAAAAACTAATCGACGGGATATCCAGTATTATTGATGAGGTAAAATAAATGACGACTCTCACGTATGTTAAAGGTTTACCGACACCAGCAGAAGAATTGAATAGTTTGGGAATGACTGATTTTGAGATGTTCCTCTCTGCATACAGTCCGGTATTCCACAAAGCAGCGTGTGAGACGGTTAATCATCTTAAATCAGTCGATACCTTCGAGAAATCGGGCTGGAACAGTTATTTACAAGTAACTTACGGAATCTCAAAACGTCATGCTAACGGCATAATTAGTCACGCTCAAGGCGCTGTGGATGCTTCAATTGAGCATCGGCAACGGCATATTAAAACATTAGAGGGTAAGCTAAAATCCATCAATTCATGGATTACTAAATCAGAGAAAAAGCTAGACGATGCTGTCAAATTTTATGCTAAAAAGAACTGGCAGAAATCTAAAACCGGATGTAGATTCCCGATATCATATTCGCTGAAATTTCGATACACTAACTGGAAAAACCTCCGATTTCAAATTCATAACAAGAAGCGTCGTGCTTACCAATTAACCAAACAGCTAGAGCATTTAAAGACAGCGCCCATTCAAACCGTCGTCTCAAAATCACAAGTATTTGTAGTTGGTTCTAGAGATGAATCGTTTGGTAATCAAGCTTGTCAATGGGATGGAGATATCCTCAAGTTTCGTGTGCCTGCCTGCCTAGAAGCTAAGTTTGGGAAATATGTTCAAACCAAATTAGGTAACTTTGAACGCAAAATCAACAGATTGCCCAAAGATGGTTCTAAGACCTGGCACTTCTTCCGCAAGGACGGGAAATGGAATGCCGCAGTGCAGTTTACTCCAGCGCCTGTAGAACGTGTTTCCAGACACTCCGCTTATGGCTGTATTGGGATTGATATGAATCCCGGATCGATTGGTTGGGCATATGTGGACGCTAACGGCAATCTGAAAGCTCATGGACAAATACCGTTACAGATGGGACTGCCGTCTGGCTTACAAGATGCTCAAATTGTCGATGCTTGCTTGCAATTGGCAACTTTAGGTGAGACCTTCGCGTGTCCCGTTGCTTGCGAAAGGCTGGACTTTTCTGCCAAGAAAGAGCTCTTGTGCGAACGAGGACGAAAATACGCTCGAATGCTCTCAGGCTGGGCTTATAGCCGATTCTACGAGTTGCTAGAAAGTATTTTAAGTAATCGGGGGATTTATCTGATGAAGGTGAATCCCGCCTACACCAGTATTATTGGATTGGTGAAGTATGCTCGCCAATATGGTCTAGCCAGTGATGAAGCTGCTGCTATGGCTATCGCACGACGTGCCATGAGATTGACTGAAAATATTCCTGTGACCATAACCGCCTATCTGCCCGTGAAGGATAGAAAGCACGTATGGTCACAGTGGAATCAACTGAATAACGCAATTAAGAAATCCGGCATGAAGCGTCACAACTTCTATGCTGTCTCTAACTGGGGGTCTTTGGTCAAACAATGGGCAGAACAATCTGTTCAGAGTAAGCCAAAGCGCTAAAGATGATTTCAAGGAAGATAAACCGCTAACTTCCCTCTGCAGAGATTTGTGGATTATTGCCCAGATATGCGTAGATTTTTAGAAGCGGTGCCACTCATTCCATGTTTTTAATAAATTAATAAAATTCTTGCTGATTAAACGTATTGATAAATTGAAATTGCAGATAACAAGTCTAGCAGCTTGCTTTAACATTCAGGCGGATGACTAGCCCGGCTCAAGCATATATCAATAGTAATGACTATAATAAAATTTTCAATCTATATACTAAGTTTATGAAAGAAAATTATGCTTGGCTCTACTCAGTCTATTGATGATTTTTCTGCTTTAACTGAGCAGGATCTACATAAAATATTGGTGGAATGGAGTCAGTAACCCAGGGCTGAAGCCGCTGGGCTTGTTTGATACTCTGCAAGCCATACTGACCAGACCACCTAGAAATAGGTAGTCGATATTTGAGTCACGACACCCCGGAATGCGTAGCTAGTTCCCTGCTCTGTCATCTGCAATTAAACAGTTCTAAGGTCACTGGGACAGTGTTGCAGGTCTAACAAGCTCTTATATCAAGGTCGAAGCTAACTTTACGTGAAAACAGAGGAGACGCAACAATGTCTAAATCTAATTTCGTTTTTGTCCTAGATTCAGAATTAAAACCACTTTCGCCTTGCACCTCTGGTGTAGCGCGGTCACTGTTGAAATCCGGTAAAGCTGCTGTATATCGTCAATACCCGTTCACGCTAATTCTGAAAAAGAAAGTAGACGAAACCCCAGAACCAGTCACTATTAAGTTAGACCCTGGATCTAAAACAACTGGTATTGCCTTACTTCAGGGTTCAAAAGTTGTTTTTGGCGCAGAACTGACGCACCGAGGACAGGCAATAAGGGCTAGTTTAGAATCTAGGCGTAGTTTACGCTCCAGTAGGCGGAGTCGCCATACTCGTTATCGTAAAGCCCGTTTTCTGAATCGTGTGCGCCCTACTGGTTGGCTAGCCCCAAGCCTACAAAGACTCTATACAGTATTACGGCACGCCAACGGCGTTAGCGTTCGCGTTCAGCGTGTGCATGATTGCACTCAGCTCCTCTGAAAGAGGCACGGGTATCTCCTCCCCAGAGGCTGCGCCAACGCCAGTCACCTGACGCCACTTGCTCCACTTGGGGAGCCACCCCTGTGGACAGGTTTCCCGACTTGAGAGGAGTGGCGTGAGACCCCAAGACCGCAGTGGCTCCTGCGGGAAACCGTCCGCAGTGCTGGACTCACCGCAACGGACTGGCTCCCCAACACCGCGCTGGCTCACCAGTCCCCAGTCCCCTAATTTATAGAATATGCCAACCCAAGTTTCTCTAATTCAACGCTTAACGAATGCTTCTTCAGCTTTTAATAAATTTTGGCAGGATGTAGGAGCGATCGCAGGACCTTACTGGTATCCAACAGAGCCAGGAGAAAGAGCATTCTCAGATGTTATTCGCGCCTGGGCAATGCTCGTTCTCCTGATCTTATTAATCATCGCGCTTGTGGGCGTAACTGCCTTCAATACCTTCGCTAGTAACCATTTGGTCAATGTCATCATTGAAGAGAAAGATTTGACTAAGTTTTTTCAAACGTTATTGGTTTACGGCGTTGGCTTGATCTCGGTAACGTTCTTAGTAGGATTTTCTAAATTTGTTAGAAAAAAAATTGCTCTTGATTGGTACAAATGGCTCAATAATCGCATTTTATCAAAATATTTAAGCAATCGTGCTTATTATAGAATCAACTTTCAATCCGATGTTGGTAACCCAGATCAACGTCTATCCCAAGAAATTGAACCTATTACCAGTAATAGTCTTAGTTTTTTAGCTACTTCCCTAGAAAAAGTGCTGGAAATGACGACATTTTTAATCATTGTCTGGTCAATTTCCCAACAGATCGCTGTTGTTATGCTTGTTTATACGCTCATAGGCAATTTGATTGCTATTTACTTAACTCAAGAATTGAATAATATTAATCAAGAGGAACTTGAACTTAAAGCCGAATACAATTATTCTCTAACTCATGTTCGTAATCACGCTGAATCAATAGCTTTTTTTCAGGGAGAAAACCAAGAATTAAATATAATTCAGCGAAGATTTAGTAATCTCCTGAAAAGTGCTGAACGCAAGATTAATTGGGAGAGAGGTAAGGAAACTTTTAACAGAGGATATCAGGCTGTTATCCAAGTATTTCCGTTTGTAATACTTGGACCTTCATACATTAGAGGTGAAATTGATTTCGGACAACTTGGTCAAGCTAGTTTAGCTACTGGTCTGTTTGCTAATGCTATGGCAGATTTAATCAATGAATTTGGAACTTCCGGACGATTTTCGAGTTACGTTGATCGTTTAGCTGAGCTTTCAGATGCGTTAGAAGCAGTCACCAAACAACCAGAGAATGTAAGTACCATTAAAACTATAGAAGAAAATCGTCTCGCTTTTGAGGATGTCACCTTACAAACGCCAAACTATGAACAGGTGATCGTTGAAGATTTGTCACTATCTGTTCAACCGGGAGAAGGTTTATTAATTGTTGGACCGAGTGGTCGAGGTAAAAGTTCTCTGTTGAGAGCGATCGCTGGTTTGTGGAACGCCGGGACTGGTCGTCTGGTGCGACCTCCTCTAGAAGAAGTCTTATTTTTGCCTCAACGTCCTTACATAATTCTGGGAACTTTACGCGAACAGTTACTTTATCCTCAGACGAATCGTCAAATGAGCGATGAAGAACTCGAAGACGTTTTGCAACAAGTTAACCTGCAAAACTTACTTACCCGAGTCGATGGCTTTGATACTGAAGTTCCTTGGGAGAATATATTATCGTTAGGAGAACAACAACGCCTTGCTTTTGCAAGACAGTTAGTGACTCGTCCGAGCTTTACTATCTTAGATGAAGCAACGAGTGCTTTAGATTTAAAAAATGAAGGAAATTTATATCAACAGTTACAATCAACAAAAACAACGTTTCTCAGTGTTGGACATCGGGAAAGTCTGTTTAATTATCATCAATGGGTTCTAGAACTTTCACAAGACTCTAGTTGGCAACTTGTGACTGTGCAGGATTATCGGCTTCAAAAAGCAAAAGAAATTGTCACTAGTTCCCCCGAAATGGCTCAAATGACAATAGATGTTTCAGATAATAATGGTTCTCAAGCTCAACCAGAAATATCAATAGAAATAGACACAATCCCAGGTTTTTCACATAAGGAAATGCAGACATTAACAGACTCTTCCATTAGCACCATCAGAAGCAAGGCTAGCCTTGGCAAGTCCATCACTACTAAGGATGGCTTGACCTACCGCTATGACAAAGACCCCAAGGTGTTAAAATGGGTGAGAGTTTAGTGGCTGCTCATACTTTTTAGAATCAAGGTCATGCTAACTAAACAGCAAAGACAACTCATTACTTACAAAGACATTATCATTTATGAACGAACCTATCAATTACCTGCACTCAAAAATAGCAAATTAAAAAAAGTTCAAAAAAAAATTAAAGAACGTAGAAGATTAATTAAAGAAGGCGTTCAATATCATCAGAAGTTTGGGGGAATAATTAAGTGGAAAGAAGTCGTTAGTCCGGGAAAAATTTTTGAAGAGAGCCAATTATTAATTAGGGATTACACTCATCTTATTGAATTTTTAGAAAATTATAAGGCGAGTTATCAACATTTTTTGTTGAAGCTTACGGATGACTTAAAAAAGTTGTTTATCCAAAAATATCTTGAAATAAAGAGCTTGGATAATGAGAGAAAAAAATTAGAGATAAAAAATAATAAAAATCAGAAGATTCTCGATGAATTAAAAAGGGAAAAACAAGAAAACTTTAAAGCAGTTTTACTGTTGAGCAATGCCTCATTTTTGATGTTAGAAAAAATAAAATTGCTGAGTGAAGGACTGAAATCAATCGCCGAAGATACCAAAACTCAAAAGGAAATTGTCCAGGAAGTAGTTAAAGAGTTAGAAGTACATCAAGAAATTTACGAATATCAAAAAAAAGCTCAGAAGGTTCGTCAAGAAATAGCAAAAATAGCCGAAGATACAATCAATTTTAAAAATTATTTTCAATATTACTTTAGTCCCTTTCAATCTTTAATAGATGAAGTCGTAAAAGTAGATGAGGATTTTTATGCAACTGTCGGAGATATTAAAAATTTAGCGGATAATATTTTGAAGTCTCAGTTGAATTTATTAATTCCTAAAGAAACTGAAGCAATTTCTGAAACTTTTATAGATTTTATGGTGACAAGTTATGAGAAAAAAGAAAGATTAAAAGATGCCTTAATTCAATCTAAATTATTAGATTGGCAAGCCCATAATGTTGAGTTGACTGAGAATTGTGTCTCTTTAGACCAAGATATTGACTCAATATCTAACTATATATCCAAGCAACTCACCGCTCCAAGAAAAGAATTAGGGATAGTAGAAGAAAATTTTGTTTCTATAACGTCTCTCCCTTCTGTTGAAGAAACGGAATTGATGAGACTAACTCATGACGATGCTACGTTCAATAAAGAATTTAAAAGCAATAAAAATATAGATTACACCCAACTGCGGGATCTCCTCACCCAACACAAGTGGAAAGAAGCTGACATTGAAACTACTAAATTAATGCTACAAGTCATGGGGAAAAATTATTGGAATGAAGTTTATAAGGAAGATATTAAGAACTTTTCTTGTGAAGCTCTCCAGACCATTGATCAACTTTGGAGAGAATACAGCCATGGTTATTTCGGCTTCAGTGTCCAGCAAACTATCTGGTGTGAAGTGGGTGGTCAAGTAGACTACGAAACAGAAAAGAGACTTGGCGATCGCCTTGGTTGGCGAAAAGAGGGAAACTGGTTAGACTACGAGCAACTCACTTTTGAATTGTCCCTCACAACACCGATGGGACACCTACCAGTCAAATGGTTACACTATGACCAAGATACCTTTGACTTATCTCCATCATCTATGGAACACTTTTCAATGGCAGCTTGGCGGGTGGGGTCATGGTTAGTTTGGCAGATGCACTTATTCTTTTCTCGTACAAAAAATTGTCAATGAACTTTTTCATGTGTTCATTGTAGATTTATTAATAATAAGTAAAATGAAAACCAAAGCTAATTTGAGGAGAGACATGAATAACAGTAAGCATTCTGATATAGAAATAGAACTTTTACTTTTTGGGAAATGGCGTTATGATAGGTCTGGAGAAAAAATTACTATTGAATTTAAAGATGATATGACTTATGAGCAAACCACAATTCAAACATTGATTTTTTCTAAACCTAAAGAACTTATAATAGGTAATAAATTTATTGGGGTATGGTACGTAAGTAACAAACAATTGTATTTAAATATTAAAAATGTTCCAAAATCAATTTTTAATTTGGAGATACCGCTAGCTTTTAAGGTTCCTCTTGCAGATATGGTAGCTAGTTTAGGTTCTGTGTTTATGCCAGAAAAATATGAAGTTATGAGAATTAATAGTTCTAAATTTCTAATAATGGATAAAGAACAAACAATTATTGGGACAAAAATAAAATAATAAAACGTCGAATTTAGGATGGGGAAGGAACTGCGTCATTATTGGTAGAAGCTGTATCAGCAGCGATCGCAACATCAATAACATCATCAATAACATCGGGTAGTTCATCTTCTACAAGTCGTAGGCGGGGGGAGAAGTAGGCAATACAGGTTGCTAAAATCGTCAAGATTCCCATGATTATAAATAGAAGTCCCATACCACGACCTGTGCCGACACCAATAATTTGTCCGATACTGTCTGCCAACAAACCATCAGTAGCCATTAAGGGTTCAAAAACCTTTTCTGCCAAAGGTCCTATCGTAATATAGCCTAGAGGTAGACCTGCGGCTTCGATCGCTCCTTTTATAGAAAAGACTCTACCCTGCACTAATGGTTCTACTTTAGACTGAAAAATCGCTTGCGTTGAACTAGCAATTATTGGTCGTATCAAGAAGAATAAGAAGACGCCAATAATGAAGACAACAACAGAAGGTTGCAAACCGGCGACAAGAAGAGACACACCCGTGAGGAGCATACAGCCGTAGATCATATTCATGTTACGCCGTAGACCTCCCCAAATACCAATCAGCAAGCCCCCTGTCAAAACAGCAACGCCAAAGAGCGAAAGAATAGTCCCCAAAACTGTTACGGGAGCGAAAGATAACACCAGAGGTATAGTGATGACCTGAACACCTCCTACAAGGAAAATGCTAGAAGCTGAGATTATTAACACTCCTAGCAGTCCAGGGCGAGCAACTAAATAGGTCAATCCATAAGTTGTTTCTTTTAAAAAAGAACTTTCCTCAATTGCAACAGCAGGAGTACTGGCTTTAGGGAACCGAAGCAGCAACAGGAGAGCAATACCCAAAAATACGGTGGTTAAGTGAAGCACGATAATCCCTTGGAGAGAAATAATGCCTAGCAGGACACCTCCTAAAGGTGGTGCTACGAGCCGCGCAGTACCGTTCATGAAACTCAGCATTCCATTAGCACGACCAAGGTGCTGTTTTGGTACTAGTAAGGTTATGGAAGCGATGAAAGCGGGTATCTGAAAAGCCACGAAGATAGCACTGAAGGTATTGGCTAAGTAAATATGCCACACTTCCAACCGACCGATGATAAACAAAGCGGCGATCGCCACTGTTGCTAAAGTTGCAAATAAATCGCTGAGAATCATTGTCCATCTACGATCCCACCGATCCACTAATAACCCAGCTATGGGCGCAAGTAAGATGAGGGGTAAAGTATTGGAAAGGGTAATAAAAGCAAATTGGGTGACAGAACCAGTATGTTCGTAAACCCAAACATCCAAAGCAAATGCGGTAATGCTGCTACCAATAGATGCAATGAGCTGTCCCACCCAAACGATGATAAACAGTTTCATCTCACGGAAAATAGTCACTGGTGTTTTTTCGATACTTGTCAACATAGATTAACTTGGCAGTGTATGCGTATAATAACGTAGTGATTGAGCATCAAGTGCATCGTATATAGCTAAGTAAAGCTGTTCATCATTGCGTGATACTGGTGCAACAGCTTTTGTGCCTGATGATCCCAATCAAACTTTTCAACTGCTCGCCGCCTTCCAGCTTCTCCCATTGCAATTCTTAGATTGTCATCTACTAGAAGCCGCAGAATCGCTTCGGCTAAGGCATCTGCATCCCCGCGTTCAACCAATAACCCTGTTTTCCCATCCTCCACTAGTTCGGGGAAAGCACCCCCACGGGTAGCAATAACAGGCAATCCCATTGACATTGCCTCGATAATCGGCATCCCAAATGCCTCATTCCAGACAGATGGAAAAAGAAATATATCTGCTTGCTGATAGTACTCAAATAGCTCGAAATGGGGAACTTTGCCGAGAAAAAAAACTGAACTGGCTGCGGTAGAAGCAATTCGCTCTTGCAATTGCGCTCGATAGCTACCCTGGTAATAAGGAAGAAGATTCTGAATTTGAGGGTCTTCTCTATCCAGTGTATACCACGGTACTAGCGCGTTTTCTGAACCGACGAGTTTCAGCTGCGCTTGGGGATAACGAGACACTACTTTGTTAAAGGCATCAATTATAACGTGTACACCCTTCTCCGGTGAAATTCTGCCCACAAAAAGGATTTGTTTAGTATCTTTTTTCTTGGCTTCTCTATTGTGGTTATCATTAGGGATAGTAAAGTGATGAATATCTGCACCATTGTAAATGGTTTGGCTTTTAACGTGAGGCAAGTATTTGCGAACCTGATTTATGAGGTAATCGCTGCATCCTATTACCAAATCGACTGACTTAAGGCGCTGTTCAACCATGACTGGCTCGAACAACGGTAGAAAATCACTGTGTATATGTAAGACAATTTTTGCTTGGGGATTATAGGCACGCATCAGGGGAACAAATTGAAAAACAATGTTCATGTGAATTACATCACATTGTTGCGCTTGAATATCCTTGGCGACTTGTCGGTAAAATTCGCAGAAAAATAATTTGGAGGCATAGAAAGGTCGTTTAGGATTTGAGAGGTTCCAGCTATCAAGAAAGTTTAATGGTTCTAATACTTTATCGAGCCATGATTCGGGAATGCGGCGATAGATAATGCCATCTTCGTGGTATTCCAATTCTTGATAGTGACCTTTTGACCCATAGAATAAAACCTCGTGACCAGCACGAGCCAAACGCAGCGCCAACGCATAGGATACTAGGCGTATTCCCCCAGTTTTAGGTGGTTCAGCTAGGGTGACAGGATAATCGAAAAAAGCTATTTTCATAATGAGGAATTTAGACGTTTTTTTGGGAAAAAGCTCAATATAGTGCTGATAAAATAATGTGGTTTGAAATTTTTGGTGTTGGTGTTTGAAAGTAAGAATAGCCTCACGCAAAGGCGAACCAGTGGGTTGGCCGGGCAATGCCCGACTTGTTCACGCGCAGCGTCTCCCCTTAGGAGAAGCAACTGGCATTGCAAAGAAGATGGCAAGAGTTTTTCTCATAGTTAATATACAAGTTAAATGTTGGAGAATTTATTAGAAATTAATCTAGTAATTGTGTTTTATTGCTCAAAAATATCTGAAAATGAATGGAGCTAGTTAGTACGCGTCAAGTTCAGAAATTGCCTATGAAAACTATTTGTTTACCATCCGGTGAATTGATGCCAGTACTGGGAATGGGGACTGCAGGACTGGGTGAAGCGATCGCCCAGCATGAAAGTGAGATTGCTGCTTTGCGTCGCGGAATCGATTTGGGGATGACGTTGATTGATACGGCAGAAATTTACGGTGAGGGTGGGGCGGAAACGTTAATTGGCGAAGCGATCGCGAATTGTCGTTCATCAGTCTTTCTCGTCAGTAAGGTTGCTCCTCGCAATGCAACTCAGCAAGGGGCGATTGCAGCTTGCGAGAACAGTTTACGGCGGTTGCAGACGGATTACCTCGACCTTTATTTGTTGCATTGGCGGGGAGGTGTACCGTTATCGGAAACGTTGTCAGCATTTGAGACGCTGAAACAATCTGGCAAGATTCGAGATTATGGCGTTGGCAATTTTGATGTTAAGGACATGGAAGAAGCCAGTGCTTTACCCGGAGGTGAAGCCATTGCGACAAATCAAATCCCCTACAATTTGCAGCATCGCAACAGTGAGTGGAAGCTGTTATCCTGGTGTGGGCAAAGAGGAATCCCGATAATGGCGCATTCGCCTTTGTTACAAGGCGAACTACTCAAACATCCCAAATTGCAGTCAATTGCCCAACAGCGCGGAGTAACAGTTGCACAAGTGGCGATCGCTTGGTTGTTGCATCAAGAGGTGATAGTCTTTCCCAAAGCCAGCAGTATCGCCCACGTAGAAGAGAATCGAGCTGCCCTCGATATTAAGTTAACAAAAGAAGAACTGAGTGCTTTGGACGTTGCTTTTCCCCCACCATCTGCGCCTATTGCCCTGCTTGATAATTGGTAATTGGTAATTCCTATTCCCTGTTCCCTTTCATTTAGAACCGTTAAATCTTTTTGCCAAATCTTCAGTTTTGTGCATGTAATATTCCTTTGTGAGGATTGGGGGGTATTTAGGAGATTCGCCTGCATCTAAGCAATTTTCAATACAGGCAATCTCTGTATCATCTCCAGGAGAGAGAAAGAAAGCTAAGGAGTATCTTTCTGGAAGATGATCGGCATTGGCTGGCATCAGTACCCGATGTTTGGTAGCAGGGAGTTTATCATTTGTCCATCGCTGCATGACATCTGCGATAAAGACTATCGCTGTGTTAGGGAGGGGAGGCGCAGCAATCCATTCTCCGGCATTAGTGCAGACCTCTAGCCCGCCATTTTCATCCTGAAAAAGCAAGGAGAGACTGCCCCAGTCTGTATGTTCCTCGAAGCGTGCTTCTCCGGGTTGGGGAGGTTCAGAGACTTCATAGTAGCGATGCAACAGCCCATAATCCGCTTGTTGAGGATGGCGATCGCTAAAGTAAGATTCTGGTAAGTTTAGGGCAATGGCGATCGCTTTGAGGATGCTATTACCAGCGTCATGACAAGCTGTGAATAATTGCTGAACAGCATCACGAAAGGTGGGATGGTTTGCAAGGTGCTGATGAACCTGCTGCGCGACAGTGCTATCCGCATCAATCTGATCTGTTAAAACGGCTTCGCCGAAGACGAAGGCTTCCCGAAACTCACCATTATACTTGCTGTAAAAGTATCCGAGTGCTGCGCCGTCCTTCCAGGCGAGCTGTCTTTTTTCTGATTCTGGTAGCGCAAAGAAGCCATTAGCATTAGTAAAGGCTTGGTCAATTGCATTTTGGGGGACACAATTTTTCAGGTAAAAGCAGCCAACCTCTTGAATCGCACGTAAGAGTTGAGAAGCGATCGCCTGTTTACTAGCAAGGTCACTAAAAGTAAACTGATGGAAATCAAGGATGGGTATCTGCGTGGAAGTGGTAGTTTGTTGTTCGAGTTGTTGAATGGTGTTCATCCGTTCAAAGTCGGTAGAGTAAATTGATTGCAGTTCTCTTTATTAAACGCAAAGGGGCGCAGAGGTAAGCGCAAAGGTACGCAGAGTTAGGCTCAACTACGACCATATTTTGTGGCTCGATCATTGGTTCTGTTGAGGAGATGATCGCCTACAAATGTTGGGGGATATTTGGGAGATTCACCCGCTTTTAAGAAACTTTCTAGACAAGTGACTTCTACTTCGTAATTAGGAATCACAAAAAAACTAAATGAGTACCTTTGTTTCACTGTGTGGAAATCAGTCGGTACGGAAACTCGATGAGGTGTGGCACAAAATTTATCGTTTGTCCATCGTGACATCATATCTGCTGGCATCACCAAAACGGTATTAGGAACTGAAGAAGTGGTGATCCACTCTCCTGTAGGTGTGTATACCTCTAGTCCTCCTCCTTGATCTTGAAATAGCAAGGTGATACTGCCTAAATCAGTGTGTTCAAAAAAGCGAGTTTGTCCTGTTTTGGGAGCCTGGGAGATGTTGGGATAGTAGTTGAAAACTCCGGCGTGGTTTTGCTGAGAATGTAAATCGGTAAAGTAGGTATTTGGTAGTTGCAAGGCGATCGCCAATGCTTCTAGCACATTCAAAGCACATTCCTGGCTAGCTTGGAAAAATTGCTGCAAGACTTGACGAAATTCTGGCGGATTTTGTGGCCATTGATTAGGGACATCCAGCGCCTCTGCATAACTATCAACTGCGGCTTTGTTTGAGTCAAGTTCATTGGCAAAACTAAAGGACTCGTGTAATTGTCCTGGTTGATTGCCAATGAACATTTTTTCAAAGGGTATGTAACCCCGACTACGCCCTGTCACTGCTGAGGCTACTTTTTCTTTTTCTTCTAATGGCAGTGTAAAAAACCTCTCGGCTTGGGCAAAGGCTTGGTCAATTAAAGTTTGGGAGACACCATTTTTTAAATAGAAGCAGCCCATCTCTTGAATAGCATGAGAGATTTGGTTAGCTACTGCGGCTTTAGCATTGCTGTCACCCACAATAAAGGGGTGGAAGTCAATAATTGGAATCTGCGATGCAACAGTTGTTTGCTTTGTCAGTTCATTGATTGAGGTCATAGTTAAAAAAACCTTAAAAATGGAGAATTCTCTTTTGGATAATTGGTGGCGTTTCTGTACAAATAGGAAAGCTTTCTTAGAAAAACAAGGAATTATTCTTCACGCATTAAATCACAAGTACTACATAGTGGAATTGGATTAAATTTATACTCATCTGTTCTGCCCAGGTAATCTTTAACAGAACCAACTATACCTGTTCCGTTCACATCTATACAACAGGTATTGATACTTCCATCCCACAAAATGACAACTCGCTTTTTCGTTTCAAAAATGCACGGTTTATACTGTTCTTTAGTACTCATCAAAGTTCGACTTGATGTAGTTTGAGAAGCAACTTGTCCAGCCCAGTCATGCTTTTCCTGCTTATGAGGATTATAGGTATAGACGATAGACAAAGGAATAGACTTTTCCTTAAGCATTTCTTGAATACGCTCTTTCTGCCCGACAAGATGTTCTGAAAGATAAATATCATGCACACCTAATTCAGACAAGCGCCATGCCATTGCCTCATCAAAAAGTATACCGTTGGTTATAAAATTGCACTCAATTCCCTTCGTTTTAGCATAGGAGATAAACTCTAATAATTCTGGGTGAAGTAGGGGTTCTCCAAAATTATTAAGAAATAAATCTTTTTGCCCACATTCAATTGCTAATTCAACAACATCTACAAATGTAGAAAAGGACATATTTCCTTTCGCTCTACTTTGAGAGGGATGAGGACAGTAAGAGCAAGTTAGATTACAAAAATTGGAAATTTCGACTTGATAAATATACATGGTTTTGAACTCATAAAATATCAACAACTACTCAATACAATCGCTGATTTGTACGCGGAGTGCATGAGTTAAAGCTATTTTGCAAAGCTAGTAACACTTGTGGTATACGGCGCGATCGCCACCCGCAACAAAGGTGTCAATGCAGTTTGTCCCGCGAGAAACCGCCGCCGGTGCGGAAGTACAGTAACCACCGAGATGCTGCCAATCACTCCAGACTGAACCATCCCACCTCTTGCGGTACATTGCACCATCACAGCCAACAGTAAAGATATCTAGCCGATTTTCAGCAACAGAAGTGGCGGCGACACCATACTGGCAATACCCTCCCAGATTTTTCCAACCACTCCAGGTTGAGCCATCCCACCCCTTGTGATAAATCGCGCCATCCCCGCCTAAAACAAAGGTATCAATGCAGTCCATCCCGCGAGCCACAGCAGCCGGCGCAGAAACACAGTAACCTCCGAGATTTTCCCACTCATCCCAGGCTGAACCATTCCACCGCTTGTGGTACATTGCGCCATCAATGCCAACAGTAAAGATATCAAGTCGATTTTTTGAAAAAGAAGCAGCA
The DNA here is from genome assembly GCF_002368435.1 of Kalymmatonema gypsitolerans NIES-4073. Classification (GTDB taxonomy): domain Bacteria; phylum Cyanobacteriota; class Cyanobacteriia; order Cyanobacteriales; family Nostocaceae; genus Kalymmatonema; species Kalymmatonema gypsitolerans. The sequence goes on from NZ_AP018268.1 coordinate 4,522,984, forward strand.
GCGACTCCATAATGGGAATACCCGCCAAGGTTTTCCCAACGACTCCATTTTGAACCATCCCACCATGTCCGGTACGTGGCGCGATCGCTACCCAAAACGAAGGTGTCAATGCGGTTCGGTTCCCAAGAAACCGCAGCTGGCGAGGAAATACAATAACCACCGAGTCTTTGCCAATCGCTCCAAGTTGAGCCATCCCACCACTTGTGCCATAAAGGACCAATACTCGCGGTGAGCAAGACATCTAGGCGATTTTCTGACCAAGAAGTGGCTGTTACACCATACTGGCAGTATCCGTCTAAATTTTCCCCATCGGTGGAAAATGTTGGCATATCTTCTTTTGAGGCAGGACTCATTGCCGGAAATGGCATACCCCCAGTGGGTTGATCCTGAGAAATTGCTGCTGTAGTTGGATAGCTTGTTGTCATTTGCCTCTTTTCTTCCTTCTCTTCCTTTGCGTTCTTGGCGTCCTAGCCTGCGGCACGCCGCTGCGCGTCTACGTGGTTCGTTAAAAAAAACCGCCATACCACTTGTGATATATGGCGCGATCGCTACCCAGAACGAAGGTGTCAACGCGGTTTGGTGCTGAAGCAACCGCAGTTGGTGCGGCAATAGAGTAGCCACCAAGATTATTCCAACCGATCCAGTTTGAGCCATCCCAGTACTTGTGGTACACTGCACCATTACGACTGATGATGTAAATATCTAGGCGATTTTCTGCCCCAGAAGCAGCAGCAACACCATACTGGGAGTAGCCACCGAGTTTTTCCCAACCAACCCAGTTTGAACCATTCCAGTACTTGTGGTAGATGGCGCGATCGCTACCCAAGGCGAAGGTGTCAATCCGGTTTAATCCCCAAGAAACCGCAGCTGGTGTAGAAATACAGTAGCCCCCCAGTTCTTCCCAATCACTCCAAATTGAGCCATCCCAACACTTTTGGTATATGGCACCATCCCAGTTGACGATAAAAAGATCCAGCCGATTTTCTCCCCAAGAAGCAGCCGCGACACCGTGCTGAGAGTAGCCCCCAAGATTTAGCCAATCACTCCAGACTGAACCATCCCAGCCTTTATGGTAGACAGAGCGATCGCCTCCAATCACAAAGGTATCAATCCGGTTCTCTCCTCTCGAAACCGCAGCTGGTGCAGAAATACAGTAGCCCCCCAGCCTTTCCCAATCACTCCAGACTGAGCCATTCCACTTCTTGTGGTACATAGCACTATCCTTACCAATGGTAAAGACATCCAGCCGATTTTCTGAACTAGAAGTGGCAGCTACACCGTACTGGGAGTAACCCCCAAGATTTTCTCCATCCATCGCAAAGGACGGCATCTCTTCTAATGAAGCAGCACCCATCATCGGGTATGGGGTTGGTGGAGGATAGGGGATACGCCCAGAAGCGTCTTGGGGTTCCATTTCGAGCGGTGGCATCTCGTTAGATATTTCCTCTGCGGTTGTTTGGCTTGTTGTCATTTGCTTTTTGATTTTTTCAAAACTATTAAGTAGGTCGGCGTAAATAATTAAAGGTTTGTAGTGAGGGCTTTCGCCGCACTTTGAGGGCTGAAGCCCTCACTACGAGCTAATTTCCATTTTTTTACATTGGTTAACATAGTTTGAGTTATTCTCACCAACCTACTTAATTACGAACTACGAATGATTTTTTAAAGTATCTAAAATTACTTTAGTTGCTAGTTGATGTCCCGCAGGATTCCAATGACCATCGATATCAAAGTAAAGCTTTTGGCGCTCGCTATTTTTCCTAAAATCATCAGTTAGATTGACACAAGTTACATCTTGTGATTTAGCAATGTCACATAAACGCTGATACCCAATCTCTTCATTTTTGAGCAAAGCTACATTCTCAGGGAATAACTGGACGTAATCTTTGATATAGGCTGATTCTTTTGAAGGTACAAGAAAAACAAACAGCTTAACTTGATTTTCTTTGGTCAAATTAATGATTCGTGATAATGCCGCTTCTACTTTGACAACACCATCAGATGTCAAATAATCGCTATCTACACCTACTCCTGACTCAGGTGCTGCTAGCGATAAATTAAATAGAGTTAAACCATTTTTTGCTTCTTTAGAGATAGGATTTCCGATTGGTGCTTGCAAGCTTTTTTTGTTATTTTTGAATACAAACTGGTACAAAAACGTTTTTTCATACCAAGGTGAAAAGCTTCTTTCTTTGAGCGTATCATATATCTTTTGACCAATATCCGATGAATAATTAGTCAAATCATTAGCAACTATAGATAAGATGACTGTATGAGGTTTATATTTGGCGATCCATTCATTAAACAACGTTTCATATTGAGCGAAGGAATAACCCGGAACACCTAAATTAATGACTTGCTGCTGCAATTCTGATTCCACAAGTCTGGGAAATGTTTTTTCCTCATTTACCCATTGACCCCATGTAAATGAATCTCCAATAAAATACAAGTTGGATTTTGTGTAATCTCTTCCTATATTGCGAAATCCATAACTATCTGTATTAGCAACTTCTGTAACTTTTGCTTCTTGCCAAACAGTTTTAAAGTCTTTAAGGTTTGATTTTGGCTTGTAGCCTAATTGAGCATCAGGTTGAATAAACTGATAAAAAATTTGCGCCTTGGACTTTTGTGGGGCAGCAACTCCGGTAGTAATGGCAAAAGTTTCGACGATTAACAGCCCAACTATAACTCCAGCCAGCATGAGCAATAAATTTTGTAGCCAAGGCTTTATTTTTTGCATGAGTTCTGAATCTTTACTGGAAAAAAAGAAGACAAGCCTTTTTGCCAAATTTTTAAGTCTTTAAAATCATTAACATCTGACATTTAACAACCTCTTAATTTATTCCACTGTTCCCTATTTCCTTTAGTAATTATTTAATCAAACCCTTTTGACATAGTGTTTTAGCAACAATTTCCCCTGCTAACTGATGTCCCAAAGCATTCCAATGTCCGTCGCAGCGAAAAGTATTATCAAACCCATGTAAGCAAACATTATTCTGCTCGGCATAAGCCTGAAAAGATTGTCCCAGATCGATAGTAGTAAAACCTTCCCGTTCTCCTAACGCTGTGATCCGCTTTTCTGGGTAAAACCAATCTGTCACCCCTGATACCTCCTGATGATGACGCACGGTAGGATCGGGATTAACTTGGAGGGCAGTTGTGAGCGTCACCACAGCAAAATTCGCTTTCTTGGCAATTGTCTCATTATGAATTAAGTGGATTAGTCCTTCTGTTAGTTGCCATGCTTCTTGCCATTCAGGATCAGTTGCGGTGTTATAGATAAGCCATTCTGTTTGCTTTAAGAAATTCTGCCATTCAGGATCCGTGAACGGAGACAGTGTTGCAGGCTTGGTTGCAAGCTGGGCGTCTTGTTTACCCTGCTGGGTAGGTTCATCTTGTCCCTGTTCCCTGTTCCCTGTTAAGAGTTCCCTATGAGGAAGTGGTAAAGCGTATTTTACTTGTTTTAAAAGCTGTAAAATCCGCAAGCGGTCTTGAACTTGGAGATAAGCCTGATGCCACCATGACTTTTGTGAGCGATAGATGTCCATATTCACGAACGAGTCATCAACCACCCAATCACCTTCTTGATTAACAAAATAGGGTTTCATGAGGGCGCTATTATCCATAGCAGTGTTACTCACCATTTTTTCGCTGAGAGTGCGGGAGTTGTTGATCACATCGTTGCCAGGATAGAAATTCAGGAGTACAAGATCTGGTGAATAGTTCCAGACCTTTTCCCGCAAGGTGATGAGTTCTTGATCGGTTCCATAACCATTCACTCCGAAGTTCATCACTTCTACGTCACGATCTGCTAGGGTGGGACAATTTTTCAGTTCACGTTCGATAGCTGCTGCGATTGCTTGTGCTTGTGGCACTTGGCGTGCTTCTGTAAAAGAATCTCCCAGCAAGGCAATACGCAGGGTATTCTGTGGCTTAACCTGGGAATGTTCTCGGTCGTGAAAGCCCTCACTGTTGTATTGGACATAGGCTTCCCCTTCGTCACGCACCCACCCAGATGCGTAGGGTCGCCCTGCCCAACCTCTATGTTGATCAAAGGTATAAAATGTCTTGTGTTCAATGCCAGCAATGCGTAAGCCAATTTCCACGACAGCCAGCCCCAAGACAATTCCGCCTAGCAATAAAGCTAGGGTCAGCGTCACCGCTATCCACCGCTTTAATGATAATGACGATGTTACCACCTCACATTCCTCAAAATAGTGTGTAAATAAAGGGCGCAAGCACGGATGACTGTGCGAACACAATCAAGATACCTAAGAGCAATAGTGTGACGATGAGTGGTAGCAGGAAGAATTTTCGGCGTTCTTTCAGCAATCCCCACAAATCTTTCAGCAAGTCTTGTGTTGTTTCAAACATTAGAAAGGTTTCTCCATTGTGTTTATAGGTTTTACTTGATTGATAATGCGATAAGTTTTTACGTCAGCATCTAGCTTTCTTGCCATCGCATCATGATGGAACACGCCCCGCATGACTAGACCGATTGGCGTGATTAAAGTATAGAAAAGAATACTGAGAATTATGCGTGTATTAATCCAACCTAAAACCAGTCCAATTCTCATCCAAATTTGGTAAACACCATTGAGTGTGGCTGGGGCAACGATCGCCCAAACCCAAAGGATGCTAGCAATCACCCAAGGTAAAATGGGTAAGGGTTTGTGATGGAGCAGGGGCAGTAGACTACCGAATAAGCCAGCCGCGATCGCACCGCCAAGCAGTCCAAAATCCCGTAGCCCTTTACGATCAAGTTGTTGTATTTCGTTCATAGCCGCTAATCTAATTCAAATTCTGTTTTCCAAGACTCATCTTTGTGTACCTGTGGTTGGTCAGATTTGGCGAGGAGAAAGTTTTCCAATACCAAGTAATCCATCTCCGTTCTCATAAAACAGCGATAGGCATCTTCTGGGGTACACACAATTGGTTCACCCCGGACATTAAATGATGTGTTCACCAAAACGGAACAGCCCGTTTTTGCCTGAAAATGTCGCAGCAGTTCATAGTACCGAGGATTGGTTTGTTGATGAACGGTTTGAATCCGAGCGGAATAGTCTACATGAGTGACGGCGGGAATGTGCGATCGCTTTACGTTTAACTTATCAATGCCAAACAACTGTTCCTGTTCTGGTGTCATGGGAATCCGCAGTTCGGCGTTGATTGGTGCAACCAAAAGCATATAAGGGCTGGGACGGTCAAGCTCAAAGTAGTTGGAAACCTGTTCTACTAAGATGGAAGGGGCAAAGGGACGGAAGGATTCACGGTATTTAATTTTCAGGTTCATCACCGACTGCATTTTGGGACTGCGAGGATCGCCGATGATCGAACGACCACCTAACGCCCGTGGACCAAACTCCATCCGTCCAGAGAACCAACCGACGACATGCTCTTGCTCTAGAATTTCGGCAAGTTCAGGCATAAGTTTGTCATCTTCCAGGTATCGGTAGGGCGCATTCACAGACTGGAGATAGTCTCGAATCTCTGTTTCCCCAAAGCAAGGACCTAGATAACTCCCCCGCATAGCATCCCCATCCTGGGGAATGCGAGGCTTCTCATGATATTGATGCCAAATAGCTAATGCAGCTCCGACTGCTCCTCCTGCGTCTCCGGCGGCGGGTTGAATCCAAATATCCCGAAAATTTGTTTCTCGCAAAATGCGTCCATTGGCGACGCAATTCAGGGCAACTCCACCAGCTAAACAAAGATAGTCTGTGTCCAGTTCTTTCTTGACTGTTCTTGCCAAACGCAAAACGACTTCCTCGGTAACGTGTTGGATAGAACGAGCCAAATCCATTTCTCGCTGGGTCAGTTTCCCCTCGCTTTGGCGTGGTGAACCACCAAACAGTTCATGAAATTTAGGGGTAGTCATGGTCAACCCCGTGGTGTAGTTGAAGTAGTCCATATTCAACCGAAATGTGCCATCTTCTTTGAGATCCAAAAGATGGTTAAGGATATGGTCTACATATTTGGGTTCACCGTAGGGCGCTAAACCCATGAGTTTGTATTCCCCAGAGTTTACCTTGAAACCCGTGTAGTAGGTGAAGGCAGAATAGAGCAGCCCTAAAGAGTGGGGAAAATCAATTTCCCATTGGGGAGTGAGTTGATGGTCTTCTCCTAACCAAACCGAGGTGGTTGCCCATTCTCCTACTCCATCTAGGCACAGCACCGCCGCCCGCTCAAAGGGGCTGGGGAAAAAGGCAGAAGCGGCGTGCGCTTGGTGATGTTCAGTAAACAAAAGTTGGGGCAATTGCGCTTTTTTGCAATCTCCGAGGGTCGCCAATTCCTTTTTTAAGAGCGTTTTGAGGTAAAGCTTTTCCTTTAACCAAACTGGCATCGCGGCAATAAAAGAACCCAATCCCTTGGGCGCGTAGGCGAGATAGGTTTCGAGTAGCCGCTCAAATTTGACCAATGGCTTATCGTAGAAAACGATTTGGTCTACTTCTGCCAATCCAATACCTGCTTGTTTGAGACAGTAGGCGATCGCACTTTTAGGAAATCTCGCATCATGTTTTTTGCGGGAAAAACGCTCTTCTTGAGCGGCGGCAACAATATCACCATCCACAACTAAGGCGGCGGCGCTATCGTGGTAATAAGCTGAAATTCCCAGAATACGCATTTTTTTAATAGATACAAGGGCTGAATTTATAACTCTATATCACTCAATTTCCATAGACCCAAACTCTTTTGTTTGTAGTCTTTTCTTTCAGTTGCTTCTTCATCAATAATTTCGAGCATATTGGGAAAGTTGTAAGGAGGTAATTGTAAATCTATTGCTCGCCAATCACCCGTAACAATATCTTTATTTTCTAGTATCCCCGGATAAGTTGTCGTTAAAAGATATTTGGAATTGCTTTTTTTAAAGTTCTTAATGATAGCAATAGCATCTTTAAATGAGAGATGTACCAGACAATCTCTACAGAAAATCAAATCAACTTGAGGAAGGGTATCTGTTGCTAAATCGAGATTGACAAATTCTCTGACTTCGTTACCATAACGACGTTGATTGTCGGTAATTAAATCGGCAACAATATCACATCCAATGTATCTTTCTAGATTGAGTTGTGCTTCTTTTAGCCAATTAAAATCTCCACAAGGAGCATCAAGCATTGTTTTGACATTAAGTTTTTCCAGCAAAGCTGGTATCTTTTTGATGATAACTAATGTTTGCCGAAGATTAGATCCTCTGCCAGAAATAGATTCCTGATCGCCCCACCTATTACGATAATATATATCATTAAAAACTTCTTTTCTGGTTTTCCCTCGAAACGATAAAAGCATCAATTCATATTGAAAATTAAATGACAGATAGTTAAAGAAAGATTTGATGGGATATAAAATGGTATTCTTGCTCATTGTTTTTAATTGGAAAAGAGGTTTCTTACTTAAGGTCACTAAAACTGAAAGTAGACAAAGGGTTGAGGATTGATTGCTGCAAACCTAAGTATCGTTGAAACTAACATCCCATAGAAAACAGCAAAACTCCATTTAGGAATTTTCTGCCACCAATCAGCGAACCAACCCTTGTAGGCTGCCCAGTGCATGATAGTTAAAGGTATAAAAATCCATGCAATTTGAATGTTTAGGTTTTGAGAGCCAAGAGAATTCAGGAATAAAAAGCTTTTCTCCACTTGCATAGCACTGGTGAGATCGTTACTCCGAAAGAAGATTGCAGAGGCACAAAACCAGTAAAACGTGAGGGGTAGACCTACGATATTTCTCAGTGGCAAGAATTGCTTGTAGGGAGCAACCCAGGATGACCATTGCTTGTGAACAATTAAAGCGATTCCATTTAATCCCCCCCAAACGACAAAATGCCAAGCAGCACCATGCCAGAATCCAGAGGTCAGCATCAGAATGAGAAGATTTCTAGACCTAAAGATTTCTGTGCGTTGCTCTTTTGGTCGCATTTTCATCAAAGGGGTATAAATATAGTCTCGCAGCCAGGTGAAGAGGGTAATGTGCCAATGTTGCCACAACTCAGTAATATTGCTGGCAAAGTAGGGAAAATTAAAGTTGAGAGGTAGCTTGTATCCCAGTAAACCTGCACAGGCGATCGCCATATCTGAATAGCCAGAAAAGTCGCAGTATATTTGTATAACGAAAGAAATCACAGCTATCCAACAACTTAAAGCGGTATAAACTTCTGGATTCGTGAAATATTGGTCTACCAAAGGAGAAAGATTATCCGAAACACAAGCTTTCTTAAAATATCCCACCAAAAAAAGCGTTAAACATCCCCGAAAATCAACATCGTTTAATTTTTTTGGGGTTAGTAGTTGAGGCAAAAAAGTAGATGCGCGGACAATGGGACCTGCAACCAGTTGAGGAAAAAAAGTTACAAATAAAGCAAAATCCCAAAAACTTCTAATAGGTTTGAGTTTCCCTAGATACGCATCAATTGAATAGCTCAGAGTTTGAAATGTGTAAAAACTAATGCCTGCTGGAAGAATGATTTCAAGGGTGTTAATACTAACAGGTAGACCCAGAAAAGTTAATAAGTTTGAGGCAGAGTCAGCGAAGAAGTTATAGTACTTAAAAAATCCTAATAAACCTAAATTTACAACTAAACTGAGTGCCAACCATGCTTGGCGCTGCTGCTGATTCATTGGTTTAGTCAGCAGTACATTCCAAGAAAATAGGTTTATCCATCTGTTCTTAGTTTCTCCGTTTTGTACTGCTTCGCTCGTTTGAATTTCTTGTCCTGCTGTTGAACTATCGACCTGTGGTCTAGACAGCATCAAACCGACAAAGTAATCAACGACTGTCGAAAGCAAAAGCAAAGAAAGAAAGCGCCAATCCCAAGCACCATAGAAAATATAACTACAGACTAGCAACCAGGTTTTACGATGATTGTGTTTCTGCAAAGCCCAGTAGACGCAGAAAATAATAATAAAGAAAAAGAGAAAACGAAATTCTGTAAAAACCATATTTATTCTAATGGGTAAATTAACTTCTACAAAATCATTTTTGACTTATAGATATAGGCGACTGATTATATATTTCGTTTTGAGATAACTTAAGATGCTCAGAAAACTCTGTTGCCAAAGCGCGTGTGAATTCTTGAGCGCCTTGGTGATTTAAATGCCTACCATCAGCTCGGCGATCAAGTTCATAGAGAGTGGCGAAAGTATTAGGATTATTAAAAGCAAATAGGGTCGAAATATATCCTAAATCGTAAGCTCTCATAATAGAAGAATGGTCGGCATCAGAATCTAGAATTGGAGGAATCAAGAATATAGGGACAACTTTATTTTTGCTAGTTTTGTCATAGCTATCAATTCTATCAACCATATTTTTTAGGATTTTTATTGCATAAGAATTAAGTGGATATGTAGATAGATTATCTTGCTCAAAAACTCCTGATTTTGCTTGCTCTAATCTCCGTTGATAAGCCTTGAAGTAATTCTCTTGAAAAGTTTTTTTCCATTGTTCACTATTTTTCATCCAATCCATTGAATAATATCCAGCTTCCTGTAGCAATTTGTCACCAGACACTATTTGTTGTAATCCATACGATGGTAATGTATCCGCTTTTTGTTGCCAAAAATTAGAAAAATAACCAATCCCTAGCCATCGATAGATAAAGCTTATCAAATTTCCATAATGCCCGCTAATTTTATCTTTCAAACTATAAGTTGATTCAGCGATTAAGTGAAAATTTTCTATAGTTTTAAGAGGAGTATGCCAGTAGACATTTTTAGGAGAACTCGGCGCATTCTCCAGGAAAAGATTAATTAAACAGTCTAAAAATATCCATTTTAATTTTGCTGGTTTTAAAGCTAAAACTTTTTGCAAATAGAAATCCATTTCGGCTACATTTGCCCCCATAATTCCAAAGTTGAAAGACCTAATATTCTTACCATTTGCTGCCATTGATTCATCAAATACTTTGGGGATAACTCCTTGATAAGTGGTACTAGACCCAAAAAAAATAACATCATAGTCATCTTTGTGTTGTGCAAAATATTGGAATTTCATACTGATATCACCAATATTTTGAGGAGTCTCATAAGAGGGTAAAACCGTATTGATTAATCCAGCAGTCGAAATCAAAGCTAGCATAAAAATTATGCTATAAAAAAACATAACTACTGGTCTTGGTACTACTTTTTTCCAAATCTCTACATTCATTTTCGGTTGTCTGAAGAATCAAATATTTTTGTTTCACGCAGAGGCGCAAAGGCGCAGAGAGAAAGATGTCTAATTTTTAGAGGAAATTAAAAGCGATGTATTATTATTATTTCTTTGGGTGTAAAACTCGCTTGTCAAAATAGGTGGATAGTTTGCAGTTTCATTTGCCCCTAAACAACTTTCAGGACAAGCAATTTCGGCATCATTATTAGGAGATCCAAAAAATGCAAAGGAGTATCTTGGTTGGACGAATTGGGATGCAAATGGTATTGCAACTTGGTGTTTTGTGGCATAAACTTTATTGTTCGTCCATCGTTGCAAAATTTCTCCTGCCATTACGACAACCGTATCAGGAATCAAAGGAACTGGAACTCGCTCTCCAGTTTTGGTACAAATTTCTAACCCTTCTACTTCATGCTGAAACACATAGGTGATAGTATTTCCATCTGTATGTTCTCCCAGGCGAATGTTTTCGGTTTTGGGAGGTTCAGATGCACCAGGATAGTGATGTAGTCCCATAGCATGATTTTGCTCAGAATGCAACTCAGCAAAATAAGACTCTGGCAGGTTCAAAGCAATGGCTAGGGCTTCCAGGACTTTCAGCGTACTTGTGTGGCAAGCTGTGAAAAATTGCAGCATCACTTCCCGAAACTCCGGTTGACTTTGCAGCCATTGGTTCGGTTGGTGAAAAGGATGATCTAGCTTATCCAGTTCCTCTGGATTCATTTCTCTACCAAAGTAAAATTGTTCGCTGAGTATGGTTGACATCCCCATAGGCATATATCCTCGGTGACACTTTTCTGTTAAAGCCACCTGTTTTTTCTCTTCTAACGGTAGTGCAAAAAAACGCTTCGCTTGAGCAAAGGCTTGAGCAATCAGAGTCGTGGGGATACCGTGATTTTTCAGGTAGAAACATCCCATTTCCTGTAAAGCACTGGCGATTTGATTGGCAATTGATTCTTTGGCAACCGTGTCACCCACCAAAAATAGATGGAAGTCAATGACGGGAATCGGCGTTGAAACAATCTTATCTTTTGAAAGTTCGTTGATTGAGATCATCGTTAAAAAACTCTGCGTACCTTTGCGCTTACTTTGCGTACCTTTGCGTTTCAAAACGCTACAATTTTACACAAAACCAAAATTTGTAGTATATAAATATTACAAACAGAAAAGTCTATTGTTTTTCAGATGTATAGCCTCCTGTAGCGACTTGATAGATATATTCATGGGTGCGAATTGGTGGATAGTTGGGAGTTGCGTTTGGCTTTACGCAATTTTCTAAGCAAGTAATTTCGGCATCGTAATCGGGAGACTCAAAATAGATAATCGAGTACCTGGGATTACTAGGGAATTTGGAAGGTAGGGGAACTCGATGTTTGGTGGCGGGAAACTTATCGTTTGTCCAGCGCTGCATTAAATCTGCAAGGATAACCAGAACTTTACCAGAAGCGAAGGGGGCTGCAATCCATTCTCGAGCATCGTTGCAAACTTCTAATCCAGCCGTCTCATCTTGAAATATTAAGGTGATACTGCCGTAATCTGTATGTTCGGCAAAGCGAGTCTCGCCGGCGGAGGGGGGTTCGTGTAGAGATGGATAGTGATTTATGGAGGTGTTGAAGTTGCGCTCAATATGGAAATCGGTGAAGTAGGACTCTGGTAGTTTTAAGGCGATCGCCAGCGCTTGTAAAATACTGAAAGACGCATCACGACAAGTTGTAAAAAATTCCAATAGCACTTGGCGAAACTCTTTTTGGTTTTCAAGCCATCGATTCGGTTCACCAAACTTCTGGTGAGTTCCCGCTTCATCGGTTGGAACGTCTAAACCAAAATTGAATGCTTCTAGCAATACCCGCTCTTTACCACGAGCAACATAGCCTCGACTCGTCCCAGGAAGCAGGCGTACTTGGTTTTTTTCCTCTTGTGGTAATGCGAAAAAACTCTGGGCTTGAGCAAACACTTGATCAACTAAAGTCTGGGGTACACAATTTTCGAGATAAAAACATCCAATTTCTTGAATAGCACACGCAATTTTATCGGCAACTGCTTCCTTAGCAGCAATATCACCAACCATAAACGGATGAAAGTCAATGATAGGAATCGGTGTGGAAACAATTACCTGGGGTTCACGCTCTTTGATTGGATTCATCGTTAAAAAATTCCTCTTCGTAATTCGTAATTTTTGAAAGTTACATTTCATCTGGGTTTCTATAGCAGTCCTAAATAATTCATCAACTTCTTCTTCTCCTTTGTTGGCGCTTTTGGCGGCTTGCCGATTCGATAATTTTCATAACTCAAATAGGATTGCTATAGAAAATTGGTGTTAATTATTGATAGGATTATTTTTCAGTTCATAAACATTCCAAAATGTTCCTTGTAAAGCGGAGTGTTTCACCCCCTGAATGCGATTTCGCACAGATACCATTGATAACGAGTTCACTAGATAAATAAACGGTAAGTATTCCTGACTCAGCCTTTGAGTTTCTGCATAAATCTGTTGTCGCTGTGCTTCATTTGCTGCTGCACCTTGAATGTAGAGATCAGCTATCTTTTGTTCCCAATCTGCTACTTGCTGCCCAGTAATCGGTATTTGTCCGGCTTGGGGTTGGCGATTAAAAAAATGCCAGTTTCCTTCAACAGACCAAATATTCACTGCTTCGTTGGGTTCTATCGTCATCGGAAAACCATCAATAATCTGGCAATCCCAATCCAGACGATTTGTTAACTTATCTACAACCAATCCCACTGCAATCAAATTCAAATCTACCTGAATTCCTATCTGCCTCAAATCCTCTTGAATCAGTGGAGCCATGTTCTGCAACACCTTATTACCGACATTGGCGGTGAGCGTAAACCGGACTCGATGACCATCGCTATCGAATAACTCACCTTGATTGTTGTATCGAAAACCTGCCTTGAGAAGTAATGCTTTTGCCTTCTGTTGGTTATAGTCGTAGATTGGTAAACCTGCTTCTTGAGAAAGATAGTAAGGGCTTTGCACTGCTATGGGCGAATTTTGCAGCGCTCCTACCCCTGCAAATAAATTGTTGAGCATACGCGGGCGATTGATGCTATAAGCAACAGCTTGGCGGAATGCTACTGTATTGAACCAGCGAGATTTTATCGGATTAACTAAAGGCTGACCATTTCTAAGCCCTGTATTCAAATTAAACATCATCGCTGTGGTTCCTGTTTGAGAACCGCCGTTATAAATTGTGAATTTCCCCCTTTTTTCTTCTCGTTTTAATAATGAAAAATAATTAGGATTTACATCAATAAAATCAAGAGCTTCAGAACGAAATTGGATTAATGCCGTATCATTATTACTGACCGTACTCTGAACAATACGCTCGATATAGGGCTGAGTATGACTTTCAGTATCTTTACGCCAGTAATAGGGATTTTTGCGAAAGGTTATCCGCTCACCTGGAATATATGATTCCAATTTATAAGCACCGTTGCTAACAATTTGGTTGGGTGGAGTATCTGTTGTCCAGGTTGAGAGAAATAGCGGTCTACCTGCGGAGTCTTTTGTCGTGATGCTGGAGCGCAGGATATGAGCAGGTAAAATTTCTAGTTTTGTTGTGCGAAGAAAGGGAGCAAAAGCTTCTGGAAGGGTAAATTCAACACGCCAATTATCCAATTTTTTCACTGTAGGAAAACTGCGACTTTTGCCTATTTGCAAAAAATCTTTGGCATAGGAAGGAATGGCAGGATTTGTGTAAATATCTTTATAAGTAAACACGACATCATCAGCAGTTAGCGGTTCACCATCTGACCATTTCAGTCCTTTCCTCAATGTAAAAATAATTCGCTTTTGGTCTTCAGAAATTTCCCACGATTGGGCTAAGGCTGGTTTAATTTCTCCTCGACCATTTTCACGAATCAGTCCTTCATAGAGGATAGTCAAAATTCCTACTCCCTGCTCCATCAGCTGAGGATTAAAGGTGTTGGGTTCGACAGAACTACTAATGATGATTTGAGATTTGGCTACTGCTTTGTCAACCAGGTGAGTTTGCACACAACTAACTAGAGCTAACGCCAGGATAAATCCTAGTAGAACTGGCGGTTGCCAACGGCGGATAGGAGTGAATGTCGTCAATCTTCCCATAGTTGTGTTGTTTGAGAAACTTCTTTTACCTACCCTACATTGCGCTGTATCCTCCATCAACCATCAAAACTGCCCCCGTCACATAAGAAGCTGCCTCAGACGCGAGAAATATCACTGGACCGATGAGTTCCTCTGGTTTACCACGTCGCTGCATGGGAATCACAGCACTGAGATGTTGCCGATCCTCTTGTGGTGGGCGGCGAAATGTTTCAGTACCTTCCATGATGTTGTCGATATAGCCAGGAGCAAAAGCATTGACGCGAATATTATGATCTGCCCATTCCAGCGCCAGCGATCGCACTAGTAAATTTACCCCTCCTTTCGATGCTGTATAAGCCGCCGAACCACTGATTCCCACCACACCGCCAATGGAGGAGTTCATGATAATCGAGCCGCCTGTCCCTTGTTCGATCATTTGTAGTGCCGCCAGTTGAGCGCAGTGGAAGTATCCTTTAAGATTGACGTTGATGATGTTATCCCACTCTAATTCTTCTAAGGAAGCCGCCGATTTGATGATGTCAACGCCTGCATTACACACCATAATGTCAAGCCTGTGATAGTACGCGACGGTTTGCTCAATTAGGTGTAAACAATCTTGGCGATTTCTGACATCGGTGGGAATAGCGATCGCTTCGCCTCCCGCCGCTTGAATCATTTGTGCAGTTTTTTCTGCTTCCGGCGCTTTAATATCGGCAACTACAACCTTTGTGCCTACAGACGCTAATCCTTGAGCTATTGCTCTGCCGATACCTCGTGCAGATCCGGTGATAATGGCAACTTTATCTGTTAGGTCAAAAAGGGAGGGTTTCACAGTTGTTTAGTTTGAGTGAGAGTGATTTTAAAATGAAGATTCAATATTGATATAGGAATCTTATTTGAGTTATGAAAGTTATCGAACCGCCAAGTCGCCAAGAGCGCCAAGAGAAGAAGGAAAGAAGTTCATGAATTATTTAGGACTACGATATAAACTGTTTAGTAAATCGCGGATGGCTTCTGCTTGCTGAACTATGGTAGGTTTTTCAAATAGGTAAACTAAGGGTAACTCTATTTGCAAAGCTTTCTGTAGCTTGTACATAACTTGCAGAACCAGAGCAGAATGTCCGCCAAGTTCAAAAAAGTTATCTTGAGTCCCAATATGTTCTAACCCTAAAACCTCTTTCCAAATAGCTAATACAACTTCTTCAATATGGTTGCTAGGTTCAACAAAATCATTTTGAGAAGTTCTCGTAGCTATTGGTAATTTGGCATTTTGAATTGGCAAAGTTTCTCTTTCAGATAAAAAGGGAAGTTCACTAAGACGTTGATCAGGATGAGTCACAATATATTCAAGCAAACTTTGAAATACCGTAACCATCCTGGTAATAGTAGCAGCTTCAAACAAATCGGTTTTGTAGACTAAAGCGCCTTCAATTCCTTCTGATGTTTCTTGGAGTGTCAAATTTAAATCAAACTCGGCTGTGTCTTTGGTATCGGTTGCAATGAACTCCTCCTTTAAAGTCAAATTTGCTAGTTTTAAATCATCTTCTGGAGTGTTTTGGAAGACAAACATGACCTGAGCTAGCAGCGTGTAACTAGAGTCTCTAACTGGTTGCAGTTCTTCTACTAGTTTGATAAAAGGCATTTCCTGATGTGCATACACTCCTAAAGCCACTTCCCGCACCCGCCGGAGTAGTTCCCGGAAGCTGGGGTTGCCTTCTAAGTTGGTGCAAAATGGCAGTAAATGGACAAAGAAACCAATCAGTCCTTCTGTTTCCGGGCGGGTACGATTGGCAACGGTGCTGCTGACAATGATGTCTGGTTGTCCTGTGTAGCAGAAAAGTAAGGTTTTGAGTGCTGCTAACAAGGTCATAAATAGGGTTACGCCTTCCTGCTGACTCAAGGTTTTGAGTGCCTTGGTTAAGTCCTGAGAAATTACCAACGGTTGACGCGCACCTGTGAAGGTTCGCACTGGTGGACGTGGATGGTCTGTTGGTAGCTGCAATACTGGTGGGGTAACACCTAGATGTTGTTTCCAGAATTGCATCTGAGATTCCAAAACTTGCCCCTGTAACAATTGCCGTTGCCAATGAGCAAAGTCGGTATATTGGATGGGTAACTCGGTTAGGGGCGAGGGTTTGCCTTGAGAAAAAGCTTCGTAAAGGGTTGCCAGTTCTTGGGTCAACACACTAAAAGACCAACCGTCGGCGACAATATGGTGTGTAGTGACTACAAGCAAATGCTCGGTTTCACTCAAACGCCAAAGCTTACTCCGCAATAGGCGTCCTCGCGCCAAATCGAAAGGCTGCTTAATTTCCTTCTCAGCTTGTCGTTTCGCTTCAGTTTCCGGGATGTCTTGTAAGTCAACTACTGCAAAGTCAAATACAGGTTCCGGGGAAATTGCATAAACCACTTGTCCGTTTTCCACCTTAAAGGTAGTTCGCAACGTTTCGTGCCGTCGCACAATTTCCCTTAAGCTCTCCTCTAACGCTTTCACATCCAGCGAACCTGTGACGCGATAGACTAGCGGCAGATTGTAAACAGAATTACCAGGATAGAATTGCTCGAAAAACCAAAACTCTAACTGAGTTAAGGAGATTGGCAGTATTGCGTCCGGCGATAGCACGGCTTGAAATGGTATGATTTCCGGCAAAAGTTCTTGCTGGTCCGCTTTTTCGACTGTTCTAGCTAAAGTTGCGATCGCAGGAGATTCAAATAAACTTCGCAGAGGCAATTCTACTTTAAATGCTTTGCGTGCCAGGGAAATCACTTGGGTAGCAAGTAAAGAATGTCCTCCCAAATTAAAGAAGTTGTCGTAAATCCCAACTTGTTCTAACCCCAAAACATCCCTCCAGATACCTGCCAAAATTTCTTCGGTGGGAGTCCGGGGTGCAACAAAAGTTTGAGCTAATTCCGGTCGGCTGGTTGTTGGTTCTTTTAAAGCGCGACGATTGACTTTACCATTGGGAGTCAGGGGAAACGAATCCATCTGTACAAAAGCCGATGGAATCATGTATTCTGGCAACTGGTCTTGGAGAAAAGTACGCAACTGTTCGACGGTGAGAGTCTGTCCTTGAATTGGTACGAAGTAAGCCACCAAATATTTTTCTCTGGCACTTTCCCCATGCACCTTAGCGACTGCTTGGTTGATTTGGGGATGTTTGCTCAACACCGCTTCAACTTCGCCAAGTTCAACACGAAAACCCCGGACTTTTACTAAATCGTCTATCCGTCCCAAAAATTCGATGTTGCCATCGCTGAGGTATTTAGCTAAGTCGCCAGTTTTGTATAGCCTCCTGCCTTCTGCCTCCTCAAACGGATTTGGGACAAATTTTTGCTCTGTCAAATCTGGGCGATTGAGGTAGCCACGAGCCAAGCCATCACCGCTAACGTAGAGTTCCCCAGGAACACCAATCGGTACGGGTTGGAGATTGCGATCTAATAGATAAACTTGCACGTTGATGGCAGGCTTACCAATTGGTGGATAAATAGGCCATTTCTCTGGCTCTTGGCTAAAAGTATAAGCTGTAACTAAGTCTGCTTCTGTGGGTCCGTAGAAATTGTAGAGTGTACAATTCTCCAGACGCTGAAACAGCTTAATCATTGGTTGAGTAATCTGGAGTTGTTCACCACAAGCGATCGCTTCTCTAATGTTCTTAAATAGATGTTCTTCCTCTCCGTATATTTCTGCTAATTGTTGCCAGATGGTGACGGGAAGGAAAACTTTGGCAATTGGTTCTTGAGCAAGTAAGTGGATTAATTTATCTAAATCCTTGCGATCGCCTTCGGGAATCATATACAGCGTGCCACCCAAACCCCATGCGGCAAACATTTCGTGATAGCTGACATCAAAGCTGAGGGAGGCAAACTGAAGAACACCTACGCCTGTTGCCATCTTTGCCTGATGGTGTTCTATTAAATTGGTGAGCGATCGATGCCGGACAAGAGTACCTTTAGGAGTTCCTGTAGAGCCAGACGTGTAGATGATATACGCTAAATTATGCGCTTGTGCATCTGTCTGAGGATTGATATTAGATTCTCTGGCTATCTCATTCCATCCCTCATCTAACAAAATGAGATGGTGGTGGAAATCCTGATCAAGCAATGACTTTAAACCAGCTTGCGTCAATACGACGGTTGCACAAGTATCCGCCAGCATAAATGCTAAACGCTCTGGGGGATAGGTAGGATCAAGTGGAACACAAGCGCCCCCAGCTTTGAGGGTGCCTAATATGGCAATAGCCGCCTCTAGAGAACGTTCCAGACAAATTCCCACAGGTACATCTGGTTTGACACCCAAACGTTGCAGATGGTGCGCTAGTTGATTGGCGCGTTGATTTAACTGTTGGTACGTCAATTGTTGATTCTCATACACCACCGCCACAGATTCGGGTGTTTTTTCAACTTGCTGCTCAAATAATTGATGGATGCAGTGATTGATGGGTTGGGCTGCTTGGGTAGCGTTCCACTGTACCAGCAGTAAATCTTGTTCTGCTGGTGTGAGTAGCGGTAATTCGCCTGCACTGCGATGAGGTAACTCAACAATCCCCTGCAACAGCATGAGCAAATGACCAATCATGCGATCAATGGTATCTGCATCAAAGCGATCGCGATCGTAGTTAATTTTGATGACCAGTTCTTCACCAGGAATTGCTACCACCGTTAAGGGATAATTCGTTTCTCCCAGCGCTTGGCGATCGCCTATTCTTAAATTCCCCGGAAGTGCTTGCAGCGTTGCGTTGACAGGATAGTTCTCAAACACAACAATACTTTCAAACAAAGGTTGATTCCGGGGAATCTCACTCACGCCTTGAATATCTACCAGTGAGGTGTATGAATACTGCTCCCGTTCTATATGTTCTTGTTGCAATTGCACTAACCAAGGCAATAAATCACCTGTTTCAGGGATTTTTACCCGTACAGGTAGGGTATTGATAAACAACCCCACCATCGACTCTACGCCAAATAAGTTATGAGGACGACCAGACACTGTAGCCCCAAATACCACGTCAGACTCACCACTGTAGCGACTCAGTAACAATGCCCAAGCTGCCTGCACTAAGGTAGAAAGGGTGAGATGATGTTGTTGGGCAAAAGACTTGAAAGTGCAAGTTGCCTCGGCTGATAGATGTTGGTGTCGAATATAACTGGTTTGCTGCTCGTGAGAAATCTGTCCTACTGCTTGTTCCACAACCAAAGGGGTAGGAGCAGTAAAACCCTCAAGAGTTCGCCGCCAAAATCCCTCTGCAAAAGACTTGTCTTGCTGCTGCAACCAATTAATGTAGTCTCGGTAAGGGCGAGATGGAGCTAAATATAAGTGTTGATTGTTGGTGATGGAATCGTAGAAAGCAAAGATTTCTTTGAAGAGAATTGGCCAGCTCCAACCATCAAGCAATATATGATGAAAGCTCCAGACAAAATGATAAGTCTCGTCTGCTAACCGAAATAAAACAAAGCGCATCAAGGGAGCTTTGTCAAGTTCAAAACTTTGCTCTTTATCTGTGTTTAAGAAAGAAATAATTTCTGTTTGCTGTTCTTCAGTTGAGAGCAAACGCAAGTCCCTGTTAATCCAAGGTAAATTAACCTGTTTACGCACGACTTGGACTGGCTGTTTACGGTTCTTCCAAACAAAAAGAGTCCGTAAAGCCGAGTGTCTCTGCACCACTTGTTGCCAAGCTTGCTCAAACGCACTCTTGTTTAAATCGCCATGAAGAGTGAAGCGAAACTGCTCAAAGTATATTCTTGATTCTGGCTGATAGAGGGTATGAAATAACATCCCCTGCTGCATTGGCGAAAGGGGGTAGATGGCTTCAATATCTTTTGTTTTATTTTGATTTTGTATAGCTACCATTGTTATGTTTTTTGTAATATATTTTTTAATTAACCGCACCAGACGCAGAGAGCGCAGAGAGAAAAATGCAATTTAAGTAGGATAAATACTTAGATTTCGGTAAATTACTTAAAAAGCTGCTGTAGACAATCCACCATCGACTGGAATAGTTACACCTGTTATATAACTGGCGCATTCTGAACTGAGAAAAGCCACTAAATTGGCAACCTCACTAGAAAGTCCGCGACGACCTATAGGAATGGTGTGATCTATTCCTTCTATAATCGCCTCAATATTTCGGTCTTCTTTTTGGGCAAATACTTCTAAATATTCTCTATGTCTTGGTGTATCAATAATACCAGGGTTGACAGAGTTAACTAATACATTCCACTTTGCAACTTGCGTCGCTACAGATTTGGTAAAGTTGATTAATGCTGCATTCGCCACTCCTGATTTGATTAAACGAGGGGAAGGTTCTTTCCCGGATGTGCCAATAATATTGACTATTCGTCCCCATTTCTGATTTTTCATAGTAGGTAAAACCAGATTTGTCATGCGGATATAGCCCATTAATTTGCCTTCAAAAACAGTTGCCCAATCTTCATCAGATAGGTTTTCTACGGGAACACTGGAAAATTTCGCTCCATCGGAATTATTTACCAAAATGTCAATTTTGCCAAATTGATTGAGAACTTCCTGCACTAATTTTTCCGAGTCAGTTGCTTTATGAACATCAGCACAGAAGGTGATGATTTTTGCTGGAGAATTCACCTTTTGATATGCTTGTTGTAATCGGTCTGCATTTCTCCCACAAACTATTAAATGACAGCCTTCTGCTGCCAGTTTTTGCGATATAGCATAACCAATGCCAGCACTAGCTCCTGTCACTAAAGCGACTTTCCCTGTTAGTCCTAAATCCATTATTGATAGCCCTCTAGGTTGCAGTTAGCGATCGCGCAGTTCTTTCACTAAAAGAAGCTTCTTGGTAAGAGGCTGGAGAACGAGGCGGAATCAAAATTTCAACTAAAGATACTGCTTCATCAGATAAATTATATCCTCCATAAAAGACATCACCCGGAGCATAATAAATACTACCATATTCTAGTTGTTGCTGTTCGTCTCCCACAGTCATCATCAACTGACCATTGAGGATTATTCCCATTTTTTCACTAGCAGATTGATGCATTGGGATGATTCCTCCTGGTGGAATTTTGGTGATGACAATTTCAAACCAAGAAGCTACAACAAATTGGCATGGGAAGCCAGTCATTTCATCTTTTTTCGACGATACCTTGAGAAACACTTCGTCAGTTTTTTCTGATGGTAAGGAAGTTATGATACGTTTGACATCGAATACGAGTGCTGTTTCTGGAAAAATATTTACAGAACCGTGAGGAACATAAGCATTGGCAATGTAAGCTTGTTGCAGCGGTTCGATAATTTCTTTGGTTCCGTTGACGTTCATTTCTAAACGACCAGAAATTATCATACCCATCTGACTTTCCAGATGTTGATGTAGTGGAAAAGTAGCTCCAGGAGCAAGATACACTAATTGAACAAGCGTGTCTTGACAAGAGAACGCTATTAACTCTACATCTGAGTTAAGTTGTGTACTTTTGGGAGTGGGAAAAAATTTAGACATGAGTTTCTGCTAACTTTTTATAAAAAATTGACCAGCTCATAGGAATTTTCCCATAAGTGGAAATAAACTCTAAATCATAAGCTTCAACAGCGTTTTTATTAGTAATTGCTAGAGTAGCTAAACCCTGTTGTACTTGAATTGCCGCATCGCTAGTAGAAGGAGACAAATCAACCTGAATTTCTGATTGGTCTTCGGAGTCTGGTAAAAGTCTGGACAACAAAGGTAAGGGTGCAGGGTGGGTAACAATTCTAGCTCCTTTGAAAACTACCTCTGTATTTTTCTTCTTAGCCAATCCATAAACTGGAGTTGGATAGATAAAAATGAAGCCTAAATCAAAACTCGGCTCCATATAAAACTCATTAATGAGCTGGTAAGCATGAGGAACTATAGCCAGATCCACCTTGTCTTGCAGCAACGCTTCTTTGACATCTGGAAAGCTATCAAATAACTGAATTTTTCCAGTCAATTGTTCTGACTCTAATTGTTTGACTATATAATTTGAAGCATAGTCACTACTAGTCCCACTAGGTCCCAATGTACCTATAATCAAAGTTTTTGCAGGAGGAATAGGAGGTCGAAATTCAATCGTAAACTTCAGCATAGTTTGAACCAAAATATGATAGTAGAAAAAAGAAACTTAAAATTACTAATTCTTAAACATCTTCTGCGCCAAACATTAATTTTCTATCTATATATTGAGACTTACTCTGACTCAAAATCAATGCAGTGAGTACCAGTGCCGTGCCAATAAAACCGCGTACTCCAAACTTCTCACCGAGTAACCAAAAGGAAAAAACGGACGTGAGTACCGGATCGAGGGTACACAATAGCGCAGCCTCGGAAGCTGAAATCCATTGTTGACCTATTGTTTCTAACCAGGTGGTACCAGCAGTCCCTACTAGACCGAGGTAGAGGACAATGCCATAATTATTGCTTAGAGTCTCAAATTGCCCAACGCTGAGATTCGGCACTGCCCAGACGGCGCTTAACACTGCTACAATCCACAGTTGGATGGCAGTCAGGGATAGGGTTGAGTGGCGTTGTACCGTTTCCTGAAGTACCAGCATGTAAACCCCGTAAATGAAGGTGTCGCCAAACAACAACAAGTCACCTATGCCTAGAGAACCATTTTCCCAGCACATAATGCCGATACCTGTAAGGGCAACTCCGGCGGCGAGTACAGTTTTAAGCAGCAGGGGCTGACCGAATAACGCTCCCAACATGGGTACAATAATGACATTTAGGCTGAAAATGAATCCTCCTCGATTGGCATTGGCAGTTTCTAACCCGATCGCTTGGAAGGCGAAGCAGGTGAAAAGTAGAAGCCCCAAAACTGTGCCATCACGTAATATTTGAGCGTTTAGGGAGCGTAAGTACGGGGTAAATATCGCTGCTGCAACGGTGAAACGGCTGGCGGTAAGTACAACTGGCGAAAAGCTAGTGACTGCATCTTTGGTCAGTGGGAAGGTTGTTGCCCATATTAGACTGACGATCGCGATCGCAATTATGCCTCGAATGGATCGGGCGTTTTGCGTGGGTTGATTGCAGTCATCTAGTTTCATGTTATGTTTGCTACTCATTTACACACGTTGCAACGCCCCAGAACTTCTTAGTTCTGCTAAGGTGGCATTGCCAGTACAAAATAAAGCTGTTTCGAGTTCAGCAATCAGAACTTCGACCAACTCATCAACGGCGGCTTCCGATTTGACGGCTGCTTCTAAAAAAGGTCTGGCTAAACCTGCTAAATCGGCTCCTAAAGCGATCGCTTTGGCTACATCCAATCCGTTGATTAGTCCGCCAGAAGCAATCAAGGGAATGGTCGGTGCGATCGCCCGGATGAAATTCAGACACTCTGCGGTTGGCAAACCCCAATCAGCAAAAGTTTGTCCCAAACGCCGCTGCTTGTTGTCTTTCGCGCGTTGGCTTTCCACTTTTGCCCATGAAGTTCCACCAGCTCCGGCTACGTCAATGGCTGTAACTCCTGCATCAATTAACTTTTGTGCCATTGGCGCAGAAATTCCATTTCCCACTTCTTTAACAACAACCGGAACGGGTAGTTGCTGACAAAGCTGGGCAATTTTACTTAATAATCCCCGAAAATTTGTATCTCCTCGTGATTGCACACACTCTTGCAGGGGGTTAAGATGCAAAATCAGCGCATCCGCTTCCAAAGCATTCACAAGACGCAAGCAATCGTCAAGCCCACATCCATAATTGAGTTGCACAGCCCCCAAGTTCGCTAACAACAGAATGTCAGGAGCAAAGGAGCGCACGGCAAAGGTAGAAGCTAAATGAGGCTGTTCAATCACAATTCGTTGTGAACCAACTCCCATTGCTAATCGGTGGCGTTGAGCAACAGTTGCTAAACGAGTATTGACTAGCTGCGCCAATTCAGTTCCCCCTGTCATGGAAGAAATCAGCAGGGGAGCGCCGAGATTTTTGCCCAGGAAGGTTGTTTGCAGATTGATATCACTGCGGTTGATTTCCGGAAGACAATTATGAGTAAAGCGATAGCACTCAAATCCACTCGTTACGTGCTGAAACTGGACATCTTCCTCTAAGCAGACACGTAGATGGTCGGCTTTGCGAGTCTGAATTTCAGTGACAGCATTGGCTGATGGCACAGTAGTAGTCATAATGGTTTTCTTTGATGACTGGTTATTGGCAGCTTAACGCGGATAGCCTCCTGAAATTTAGCAACATCAAACTCGGCAATACTGAATACTCCTGTTTTCTCGAACAGCCGCGAGGAAACGCTGTCTTGACAGATGTAGTTAACGCGAATGTCCTCATGTAACGATTCCCAAAGAAGGTGGATGTTCGCTAGCCGCGCCTCTTGAATGGCTTTACTGTTAGTATCGTTTGGGTCAAGGGGATGACCATAACTACGAACATGAAAGCGGCACTCCCTTGGTCCGGCGGGAACTAAGGAAAAAGTTTGGACGTGTTCGGGAAATACGCTCAAAGAAAAAGGCATTGGTATTTCCTCCTGCGCCGACATCGAGCAGAAGGCTGAGTAACATAACGTTTCGGGCAAAGAATGGTTTTCAGCGGCAAAATATTGTAATTCCTGCTCACGCTCCCAAGAATGTCGAGCGATCGCTTTGGCGCAATCATAATATTGGCGCTCGATTGGGGTTAAGCTGGGTGAAGCCGGATCGCGCATGGGAATAATCATGCCGTTGATGCCTTCACAATCACTTGACACTCCAAACCGACGGGTTAAACCTTTGTGCATCATGGGAAAGTGGTAATCTTCTAAGAAGTTTTCCCACAGCAGTTTGTAATCCACCTCCACATTAACGTCATAGCGACCGACTCCACCAATAGGTTGCATATCTTCCAGTTGGTAGGGTTCTAATAAACCAGGTAGATACCAACTCTCGGCTAATCTTGAGCCTTCCCAAGTAAAGCGAATGAAAATAAATCCATAAAAAATGTCAATGTCGATGGGTTCTAAACCGTAGTTGGGTAAACCAAATTTCGGATAGCTCGCCCGTTGTGTGACATCCTTGAGTTTGCCAGCGAACAACTCGCCACTTTCAGTGCGAATGACGTAGGCTCGTTCACCGACAATATCCAGCCAAGTGAAGTGACCTGGTTGCGGAATTTCGTTGGTATGGCAAACAAATTGCCAGGTTGGTTTAATTAAATGCTCAACTTCCAGAGCAAACAACGCTGCATCGCCATAAATCCAGATTGGCAATGCTTGTCTTCTTTCACTTGATCCGGAAATTTCCTCAGAAGATTGTACGCCATCAGTATCAATTTTGGGATACTTTATAGACTTGCCAATCAATTTAACTCGTTGAAGAACTTCATCCAGTTCTGGGGTTGCTCCATTATTATCGACGGTCAGGATAGCTTGTTTGAGTTCCCCAATCAATGACTCCAGGATTAATTGGTCAGTATCACTTGTTTGTCCTTGGGTAATACCTGCAATGAGCTGTTTTAGTTCTGCTTCTAAATAACCAATTCTCAACCAGAGGCGGATTTGTTCTGGAAGTGTGGCGGTTTCCCCATCTGCATAGCCTGGACTTACAGAATTGAGCAGATTTGTAATTTCTACCCCGATGTTTTGATGGCTTTCAGGTTGTGATTCTGGCTTGAGGTGACTATTTTGGCAAAGCTTGGCAAAAACCTCCTGATTTTCATCAATCTTGACCTCAAACTCCTTCAAACTATAATTTTTGAGGTCAAAATCAGCACCAAACTCTCCTCTATTTGCCCCTGGTGCATTCTTGCAATGACCATCTATACCAAATGCCCATCCATGATAAGGGCAAAGAGTCGGTTTATCTACGCCTACACAACCGTGACCTTCAAAGACCGGTGCTTGGCGATGAGTACAGACATTAAGGAAAACGCGAATCGTTCCATCTGCTTGACGTACAGCCACCAACGGTTCCTGAAAAATTTGCACAGTCACAAAATCTCCAGGCTTGGGAATTTCTGCCGTGCGACAAATAAAGTACCAGTTTTTCTGTAGTTCCGATGGTTCAACAAAGATGGAACGAATAATTTTAGCAGTAAAGTAATTATAAACAGTTTTGATATTGACTTCTGTATTATTGCGTTTGTTATATTCAGCAACAGCATTTACTAGATATTCATAGACTGTTTCAACAGCAGGCTCGCCCTTTGCTGATAGTAGAGCGGTGACAAAACTATTCCATGCCACTTCATCATTTTTAGCAAAATTAGTACCGATAGCAGCAAGGGAATATTGTTGTTGTCCAACTTCAACAAAAAGTTTACACAGTTCCTTTTCTTTTACTAAACTCATTTCATTTTTTCCTACTTGCTCATCGTATCCGGGAGTAATTGTTTTGGAATTGTGGCAACAATAGAGAATTAGTGTACCCTAATTTTTCTAACTTGTTTAAAATTTTATTTGCGCTTTCGGCAACACTTTCTTGATGAGTTTTGCATTCAACATCAGGTTCAAGAGGTATTTCGTATAAATCATCAATTCCAGTGAAGTTTTTGATTTCACCAGATCTGGCTTTTTTATACAAACCTTTGACATCTCGCTGTTCGCAAACTTCTAATGGTGCATTGACGTAGACTTCAATAAAATCTCCAATCTTTTCTTTCACTTCTTCTCGAATTGCTCGATATGGCGAGATGACCGAAACCAGTACAATGACATTATTCCTAGTTAGCAGGTGAGCTACAAAACCAATCCGCCGAATATTTTCGTCTCGATCCTCCTTGCTGAAAGTTAACCCTTTACTTAAGTTTTGCCGAACTACATCGCCGTCAAGGACTTCAATTTTATATCCTTGCGATCGCAGTTCTGTCTCCAAAAATTGGCAGATGGTGGTTTTCCCAGCACCACTCAAACCAGTTAACCATATTGTTACACCACGCTGTTTTTCCACCATTCTACCTCTATTATTTTACTAAACGGCTGGTCTAAAAAAGTGTGTTTTCCGAGTTTTAATCTTGCCTTTTTCAAATGAGTATACATCAGCAAAAAGCTCATCTATTTCGCAACCGTCCTTACTCATACCAAGAAATCTCCCCCAACAAGCTCCATAACTGTCATCAATTGTAATATGCTCAATGTAGTGTTTACCTGAGGCAATGATTCTTTCCATTTGATAAAACTTGAGAAGGCGTTCAATGCCAACAAAAGGATTGTAACCCGGACGTTCATAGATGATATTACTATGAAAAATGTCTGCTAGAGCTTCCCAATGAGAGGAATCAACGGCACGAAATAACTCAGTTACCAATGCACTGTAACTTGTGAGGATTTGCGAATTGCTATTTTGAGACATAACGCGACTCCTTTTATGCATTTAGTTTCGCTTCATAAAAAAGCTGCTAATAGCTAATAGTGCAGAGAAATTACTAATTAGCAATTCGCTATTAGCTACTAGCTATACTTACATACAGCAGCGAGTAAATGAAGAAACCAGACATAGAGCAAATTTTACTTCTGATTTCTGACTTTTGACTCCTGAGTTATGCTGTGTTAATCTTCCAAAATCGGTTCAGGAATGACTGGAACTGGATGGTCGAGACGATAGGCATTCCAAGGTTTGATGAAAGATTCTCGTTTCATTCCTGAAAATCGCCCTAACTGTTTATGAAATAGACCTTCATAAAAATTTAATTCTTTCTTGATGTAATAAGGAGCTTTTTCCCCGTAAATTTTCACAAACATTCTGTAAGTATTATAATGTTTAGCTGCTACATCCTCTGAGTAAAACATTAAATCGTCTTCAATATCATTTACAACTTCTAGAGGCCACATCAGTTTCAATTCTTCATTTAACTCTTCTTCTTCGTAATTTAGTCCTAGCATTTTGAGCAAAGTACAATGTAATACTCGATAGTCAGAAGAGCGTAATTCAGCAGCCTTTTTAATCATGTCATGAGTCACATGAGAACTGGCTAATATCTGGGTTTCTAATTCAAAATACTCTCCCAGCTTTTCCATATAAAATTCAACTTTATAATGCTTGAGATTATACTCTTCTAAAACAGACAAGATAATTTCTTGTTTGGATTCCCAAGGAGAATTTTGCAGTGTCCCATAGCCCTCACTTTGAATTTTTTCAACTTCATCATCAGTTTGATAAACCAGAGCTTCTATAAAACCTAAGATGGGATAAAACCGAAAGAAGTCATTCATTGAGAGATTATAAATTGGAAAATAATAAAGTACAAACTCTCTTAATACTCTGCTAGACCGACGCATACTTTGATATGAGATGCAGGAAATTTTGGAAGCAAGTTTATTAACCAAAATCCCTGGATTCCGCGTGGTTGTGAGTGTAGCTTTCGAGATTGTCATAAACAATGAATAAGGTTGGTGTGGAAAAATTAAAACAATGGACAAAGTGAGGGCACGTCTTATCTCGATAGAGATGAGTTGTTCACAACTTCATTCAATTTCTGCTAGCAGTTCGTCCAACGCTTCTTGGCTGAAACCAACTTCAGGGAAATCTGAAGGAGTATAGCCTCCTGCTTGTGGGGATAAGCAGTGGTCAATAATAGCTTCTAAGACTTTCACATAGTTGTTAGCCAAGTTTTCTACAGTAGCTTGGTGATGGAAAGCCTTGCTATATTTCCACTCCAGTTGCAATCTGCCTTCAATGACTAATCCATTCACATTCAACAAATGGCGGCGCTGTCCTTTGGGACTGTGAATAGAACCGCTAGACTCTTGAGCATATTTCCAATCAAGGGGCGCTAGGTGCGTTTGGTCGAATTGACCCAAGTAGTTGAAGCTCACTTGAGCTTGAGGGAGCAGGTCAAGTTGCTTGTGTATGGTTGCATCTGAGCTAAGATACCGCAGGATGCCATAGCCAATACCTCGATTGGGGATGCGTCGCAGTTGCTCTTTGACGGACTTGAGAGCCTCTCCAGGATGGTGAAGACCTCCAAGTTTTAAGCAAACGGGGAATAAACTGGTAAACCAGCCTACTGTGCGGGACAAGTCTACATCCTCAAACAAGTCCTCCCGTCCGTGACCTTCTAATTCAATTAGTAGGGAGTCATAGCCTGTCCATCCAGCAAAACTCTGTACTAATGCGGTCAATAGTACATCGTTAATTTGGGTGTTGTAGGCGACCGGGACATCCTGCAACAGGGCGCGAGTCTGTTCACCACTCAGGGATACAGAAACAATGCGACTTGAATCTACAGTGTTTTCTGACGCAACAGGAGAATCCAAGGGTATTGGAGCAACTGCGAACGACCTTGAGTGCAGCCAGTAATCTAGCTCTGAGCGCAGTCCTTGACTGTCTGCATAATCCTGCAATCGGATTGCCCAATCCTTGAAGGAAGTTGTTTTTGCTCTTAGTTGGATGTTCTTCCCACTATCTAACTGTTTGTATGCTTCAGATAAATCTTCTAGCAAAATCCGCCAGGAAATCCCATCAACAGCCAAGTGATGGATGACGATGAGCAAACGTCCAGGGGAAGATTTGCCTAAGTTAAACAGAACGACCCGCAACAGCAGCCCATCTGCTAAATTTAGCGATCGCTGGATTTCATCTGCCTTTAACTCAATTGCCTTTGATTGTTCTATTTGTGGCAAGTTGGACAAATCAGCAAGCGCCAACGAGACTTGCTCGCACACATCACTGTTGTACTGTTGCCATTGCGCTGCTTGCTGCACAAACCGCAGCCGTAAAGCATCGTGATGGTACAGCAGGTTTTGTAATGCTTGCTCTAGTAATTCCGGTTGGATATTTGGCGGAACTTCTAGCAGGACAGATTGGTTAAAGTGATGGGGTTCGGGTAAATTTCGCTCAAAGAACCAATGCTGAATTGGTGTTAAGGGAACAATGCCCTTAACTAAGCCTTGTTCTGCCTGCTTGGAGGTAGTTGTCACTGCTACAGCAGCTAACTCAGCGATGGTTTGGTGCTGAAATAGCTGTTTTGGAGTCAGTTTTAATCCAGCTTGATTGGCTCTAGCGATAATTTGGATTCCAATAATGGAATCCCCACCCAATTCAAAAAAGTTGTCCTGAATACAAACTTGTTTTAATAGTAAAACATCCTGCCAAATTTTTACCAAAATTTTTTCAGCATAAGTACGGGGAGAGACAAAGCCAGTCGAGTCATTAAACTCAAACTCTGGGGAAGGTAGGGCACGGCGGTCAACTTTGCCATTGGGTGTAATCGGAAAAGCTTCTAGAACGGTGAAGGATGCAGGCACCATATAGTCGGGAAGCTTTTCCTTAAGGAACGAGCGCAACTCGCTACTAGTGGGCTGCTTTCCTTCAGGGATTGCATAAGCTGCCAAACTCTTCATACCAGGCTTGTCTTCCCTAGCAATGACAACAGCATCTCGTACTTGGGGGTGTTGAGTTAGAACAACCTCAATTTCTGAAAGTTCAATCCGGAAACCACGGATTTTTACTTGGTTGTCAATACGACTAAAGAATTCTATATTACCGTCAGGTAAGTAACGAACCAAATCACCTGTTTTATACAGGCGATCAGCATCCAGATGCCCAAAAGGGTTGGGAATAAATTTTTGCTGATTCAGTTCGGGACGATTCCA
Organism: Kalymmatonema gypsitolerans NIES-4073; assembly: GCF_002368435.1. Classification (GTDB taxonomy): domain Bacteria; phylum Cyanobacteriota; class Cyanobacteriia; order Cyanobacteriales; family Nostocaceae; genus Kalymmatonema; species Kalymmatonema gypsitolerans. The sequence continues at coordinate 4,553,705 of NZ_AP018268.1, forward strand.
GTAGCCCCTGGCTAAACCAGCACCACCAACGTGCATTTCGCCCCAAACCCCTATGGGTACGGGTTGGAGATTGGGGTCTAATACATATATTTGTGTATTGCCGATGACACGACCGATAGGAATTGATTTCTCGATTTGACTTTCAGCCGTTACAGGGAAGCAAGTGGTAAATACAGTGTTTTCCGTGGGACCGTAGCCGTTGATAAATTGACAATTGCTGAGTTCCCGCACAACCTTTTGGACGTGAGTCAAAGATAATACATCACCTCCACTCATCAGTTGACGCACAGGTTGTAAATCCTGCAATCTTTCATCCACCATCAGATGGAACAAGCTGGCTGTCAGCCACAAAATGCTCACCTGATAGCGCTGGATGATTTCACCCAACTCTTCTAAAGATGGCTTCTGACTAGGCATTAGGACGAGCTTGGCACCATTGAGCAGACAAGGCCAAATTTCCAGTGTTGAGGCATCGAAGGAAAGCGGACCGAGTTGTAGAAATACTTCTTGTGGTGTTAATGATGCAAAGTTTGTTCCCTTAGCCAACCGGACAACATTTCTGTGGATAATGCAGACACCCTTGGGTATTCCTGTCGAACCAGAGGTGTACATGATGTGAGTTAGGTTGTCTGGTGTCACATCTGCCTTGAGGTTCTGTTGGCTGTATTGGCTGAAAATTTCCCACTCCGTGTCTAGACAAATGACCTTAGCGGAGTTTGGGGGTAGTAATCCCATCAACTGCTGTTGAATGAGCAGCACCGATACGCCTGTGTCTTGGAACATATGAGCCAAGCGCTCTTGAGGATAGGCTGGATCAAAGGGGACATACGCACCGCCTGCTTTGAGTATGGCGAGTATGCCGACAATCATGTCGAGCGATCGCTCGACGCAAATCCCCACCAATACTTCTGTCTTGACTCCCAAGGTTTGCAGATAATGCGCTAATTGATTGGCGCGTTCATTCAACTCCCGATATGTCAGAGACTCGTCCTCATACACCACAGCGATCGCATTGGGTGTTTGTTCTACCTGTTCCTCAAACACTTGATGGATACATTTAGTATCGGGATATGGTATGCGGGTATCATTCCATTCCACTAGCAATTGATGACGTTCACGCTCAGTTAGCAATGATAATGTACCTACCGACTGTTGCGGGTTGGCGACAATTCCTGCTAATAACTCCTGGAAATGACCGCTCATGCGAACGATTCTGTCTTCATCAAACAAATCGGTGTTATATTGCCAAAACCCTTGTAGGGAATTTCCTTGTTCTGTGTTTGTTTCCCACATTTGTAAGGTAAGGTCAAACTTGGCGTTGACATTATCTAGATGTAAAGGAGCGATCGCTAACTCAGGCGTTTCTAATTGCTCCATCGGGGCATTCTGCAGTGCAAACATCACCTGGAACAGAGGACTGTGGCTGAGACTGCGCTCTATTTGCAAAGCTTCGACAATCACATCAAAGGGAACGTCTTGGTTCGCGTAGCCATCCATGCAAGTAGAACGCACTTGCATCAGTAAATCCGAGAAACTGGGATTACCTTCTAGTCGAGTTCGTATCACCAAGGTATTGACAAAAAAGCCAATTAACCCTTCTATGTCTTGATGATTGCGGCTAGCGATCGGCGTTCCTAGCAGAATATCTTCCTGAGTGCTGTAACGGAACAGTAAAGTAGCATAAGCCGCCATCAAGGTCATAAATAGGGTGGTTCCTGACTTTTGGCTGAGTTCTTTCAGCGATGCCGTCAGTTTTGCATCTAGCTCGAAGGAAAAACACCAACCTCGGAAAGTTTGCACGGAAGGACGAGGTCTGTCCGTTGGCAGTTCCAACAGAGGTGGTGCGCCTGCTAACTGTTGCTTCCAGTAATTGATTTGGGTTTGTAATGCTTTTCCTTGCAAGCATTGGCGTTGCCAAATCGTAAAATCTGCGTATTGAATCGGTAATTCTGCCAGGGGAGAAGGATCGCCAACCAAGAAGCCTCGATACAAACTCGATAATTCTTTGATGAATACCCCCATTGACCAGCCATCACCGATGATGTGGTGCATGGTCAATAACAAAGCATAGGACTCTGACTTGAGTTGTACTAAAGTGACTCGCAGCAAAAGTCCTTTGGTCAGGTCAAAGGGTTGCAATTGATCCTGGGTTGCTAAGAGTTGCAATTGTTCTGACTGTTCTTGTCCTGACAATCCTTGCAAGTCTACAACCGAGAGTTTCATAGTTGCGTGGGGGGCAATGACTTGTACAGGCGTTCCCTCCACTGCACTAAACGTGGTGCGTAAAACTTCGTGACGGCGGATAATCTCGTTGAGACTGCGTTCTAAAACTTCTATATCCACACGCCCGTTGAGACGAACAGCCTTAAACATATTGTAGAAGGGGTTGTCCGGCTCCAATTGCGCTAGAACCCATAGCCGCTGTTGGGCGAAAGAAAGAGGGATCTGAGATTCTGTTTGATTTCCCCGACTCACTTTAGGAATAGCACCGTTATTTCTTTGATATCCCAAAGACTCTGCTAAGCGCCAAGTCACATCGCCTAAAAAGTCGCTGGTGTAGTACTGCTTCCAACTATCTGCGGTGCTAGCATTAATGCCCTGATGTTCGTGAAATTTCACATCCCCCACCATTCTAGACTGGGCGTAGATCCCATCAGTCATGCGCTGCTTTTTCTCTTTGTATGGTTGCAGCATATCAGGATGGAATTCAAGTCCTAAAAATTGGCAAATGCCTTCTACAGTAGTTTGCGGCTGACTAACGATGTCTTCAAATTTGATTTGATACTGGCGCTGTTGGGGAATTTGTTGCAAGAATTCGAGAATATTTTGATGGCTAATCAGCCAAACGAGTTCAGCAAGTTCTCGTCTGTTGAAGGGATGTTGATATGGAAATGTTTGCTCTACTCTGGCTTCTTCATAAGAGCGCATCGTTGCATAGGGATGACGCACAAGATGGATGTAGAGAGGGTTTTGGAAATTTCTTTCCGCTTGTTTGAGGGTTTCTAAATCTATGGAGTAGGAGGGGGTCTTGTCTACCAAAATTTTATCGCCCAGCCATTCCTGTATGAGGCGGTAGAATTGCTTGGTGGTGAGATTTTTCGCTTCCAATTCCTCCATAAGTGCGATCGCCTCTTCTGGACTACACCCCCGGATTTGCATAATTGTGCGAATCGTCCCTTCCGTCCAAAAGCTGTAACGTCCAGAAAATGCTGCTTTTCGTTCCCCAAGAGTATTAAACGTCAGCAGTTCCAATTCTGGAGGCGCGAACAATTGGGGATTTCCTCCCAGAATGACGCGCAGTAACGTAGAACCGCTGCGATGAGGCGAGAGGATAAAGATAGCTGGCGGGTTTTTGATACCGTCATCTTCTATTGGGGGAGCTAGGGAGGGAATAAGCGAACGCATTTGCAAAACTTTAGCTTCATCGATTCGCTCTTGTGGTAGGTCAATAATTGAAGTTATTTCCTTACCAAGCAGTTTTGCTGCTGCTTGTGGGTAGTTTTCTTCTATGTAAGCTGCTAGCCCAGCAACAGTTTTTGTATCAAATAAGACAACAAAGTGAACAATCTCGTTTAATTGCGCTTGCAGTTTATTAATCAGAATCGCACCCCGAATCGAATCACCACCTAGTTCAAAGAAGTTATCATCAATACCCACTCTATCAAGTTTGAGGACTTCTGCAAATAGATGTGCGATCGCCTTCTCTATAGGAGTGCGAGGAGCAACAAATTCTATATCTAACTGAGGACGTTGGCGCTGTTGTCGGGATGCAATCTCTTTGAGAATGAGTTCGGGACTATATAGATTGCGAGCAATGCGTTCAAAGAAGTCTACGGAAAAGGCTATTTTTACCGAGCTATCAGATCCGGATTTTGCTTCTTGATCGGGCTTCTTATCTACGGCATCTTTATCGGATATTAGTCTTTTTTTGTCTTTGGACGAGGCTGCTTCTACTAAGCTCTCATCAGCTTTCTTATCTACGGCATCTTTATCGGATATTAGTCTTTTTTTGTCTTTGGACGAGGCTGCTTCTACTAAGCTCTCATCAGCTTTCTTATCTACGGTATCTTTATCGGATATTAGTCTTTTTTGAGCTTCGGACGAGGCTGTTTCTACTAAGTTCTCATCAGCCTTCTTATCTACGGTATCTTTATCGGTTATAAGTATGAAATTGCTTTCGGATGCGGTTTGAGATGGAAACTCGAATAACCAACCACCATCTTTCTCCTGCTGAAATTGTCTACCAACACTAGTCAGAAAATCCCAAGCTGGTTGATTCTTCTTGGTAGGTATATAGAAAAGCTCGACTCGTCCCAATCCCCTTTCTTGAGCAAGAGTTCCCAAATAGGCAAGCAAATTATGCTCTACACCCCGACCAAGTACCCGACAACTAAGCAAAAACGTGTCTACAAATAGTGCATTTTCCTGAGCTTCAAACAAGAGCAGACCTACTAAGCCATAATCTCCAAAGCGGTCTTTTACCTTGACCACCCGAGACTCTAATCTTCCTAAATGACAAAGTTGTTGAATTTCAGCCTCAGACCGTCGGATTGTTGTGAAGTTAAACTGATTGGTGCGTTGGGTCAGTTGAGCAACCCGCGAAAGTTGCTCGCTTTGCATTGGAGAAATCTCAATTTCTAAGTTCAGTTGGGCGAGGAAATCAGTAAAGGAAAGAGAATCCTGTTGCAAACGCTGGCGCTGAACATTTTGTTGATAGAGATGAGTTCTTTGTTGGTCTTCTTGAGTGGCTTGGAGTTGGTCGAAAGCCCAAATATGCTGTAAGAATTGAGGGATGCGATTGCGCTCTTCGGGAAGTTGGAGGGTCAGGACTTCTGGACAGTTTGCCCTAACTTCAGCACACTCAACTGGATTGTCATCAATGAAAATGAAGCTATCTAAACTCAGTTGCAGTTCGGCAGCTAAAAACTTCAGATTCTCCGATTTCGATTGCCAGTTAATGCGCCAATTGACGAGATGATGGCGCTTAAGTACCATATCTTGATGTTGGTCAAAGACTGCAAATACATCCTCTTCTTGATTCTTACTACATAAACAAATCAACTTTCCTGCTGCTTGCTGCCGTACGAGAAATTCTTGTAGCGCTCGAAATGGTGGATCGATTTTTACTCCAGCAACTCCATCCTCCCCACAAATACCACTCCATAAGGTATAGTCACAGTCAAGGGCAATCACCTTGTAAGGAAAGCTTTTCAAAGCAAAGATTTTTCGCGCTAGCATCGTCCCCAAGGCAGAGAAAAAGGTTGGCGTGTAGGGAATGTGTCCTAGTTCGTCGCCGTAGGGGTCGTAGTACTCCTCTACTGGGTAGGTACTGGTCAATTCTTGACTTTTGATCAGGTACAGACCACTAACATTGTTAAGATCGGCTGCTAACAGTTCTTGCATTCTCTCATGTAAGATGTTAGACGCTGTATCAGTAGTTCGAGAGGGAGGACAGATACAGACCAAGTAGGGATTTGGTGAGCGTGTTGTTGCAGTTTTTAAAGCACTGCCAAAATCCTTGACGCTTTGCTCTATTTGGGCTATGTTTTTTCCAAATTGCTGTGATAGTTGGTTGTGCTTCTGGTTGGGGCGAGTTGCGTAGATATTAAAGAGTCCTGAACCATGCAGTAGAGACTCTTCATCGACAACAAATTTAAAACCTTTGTCTTCAAGCAAGCGCATGACCTGTTTAATCGTACTGCCTTCTTGGTCATGCACCTCCATGACTATCTGTTTAATGAGTGACCAATGATGGTCTTTAATTCCTTGGAGAATTGCTAACTCGCTTTTTTCAGCATCGAGTTTCAGTAAATCAATCTTTTCAATCTTGTATTCTTCGATAATTTCTGAAAGAGTTCGCAGTTGAGCTTGATAAGTTTCTCGCTCCAGCCTATCCTTGAGAAATTCATCAGCCAGGCGCTCTAATGACTCTTCATCGAGAGAATTATCGCGTTGCAGCATATTAATAATGACTGAGCGAATAGCTTTTTCATCTTGCTCTGTATCAGCTGCAAAACTTGAGAAAACCGAGGAGCGAGGGTAGAAAGTGAAGGTTTCTTCTCTGGCTTCACCACCTAATCCGCAATTAAAAAGATGGGTATTTTGGCAGTAGAGCTTTGCATTAGTCTGTAATTTGTCAAAGGCATGGGGTGCAGGCTCAAAAGCATAAATAGTCCCTTTTGGGGATTTTTGCTGGGCAAATAAAGTGAATAAACCAATATTTGCTCCCACATCGATTATGCAGTCATCTTCATTGAAGACAATTCCATGCTTTAAATAGACGCGATCGACAAAAATTTCTTGGTACAGATACTCAGTTTCGTACTGGTTAAGGTGGGCGATTTCTAAGTGATTTGGTAAGGTGTAGCCCAACCCAGGAGGGAGAATTCGTTCCTTTTGGGAGGGGTCAACTATCAGTTGCAAGCGATTTTTAGTTCTGTCCCAATCCTCGAACCTAACCAGAACAATATTTATTCCATCTTGATTACGAGCAAAAAGGCTGGTTGGATTGAGCAGTTCTTGAAATACTTGATTGTATGGAGCAAAGTCAATTGAGTAGGAGATTCCTATTTCTTCCAGCCAATAAGAAAGGGAATCATTGATTGGTTCGCTAGTAAATGTAGCAGTAATAGCAATCTTCTGCTTAGAATAATCATTTTTCAGGTAATCTTTTTTAGGCATAAGCTTATCGATATCAAGTTGTCATTGTTAGAGGATTAAAGCTATTACTCAACCAAAATTAGTTACTTTGCTAAGAGGGTGTTTGAAAAGTAATGAGAGGTAAGATTTTATGCCAAACGCCTTACTATAATACGAATCATGGCAAAGTGATAAACGCTTCCGAGATTTGGGGTAATAGCTCGTAGTCTTTGTTCAAACGCCGACACCCTGTAAGCCAATTCAAGGTTCTTTCCACCACCCAATGTTTAGGTAGCCTAATATTGCCCTTGTGTATATTGCCCTTGTGTTCATGCGCTCGCAGCACGACTTGCACGACCCATCGGCAGAAATCCATCACCCAGTGCATAAACTGGTTGCCATCGTAACCACCATCAACCCAGATAGTATGGAGACGCGGCACGGTGTTTCCCATTTGTTTAACCTTCTTGAGTACTGGTTTACCGTCTGAGCGTTCGTCCACACTGGCGGCTGTCACGGGGGTCTTACACGTAAAAAAATCGGGCAGCCTTACTACTACGCGTACCCGTCTTGTCCCACAAATCAATAAAACAAAAGCTGCCCGATTTTTTCGGGGACAATGCGTCACCAACACTCGTAGTACTAAACCTAAGGTATCCACTGTTACAAACCGCTTGCGTCTTTTGACCTTTTGAAAAGCATCGTACCCCACCGCTTGGCTTACCATCGCCGCACTTTTGACACTTTGACTATCGACTATCGCTTTTGTCTGGACTGGCGGATCGCTCTTTGTCCACTCTCACCCAGGCTCTTAGTTTGTCATCGATACTCATCATGTTCCGTCTTGACGCCAATTGCGTTCATTAGGTATGTACCGTTTGCCAATTGGGAAAGTCTCCAGACAGGTTTGCAAGAGTGCATCCTTGAGTCAACACATAGAAAATGACGTTGAGTACCTGCCACACATCCGCTTATAGTCTCCGACCACCAGGTTTGGCTGATGGAATGAAAGGTTCAACTAGTTCCCATTGTTCTTGGGTGAGGTTACTGGAGTATAGTTTCTTTAAGGCTCTCAATGGTGCTGTATATACGTATTTACAGCTTATACCCGGAGAGCTTTTTTTACTCAGTTGCCAACTTTTCAAACATGCTCTTAAACTCACTTTTTTAAAACTAACGTGCTTAAACTAAGCATCTAAATGGTCTCAGCTTTATCAAGAAAATGCAATAGCAGGTAAGACACTTAAGCAGATCATTAGGTGGACAGTTAAGACACTTAAGACACTTAAGCAGATCATTAGGTGGACAGTTAAGACACTTAAGACACTTAAGCAGATCATTAGGTGGACAGTTAAGACACTTAAGACACTTAAGCAGATCATTAAAATATTTAAAATAGTTAAATAAATAATAATTACCAACTGTAACTTCTTTGCAGCAAAGCTAGACTTTACTCCTAATCGAATGGAACTTGGAACTGCTAGAATCCTTTTACAATAAATATTTTCGGAGTTTTTGCTCTCTCTATTTTCAGCTTTTGTGAGAAATCTGAGACCACTTAGAGATGATTTATAAAGTAAACGTTAAATTGTAGGGGAGCCAGTGCGCCCTTGGAGGTTCTCTCGAGTGTGCAAACTGGCGTTGCGTTAACGAGAGTACCGCACCGCCTAACAGTAGTGCTCTGCGGTCTAAAGAAGCTTGATTTTCCGTTGCTGCAATGTAAAGACGCGCCATGGCGAGCCAGCGCCCTTTGGAGGTGACGACAACCTGCTGCAGTCCTTGTTTCCCGACAGCAGGCAACTGGCTCTCCCGTTGGGGTCTCCCGAACTCACAGCGACTGGTGAGTAAGCGTCCTGTTGGCGAGCCTGCCCGCAGGGCGAATGAGGGTTTCCCAACAAGCGGGAACTGGCTCTCCCGTTGGGCGTCGCGTCTCTACACCAATTTTCACTAAAAATCCTTAACTCAACCGTATTAGGTTATGTGCGATAAGTAATGTCGGATAAGTAATGTCGGATAAGTAAAGACGCGGCATGGCGCGTCTGTATACATGACTCCTGTGTTCTCTTTGCTGACGGTGGGGACTTTGATCAGATTGCCACATTAGAGTCAATTAACTTGAAGCCCCAAGGTTTTAGAGCGGCGATCGCTATTTCTCTATCTACACCTTCATAAACCTCCCATTCGGACTGCGGATCTTTAGGATGTCCCTCGCTCACATGACCTGCAACTTTCATCACCGGAACGCCTACCAAGCGATCGCGCTCTATGCCTTTTGGGAGTGCTAATTGAAGTTTGTGACCTACGAACTTCGATGCACTTGAATTAGCTACAGATTCACGGACTAAACAGATATCACCAGCAGTCCCCCAAGTCGTTGGGTAGATGTGGAGGAACGATATATAAATTTCTGGTTTGATGGATCTTTTTAGAACTTGCATTATCTGTAATCCTTACACGTTTGCTAAAAAATCATATGAGTATTTTCTCTCACTGGCTGCAACTGTTTTAATGAGAGCAACCGCGATGAAAATACCGTTTATCTAAGTGACTGCTGCTATGTAGACCTATTCTTACAATTTTATTATGCGATCGCTCTTACGGTTATGTGTAGGGGTCACGGTTACCATTTCACCAACAAGTATTAAAATCCTTCTTTGGTAACTGTGGGAATGAGAAATTATCAATTAGTTAGTATGCAGCATTTCAAATAAGCCTGTCCAGAAATGCGATTGCAAAGGTGCCACTGCCCTGCATGGCAATCGCCGTAAGTCCTGCGGACAGGCGCTCTCGGCGCGAAGCGTGTCCGACAGGACAAGGCGGGGCTTTGCCCATCGCCTGTTTCCAATGTTTTACCGTAGTTTACGGAAGAATTGTTGTCGTTTGGGCGATCGCCTCGAAGAGGCGGGCGCTCTGCGCCATCGCCATTATTTAGGCTGTTACAGGTTGAGGATTGTTCTGTTGGTTCTGTTGCACCATACCGGGGTCAATCTCAATGTTTAATGCCACAGCAACGCGCCGACCGTAATCCATATCAGCCCGGAAGAAGTGGCACAGTTGCCGCATTTGGATATCCTGCCGTGCTCCACTCAACGCTCCTGCGATTGCTTGCGCTGTACGATTCTTCTCATCTTCAGAGAAGATCCGCCAGAGATTGCCTGCTTGGGTATAGTCATCCTGATCGCGAGAGTCATAGCGATCGGCAACCACATCACCAAGAGACAGCCCAGGCTCGCGGTATTGCGGCGCTTCTTTGGGAGCGCTACTGTCGCTGTTGGGATAATAATTGGGGCTGCTGCCGCCGTACCCTGTGGACATGGCACCATCCCGGTGGTAGTGCATCACTGGACAGCGAGGCTGGTTGACGGGCAACTGCTGGTAGTTTGTGCCGATGCGTTGACATCCTCCCGCCGCTGAACGGAGTACCGTTACAGCGGGGGATTCCAAGAATCACTTCTTGGGTTTCCTCTTTCCGCGACTCGGCTTACCCGGAGGAGTTTCCCCATCCGCGCAGAGGTCGATGTCTCCAGAGGCGATTAACGTTCCCGTGTGCCCCACGGTACGGAGTCCTCTCTCAAGTATGTTTCGTGCAGCGTTCCAATCTCTATCTTGGGTATGCCCACAATGATGACAAGTATGCGTCCTGGTACTAAGAGACTTCTTGACGACTTTCCCACAATTGGAACAATTCTGGGATGTGTAGTGAGGTGGAACGGCAACCGTGACCACACCAAACACTTTCCCAAAGTACTCAACCCATTCTCGGAATTGAGTCCACGCTGCATCAGATATCGATTTGGCGAGGTGTCTATTCCTCACCATATTCCGCACCTTCAAGTCCTCATACGCCACGAGGTCGTTAGACATCACTACGCACCTTGCCGTCTTCACAGCAAAGTCTTTACGCTGGCGACTTACCTTAAGATGCTTGCGAGCAAGTTTATTTCTAAACTTGGCTCTATTTTTAGAACCCTTCTTAGTCTTAGACAAACGACGTTGCAACCGTTTCAAAGACTTTTCAGACTTACGCAGGTGACGCGGATTGGCAACAGTCTGCCCGTCAGAATCGGTGTAGAAGTGGTTCAACCCAACATCAATACCGACATTATGAGCGGTTGGTTCCCGCTTCTCCAAACGTTCCTGGTCAACACAAAATTGTACGTAGTACCCATCTGCTCGGCGAACAACTCGGACACGCTTAATCTGTTTCAACTGATAGAAGTGCAAGTCACGGGTTCCCCACATTTTGAAGGTTCCCGCTTCAAATCCATCAGAAAAGGTGATACACCGTCTATCTTCAGAAAGTCGCCAGCCACTTGTCTTGTACTCAACACTGCCGTGTGTCTGTTCTTTTTTGAAGCGTGGGTATCCTTTCTTGCCTGGTTTTGCTTTCTTGCAGTTGTCGTAGAAACGAGATATTGCTGCCCAAGCTCGTTCAGCACTAGCCTGACGAGCCATAGAATTGAGATTCTTGGCAAACCGGAAATCTCTAGCAAGCACTGCACAATATGCGCTCAAATCGTACTTGTCAATGTCCTTGTTATCCATCCAATGTCTCAGGCAACTGTTACGAATAAATCGGGCAGTACGGATAGCTTCATCCAGCTTTCCATACTGCTCGTTCGTTCCAACGAGCTTTGCCTCGAATACCAGCATTCTTACACTCAAGTTTATAGCGTAATCATAGCACAGAGATTGTTAAAACAGCCACTGTTCTGCTCCCCCGCTTCGCAGGGCGTCGAAGAACGTGGCGGTTTTAACCCTCGATTCATCTCACCGCCAAATCAAAGATTATGGCGGGAGCCTTCTCTCCGAATTAGGTAACGCTGAGCATCAGGATAAGACATCAGTCGCGCCTGTAATACTTTGTCAGGGCTAGGACCAATTCCGGGTACAAATACTGAGGGACTAAACGCAGCTTGTTCTACTTCGGCAAAATAGTTTTCGGGATTGCGGTTTAGCTCTAGAATGCCTATCTCCATCAGCGGATAGTCGTTGTGGGGCTCTGACCTGGGTAACGATTTGAACCAATTGTAAAGTGGCGATGGTGGGGAACTTAGTACATACTCGCAATGTAACTGGGTTTAAGGTACTTTTACCCCTGTTAACGTATTTGCCATGTCCACAAAAGCTTTCAAGCGATTTTCATTCCAGAAAGTTCTAAAGTCCCACTAACTGAATTTAGCGAGGTATTCTAAGAGTTTTTCAGTTTAGGGATTTCCAACAAATAAATTATCCAATCTTGTGTGGGGGAGCCAGCGCTGCAGTCCTTGTTTCCCGACAGCAGGCGACTGGCGTTGGGCATCCCTGCCCGCCCAGTTTATAGGACGGGCACCAAGCCCATCCCACAAGAAAAAGTTGGATATTTTTTAATTTGGAAGCTACTTAACTGTTGCGTCTCGCCAATGGTTTTTGACCTTTTCTAAGAAAGCAAACAGCAGTGCCAAACGCTAACATCCCCAGTATAGAGGTAGGTTCTGGAATCGTTTTTAGAGTTTGGTCTGTACCTTGCCGCACTATAAGACTTTGCAATTTCGCACTTGGCGAGTTTGTCGTTGACCGTGATTGAATAGGTATAGCAGAGCCGACCTTACCAGCAATTGCATTATCAATAAATGGGGCATAATTAGACACCCGTGTTGTTGCTGTAAATTCACCGAAACTGCTGTTGGTTGTCTTATCCAAATCTGTGTGGATCCCGTTTGGGAAAAGAAATGCATCGCTAAAGCTGTAGGAAGCAATACCAGCAACCAAATCATTAATAAATGCAGGTCCACCTGAATCACCACCAGCTATATTGCCTTCATTGGTTCCCAAGCCCAAATCGTTGATACCAAAGTGAGTGCCAAAAGCATCATTCGCAGATAAGCCACTATCGAAATCAAACAACAATTGACTTCCAGAGATGATGCCTGTAAATCCAGGAATTTGCTGCTGAAACAGTGAACTAGTAATATCAGCCAAGGCATCAAACTTATTTATTGCAGAGTAACCTAGATGGGAAAGATTACTCTGAGTATTTTCTCCTAGGTTTCCGCTACCAATGTAGCCGTATCCTACTTGCGTGAAAATTTTACCGACTTCATCTTGAGCACGATAAATGTCATATTGTTGAGCTTGGCTGGGTGCTGGCGCACTTAGTCGCAAAACAGCAATGTCATTACCTTTGTAAAAAATACTATCGTACCCAGGATGCACAAAATAGTCAACAACGGGTATTGAGACTGAACCTGTAGGCAATTTGAAAGTTACGTTTGTTTTATTCAAAATACTGGTATTAAATTTACCATTTTTGTCTGTGATGCAGTGGGCTGCTGTGAGAATATGTAAACCCCCTTTTAACAAGGAACCAGTGCAGAGATCAACTGAAGTATTTATTGGTACAACACCACTAAACTTTCCAGGGGCAACCTGGTAATTTTGTGGATCACCAGCAGTAACTATTGCCCCTGCTAATTCTGCTGTTCCCAAGGTAGAAAGCACCGCCCCAACTACGGCTATTGATTGATGTTTCAAACTTGCCATGCACATCTGCCTCATCGTTTGGTTTGGTTGTTTTACGTTTCAAGTGTCGCAAATCGCGAAACTAAAAACCTATAAGGGTAACTTCCACCCAAAACCGGAAAATTCTCCAAAATTTACCATGATTTATTTTACTCAGATATTGGTATTATATTGAGTGCAATAAATGATACTACTTAAGTAGTATCATTTAAATAATTTTTTTTTATTAAATTAAAAAAAAAGAATATTTGTTTTTATCGTTATTTTGGCATACAAAGAAAGAAGAGGAATTTTATAGACAAGAGGTGGATTATGCAAGAGCAGATAGATAAACATACCTTTCTCTATCAGAAGCGAAGTTACCACGGTCAGTTCACGCCAGAGGCTCTGGTATTCAACGCTAACTTACAAGAATTTGCAACACGAGTTGGCTACATTTGCAACTTACAGACTCTGGGAAAGCTCTCCCAAGAGGACGCTTACCAGCAAATAAACGCGCTCTGGGAACAGTTAACACACAGCTATACTGCACTGGGGATTGATTCCAAGACAGAAAATTAGGGTTCTCTGGGGATTCAAATTGGTTTGGAACAGAAAACCCTAGAATATGAGTGGAAAATCGTCTATACGTAGGTCGAAGTGTTTATGCTGGCATATCGCTAAATAAAATATGAATTAATGCACCCTAATTAAATAATGTAGTTCTAATCACAGTCCCAGGGTACGACCTGGAAACCCAGCAACATCAAAGTAGCGAGTTTTTCCGACTGTCTGATATTTGAGGATTGTCTGCAAACCATTAGCAGCAGATGGGGATTTCAGGGTAAAAGACTTATGCTGAACGTTGTCAGGTCCACTAAGGAGCGCTTCACTTAACACTCGACCAACTAGCTTACCCTGAGGAGACAACTTTAGATTCAGTACCTTCGCCAAGGTTGGTGCTACATCTGCGTTACTCACCGGAGCCACATCTTCATAATCCTGTTTAAAGTCAGGTCCAATTGCTGCCATTGTGTTGTAAGTATCAGCACGACTAAAGCTTCCATGCATTCCTTGTCCCTGCTGCAAGGTTGTATCTGCTATTTCCACACCACAGGCTGTGGGATTGCCGCAACCTGTGTCAAAGGAGCGAAAGTTTACTAAGATAGATGGTTTAGGAGTCCGTGCGGCTCCTCGAAGAGCGATCGCTTCTAATGATAAAGTTCCAGGAATTTTTCCCAAAGAATCATCCACAAACAAGCCGCTGATATAGTCTTGCTTTAGCAGCATATCTACAATCTTTTTCGCAGTGGCTTTTTTGTTTGCAGCATTAGGCAGATAGAGCAAATCAGAACCACCATTACCAGCAACTATGACATCTGGTTTCCTGGGGTCTTTACCAATGATACTGTTTCTAGAAGTCTGCCCTTTATTAGGATAAAGTGGAGCACTGTTCTTATCTGGGTCAAACATAGATAGCTTTAATTCATGCGCTATGTCTATTCCCAAAAAACCAGTTGGTAAAAAACCTTTTAGCACATCCGGGTAAGAAAGTGTTGCCGCATAACTGGTTTTGCTCTCCTTACTAATAGTCGAAAATCCGTGGTCGGCAGTCAAGAATATATTTGTCGTCTCTTCCAAACCCAAATCCCTTAATGCAGTGCGAATTTGAGCCAGATTCTTGTCAACATTCTGGCGCGCTGCTTGGACGGTGGGACCGTTGATACCAGGAACGAGTTGGTTGAGGCTGTCGCCGTGGTTATGCTGTGTACCATCTGGATCACGAGACCAAAAAACCAGCACAAAGGGTTTTTGCCGCTGCTTGAAAAGTGGCAGGATTGCCTTAGTCGTCACATCGGCAAAATATTGCTGCTGAACTGTATTTGCAACTTTGGTACCTGGAGTCTTGCTGTCCCCATCATTACCGTTTTCTCCCCGCGATGGCGTTGCTGTTGGCAATGAGTTTTTGGCAAGCAGTTGTGTAACCTCAGAACTCAGAGAAATTTCCGTTGGCGTGCCGGTGGCGTCATCAAAAATGATGGTTGGTTCGCCCTTTTGCAACGTCACATCTTGAATCAAAACTGGTCCGATTTTTCCGACAGCAGCAGTACTGAAACCTGCTTTTCTTGCTGCTTCTAGCAAAGTTTGTTCGTTGAGGAAGTTGGCACCAAATTGTTTGTTAACTTCCTTGAGAACCGCATTGTTTTCCAAGAAGGGGACTAGGCTGTTTTTGGCACTTTTGACCGGAGCGCTGACTTGGATCGTATTGCTAAAGTCACCCGTATCGCCCAAGTAGTGACCGGTGGCGATCGCCGAAGCGTTAGCGGTGGTGAAGGTAGGAAATAAAGAGTGACTGTTGGAAAACTTGACTCCTCGTTCCCGTATCTCGTTCATGCTTGGAGTATCGGTAGCATTTATCGAAGTCGGACGCAGCCCATCGGCAACGAAAATGACCACACTGTGTTGTATCGCTTGCTGAGCGCGTTTTCCAGGTATTGCCGTACACGCTGCAATAACTGCAATGACAAAAAGCGTCAGGAATAACCAGCGGCGACCATGTGTAAAAAACCGCATAAACTTCCGGATGTGAGGACACCAAGATTGTATTACTAGTCAGTCAAATTTCATCCTATAGGTATAGACAAAATGGCTGTTTTTTAAAGATCCTTCCGGTTGTGCTATTCCTTTACTTCCTTTGGTGCGGGATGGTAGGTAAGAACAATGACACCTGAGTTGACATCCTCCCGCCGCTAACCTGGAGTACCAGGTATAGCGGGGGATTCACTCATATTGCTCTTTGGGCTTCCTCTTTCCACGAGTCGGCTTACTTGGAGGATTTGCATCACCCAAGCAGAGGGAGTTCCCGACAAGAGGCGTTAGTTCCGACGTGACCCGCCGTACGTAGTGCCTTTTCTAATATGTTTCGTGCAGCGTTCCAGTCCCTATCTTGAGTATGTCCACAATGTTGACAGGTATGCGTCCTAGTACTCAAAGACTTCTTGACGACCTTTCCACAATTGGAGCAATCTTGGGATGTGTAGTGGGGTGGAACAGCAACCGTGACCACACCAAAAACCTTACCAAAGTACTCGATCCAAGTACGGAACTGTGTCCACGCTGCATCAGATATCGACTTGGCAAGGTGTCTATTCCTTACCATATTCCGCACCTTCAAGTCTAGCCTGCGGCACGCCGCTGAGTCCCAAGGGGACACGCGCAAGGGACGCGTCTACATAGGCTACCAAGTCGTTAGACTGGACTACGCACCTTGCCGTCTTTACAGCAAAGTCTTTACGCTGCCTACTTACCTTGAGATGCTTGAGTGCCAATTTGTTTCTAAGATTGGCTCTATTTTTGGAACCTTTTTTAGTCTTGGACAAACGACGTTGCAATTTAGCACGTCCTAATTCCCGTTTCAGGTGTTTCTTGTAGAAGTCAGGCAGTAGTGTCATTGAATAGAGCTTATTGAGAATTAAGGCTGTTTCTGTTTTCCCATAAATTGCTAGATCCTTTATTCTATAGTCGTTCAGTCCTTGAGGGTATTTTGTATCGCCGCAAAGGCACGAGCCCGCACTAAAATATGGCCTGTTCTGTGTTGAGCAAGTCAAATTTGGTCAGATGTCCCTCACTAACTCGCACAGTTTGATAACTCCTGGGTCCAGCAAAAGCGTTGAGATAAAGATTAGAGTCGTACTGAGCAAAAAGCGTATACTCTCCAGAAGGAAGGCCAATTAAAAAGCTCCCATCCGCATTACTTAGGATATAAGCAAGCCACTGAGGATGTTGGCAGGCCTGACTAATAGGCCAGTGAGTACCTTGGTTCTGGATTTGTCCGGAAAAAATCCAAACGGCAGTAGCTACTGGCTCAGGTTCTGGCTTAATTGTCCCGGTGAGCGGCATTTGGTTGCCATGCAACCGCAAAACCTTTCCTTCAACGCCTTGTGCTGGATTAAGTTGGAGCATATTTGTAGATGCCAGGAAAAGTTTAGATACTGTATCTATTCGAGCGGTGCTTGCACAAGACCAGCGCCAACATCTAAGGGGTCGAAGCCGGTGGCTAACCTATCTTGCTTAGCCTGACCAATTACTTGAGCGGTCAGTTGAATAGCATTGACCCTACGTGTTGAGGTTAACAGTTTTTCAGCCCAAAGAGCTGCAATACCTGCAACATGGGGAGTTGCCATACTTGTGCCGTTAAGATTTCTATACCCACCTCCCGGCCAAGCTGAATAGATATCAACGCCTGGAGCACTAACATTCGGTCCAGTATTGGAAAAATCAGCTACCGTCAAAGCCTTATGCGGTTCACCAGCAGTTTTGAGTGCACCTACAGAAACGATTCCGTCAGCTGCTGCCGGTGGAGCAACGTTCAATTCGTAATTCGGATTGATATTGCGCTTGCTCTCGTTCCCAGCTGCTGCAATGAGCACGGTACCTTGAAATAGAGGATTTCGCGCACTTGCCAGTGCAGCCAGCTTATCAAACAGGCGAACATTTGCTCGATAGCCCTCTAAGGCTATAGATGTAGCAAGATCCTCCGGATAATTTAACTGTTTGACGTAATATTGCACTAATCCTGGGAAATCAAAACCAATGGACATGGAAACAATATGTGCTCCTTGGTCTAATGCCCATAAAATTGCTCGATAAATTTGCTCAGTCGATCCACGGCCTTGCGAATCCAGCACTTTACCAATCAATGCACGTTGGATACCCGGTGCCACACTGAAGCGAAAACCATTAATCACCCGACCAAAAATCGTACCTGCACAATGAGTACCATGACCGTTACCGTCCCCATTGCCTTCACCCGTGAAATCCTGCTGTATCAGTTCAACGCCTTGGAAAGCTTCATGGCTAGAATCTATGCCGGTATCCAGAACCGCCACGGTTACGCCCTGCCCTGTATAAGGACTATTGACCGCACTGGTCGCGGTAACTCCCCATGTCGCTCCAGTCTCATTACGCGCTTCTACTTGCTCGCTTGTTGTTGGCTTGACTAGCATAACTGGCATGGGCGGTGCAATACTCACGACTTCGGGGTCTCGTCGTAATTCAACTAGATCGCGCTTGTCGAGGGATTCGATATCAATTCGAGGCACTGAACCTTCTAACGCACGAGGAGATTGAAGTGTTAGCGATCGCCCTGAGAATGGCTCGCTTAAGTCTACACGGCTAGCGTCACGAAGGATAATATATTGACCTGTTTTCATGGCTATTTTGCACAAAACTAATTAATCATGTTCGAGAATAGACTTCACCTCATTTTGAGGAATTTCCGCACAAGAAACCACAGAAAGTTTTTGATTCTTTATGTTGGAAAGACTTATGCGAAAAGAATTTCCAGGGAGGATGTTTTATCATTGAAATCATCACCCACTTGCGGAGTGTCTTTTGTAAATTCCTTGCTTCGACCTGTAAATCCAGCATGTTCGTAGAGGATGACTCGCATTCCTGACGGTACACGCAAAGAACTCAAAGTATCGTTGCCAATAGTAAGTTTGTCGAGGTTGTAACTACCCGGTTCTAGTTCTTGGCTGATACCTTGATATTCGCTGTCGGAATAAATTACAACTTTGCGATTAGACCCAAGCACCTTTGTAATCATCTCGCGAACATTGGGACGGTTACCAATGCGTTGGTTCTTGGGGCGTCCGGGTGCATCTTGTTGAGGTGAGCCTGTGCTTCGGAGTAAATTCCTTACCGCAGCTGGGGTGAGAGGACTCATACCACGGGCACGCAAAACTCCTTGGATGCAAGCCACAGCACCAACTACAATAGGTGAGGCGCTGGAAGTACCACTAAATTGATCGGTATACCATTCGTCTTCACTTGAACCTCCCTGTAAGTCACCGTATCCGCAGGTTGTCACCTCGCGTCCCCAGCCCTGAGCATCAACTGCTGAGCCATAATTAGAGAAGTCTAAGCGCGATCTGTCAAGACCGTGGTTCTGTCCGTGGGTTCCTGGAGGAGGCGCACCAGCTCCCACTAAAATTGCACCAGAATCACGATTGGTGCGATTAAATGGGTTAGACCAATTGCGCGGAAATCCAGGACTTGGGGTGTTGTAAATTGGGTCATCCAAATTTTCTGCGCCGTTACCTGCGGCTTCGATCACAATGACACCCTTTCTGGTAGCATAGCGTATGGCATCAAAGTTGTCGGGCCACCACTCCATTGCGATGAAGCCTTCTTGCCCCCTTCCGGTAGCACGGGGTCCAGGTGCGTGGAGTTCTATGAGAATAATGTCGCCAGGATTCAGAGCATCAGCAGCTTGACGAATTGCTGCTCCCGTGCCTAGCTCACCAAAAATAGAAATGGCACGGACACTCGCATCTGGGCAAATTCCTGTGCAACCATAGGAGTTGCGATCGCAGCCAAATACCCCAACAACAGCAGTACCGTGATTTCGCCAGCCCTCGTCATCTGCTGGAGAACCGCCGACGATACCCCCCTGGTTTTGTATAAGGTCTTCGTGGCTAAAACGCCAATCACCTTCTATATCGATAATCTGAACACCACCACCGCTACCACCTGGGATTGTCCATGCATAACGGGCATCAATACCGTTTGGAGCAGTATCGAGATAAGTCTGACGGGTACTAAAATCAGGAGTAACTGGCGGTGCTTGTGCTGCTCTTGCCTGCATGAAATTGAGCGTTTGATTTCTCAGTTCCAGAGCGATGGGTAGTTCTGGCGCTGGCTTCACGTAGGCTGCTTCCACAATTTCCTGTTCGCGCAAACGGGAAGCTATTTCTTCCAATCGTTCATCGGGTGCATCTATTTTGTAATAAACGGATAGATCTGGCACATCTGCGTTGCTTTCAGTAGCTAAAGAAGCTGTTCTGGCTTGCATCCGCTCTTCACTCAAACCGAACAATGGTCGCATTGTGGCATTAACAGAGGCAAGTAATTCAGCTAAAGGATTAATATTTGCAGCAGCAATGGATCTAATTCCTTCCCTTGTCGCCCGCACTCCAGCTTCAGGGTTTATAACGACAATCAGTTCGCGCTTAAATTTGTTTGATCTATTGTTTGTGTTGGTCATAATTGAGCCTTGATGGTAAAAAAATCAGTCAAATTTGCTAAAGCAATAGCTTTAAAAAATATCTGTCCTCTTTCTATATCCTTACTAGTAGACAGCACCATCAACTTATGCAGTTGTTAGTTGTATTAGAAAAAGGCAGATTGTATCGGAGTATTTTAAACCCCAGTTAAGTATTTAGGAGATGGAGCGATCGCCGATCTTGTTTATGTACCTGCCATGTACACACATCTCAAAAAGATGCTCCTAATTTAATCATTCAAAGCAAAATTAACGTATGCGTTGCTAGGTCCTCTTAAGGTTGTGTTATTAGTTGTACTTCGGACTTGATTTTCAATCAATGGCGATCTTTTTCTGAAAATTGAATCAAAGTCCAAGTTTCTAGCTTAGGCTATTCTAGAATGAACTTCAAATAATTTTGGGGAGATTTCGCAAAAAAACTATATAAGATTCTTTGGTTGTTAATAGATAAGAGTTTATCTTTGGATCATACCTCTCAATAAATTGGCGCTCAGCTTTGTTGGTTCGCTGCTGGAGCATCACAATTGGTGCAAATATGATGAGCGTTTACCTCTTCTTTTTCCATTCTTGCGAATTTCCATAGGCCTACAGTATGGACATTGCACAGTAGATCACCTCAATTTATCCCTCTATTATCCAATGCCCTCTTTTCTGTTTTATGTGGTTAACTGTAAGGTAAGTAGTGGTTAATTTTTGAACTTATGCGGCTGAAACTATAAGTTTATTGGCACGAGGCAACTGAATCAAAGCTCAAGTTTATCACTTAAGCTATTCCAGAATGAACTTCAAATAATTTTGAGGAGATTCCGGGAAAAAAAGTATATTCTGTAATTTTCTGTTCCCTGTTGCCTATTAGCTAAAACCTTGATAGTCTGGAATTTTGACTAAATTAGAGTTCCTTCATTTCTTTCAATTAGCTTGACAGCCCGATTAAATTTTTGATATTTGGTAAAATAACGACGGCTAAAACCGAAGTGCTGAAGACTACAACTGCTAGATTTCGTCAATCTAACATTGCCAAGTTATTAGTGTCAGTGATTCAATAATTGCTTTTTGTGAGAGAAGACAAGTATGTCTATTGAAAATGGAGTAATGATTCAGTTTTTTCAGTGGTACAATCCCTCAGATGGTACGCTCTGGAAAGAACTTAAAGATGAAGCGTCAAAGCTATCTAGTGCAGGGATTACAGCAGTTTGGATTCCTCCAGCATACAAAGGCTCTGCTGGTGTTAATGATGTTGGCTATGGAGTTTACGATTTATTTGACTTGGGTGAATTTGATCAAAAAGGCACGATAAGAACAAAATACGGAACGAAAAAAGAATTAACAGATGCTATTCAAGCCCTTCAGAACGAGGGGATGGAAGTCTACGGCGATGTAGTTCTCAATCACAAAGATGGTGGAGATGAAATAGAAAGATTCTGGGCTCAGGAAGTTGATTGGGATGACCGAAATAAAACACTGAGCGATTGGTACCAGATAGCAGGATATACAAAATTTACTTTTCCAGGTCGTGGAGATAAATATTCGAGCATGAAGTGGCATTGGTGGTGTTTTGATTCTCTTTCTTACAATGCCATCACGGGAAATACTAACAAACTATATCGTTTGAAAGATAAAGGTTTTGAAACAGAAGTCAGTTATGAGAGAAGCAATTATGATTATTTGCTAGGCAACGACATCGACACGCGGGAATCATTCGTCATTGGTGAGTTACGGTATTGGGGTCGTTGGTTCGTCGATGAAACTAATGTTAATGGTTTTCGTATTGATGCAGTTAAGCACGTTCGTTCAAGCTTTTTCAAAGACTGGATTAATCATTTGCGAGTTCATTTTAGCGGACGAAATCTTTTCAGTTTTGCCGAATATTGGTCTTGGCGTGATACAGAACCTCTACATAACTATATTGTTCAGACCGAAGGAGTTATGTCGCTCTTTGATGTTCCTCTACATATGAAATTTCATGATGCCAGCAGAAATGGTAGTAGTTTTGATATGCGTACGATTCTTGATCGTACATTAGTGAAAGAGCAACCTGCTCTTAGTGTGACATTTGTAGAAAACCACGACACACAACCCTGTCAATCCTTAGAATCTCCTGTTGAACCCTGGTTTAAACCTTTAGCATATGCTTTTATTCTTTTACGACGGGAAGGATATCCCTGTATCTTTTACGCTGACTACTATAGAGTTGAGTACCCAAACTGTCGGGGTGGCTATCCAGTTATTCTTTATTCGCATCGCTTTCTAATCGATAAGTTTTTGTGGGCTCGCAGAGCATATGGATACGGAGATCAGCACGATTACTTCGATCACCCCAACACAATTGGTTGGACTCGATTAGGTAACAGAGAACATCCAGGAGCTATGGCTGTAGTTATGACCAATGGAGCGGATGGTAATAAGTGGATGAATATGTTCCGACCCAACAAAGCTTTTTACGATATCACTGAGCATATTCCAGGAAAGATCTATACAAATGCTGATGGCTGGGGTAATTTCCCCTGTAAAGGGGGATCTGTCTCTGTTTGGTTGCAGGAGTGATGTTATTGCCAATTTTGAATTGAGGGGTAAACTTGATGGGCGTTGCTGAATCAAGGGATGTTTTTTCCGCAGCTTGAACGCCCTGTTTCCCATTCCGCTGTCGCTGAGAATGGAAACTGCTGCGCTTAACCTTCAATTTGTGCATTGGCGTCAGCCTGCTCGATAGAGCGTATCGCATCCACTGGTGACACATCTTTCTCAATCACAGCAATAATTCCAGGTAAATATTCGTCCATCATGGTGACGTTGGCGTAAACTAACCGTTTAATTATGTCTTGTGTCAGTTCATCGCCATCAATATCAATACTGGTTTTGTAGCGAATTTCTCCATCGTCAAAGTCCATTTCAAAATTGCCAATAATCATACTATAATTAGCTCTGGTGATAAAATCTGCTAAAAAACCCCGCTTATTTTCTGGTGCGAGTAAGGGACAAATAGAATAAAAAACAAATTGTTCTTGTTTTTCTCTGGCTTGGGCGTAACAATTCCATTCGCCATTTTCCCCTTGAAAGCCAAGGTGCAAGACTTGTTCTCCTTGAATTCTCGTAAATGACCAATCATCTAGGGTAAAAAAGTTCACTAGTGCTTGAAAAATTGGTTGTGTGCTGGTATTTTTGAGAGTTGGCTCTGGGATGTTTTGGTCTATTTCTTGGAAAAAGTTGGATATTACCCCTTGCGACTCATTGGAGAATTCTTTTGCAAGCATATCCAGACTGCTACCAACCACATCTTTGAAGAAGTTGGTAATGCCTTCTGATATCTCTGCGCCCGAAGATGCCTCCCCAGATAGAGCTTTGGGATTAACATAAGACCAGACGGTACGGTAGCCTGTTGAGCCAGACTGCTGTTGTTGTTTAACGGACAGGGCTAACCAATTTTCGGTAGATAGTAGTGGGCTATCGGGCTGCTCTTGGCTTAAACTCAGAAGATAGGTTGCAACTTCGTCTATGTTGGTGGCATATTCTGCAAGGTGTGGTAGAAAATCCTGTTTAAGACGAGTTTCGATCGCAATATCGGGTTCGGGGAGGAATTCAACGGCAGAAGTGGGGGTGCGAACATCTGGAGTGAGGTTGAATAATGCTTCTTTGTCGATCTGCTGGTAGAGTTCGGGGTTGATACAGAACGTGAGATGACACTCGATAAGTTCCTCGTCTTGTTTGGTTACAGACAGAGAGATGGCGTGAACAGTTAGGAGGTATTGGGTGTCCCTTACTCTTAAATTCAACGAGATTTTTAGGGGATAATGTTCGGTTTGAACTGACATGCACCGCCTGCTCCATAAAACTTATACAAATCGCTCAAATATGAGCAAATCGATGTTTACTTCCCGTTTCAATCAAGGCAGCCGACTGCTACTTGTCCACGGGCGTGACTTCCGGTTGAGCCAACCGTACATACTCATCTGGGGCATTCAACAGATTTAAAGCCGCATTCAAATCCCTATCTAGGGTAATTGTGTGAGCTACACAGCCAAGGTTGATGCATTTATAGATTCTGTCAGATAGCTTTAACTCATCATGCTTAGTGCCACACATAGAGCACGTTTTTGATGATGGGTACCATCTATCAACCAACTCAACTTTAGTCCCGTAGACTTGAGACTTATAAGTTAATTGACGGCGAAACTCATAGAACCCTAAATCAGAGATTGCTGCGGATAATTTGCTATTCGCGAGCATTCCACTGACATTGAGGTCTTCTATGCGGATTTGATAGTATTTGCGGCTTATATCTGTTGTTAGTTTGTGCAAAAAATCTTGACGCTGACTAGCTACGTGATAATGCCGTCTAGCCAAAGAGTCAAAGTACTTCTTTGCTTTGTTTGACTGTTTGACACCTAAACGACGGTTGCCTAATTGCTTTTTGCGGTTGCGCCATTGTAATTTAGCCAGCTTGGTTTTCGCTTTTTTCATTGGCTTTGGCGATTCCACGGTAGTCCCGTCACTTAAGGTACAAAAGCACTTTACCCCTAAGTCGATTCCGATTTTTTCTTGTGCGTGGTACGTTGGTGGAATTTTCTCTGCGTCTACCGCAAAGCTTACAAACCACTTGCCGGCACGGTGGCTAATGGTAAAAGTCTGTGTGCAGTACGAGCAAGACAAAGATTCTTTCAGCCGAAATGTTCCCAATGTAGGAATTTTAATTTGCTTGCCTGACGGGAGCAACACTTTGCCGTTACCGTCGTAGACACTGAAAGATTCTCTATCTTTGCGACGCTTAAACTTTGGTCTATCAGCTATGCCTTGACCGCAACGCTTGTAAGCATTTAGCAGCGCCTGCAATGAACTTTGATAAACCTTGGAAGAAAGCTTAGACATCCATTGGAATTCTTGCTGCTTTTTGGTGTAGTTTGTCAAGACCTTTTTGATAGCCTTGATTTTCTTACCATATCCACCTGCTATGTCGTTCCGTTCCAAGCCCTGCATCAGCGCCAGCCCGTAGTTGTAAACAAAACGAGCAAAGCCAGCATGTTTACGCAACAAAGTTTGCTCTTTGTTATTCACTTTTAGCTCAACTTTTATTGCGTACATTGCTTGGCAAATAAGAGGTTATGCTGTTAATTGTACACACGTTTTACGGATGTGGCAATGATAAAACAGGATAAAAGGATAGATTTACGAGTAACACAAGCAGAGTTGGAATTATTAGATGAGTATTGTCAGTTAGTCGGGAAAAACCGGACTGATGTGTTACGAGAATTTATCCATAGCTTGAAAAAGAAAATTCGGAATGCTCAGAAATATTCGATTTAATTAGATTTTCGGCTACCTAGTAACACCTCCTAAAAAAAATTCAGATCGCCCTGCACATATCCCAAAGCTAAACTTGTATCAAGCGATCGCATTCACCAATTACGATCATCTTACAAATTATCCCACAGCCCGCACCAGTATTAGGCGATCGCATGATTGATTTTGCGCCGTAAAAAATCATTGTCCGTTGGATTAGTGTAAGCGCGATCGCTATACAGATTATCCCACTGCCAAGCCAGTATCAAGCAGGCAATCGCTTGATACTGGTGCTGATTGCATCATTATCAGTTGAATTGTTACACCAACAATCTTTTCTACTAATGTTGCGGTTTCACTCATATTGCCCAATAAAAATTTGTTTGGCAGTTAAATCTAATTCAGGGAAAGCCGAAGAAATAATGCGGTCGTCTCCTCGAAAAGGCGTAATCTGATATTCATCATCAATTAACTGGCAAATTGAAACTGTTGGTTGTTTAGGGTTGCCAGTAAATTTTTTAGCTCCAATTCCCAGGTAATCAACAATCCAGTATTCGGGAATTTTAATGGATTCGTATTTGCCGAATTTCATGTAGTAATCATCATCCCAATTAGTAGAAACGACTTCTACAACTAACGGAATTGAAGCCCCATAAATTACCGTGGAGTTTTTCTTCCACAAAGGCTCATTCACAAGATTTGTCCGATCGAGTAGTAATATATCAGGTGAGTAACCTGATTCTCTGGTTTCAAGTTTTACAAGTGCTGTTTTTGGAATGAAGTAGGGTAAGTTTAATCGAATATATTCAAAGCTGATTTTTCCGGCTATAAAGCCCACAACATCTTCATGGTCTCCTGTTGGTTGGGGCATTTCGACAACTGCTCCATCGTGTAATTCGTAACGTCCCCCGGTCGGTCGCCATTCTGTAAATTCTTCAAAGGTTACAAACTTGGTTAGAGCTTGAGTCATCGCTGAGTTGTGGTTTCGCTACATTTTTTACTGATTTCTTGAGTTTATTTGACTCAGATAGATTTTCTCACTTGTTAGTATCTCTATGAATCATAAATTTGTATGTCATCTGTTTCTACTTTATCATCGCTCAATTGCGCGATCGCGCTTATCTTCAATGCTGGTGATAATAGGAGAGAATCAGGGGTGTGGGACTTTGATATTTTGACTGTAGCTCAAGGTTAAAGCATGATCTGTCGAATTTGCTTGAGAATTTGTAAAATGGCGCATAATCGAACCTGGCTTTAATTTGATTCAGGGTGTCTATTTCAACGGGCGTTAGTTCAGGTAAATTTGTAGCCCATTCCGAAAAGGACTGCGGATATTGACTAGGAATTCCACCAAATCTTTGTTGGAGGGCAGCCATTGTCAGAATGTTTTTAGAAATGGCTAGGCTTTGAGTCATGATCGGGTTTTCGAGAGCATTCTGCCCTTAATGGTATCCGATCGCTACGCACCCATGATCAAGTTGATGATGGCGTATACTGAAAAGCTTTGATGATAACTTCTACTTCTTGTAAGTTATCGGGTATTGGACGATCGCCATCTTTACATATCCAAAGATTGATATGCACCGGGAGAGCCTTTTGAGGTATACGGTCACGGCTTAGATTGAGCGTAAAAGCGGCGATTTGGTTGTTATCATCTTGGCGATGACCGTTAAGACTTTGAAATGCTACTTCGTCGCTGTTCCAATTAAATCGATGTGTTGTGTAGGTGCCATCGAGAGAGAAACTATAGTTTCCCCCTGCACTTGTTCCTATCAGAGCTGGATCGCTAGGATAAATCGTATAATGACCATTTGAACTCTCCTTCGCCGCTTTGCCCCATTTTGTTAGTTCTATATCTATTTCATTTAGTCCGTCTTCTCCCGTTGTTATAGATGGATAATTGAATAACCCCAAAACGATATAAGGATGGAAGCGATCGACAGGAGCATCAACGAAAAATTGGTATTGACCAAATCCCAAACTCGTAGTTGTGTAAATTTCTGAGCAGTACCATTTTCCCTCTGCTTGATCGTGAGTTATTTTGAGATGTAAACCAGCATCGTCAAGCCAGACATTATCATCGCTCCAATAATTATCTCGTGGTCCACCTCTTCCTGAAGGTCGTACTTCCCATTCATAGCCAGAAAAATTAATAATCTTCGGATCGGCCATCTTTATTCCTCCCGCATATATGGGGATTAACCAATTGTATTATCAATGCGGAATAAAGGGTGGGTTAAGTTGTCACACGGGTTGGGTTGATACGTTACCTTGTCAAATGACCCATCCTACAAGATAGGCGATCGCACACTCATATTAGCGATCGCACTCACCAATTATGACCCCCCGACAAATTATCCCAAAGCCTGCGCCATTATCAGGCGATCGCCCTGAGCATTTAATAAACCTCATCATGAGTTACAATTGATTCTAAAAGAATTGCTTGTGGTTTTTCATGTTCAACAAATTGGAAAATAAGTGATTGATCGTATTAACCAATTACGATCATCTTACAAATTATCCCACAGCCCGCACCAGTATCAGGCGATCGCATGATTGATTTTGCGCCGTAAAAAACGATTGTCCGTTGGATTCGTGTCAGCGCGATCGCTCTACAAATTATCCGACCTCTTGTCAAAATTGGATATTTGCGTTGTCAAACACCATTATCAGTTGGATTGATGCCAGCGCGATCGCCCTACACATTATCCCACAACCCGCATCAGTATCAAGCGATGTCTACGACAAGCCGCTCCGCGTCTACGCACTTTCTCTGGTCTTGCGGCACAATCCAGGGGCTAGTAGCTGAATAAAAATATCTGGGTATATCTTGGTAAATATTCCGGAATACCCATATAATTGAATGTATTCTCTCACAGAAATAGCAATATGGGAGACATTCAATCAGTGACAATTAGCATCGGGGATGCTGCTAAAGAATTAGGAGTTTCGGTAGACACAATTAGGAGATGGGCAGACCAAGGAAAGCTACGTTATGAACGTGCTCCTAGCGGACATCGACGCTTTTATTTGGCAGACATTAAACGAATTACACCCAGAGACTTGCAGAAGTTGGATGAGCGCATAACGATTAACTATGCTAGAGTCTCAAGTCATGACCAAAAAAACGATTTAGTCCGACAAATTCAAGTTTTAGAAGCTTTTAGCGGATCTAATGGTTGGCAGTTTGAAACCATTCAAGATTTAGGAAGTGGTCTGAATTATAACAAAAAAGGAATTAAGAAGCTTATTGGTCGCATACTAAAAGGGGATGTTGGTAGACTCGTATTGACTCATAAAGATAGACTGTTACGATTCGGTTCTGAGTTAGTATTTGCTATCTGCGAGGAGATGGAGACCGAAGTAGTAATTATCAATAAATCCACTGAAGAAATTACCTTCGAGCAAGAACTAGTACAAGACATGATTGAACTAGTGACAGTATTTTCAGCGCGTCTTTACGGCGCAAGAAGCCGTAAAAACCAAAAACTAATCGACGGGATATCCAGTATTATTGATGAGGTAAAATAAATGACGACTCTCACGTATGTTAAAGGTTTACCGACACCAGCAGAAGAATTGAATAGTTTGGGAATGACTGATTTTGAGATGTTCCTCTCTGCATACAGTCCGGTATTCCACAAAGCAGCGTGTGAGACGGTTAATCATCTTAAATCAGTCGATACCTTCGAGAAATCGGGCTGGAACAGTTATTTACAAGTAACTTACGGAATCTCAAAACGTCATGCTAACGGCATAATTAGTCACGCTCAAGGCGCTGTGGATGCTTCAATTGAGCATCGGCAACGGCATATTAAAACATTAGAGGGTAAGCTAAAATCCATCAATTCATGGATTACTAAATCAGAGAAAAAGCTAGACGATGCTGTCAAATTTTATGCTAAAAAGAACTGGCAGAAATCTAAAACCGGATGTAGATTCCCGATATCATATTCGCTGAAATTTCGATACACTAACTGGAAAAACCTCCGATTTCAAATTCATAACAAGAAGCGTCGTGCTTACCAATTAACCAAACAGCTAGAGCATTTAAAGACAGCGCCCATTCAAACCGTCGTCTCAAAATCACAAGTATTTGTAGTTGGTTCTAGAGATGAATCGTTTGGTAATCAAGCTTGTCAATGGGATGGAGATATCCTCAAGTTTCGTGTGCCTGCCTGCCTAGAAGCTAAGTTTGGGAAATATGTTCAAACCAAATTAGGTAACTTTGAACGCAAAATCAACAGATTGCCCAAAGATGGTTCTAAGACCTGGCACTTCTTCCGCAAGGACGGGAAATGGAATGCCGCAGTGCAGTTTACTCCAGCGCCTGTAGAACGTGTTTCCAGACACTCCGCTTATGGCTGTATTGGGATTGATATGAATCCCGGATCGATTGGTTGGGCATATGTGGACGCTAACGGCAATCTGAAAGCTCATGGACAAATACCGTTACAGATGGGACTGCCGTCTGGCTTACAAGATGCTCAAATTGTCGATGCTTGCTTGCAATTGGCAACTTTAGGTGAGACCTTCGCGTGTCCCGTTGCTTGCGAAAGGCTGGACTTTTCTGCCAAGAAAGAGCTCTTGTGCGAACGAGGACGAAAATACGCTCGAATGCTCTCAGGCTGGGCTTATAGCCGATTCTACGAGTTGCTAGAAAGTATTTTAAGTAATCGGGGGATTTATCTGATGAAGGTGAATCCCGCCTACACCAGTATTATTGGATTGGTGAAGTATGCTCGCCAATATGGTCTAGCCAGTGATGAAGCTGCTGCTATGGCTATCGCACGACGTGCCATGAGATTGACTGAAAATATTCCTGTGACCATAACCGCCTATCTGCCCGTGAAGGATAGAAAGCACGTATGGTCACAGTGGAATCAACTGAATAACGCAATTAAGAAATCCGGCATGAAGCGTCACAACTTCTATGCTGTCTCTAACTGGGGGTCTTTGGTCAAACAATGGGCAGAACAATCTGTTCAGAGTAAGCCAAAGCGCTAAAGATGATTTCAAGGAAGATAAACCGCTAACTTCCCTCTGCAGAGATTTGTGGATTATTGCCCAGATATGCGTAGATTTTTAGAAGCGGTGGCGATGGTAAAGTCAAATGTATGTAGAGGTGGTAACTATGACTCAAACCCTACCCCAGTTAGCAACCTTTGAACAATTTATCGAGTGGTATCCCTCAAACGGGGTGCGATACGAACTACATAAAGGAGTCATTGTAGAAATGCCACCCCCAACTGGTGAACACGAAAATGTAGTTGGATTTTTGGCGGCACAGATAACCCTCCAGTTCTTGCAAATGGGACTTCCGTTTCGCATCCCCAAAACTGCCTTTGTCAAAATTCAGAGCAATAACTCAACCTATTCACCCGACATTTTGCTATTAAATCATGACAATCTCGTGAATGAACCTCTGTGGAGCAAGCAATCGACTGTTATTCAAGCTGCATCTATCCCACTAGCTGTTGAAGTGGTTAGCACCAACTGGCGAGACGACTATTACGACAAGTTCAGGGACTATGAAGAGATGGGGATTCCTGAATATTGGATTGTAGACTATGCTGCGATCGGTGGCAAAAGATTTACTGGTAATCCTAAACAACAAACCATTACAATTTGCGAATTGGTTGATGGAGATTATCAAATGACTGTATTTAGGGGAAATAATTTAATTGCATCGCCTTTATTCCCCCAAATAAACTTGACAGCACAACAAATTTTTGATTCTGCTTTGTAAGTTTCGGTTTGAATATTTGTACTCGCGTTGCTCAGGGGCGAAACTAAGACGTTACCACGGGATGATTCTGATTATTCGATCGCGATCGCACTTGTGAATCATGTCCATTTGCCCATCTTACAACGATTGGCGATCGCATTCACCAATTACGAGCATCTTACAAATTATCCCACAGCCCACGCCAGTATCAAGCCATCGCATGATTGATTTTGCGCCCTAAAAAACCATTGTCCGTTGGATTAGTGTAAGCGCGATCGCACTACAAATTATCCTATGTCTTGCCAGTATCAGGCGATCGCATTTGGATATTTGCGTTGTCAAACACCATTATCAGTTGGATTGGTGTCAGCGCGATCGCTCTACACATTATCCCACAACCCGCATCAGTATCAAGCGATGTCTACGACAAGCCGCTCCGCGTCTACGCACTTTCTCTTATCTTGCGGCACAATCCAGGGGCAGCGATGGTAAAGTCAAATATATGTGGAGGTGGTAACTATGACTCAAGCCCTACCCAAGTTAGTAACCTTTGAACAATTTATTCCCCGAACTCAACTTGACAGCACAACAAATTTTTGATTCTGCTTTGTAAGTTTCGGTTTGAATATTTGTACTCGCGTTGCTCAGGGGCGAAACTAAGACGTTACCACGGGATGATTCTGATTATTCGATCGCGATCGCACTTCTGAATCATGTCCATTTACCCATCTTACAAAATCAGCGATCGCACTGATCGCCTTTTTTGAAAAGTAGAAACGTAGGGTGGGTTAGCGTATCTCGTAACCCACCTAAACATTTTGGGATAGGCGGTGCGTTACACTCCGTTAACGCACCCTACAAGATCGGCGATCGCACTTGAGTCATAAAATAAGTGCCACCAGCCAATTTAGCTCTGCGATAATTGGGCAGTCAGGTGGCCGACATCAGCTGGCTCGTTGTGGATCTCTAATCCACTTTCTATTTTCTCTTGGTTAATTATATCTAGCTCGCTTTCGGTTTTGCATCCTTCTTCCGGTATTGCTTTTTTCTTTACCTCCACCTTCGTGGCGTTGATAGTAATATGGGATGGGGCTTTATCCCATGGGGGATTGTCACCAAATGTTTCATCGCTCACATCAACTGAGTATTTGACACCCTTCCATGTTAGGTCTTTTTTGTATCCCTCGCTTCGTTGGCGGGCTTGCGTCATCAAGGTCTTGATCTTTGTCTCGATTTTGTTTTTATGCTTTATGTTGGCAATTTGCGTCAGGGGTGTTAGATTTTTGGGGTCTTGACCGCTGCCTCCTAGATTCGCGTTTAATAAGTGACCCGCCACCCACAGCCCGTGCCTCAAGTTCTTCGTTTCTCCCGATGCTGTTCTCTTTTCCTTTACAGTGAAATCCTCATTGTTTAACGGCTTTATAATATCTGGGATACTCTCGTGATTTGTCTCGCTTCCTTTTCCTGAATTGTCAATTTTGGGTCCCAATATTACCGACATACTTGAACCGCTGTTTCGTTTTAAATTCCCATATTTTTGCTCGACGAAGTAGTAAGGAGGTTTGAGGTCGGGCAACGAAATTTTTCCACTATCGGTCGTGTCATTCGGTGCGATAACCACCTTAAAATCTAGTTGTCCATCCTTCTCATCCTTTGTAGCATCCTCAAAACGAACAGTGAGTTTTATGCCCTTCTCTAGCTTTTGGGTGTAGGACTTCTCAATTTGTTTTGCTTGTACTTGTTTCTCTGCTCTTAAAGACTTATAGTCCTTCGGTTTTCTATCCGTTTTTTCCAACTCCATTACTGCCAACTTCGCAAGCCGCTTATGGTCTATCTTATTGGGTTTCTGAGCATCTTTCTTCCTGCCAGCTTTGTTCTTACCGACACCCTGTTGTTTATTGTCTTTCCGCCCTATCAGCGCTTTAAGCTTCTTGGCTGGCCAGTTCTTCGCTGCATCAAATTTCTTCTTCGCAGCGTCCCGCTTTTTCTTCAAAGCATCTAACTGTTTCTTGCCAGCCTTACTCTTGAGAAGCTTGTTTTTCTCCTGTTGATAACGTTTTTCTACTGCTTCTTTCTTCTTGTTAATAAATTTTTGGGCTGCTTCTTTCTTCTTACGCGCGGTCTCTTTAGCAGATTGTACCTTCTTACCTACCTTACTTTGCTTAAATTTCTTATCGAGCGTCTTAGCAAACTTCACACCTTGATTAATTACCCAATCAACTGCCTTTTCTACAGGCTGGCGCAATTTGCGAATAATATCTTGAACTTTCTGCCCAATGTTTCCTAAACCTAACAACTTGGCCAAAAAGTCAATAACTAATGGTATTGCTCCCGCTAAGGCACTTTCTACACGCTTGACAGCTTGTCCAATGTTTCCATTAGCGACTGCAATCACTGCATCAACAACTGCATTAATTAAATCAATAATTCGTTGAGCATTTTCGATGAAGAATTGGACAATTTGGACAATAGCTTGACAAGCTTTAATAAATGCCGAAGCTGGAGTCATCAAACTGAGTATCGACTGTATACCCCCTTTAATCACGCTTTCGATAATGTAATTTTGGATGGGGTCAAGCACCATTGCTTTTACGTCACCAATTTTATCTTTGATGACCTGCCACAAACCTGCTAAACCTTGAGTAGCCAAAATTTTGAACATCTCGAAGCTTTTTTCTAGGTAGCCAACTTTTTCTTCTCCGATGCGTTGCGCCACTTTGCCTCGGATATGTTGATAGGTCAGTCCCAAAAGTTGCATTACCAAACTAAAGATGCCTTTTTCATCTAAGCTTTCTGGTAACTGAATGCCCGTAGATGCTAAAGTACCTGTCAGCCAACCCATCAACCCCTGCATCAAATGCTGTTTAATATTGGCGACAAAGTTCTGAAAACCTTGCTTAAGTGCTTCAATCAGGTTCTTAACAAAACCAACTGGGTCTTTAATAATTTGTGGAATGACACTAGCGGCTCTTGCTAACACCTGCGCTAGCATTTGCGCTAATGATTTGATGGTTTCAACGACACCTTTAACAAAGTCGATCGCCTTTTGAATTAAGCCGCGATTTGCCTCTTGCATTTCCTTAATGCGGGCATCGACGGCATCAAGGTTTTCTTTGTACTTATTCGCCAGTGTATCTATGAGTTCATCTTGCTTATTCCTAATGCTTTGCTCTAACTCGTCAAACTGGCTTTGGATATTTTCTGCTGCTTCCTCTCCTATTTGTTTGAGGTCTTCAGGCAATTGCTTGACATATTCCTCAACTTGCTGCTTGCCGTTAGCAACTTCTGCTTTTGCTTCATTTAGCTTGGTGGCGACAAGATTGGCAATATCGGTGATGACAACATCCATTTTCCGGAGGTACAGATCCCGCCCTTCTTCATAGAATCTGTTAACCTCATCTGGTAATCCTGCGAACCAGTCCCTGATTCTGTTGCCCCATTTAGAGGGATCCCACCAGTTTCCATATCGTTCATTCTTGTAGGCATCCATCTTCTGTGCAACATAATCCTCAAATGCCTTCCTCGCATCAGCAGCACCTTTATCGAACTTCTTCTCAACTTCCTTATCTAGGTCGCTAAGAATTTTCTCAACCTTGGTCTTTGTCTGGTCATAAATTTTCTGCAAGTCCCCTGCAATCTTAGTTCGGGCTTCTTCATCTTTGCCCTTGGCATTCTCCTGCTTACCACCCACCTGCTGCAAGGATTGAGTGCGTTCTCCGTGCATTCCTTGCAACTTTTCTTGTTCTGTGGCTGTGGCTTCGGTTTTTGCTTGGGAGATTTGGTTTGTTTCCGACTGGCGATACTGTTCTACTAATTTGGGAGCTTCTTGCTTGTATTGTTTCGAGGTATCTAGTGCTTGTAAGAACTGCGGTTCGTTAGATTTGTTGATTTGCTCCTCAGTAACATCGCCCCACTCTTTATCTAGTTGGTCACTTCCTTCTTTAACTGGTTGTTCAACTTGCGCTGCTGGTTTTGCTTTAGGCGTTGCAGATTCAGCACCTACAGTTGATGGTGCTTCACCGGGTTCTTGCGGTGATAACGGTGTTACTTGTTTCTTATCAATACCGCTGGTGTCGGGGGTTTCCTTGGCTTTTTCTTCTAGTGGTCCTTGAGAAGCTTTTTGCTCGTCATCTACCTTACTATTCATGTCGGTCTTAACCGACTGTAGTTTGTTACTGTCCTTAAACTTGTCAGCCTCGTCTAAGTTTTTTGGTGTTATTTCTGCAATGCGCTTCATTAACGCAGCTTTGAAAGCATCTGCGTTAAATTCCGGAGTTTCAGCTTGGTGCATCTTTTCGCTGACTTGCCTACCTTGCGCCTTGCTTTCTACTTCATTGGCGGGAGGTTCAGCCGCAGCTTGAGCGTTTTCGGCTTCTTCCTCAGCGGGTTCGTGGTCACTCTGCTCTTCGCCAACTTGTTGAGTATTGTTAACCGCTTGTTGGTAGTCTGGGTCATCTTCTGGGGAAGTGGGAACTCCTCCCCCACCCCCTGCTGCTTGACGTTGGAGTTGAATTTCTCCGCTTCCCGCTTCTGCTAATAATGTTTGTTCCTGTACCAGTTCGTCTGGTTGCGATGCATCGGCTGATGTTGCTTTTGCTGCTAGTGGTGCTGAGTGTGCATTTTGCTCAGGTATTGCGGTCTTTTCAGCACAATCACTGAGTTTCGTTTTTGATTGTAGTTTATTTTGCTTACTCTTCTCGTGCTTTGCGAGCGATTTTGGCTGTACTGCATTCCCATTTTGCTGAACGACGTGGGTTAACTCGTGCGCCAGCAACTCCTGTCCGCGCTTGCTGCCAAGGGCAAATTCTCCATGTCTAAAGAAGACATCTTGCCCTGTGGTAAAAGCACGAGCCTGAATAGAACGGTTTAACTGGTCTGCATGGGTATCAGTGTGTACTTTGACACCACTAAAGTCAGCCCCAAAGGCATTTTCCATCGAACTGCGAACATTATCAGGGAGCGGTCTTCCTTTACCCCGTGCGTGTTTAATTGCAGATTCTACGTCTGCCGTGGCATCTGTGCCACCCTCACCAGACCGACGCTGCACCAACGGCTGCATCTGCGCCATTTTATCTTCTTCATGCTTATCCTCATGCCCACCACTAACTTCTGACTTAGCCTGCATCAGATGTTTATCATCATCTTCTTCTAGTTTCTTGTCTGGGTCAGCACCGGGATGAGATTTCTTCTGGACAGACAGCTTATCCTCATCCTCTTCCTTTTGCCCATGCTCTGCATGAGTGTCCGATTTTTTCTGAAGGTGCTTTAACTTATCTTCCTCTTCCGGTTTTTTAGTGGAGTCAGCGTCAGGATGAGATTTTTTATGGATGGGTAGCTTATCCTCATCTTCTTCCTTATGCCCATGTTCAGCGATCGCATCTGATTTTTTTTGCAGGTGCTTCAGCTTGTCGTCTTCCTCTTGCTTCTTAGATTTAGAGGGATTACTGGCTGCTTGCTTGCGAAGGAGTTTCTTCTTATCTTCCTCTTTAATCTTTTTGGGTTGAGGTGGACCAGCCAGGGCAGTTTTTTTTGCAGCCTGCTTTTGTTTGTCCTCTTCCTCAGGCTTCTTCGTCTGCACCAGTTCTGCTGGTTTCATCTGAGCCTGCTGCTCGTCCTCTGGGGGCATCACCTCTCGTTGAATTGCAGTTATCTGTGGCTTTTTCTGAAGTTCTTCTTCAGGCATCTTCTCTCGCTGAATTGCCTGACCTCCAGCCGACTGCACAGGATTAGGGGCATTAATTCGCTGCACTACTGCGGCTGCTGTCCGGTCTGCTTCTCGTTCATACTTATCACCAACGGGACCAATTGTCAACTTTGTTTGAATGGGTGGCTGCTGACTTGAGGCACTACTGTTGTGCTGTGCCTGTTTTACCACCTGGTTTACATAGCTATTCCCATACTGCCGTTGCAAGTGGAGCAGCAAATTTTTGTTGGCAGATTGTTGGTGATCTGGGGCACGATTGAGTATGGCAGCATGGTTGCCAGCGTTGGCAGCATTACCCACGCGAGACAGCCTTTGTACCAATTGGCTCTGCTGGGGACTTTTTGTTGGTTGGCGATCGCTTTTCCCCACAACTGAATGCTGTGGCGCTTGCTTGGAACTGGCGTTATGCTTCTGTTTGGGTACGCGCATAATGAAAGCCTTTGTGCGTCGGTTGTGGGGGAATCTTACTGTTGAATTTAGGAACTGATTGAGCGACTAATTTTAGTGCCTTCTCAAATCATATTTATTAACAAACCGCCAAGCTCGGTGATGACACAAAAATATTAACAATTAATATTACAAAAAGTAGTATAACGCTTTTGATTGGAGACAATGCCACATTTGCTTTCAGGTCAAAAATCGGCTTACCATCGCCCTGGACTATGACACCTGGTATCGTAGCTGTAGGCTGATCGTCACTTCCTCCATAGTAAATACGGCTTCCTTGGGGAACTAAAACGCTCAATTCGTACTGTCCTTTTTCTAGATCGACGAAATAGAAAAAACCATCTTCACGAGTTTGGGTACGTAGATTTTTCCCTACTACTTCAACGGTAGCACCCAAAATGCCCCCACTAGTTATTGCATCAGTTACATGACCAGCGATCGCAGCTCGGTGTTTAATATAGATAATTTCTGCTGACACTGAATTAGGCATAAAAAGTACACAAGGGTTACTGCGAATTTATTTGCTGCTTGAGCTGCAACCGAATCTCAGTTTCGGTGACTAAACCAACCTCAACTGGTTCTGGCTGAATGTGTAGCGTTACCCGATAGCTAATTCCCGCTTTCAATCGCCATTCATTACCACCCCAAAACTCCCAACTTTTAGGAGTATCTTCTGGCTGTGCGACCCATGTGCGTGGGGGTTGCGGCTGATTGGCAATTTCTGGTGCAAGTACTTCTGCCGGAAGTGTTGGATACCTGAGTAAAATTTTGAGTACCTGCCCTAAAACATTGTGTTCTTCTTTACCTACTTCTATTTTGGAGTCCGTAACTTTCTGCCGCCAAACACTGATTAGATAAGTAAAATCTATTCGACTTGCTGCGTAACTTTCAATACCCATTGCTCCATTACGTACAAGCGAGCGATCGTTACTGCGTAAATGTAAATTTTCACGAATGTCGTAAAGAAAACAATTGAGCCGAATTAATTTATCACTGGTCTTTTCTTCCCATGCTTTATCGGGTCGATCAAAGTCAATTTCAATATTGTTAATATTAACATCTTGCGATTTTACTGGTACAGGATATTTTGTATTCAGTAATGTTCTAATCGTTTCGTCAAGATCGGCAATCATCGAACTATATCTCTCTAACTAATCGCTAAAAAAATCAACTTCATTGACCAATCGTCCCATCTTTTGAAGCTCTCGCCTGATTGCTTGTGATAAATGCTTCATACTCACGGATTCACCGTCCACGGCAGCGAGAAAAGCTGCTGCTAAGGTAATATTCCGAATATTACCACCCGCAAGCTCAAATTTCTGAGCGATGAGCTGGAAATCTAAATCTGTGGCAAGAGGTGTTTCTTTTGGCCACATGCATTTCCATATTTGGCAACGATGTTCTTCACTAGGAAACGGAAATCCCACAATAAATCGCAGCCGTCGAGTGAAAGCTTGGTCGAGATTTTGACGTAAATTAGTCGTTAAGATGGTCATCCCTTCATACTCTTCCATCTTTTGCAGCAAATAGGCGACTTCCAAGTTGGCATAACGATCGTGGGCATCTTTCACCTCTGATCGCTTACCAAACAGGGCATCTGCTTCATCAAATAACAGGATTGCGTTGGCATTATCGGCGGCAGCAAAGATGCGGTTGAGATTTTTCTCAGTCTCGCCGATATACTTGCTCACAATTTGCGAAAGGTCGATCTTATAAAGATCGAGTTGCAATTCGCGGGCGATCGCCTCTGCTGCCATTGTTTTGCCCGTACCGGGAGAACCGTGGAATAGTACATTCAGTCCTTTGCCTAAAGACAACTTGCTGTCAAATCCCCACTCTCGATGCACGATATGCCGATATTTCGTTTGGTTGCAGATTTCCCTTAACTGAGTTTGTGGGTCTGGGGGCAACACAATATCATCTAAACTGTACTTAGGCTTGATTTTCTGTGCCATTGCTGTTAATTCATGCCCAGATTGAGTGCGGGCAGCAGCGTACAAATGTTCTATATTCGGATTTTGAATGTTAAATTCTAGTGCTTCTAAGTCTGCGGAATCTAACGCAGTTTGCCACTGTAGGCGATTGCAGGCAGTCACAACTACATCCGCAATTTGGTCTGGAGTCAGGAGGAAGCGATCAACTAAAGCATCCAGATCGTTTCCCTCAAGAGAAACACCTGCCTCACTTAGTTGAGTTTGCCAGCAGAGGCGACGCAAAGCAAAATCAGGAATGGTAAAGGGTACAGTTACTATGCCTTTTAAGCTTGTTACCGAAGGTATCCAAGGTTCTACACCTGCCAAAATAGTCATTCCAGCGTGTTCGGCGATCGCTTCTAGCAGACTCTGGTAGAGAATACCACGCTCTTTATCTTTCCAGGCATCCAAGTTATCTATATATAGTAAGGCATTCTGAAAGCTGGCTTCGCGCATCAGTAATTGCAAAGTCGGCTCAATGTCACGGGTATCCACAATCCGGGCTAAATCTACCACCAGTAACGGCGCTTTGACTTCTGTTGCCAAAGCTTCGGCTGTGCGGCGTTTACTAGCCCGATCTGCGCCTTCAAAATAGAAGCGCAATGGCTTTTGTCTTTGCCAATTCTGGATAGTAATTATAGAAAGCGCCTTTTTTACATCTACCTCTAGAGGTATTTCTTTGAGGGAAAGAGTCGGTTGAAGCAGTTGGCAAAAAGGTGCAAGGCGCGAATCTAGTCCCTTTTGTCCCAATAGCAGGCGGATGACTTGCTCATCCAACACCAGATAGTGAGCCAGCAACGTAGATTTGACCTGATTCGGGTCGGGGATTAAGTGCAATAAACCATGCTGAATTAGGGGAGCATCTGGTGCGAAGCGATCGCGCTGGATAAGTTTGGCAGTTCCAGAAGGACAAAGCAAATTCAGCGCCAAATCTACACTGGGCAGCGTGTAGGTGACATTTTCTTGGAGGTAAGCGTATATTCGCTCGTAGCGGCGATCTAGTTCTGGGGCTAGTGCGATCGCCACCAATTCCAGATCAAAAGCAGACAAGCCATAAGTTTGTTGTAGCCAGAAAAGGGGCGAATTTTCACTAACTAGGTTAGATAGGGACTCGTCGCCTATTTCTGCATCAATTTGAAATGGTGGCGCACCAGGTTCGCGGTTGAGCAACTGTTCCATTTCTTCCAGGGTTACGTGCAGTCCGCGATAGGGATCGGCTGCTGCTTCTGACCCATAGGCAATTTGGGCTGCTGCTATAGCCCGTTCCAGCAGTTTATCTAACCACTGCAAGATTGGTAGTAGTTCCTGGAACCTAGAACTGATAGCCAATGGCTCTGTCGCGTTATATATTGCTTGTACGGAGTCAGCCATTATGCAGGTTTAAAAACATTTTGCTACAGCTTTTCCATTCAAATCACGCTTTAGAAGTATGGCGCTAAATCCTATTTTTTTAGCCTGATTGCAAACTTTTTGCGTAAATTTGTCAGATTTTATCTCATCAGTATACTCAGCAGCAAATACTGCTTTACCTTTGTCGATGAAGGGTTTCATTTGCTTACACCAATTTTGAGCAAAACAATCCTCTGTCAATGCCCAGTCAAATGTATCTACTAAATCTCCTACATTATCTGGGTCATTCTTCATCCCTATAGAAAGATTTAAATCCAAAGCGTGTGCGGTTTCTACAAGCCATTTATCATAATCAATTTGGTCTTGTTTTGTGATCTTAAAACCCGTTTTTTCAATAGGATCATAGCTATCTATATTATCAGGTTCTATCCCATCAAAGCCCTTGCGTTTGCATTCCTGCAATCGCGCCTTCATAATATCATGAACCTTTTTTTCCCTGATATTCAACCATTTTTCATCTGGGTAATCTTTACTATAGCGGTTCCCCACAATAGTTCGGTCAATGTTGCTGTTATCAGGTTTAGGGTTTTTACCATCGGTAGTAAATTTGTAGCTATCTTCACGCCAATCTTCATATGCTCCTACATTGACATAGCAGATAACTTTGCGACCTTTTTGATGTAAATCATCAACCAGTTCCTTAGTATTATCAAAAAGGTCAATATCATATACCAGAGCATCAATGGATTTATCAACAGTTCCTTGAAGCTGCCAATACCAAGTAGTACCCGGCTTTGGCTGCCAGATATTAGATGAATCATCTGGTTTTGGGTTATCTTCGTCTTTCACCAAGTCTGCAAACTTCTCGTACCAAGGAGGTAAGTTAATGTGGGTTGCGCCCATTGTTTGTTGATTTGACGAGTAGTACCAGAAACCGCCATTTTTCTGGAAGATTTTCCTGCGCTCAAAAGCTTCTTGGGCTGATGACGGTGCTTGAGCTGCTGGATTGCCCTGAACTGCTAGCCAACGCTTAGACTCTATGCCAGGGTAGGATGGAAGCATCTGGTTATATTGATTTTCCACACTCACAATATCAGCATAATCAAACACCGAACTGGGCGGGGAGGCAATACCAGGATTGACA
Organism: Kalymmatonema gypsitolerans NIES-4073; assembly: GCF_002368435.1. GTDB lineage: Bacteria > Cyanobacteriota > Cyanobacteriia > Cyanobacteriales > Nostocaceae > Kalymmatonema > Kalymmatonema gypsitolerans. The sequence goes on from NZ_AP018268.1 coordinate 4,595,510, forward strand.
ATCACAAGTTTTGTGGCTCCGAACTGTCGCACCTTTTGAGCGTGATCGGCATTCCAGCTTGCTTTGGTTGCGTCAGTTTGGTCAAAGAAAATACCATCATAACCAGCCTTCATTGCTGTAGTGATTTTTGTATCAACAACATCGGGTGCTTCGTTGCCATAGTTCAAAGGAATATATTGAATAGCCCGCCCATTGTTCTGATGCACATAGGAAGGTATATCCCCCCGATCTTGAAGTCCATTGCCAAAAATAACAAAGTTTGGCTGTTTGCTCATAATGGTTTTGAGAGTTGAATCTTCGGAAGCGGGCAGTTGAATAAACCCGTAGTAAAGCACAAACAAGCCATTGCCATTAGGATAAGTTCCACTGTATGCATAGGCAAAATTAGGTTGCCATGATATGAGAATTCCAAGGGTGAGGGCGGTGACAATAGCAACCAATTGAAGCAACTTGGGTTTTTTCATATTTTTTGGTTTGACACTTATTTGCAGAGAAAATCATTTGACAAGAGATATCTCCGAAAAAGAATATAAAAACCTTGTGCAGTTAGGGTCGATACCTTATTTTTCGAGATGTCTAAGTTTTACTGTTTATCAATACGTAAATACTAGATATAGGAATCCGCTTTGATTCCTAAAATTATTTGCGTAGGGAGGGAACTCTTAACAGGGAAGAAGAAATCAAACTGTACTGAGTTTTTTTCAAAAATCAAATAGGAATCCTATATCGCTCTTTAATTAATTTCACCAGACTAAAATGTATAATCCTTGCTACGCAAGAGTTTCAGGCAAAACACATGATTATTCCCATAATGTTAGAAAATAAAGCTTCAAACCCAAGTGCTGTATGAAGTTTAAATGTTGCCTTCTATTTTTCTTTTACCAGAGTGACGGAAGAGCGATATTAGGCAGACAAGCCGTAAGTTTGCTGAAGCCAGAAAAGGGGCGAATTTTTACTAACTAGGTTAGATAAGGACTCATCACCTGTTTCTGCATCCATTTGAAATGCTGGCGCACCAAGTTCGCGGTTGAGCAACTGTTCCATTTCTTCCAGGGTTACGTGCAATCCGCGATAGGGATCGGCTGCTGCTTCTGACCCGTAGGCAATTTGGGCTGCTGCGATCGCGCGTTCCAGCAGTTTATCCAACCACTGCAAGATGGGCAGTAGTTCCTGGAAGCGGGAAGTGATGGCGATCGATTCCATCTCATTCAGAGTTACACCTTTTGGATCAGTTATTGTACCCATAGGAAGGTTCTTGAAACTTGATTTTCAGAATACTCCACGGATTTTTATACTTACGCAGCTTGTATTTTAATTGATGAGATTTGCTTGTTCAACCAATCGGGGACGAACCCCCACGTGGGGGTTCGTCCATCTTCCTTGTCGTAGTAAGGACCTGCTGTGTGAATCGGATTACTTTGATAGTTAGCGTCTTTATAACAAAAAACCTTCCATTTTGGAGGTACAAGCAAATTGGCCAATCGATCATTCCCAATCCCCATGCTTTCCAAATCGCCAACATTATACCCACCAGCTTTAAGGGCAATCCACTCATTGTTATTGTTTATGGCTATAACACTTGTCGGTCTAACCCGGTTCTCTTGGTTCTTCAATTGATTTAATTCGTTTTGTGTATTCTGCAAGTTAGTTCTAAGGTTTTGGTTCTGTTGTTTCAATGACTGGATTTCTTGCTTGGTTGATGTCAATTCTTGCTTGGTTGATGTCAATTCTTGCTTGACTGATGTCAATTCTTGCTTGGTTGATGTCAATTCTTGCTTGACTGATGCCAATTCTTGCTTGACTGATGTCAATTCTTGCTTGGTTGATGTCAATTCTTGCTTGGTTGATGTCAATTCTTGCTTGACTGATGTCAATTCTTGCTTGGTTGATGTCAATTCTTGCTTGACTGATGTCAATTCTTGCTTGGTTGATGTCAATTCTTGCTTGACTGATGCCAATTCTTTTTTGACGGCTTCTGACTGATCCGAAACTTTCTTGAATTCCTCCTTGATCTTATTCACAACCTTGTTCAGAGCAGCTACCGTTGGTACAGATGCTGTACCATCACCTTGTACAGATTCAAGATCAGATACAAATTCATTTACAGGATTCCCCTGTTGCAACTTGAGATTGCCTGCCACTTGTAACTTAGCTTCTGCTGCTTTCGTCCCAATGCCGACATTTCCCTCAAAAGAAATGTTGTCTTTGTCACCCACCCATTGAGAAGCAATACCAACATTTTTTAAGCCAGAACCATCCCCTTCAAATTTAGTAGCTGAAACAGTACCAATTACAGTCAAATTAGTTTGATTTGCATCTTTTCCAATACTCGCTTTACCATTTACTTCTAAATTAGTAGTTACACCAATGTTTCCATTAGCAAATATTGTTAGTGCAGGTACAGTTGGAATTCCTGTTGTGAGGAAATTGAGATCGCCAACTGCGCTGATTTGACCATTGCCACCAAAGAGAACTTTGCGATTAGGTTCAAGGCTGAAATTAGCATTTTCTAGAGAAATCTGGGCTTGTTCATCTCTTTTGCCCACTCTTAGGGTAGGACTGGGCAAACCCTCTAATGAGAAAGGAAGGAATCCATCTTCGACTGGTTTAGCCATGATTTTTTATCTCCTAGTAAATTACAGATTGAAATAGAAATAATAACTATAAGCGTGAACACTAACAGCCTTTAGTAAGTGTATCATAATAATTATTTAGTTCTCAAGAACCGCATAAATAATGTACTCTAATTCTTCTATGGTTTTGCCACCCGTATTTGAAAACTTAACAAACTGTTTGTACATCAGTTCTTTATCTTTATCTGTCTGTTCTGTCTTATATATTTGTTCCCATGTAAACTCTGTATCTTTTGTTTTTGAATAACCATAAACCAAAAGAAAAGCACCAATGTTTTTAGTTGTTGATGAGAGGGAATTCTGATAAGCAAGAATCTCTTTCGTTTCAGATGATTTCAGCATCTTTATAGGTTGAGTACTACTTTGAGCTACGACTTGCGTTTTTAATTGCTGAATAGAGATGGAAAAAGTAGGTAGTTTGGCAGTAGCTTTTTGGCGTACACCGTCATCTAACTCGGCGTTAATATCACCTGGTACATTTCCATTTGCATCTAGCTTGAATCGCGCCAACTTAATAACTGTAGAGTCTGGTTCTGTAGTCGTAGCCACAATCTTTGGTTTTTCAACCCAGCGAGTAAATTGCTTTGAATCCGCCTTGTCTTTCTCCTCTGATGGTTGCCATTTTAAACTGTCGTCAGGTTTTTTCTCTTCGTAGGTAATAGTGATATAAATAGTAGAGTTAGGCGGATATTTAGCCTGATCGCTCAAAGGCACATTCAAGTCATCCAACAGAATCATTTCCCTACCATTACTATCAATAGCACTGCCACGAGTCACCTTCACTTCTTTAGCTCCTGTTTTCCGAATTTCTAACCCTTCAGCAATACCAGGAGTATGCAGTAGTCTGTTATGATGACGGCGCATTTCTAGATGATATTTTTGTTCATCTAGAAAATCTTCTTCCTTCAGGAATTGATTATTGAAATAGTTTAATCGTTCAATATCAGCCATGCTATAACTACCCTTCCTTCTTGATTATCTTATGTATCTGAGTGTTTGATGATTTACTGTTATAACTATCCTGTTTGGGGTTTAGGTACACCTAGAAAAGTATTTCTTCCTACTGTAGAGCGAACACCAATTTGCATTGGTTCAGAAAACAACTTCAACTCATAATCAGTATGTGCAGGTTTTTGCAAATCAATTAAGGCTCTAATAATAGACTCTTGTCGCTCTAAACTTTCCTGATCTGGAGGAGGAGCGATTGTGACATTAACATAAAAGAAGTGGGGAATAGCACCACCTCCAATTTGAGTATCTACGCCAATAGTTGAATATTTTCCTATTTGGAAAGGGGTATCTTTTGGTTCTTCGATTGTTGGGATCAATCCAGTATAGATTTCTAGCAATTCTTCCAGATTATTTTTAGTACCACGACCGCGATAAAGGGGAATAATTTTGGCAATAAATTCTCTTTGCTTTTCTATTCCCCAGTCCGCTCTTAATTTGAGCGCAGTCCAGCTTGCTAACCATTGGAGAAAATCCTTAATTGTTTGCTGTGTTTCTTCATCTATATCAGAACGCTGAATGTTTCCATCGGTAATAAAAAATTGGAAAATATCATTGGGTGCAAAAAGTTTGTAAATATTGCTAATACTTTCTTCTAAACCTTGTTTTGGTTCAGATTCAGCATAATCTAAACCTGTCAAAACCTGTTCAAATGCTAACAAAAAAAGACCTAAAAAAGAATCTTGCTCAAAGATTGCAGGCAGGTATTCTAAGTACCTACTTTTTTCTGGGGTAATAGACATACATTTTGAAACGGTAAATAGTTGCTATGAACAGTTTTAATTTTTAATTGTTATTTTTATTATTTATTTCTACTTTTATTTCTTTAAGTTCTACAAGCTCGTATGGCTTCACTTCAATCCCTACAAATATGTTGTTTACTTTATCATCTTTTGCCTCTATTCTGCGACTAGAAAATTCTGGTTGTACATCGATTGATCTGACATAATTTACACCAGGAATTTGGTCAATTAACTGATATAGTTCTGAGACAAATATATTTCTACCAAATGGCCAGACTTTTTCGTTATTTCCTCCAAGCGGTTGTAAAAATTTCTTTACAGCATTCTCGACTCTTGGTTTAATTTGCTCTCCCTTTTCATCAGGTAAAGGAACAACAGTAGTTTCGATACTTACTGATAAGTATTTAGGTGCAACTATATGTAAATATGTCCCTAGTAATTTTTGTTCTTCTAGTTGCTGCTGAACATTTGTAATTATTTCTTCTATTTCTAAGCGATAATCTGTTTTAGGAACAATAATTACACTAATATGCCCTGCTCGTTCAGAGTCAAAATCCATACTTAAATCTCTACGGGGTACGCAACAGGTGCGGGCAACACGGTTATCTGCTTGTAAAGCTAAAAATTCAAAATCTTCGCAAGTAACAGCTCGATAACGTTGCCGTACTCCCAACACAGCCTGCCGAATTTCTGCACGTAAATCTAGCTTTTTTTGCCAATTTTCTCCATCACGTTCCTTGCGTTTTTGCTGCCAATCTGGACCATTGAGCAACTTTAGAAAAGAAATCACATTATCTTCTGTCACCCGATTTAGGCGATAAATCTGCATTTCTGTCAAATAGGCAAACAATTCTATCAAAGTAATACCAGGATCGGAAGGATTATGGTTTGTCCACTCCGGTGCATAGGTAGGAATCATACTGAGGGCTTCAGCAACCAAATCGTCATAAGTACGGTCATCAAGATTGGGTAATTCTAATGGCATAGTAATTCCTCTTCAAGCTTGTGCGGGCAATAAACTGATATTGTGTTTGCCGGAATAAACTACAAAGCGTTTAGTATTAATAAATTTGTTGATATCCTTTGAAATTGTTTCTGGTTTTGTGTAGTCAGGGTCTACAATTAGGCTACGAATATAATCAACCCCTGGGACTGCTTCGAGTAGGGCATAGAAATCAGATTTGTAAGGTAGACGACCAAAATCCCAGCCATTGCCATCAAAACCGCCAGTCAGAGGATGCAAAAAATTGGCTAGTTTTTGCTCAACTACTTGTTCTACAGAACTTGCACCCTCTAAGGAATATAAGACAAGTTCTGCGGTGATATTTACCTTAATGTACAAAGAACCTACTACATAGATGCTTGTTGTCGGGTCAGCACGAGCTTCCAAGTAGCTTTTTACACGACCGATTAATTCTAAACTGGGCAAGGGTTTTTTATCAGTGGAATGGGGTACAATAATCACACTGACCGCCCCTAGTACTTTGTTTTCATTTAAGGGGTTGGCTACTAAATTCCGCAATGGTACACATTTTGCCCTTCCGACTTCAAGAGATGATTCCTTAGCTAGGTCTTCAAAATCTTCCGATGTCACTGCACTACCACGATGACGAATGCGACGCGGAACTCTTTCAATTAGCGATTCGCGGGTTTCTGCTTCTGCACCACCAACTGCTGCTTCATAGTTAGTTACTTTATTGACATAAGGCACTGTGGTTTTAAGTTGGACAATTGTACCCGCCGGCTTGTTACCAGCAATACCACCACCAGTTTGGTAGTAAGCTATGCGAATATTACTTTTAGCAAGAGGTGGAATAAGTCCATTCAACCCATCGCCAAACTGAATTTCGCCTGTAAGATGATTGATAACGTAATGGCGATCGCGCGATCCCGAACCATAAAAATCTGGTACTTCATGCCAACGCACCCAAATTTCCTTGGGTCGTTCTGTAGCATCAAGGATAGTTTTAATTGGATTGTCACCCTCTTCTTTCTTAAGTACAGCCAGTTCGTCTGCTGAGGGTAATTCCATCTCTCGCACTTCCAACTGCTGACTCCCCAATACTGACAGTTGACTCCGCAATACTGGCGCAAGGGTTGTGTGGAATTTTTGATTTTCGCTACCATCACTAGAACCCAGTATTTCATTGCGAATTGTTACAGAATGTACACCCATAACTGTATTCAGCAACACCCGCCTTAATTTCGGTTTAATCTGATCATTGCCAGCGACCTTTTGCACTCGCAACCAGTAGCGTAAAAGTAAACCAAAATCCTGCCTTGGAGCAAAATCTTTTGGTGGCAGAAATGTAATTACACCGGGGCGGGTAAAGTTTTCTGTACCATCTGAGACTGTGATTTTTACCCAATCTTTACCGTTCCAGTATTGCCAAGAAAGTTGAATAGGCTCAGCTTTAGTAGTTTCTGTAACATCAAATTTACTAGATTCTTCATCATATTTAGGTTCAACTAAACCAAGAAAAATACTAATAGGGCGGTTCGGGAATTCTTTACGCTCTGATGGTAAAGAAAAACCAAAATAGAGATATGACTTATCACTTTCTGTAGCTTTGCTTGCTTCTGGTGCGTTTAATCTATACCTGGCAGTGATTGAGCTAATTAATGGCGGTGCAGACACATTATATTTACCTGCTATTATTCTGACGCGAATCCAAAAATTTTCTACATTATTAATCTTTGTTTTTTGTGGCTGTTCGTCAAATTGAAACTCTACTTCTCCATCGGTTGTAAAAGCCTTTGTCGTATCTTTAAAATTATTTTTAATAGTATCAAACTTTTTCCAATTATTTTCATTATAATATTCCCACTGAACCTTTAATTTTTCCGATGCTTGGGCTTCTGATTCATCACTATAGTCTGCTAGTGGGACTAATTTTATATTTATAATTATTTTAATACCTTTTTGAGAAAAAACTTGAGTGTTGGCTAAATATAAAGTACTCCCATACTTTGGGTTTTCGCCAAAAGGATAAAAGCCATTACTTAAATCAACTCGCAACTGATTTGAAAATGCTGCTTCTAATTGAAAAGCAGGCGATTTTAAAAGATTTTCAATGGGTTGACTACCGCGAAAGACAAAGAAATCTGTAGATGCAGGTGTAGTGATAATACTGCTGTAATCTGCATATAGGTTTTTATCGCGCACAAAAATTGACTCTAATTTTGCCGCTGTCACCACTAGCCCGTTCTCAGTTTCAAAAATCACTGGTTGTTTTTCACCTGCTGCTAGCTGTGCTGCAACTTGCGTTCCTTTGGGTACCACAGCATCTACAGTGGATTTATCACTTAAAGAAAATGTCAACGGTACTCGCGCTGGTTGTGGAGGTAAGCGCGAAGCACCCAATAAATCCAAAAACGCCAGGAAATTTTTTTCCGGTACCTTGTTGAGTCGTTCAATAATAATTTCACAATAGCGTGCGAAGATTTTAATCAGCGCTATATTTATTCCCTTTTCTGGAGACTTACCAGTATCTGAGCTTAGTTCTTTCCAACCCACTGATTTAGACAATAAGTCTTTCACTTGCTTTTCAATATCAGCAGCTGTTCGCTTGTCAATTTTGGGAACCTTTTTAACCATTAACCAGGACTCCTTTCTAAATAAAACGGATAAACCAGGTTAAAGGCGTTATTTGTTGCCCGCACTTGATAATCAATACTTATATATAATTTCTCTCCCTCATCATCTGATTTCGGTATCACTTGGATATCCATTACATCAATGCGCGGCTCAAATTTGAGTAAAGCTTCGCGCACTGCTTGGGAAATTTTTCCCACAGTGGAAGGAGTTGTCATTTCAAAGACAAAATCGTAAATCCCACAACCAAAATCAGGACGCATCACTCTTTCACCCTTAGCAGTGCTAAGGATTATCCAAATTGATTGGCGAACGCTTTCTTCAAAATCTGCCTGCTGAATGTCCCCATCTTTAAAAGCAAGTGGAAATCCAACGCCACGACCTAAAAAAGGTTTAGTCATTTCTTACTCCTGTTGAAAGCACGCCCAGGATATAAGGAAACCGAACATCTCCATGCTCAAAAGCAACTAAAACTTCCCAACCCACTTCTGGCAATTCGTAATTGTTTTGCTTTGCCTCACTAACGGATGTAGCAATCCGCGCCCAGTAACTCTCATCTTCCTCACTCAACCAGGGGAATTTCACCTTTACTCGATTTAGTCCCTCTGGGTCATCATTATTGGTTACAATGCCTACCACAACTCCTTGAATGCGACTAGCGATCGCTTCCCTTGTTGAGCTATCAAAAAACACGTCAAATGACTTCATAAAGCATTCCTTTGCACAGAGAAATGGGTAGTATAAGAGCCGCTGCTTCTGTAGCGATGGCTAGTTGCAGCGACGTAATACTGACCGCTAAATTGCTTGCCAATACCTTCAATCCCAATGACTTTGCCAGAGCGTAGATCGGTACGACCTCGACAAACTCCTTCACCAGTAATTAGTGACAGCGCCACCTGATTGAACCGCGCTCTAGCCATTTGCTCGGCTTCTGCTAATGTCATGACTGGGCGATCGCTTATTGTTTCTAATGCTGTACCAAAAGCATTTTCACTCAGGGTAGCGCCGCTGTCTTTGCCACCCATCTTGGAAACCTCATCTCCTTTTGTCGCCCGCCACTCAAACTTATTTGCTTCTGCTTTGGGATTCCAACTACATACCGTTACCTCACTCACTTGACCCATTGAGGATAGACGAGGATAAAATTCCAACAAGTCATCTTCTAGGGAGAGAGTGAAAATTGGGCTATCAATATTACCTACTGGTCGAAAATATAGCGTTTTATCTTCTACCACTACCTCATAGTGGATGCGTCTGGCTCGCTCCTGTAAAAAATCCATATCAGTTTGATTAGCTTGCAATACGTAAGGCTGAATCACTCTGCTATCTTCCGTTTTTGGAGTTAATCCCACCGCACGGGCTATTTGTTCAGCAATATCACTATCTTTTTGCTGTACGAATGTGCGTGTGTTACGACCTCGTTGCAAGCGATGGCGACGGTCATAGCCCCGCACTGTTAACCTAGGTAGACGATTAAAATTAAATTCTGGTTCTAATCCAGTAATTTCACCAGCAATTATTGTTTCTAAATTATCTCCATAGCCCAGTTTGACTTCTACTGCATTGCCGATGGTAAAAAGTTGTTGCTGCTCATCAATCCATTGCAACTCTTTTGTGTGCCATTCTGAGTTTACCAGTTCAAACGCAAACATACTCAGCAGTTCAGTGTCATCGTCCACCGTAACGCTAGTAACATGGGTTTCGGGATCGACAGACAGCGTTGAGCCATTGATGACGATCTTAAAGTTTGGGACGAGAGGATTTGTGGGGTCAGAGATTGGCATAAATGCTTGCTCCTCTACAATTTTGGTATGGTCAATCTTTGACCAGGTTGGAGGTGGCGCGGATCGTCCAAGCGATTTTCTTCCGCAATGATGCGCCAACGCTTGGGATCGCGATAAACCTCGGCAGCAATACCGCTGAGTGTGTCACCCGCCTTAACAATACGGGTTGTTAGTTCTGGGTCAGTCTGGCGTTTATCCGCATCTGGATCTAGAAATTCTGTGAAGCTAACTGCTAAATTAGCCCGCACGGGTTTACCGTTGCTTTTGAATAACGTAAAGTTTTGCGTTAGACTGCTCACCACTCCCCTGAAGGGAAAATCAGAATTGGGAGGTGAATTGCCCCAGAATATGAGACAAGTAGGTGGTCGAGGCGGTTCGACTCGCTCGATGCGGGTGAGTGCAACAATTTTATTTGTTTCTTGACGCACGTCATCTATGACTCTCCCATTCATAGGTTCTGTAACGTCAAAAAACAATTCCAAAGTTAATTGGCGACTGTCTCCACCTCCAAACGTCAAAATCGGTGCATTCAATGCCCTTTGAGTTTGACTCTGGTTTCCTTGTTGGTTAGTATTTTCTGGTGGACTCCACGTCACTGACTTTGATATTGAATAAGCGGTGGGGTTAAACAATACCTCTATCTCTGCAAGTCGTGAAGGGGGTTGGGGTACAATTCTTAATTTTTCTAATGTCATTTTCTTATCCCCCTACGCTCTCGTTCCACTGTTAATTGACGGCAAAGTATGCGGCTGACTTGTTCCGCTATTTGCGCCACATTGATTTCTGGGGCTGGCATCGCTGCTTGTCTGGCTGTTGACATGGTATTGGTAGACATAGCATTACTTGTCTGCATTGACCTTGTTGGAATAGTTAAAGAAGTATTGGCGGTTGTAGCCTTCTGTGCAATTAGTTGCCCATTATTGATTGCACTGGAAAAATCATTTCCCGGTAATCTTTCATGAGAACTTTTACGCCAAACCATACTTGGCTTAGATACAGAATTTTCCGTAACAGGCATTTCTGATGAAACTGCAACCTTGTTTTTATTTGCAGATGCTACTGGTTGTGTAGTTGAATGCTCATTTGTGGCAGATATGCTTTCTGGCTGTCGTTGTAGCACTAATGCTGTAGATGTAGCTCTTACCAGTGGAACAGAAGGAGCTAATCCACCTTGGGTTGACTGACCCCTAATACCTTCAGTGATTGTTCTCGCTGTTGTCGCTGGTGCAACAGCAAACTTCTCGCTCCTTCCCCGTGATGGGTTATCTTGGCTAGCAAGTGTTGCCTTTCGCAGCACCAAAGGAGCATTTGCCTTTGGTTTATCGGACATTACCTCCGGCTGCGGTGTTTCATCTATTGTTAATAAATCTTTTGAATAACTAGAGTTTGTAAAATCATTTGCAGATGGCTCAGTAGTATGATTATTAATTTCTTTGCGTAAAATGAGTGAAGGCGATGTCTGAGTTACTGTACCCGGAGTCGCTGCTAAGTTTTGAACTCTAAGGGACTGGCTGCTGCTTGTAGATGGGTGAGCGATCGCGCTGTTGCTGTGCTTCTCCAAAGAAGATATTTTCCGATGCTCTAATTTTGCTGAAGTCGTAGGTAAATCAGATGGGTTGACAAAAGGTACAGGTTTACGACTAACCCGAAATTGTTGTGCAGGTGGGGTATGACTCGTTATTGATGCCGTTGTTGGGGTTTGTCTTGCGATCGCTTGCTCACTGATAGAACTATTGGTTTGTGCTGTTACTGTTGTTGGCGTTTTCCGATGCTCTAATTTTGCTGAAGTCGTAGGTAAATCAGATGGGTTGACAAAAGGTACAGGCTTACGACTAACGCGAAATTGTTGTGCAGGTGGGGTATGACTCGTTATTGATGGCGTTGTTGGGGTTTGTCTTGCGATCGCTTGCTCACTGATAGAACTATTGGTTTGTGCTGCTTTGTCTTGCGATCGAGTAGCAAAAGTCAATTCTGTACTTGTCCCCGAATCGCGATCATGAACGCCGTAACGAGTTTGCAATTGGTCTAGTAGGGCAAAACGCTGAACAATAGTCGTTGGAAGACGCGATGACTGGGATTGGAACTGACTTCCATCAATCAAGCCTACTGGTTGAGTACGGCGTTGGTCAAGGCGCTGTATCAAAGAACTAGACTGTAAGATGTCTTTTGTATGAGAGGTATTTTGCCTAGATTCGTCGGTCATTATATAGATTCAATAACTTATTGAGACAACTTGACGGGTGACATTGGCTCAGAAATTTGTTTTCTTTAAGTACGAACTTGATTTAAACCCCGATGCACAAGTTCTACACTCTCAAACGCCACCTCACTAGAATCTGCACGCAGTTCTGGTCCAGTCCATTTATAAGGAAAAGCTTGTTTAAAGTTCCACACTTTCACGGGATTTTTCTGTATGTCCAACAAATAAATCGTGCCATTGCGGCGCTTAATTCCCTGATTTATACCCTGGCTGGTTACCTCCTGATACCAATTCCACAGTCCATCCGCTGATGTCAAACCATGTTTCAAGACTAGCGGTGTATATTTTATTGACCCGACAAAGTTGTGCATATACTCATTGAGTCCCCCTTCGCGATACTCAAAAATTTCTGTTTCCACTTGCAAACCACTACATTCTGAGAAACCACCTACCACAAGGCTATCAATCTCAATGAGAAAGTTAAATACTTGATAGGGGTCAGATAAAGCCATAAGTCAAGCAATTTTGGATTTTGGATTTTGGATTTCGGTCATTAACTTTGTTCATTCAAACGTTGATTAATCTTGGCGATTTGGGCTACCCATTGTAAGCGTTCTAAATGCTCCAAAGTTAAGATTTGTTCGTGGGACCAGTGGAAATGGTAAGCAATGTAAGCTACCTCCTCATATAACCGTTCGAGGGGGTAGCAACTTACTCCCCCATACTGCTAAGTTCCACTTCTAACTCTTTTTCACAGTGGGGACATTGAGTGCGTACCCGATTGTGTCCATTTTGATTGACACGACAGTAAAGGTCTTGTAAGTATGCTAAGTCTGCGGCATACAATCCTTCGATCACCTTAGGATTGATATGTTCGAGCGTTCCCAGCTTAGTAATTACCCGTGACAGCAAGATGATTAGTAAATATGCTTGATTGCTACGAACACGTGGGTCTTTCAGGGGCGCAATTTCATCTAAGGCTGTCGCCAAGCGCATGACACCTTGTTGATGCAGATTACCTTCTGCATCTACATAACCCAAAGGTAGCGTAAACGGAAATTCAGTCTGAAGCATAGAGCTTTACAAGATTGCAGATTTTACCAAATTGCCGATTTTGGGAAAAATTACTGAGTAACTTTTAAACGTATATCCTATGCCTTGACGACTTCCTCATGAGTAATTTCCAATGTTTCAACGGCTACATCATTGCTAGTGGCGTTGAACGTTGGAGCCGTGTACTTCGAGGGCCAAGCTCGGCGAAGATTCCAACGCCACTTTTCTTCACGTGCTTCGTTTAATAAAACTATCGAGATATTTTTCCGTTCCGCTCTACCATCCACTACTGATTGACGCCACCCCCAAAGCTTGTCGGAGTCTGTAATGCCGCGTTTTAGAGTAATGGGCGAAAACTTGTTTAATCCCGTTAGTTTACGCACATGATTGGGATCGCTGCCTTCCCGATAATCTACAGCATCAGTGCTGCTATCCAACCCGCTACATTCTTGAAATCCTGCTTCAGTGATACCATCAATCTCAACTAAGAAATTATAACCACGGTATGGGTCAGCCATAATCTTTCATCCTTCTTAATTTACTAGAGTTTGATTCAAAAAATGAGTTGTATCTGATACTCGTTACTCAATATAAGTCAGTTCGGTGGTATTTGGGCGTTGAGTAATACGTACAACAATAAACTCTGCTGGAGACGTTGGAGCAAAACCGATTTCGGTAAGGACTTTGCCAGCCTCACGACTTTCTGGGGGGTTAGTTTCAGCGTTGCATTTGACATAAAAAGCCTGTTCAGGAGTTTCACCTTTAAAAGCACCAGCACGCCAAAGTTGAGTTAAATAGCTGGTCAATTCTCTTTCAATGCGTACCCATAATTGCAAGGAATTAGGCTCAAATACCGCCCAACCCATGTTTAAATCAATCCAACGTTTGAGTGTGAGAAACAGGCGACGGACGTTAATATAACGCCAGTTACGGTCGTTGCTAAGGGTACGTGCGCCCCAAACTCGGATACCTCGACCGGGAAAAGCCCGCAAGCAGTTGATACCTATGGTATTCAAGTCACTTTGAACTGAATTATCAACGGGAAATTGCAAATCCACAGCACCACGAACTTCTTCATTGGCTGGTGCTTTGAATACGCCACGAGCGCGATCGCTACGAGCAAAAATCCCAGCAATGTGTCCACAGGGTGGTACCCATCGACCTTGGGCGTTTCGCAGCCAAGGATAATAAAGTGCCCCGTTTCGTAGCTCTTCTTCGGTTTGGTTCTTCTTAATATCGTCCCATTGTTTTGATACTGACTCAGCTTCAGCTTCAGGAAGAGCGTCTAAAATTGCAAAGCGATCGCCGTATTTTGCACAGTGTTTAATCGCTGCTTGTTGTACTTCGTAAATGGCATCTTTATCTGATAGAGTCATTACATCTGGAATTGCAACCAGGTCAATGTCAATTAGTAGTGCTAAGGCATTGATAGCAGTTAGCAACGCTTCCTTTTTGTCTTTGTCGCTTGGCTGAGTTGTCGATAACAAAGCAGGCACAACATAACAACGAGTGCCACCATTTTCAAAAAAGCCAGTCACTGCTTCTTTGAGGTAACTTTCTGAACCTTGTGAAGCTACGTGATTTTTTTCAGCGAACTCTTGTTGGCTATTTAATGCTACAACAGATTGAGCATTTTTAAACAAAATTTCTACTGCTTTTTTAAACGCCTGGTTATTCGGGGATAATGCTAACAGTTCATCCCTTTTATTTGTGGACATTATCCCTGTAAAATTTAGGCGCTGATGGTCTTGCTCGTAACTCAATGTATCTTTCAGAGATTCAAGAGCAAACTGAATTTCTTCTGGCAATTTTTCCAGAGTTGCTGTTACTTTAGTTGCAAAACCAATGAATCCCGGAATGCCTGTTGGTAAACTGACTTCCGGTTGGATAACAACCTCCTCGTAATATACCCCAGGGGCTGTGTACAACATAAACCCCTCATTATCTACTTGGTAATGTAGTTTGACTGATACTGAAAATGACAAATTCTGCTGGTTTGACAATGGAAACAGCAACTTCTGCTTTTACCTGCCCCTGTTCGCGTAACTCTGGAGGATTGGTTTCAGCATCGCATTTGACATAAAAGGCTTCCTGCGGTGTATTGCCGAATAATGCTCCTGAACGCCACTGCACAAGGAGGAAATCAGAAACATTGCGAATAATTTTTTGCCAGAGTGCAGGGGTATTTGGTTCAAAAATTGCCCACTGGGTGCCTCTATCAATGGATTCGCTCAAATAGATGAGAGTGCGCCGAACGTTAATATATTCTAAATTCTCGTTAATGGTACGCGCACCCCAAACTGTAACGTTACCGTTAAAAAGGCGAATGACATTAATTTTGTTCTCGTTCAAATTCCCCTGTTGGAATTTATCAATAACAACTTGTACCCCTTGAACACCGCGAATCATCTCGTTGGCTGGAGCTTTGTGTATACCGCGTTCCGTGTCAACACGGGCATAAACACCAGCAAGATAACCACTAGGGGGCATATAGTTACCTTTACCATCTACATCTAAGTAAGGAAAATAAACAGCACCGTATTGACTCGTTTTTGCAGAGGAAATGATGCTTGGATCTAAATTACCTTGTACATCTAATCCATCAATGATGGCGAAGCGGTCTTTCATATCTTCACAGTGTGTCAGTACTGCATCATTAATTTGTTTACGGATATTGTCACCACCCGTTGCATTTTCAGTAGTTCCACCAGTAGTTAGATTTAATGGCAAAGGAACCGCCACTAGGGAAATTTCATCAATTGCTTTAAAACTGTCTAAAGCTGTTTGAAAATCTTTACTTAAATCGGTTACGTGTGCCACCCAACAACGAGTGCCACCGTTATAAAAGAAGCCAAATACTGCATTAGCTAAGACGTTTTTATTGTTATTACCTTTATCATCTATATTGTCACCAAAATATTTCTTAAACTCTCTCCAGTTATTGACTGGCTTGAGTCCACCTTTGGGGTCTGAAATAACGGGAGCAACACCTATAAAGCCAGCAATAGTAGTCCCAACACCCGTAATTGGTCGGCTTACAGACGGAGCTTCTTCAACATAAACACCTGGAGTCAAATATTTAGCCATAGTCTTCTCCTTTAGAACTTACGCATTGTCAAAAAAATGATTATCTGCATTCAGTGAAATTTTCGGTATGAACTGTTTTTCAGATGCATGACTTCGTCTCTGTTAAAACCTTATAACAAAAAATACATATAAAACGTGAGAAACTGGTGAGAATTTCGTAAATATTTTTGAACAAAAACTTGTTCTGACTTTTCGCGGGATATGGAAAAGGTCATTTTGAGGGTTTTCCAAACCCTTATTTTTCCGTTGCTCCTAGAGTGCCAGTCCAGTAAAAGTAGTTGACAAAAGATACAGTTTTTGCAGAGGCTAATGTTGGAGAACGTGGTATCAGGAGTGCATACTGCGGGAACGTCAAACTACTGAGATTGGACGTGCAAAACTCCGTGAGCGCGTTAGTGTTGAACATACTGTCTTCTCATATTAATCAATGGCAGGGAGAGCAAGCTCGCTACATCGGATTACGTAAAAATCTTTTTGACCTTCGACGTATGGCTGTTGTCCACAATCTCCATCTTCTTGCTCGTATGTCCGAAACCACTACTGGAGAAATTTCTAAATTTGTATCTTCACAGCCTGCTTAATTTGTCAATACCTTCTACTGGACCGGCGCTCTAGCGGGAAGGGAGTAGCTTACGTCAACAACGCACAGCGAGGAAATTTGAATATTAATAAACCGCAGATAAACACAGATGCACACAGATAAATTATCTGCGTGGCGTGTATCTGCGGTTCCAAATACTCTTAAACCGGATTTTGCAATAAATCTAACGTCAAACATCTATATTCTAAAATCAATCATTGTCTGCCGATAGGTATCTGGTAATCCTGTGTCAAAGCACTTTCCTTTCACAAGATATCCTGTCATTCCCTCTTCTTCACGCAGTCCATCCAGACAAGATGTTAACTGAAATTCCCCTCGTTCCCGAAAATTTTGCTTAATGTGTTCTGCCAAAAAGTCAAATATTTTTGGTGTCAGTACATACAACCCAAACATACAGAGAAACTCATCATCTCTCATTCCCTCGGTATGCAAATATTGACGAGCATACTCAATGGAGGGTTTTTCGTAAACTTGTGTAAGTGAAAGAAGCGAATTGAATGATTGCCAAATTCCTGTAACACAGCCAGCTTGATGGAGAATTTCTGCTGGCATAACTGTCAACCCAAGAACGCTTTGATTGACTTGTTCGTAAACATCTATAACTTGACTAGCACAAGATTTTTCAATGTCTGATGCGTAAACGTGGTCACCTAGCATGAGCAAAAATGGCTCATCTTTCACCCATTCCTTGGCACAGAAAACAGCATGACCATAGCCTTCTTGTTCCTCCTGCGTCAAAATAGTAATTCTGCTGCCTAATTCTTGAAGATATTTGCTGTATTCTTGATTTTGGGGTGAAAGTTTTTTGAAAAGTTCTTTTTTAGGTGGACTTTTAAAAAAATCTGCAAAAATTTCTTTATCTTCTGGTTGCACCACAATCCCAACTTCTTCGATTCCGGCACTGATCGCTTCTTCAACAATTGCCAGAATCACAGGTTTTGCCCTGCCATCTTTATCAATAACCGGGAAAAGTTCTTTTTTAACAACTTTGGTGGCTGGAAATAATCGAGTCCCAAAACCAGCCGCTGGAATCACAGCTTTTCTTACCTTATTTTGTTGCATAAATTGTCAGTTTTAAAGATTGCATTTGTGGAAAATTCTGCTTAATGATGTCGATAACTTTTTGTTGGCTTTCTGCGTCTTTGACAATAAACTGTGCAGTGCCATCTCCTTGTGAACCTACACCCTTGCCACCTAAAATGTAAGGTTGGATGAGTTCATACTCAAGAAGTTGGTGCAGTACGGGAGCAGTTAACTCTTCTGGACAAGCGGGTATCAAATGTTTGTCAAATTCTGCCTGTGCTTGTTTCATGAGAATACCAATTTGTTCAGCGTCGCCTTTTTGTAAAGCATCAACCGCTGCTTGGGTTATTTGATAGCTGATGGAACCGAGATATTTCTGCACATTCGCTTGCACTTCGTTGGTAGCGAAGGGATAACACTCATTGAGTTGAGTGAGAATTTTTTGAGTATTTTTGCTAGCACCGAGATCCACAATCACAAAGAATAAATCCTTCGGTACTTTTAACTCTATGATATGAGTGCAATCGCCATCAAATATCATAGCAATAGGACGATTACCGTAGGCACACGCCTGATCCATCCGCCCACATCGGGAAGGCGTAGTAATCTCCCCCTGATATGCAAACTCCATTTCCTCCTGGAGAGTCATCTTTAAGTCATACACCTGATTGAATGAGCGGGCTACCAGTACACAAATCGCAGCACTGGACGATAGCCCTTTCTGAATTGGTAAATCTGTCAGGTAATTGTCAATCTCCAGCCCAGCGACAGGAAAGCTAGCGAGAAATTGGTAAGCAACGCCAGCCGCATAACTGAAAAAACTACCCTTTTTGGCTTCCGATAGTAAAGCCTCCTTTTCCATTGGTATCAGGGTTTTGCGGTTTCCATCACCGAAAGACGTGTGAAGAACAAGCTGAGTTGGATGAGGCTTCACCCTAGCATAAAGCCCCTGATTGGTACCTACAAGCAGCGTGTAACCTACCTCAACCTCACGATTGTGACGACGATATTCTCCCGCCCAATCGCTGTGTTCACCAAACAGACAAAGACGCCCAGGAACGAAAATTTGCATTCAGTCTACCCTGAAATCCTCCCGCTCTCCAGTTATAAATTACTATGACGAATGTCAAGTTGAAATAAATAGGTTAACACAGACACATAAATATGGAAAAAAAGTTAAAAATTGAAAATTGAAAATAAGCAAATCAAATTCTTTCAGTAGGGTTTCATAATTCTCTTGACTTTCATGTCAAAAAAAGTATCAGAAGTCAATTCCGTAATGATTGCTAAATTAGCAACTCATCTACTAGGGTCAGTTGGCAAACTGTCACTCATGAGATTCCGCGTTTCATTCTAGAAGAGATATTCTTTATTAGTGCAAGGAGTGATACCACTTCACGATATGTTTGCCACAACTTATATTCGCAATTCGTCTCACCGACAGAATGTTGCGGGTTTCAAATGTTGCATCAAAGCAGTGATTTGGTATAGCTTTATACAGAAGAAGCGCTGGGGTGAAGAAAGTCTCAAGCGCTTTTTTATGTACAAATAAAACAGACTCACTCTCTGGGGAAGAATAAATTGAAACCATAGAGAGGACGTGGAGACATTGTATAATTGCTTATAATTTACTCAGAAATACTTCTGAAGCATCTTCTCCAACTGCTGTACCGTTGCTCTAGGAGAGGGACGGGACAAGGGTAGCTCCTTTGCTTCGTCCTGTGTACCCTCTGTACCCTCTGTACCTCTGCGGTCTACTAGAAAAAGCACTGGTACCTCGTATTGATAAGCTTGAAACCAATCTTCACGAGTCGTAATATCCCGGATCTCTAGCTCAAACTTGAGATTTTGTATCTGTTCGAGCTTTTCCTGCAAGCCCTCACATAAATGGCAACCTGGTTTGCTATATAAGATGATTCGCATTTGTTTTAACCCTCTAGGGGAGTACCGAAAAATAAATTATCCATTATGTAGGGGGGCTGACGGCGCACGACAGTTGAGGTTTTACATACAGGACTTGCCGCAGCGCCGTAACCCACCAATATTCGGTGCATCACTACAAATTGAAGATTTTTTTAATTGGAAGTCCCTAGTACAGTACTCAACCCAATGTAAAAACCCCTCTCAATACTGAGAGGGGTTTTGTAAAGTTATTTTGCTAAAAATTGCAGCTGTTGCCCTAGAACAAATTCATGATAGTGATAACACCAGCACTGGTTAGCATGACCAAAGCGCCCATAACTATAGACTGGCTCAATGAATTTGGAGTTTTGAAATCGTTCATTTGTCGAATTCTTTTATTTTAAGGATTCTACTAACAATATCAGTATCGCCATATATATAAATAGAAACATAGTAAAAATTAAACAACGGTAAATAATCTTATTAAATACAATAGTATTTACTTACCTCAAGATAGATACCTTGGTAAAGTTGCCTCAAGTATAAAGTTTTGTAAATAGCTTGTCTCACATCTTGCACCAAGGAAATTTGATGGTGTTTAGTCACTCAGTATTAAACCAAAAGTCTTTTATTTAGCAAGAAAAGCCAATAAAAACAATGTAGCTTCTGAGCGCATATTTTTAACTTGTACGGTTTTCTACGGTGAGGTGCAAGATATCAGTTGTTGTACATTTAACTTGCCTAGTTCTCCATTCCTCCTCATTGGCATCGGCACTCGCACACCACTTGCACGCCCCTCGGGGAGAACCTGGAGTTTTCCCCGAGTCCCGCCCTCTTGGCAATGGTTCCCGATGCGAATTACAGAATTCCGACCGATCTATGTGCCTTTGTAGTGTAAAATTAAGTTTAATCAAGCAAGGAATTTATTGGACTGGAGAATAATTAATGACTGCTTCGACAGCAATTACACCGGAAAATGCCAGTTTTGACTTAGAGCAACTCAATCAGAAATTTGAGACTGCCCAACCAAGAGAGATACTGGCATGGTCTGTCGAGAATATTCCTACTGGACTGGTGCAAACTAGCGCCTTTAACGTAGATGACTTAATAATCACTGATATTTTCTACCGTGACCTTAAGCACCCAGTTCCTGTGGTATTTCTCGAAACGCTGCACCATTTTCCCCAAACTCTAGAATTGGTTGGTAAGGCTAAAGAAGTTTACAATCTGGATTTGAAAGTTTACAAAACTCCAGATGTAGACACTCGCGAAGCCTTTGCCGCAAAATACGGT
The DNA here is from genome assembly GCF_002368435.1 of Kalymmatonema gypsitolerans NIES-4073. Taxonomy (GTDB): domain Bacteria; phylum Cyanobacteriota; class Cyanobacteriia; order Cyanobacteriales; family Nostocaceae; genus Kalymmatonema; species Kalymmatonema gypsitolerans. The sequence goes on from NZ_AP018268.1 coordinate 4,616,432, forward strand.
GAAGCACTTTGGGACAAAGATATTGCCAAATTCCACGAACTCACCAAAATTGAACCGTTGCAACGGGGTTTAGGTGAACTCGAAACTATCGCTTGGATCACCGGACGCCGCCGCGATCAAGCCGTCACCCGTGCCAATATGCCCGTATTTGAACTAGATAGCAACAATCGCCTAAAAATCAATCCCCTAGCTAACTGGACACGCGAAAAAAGCTGGGAGTATGTAGCTGAACACGGCGTGATTTACAACCCATTGCATGACCAAGGTTATCCCAGCATTGGCGATGAACCTATCACGACTCCAGTAGGCGAAGGTGAAGATGAACGCGCTGGACGTTGGCGGGGAACTGGTAAGACTGAGTGTGGAATTCATATTTAAGAGGGAGTAGAGAGTGGGGAGTGGAGGAAAAGAAGAATTTCCCTTAACTCTCCCCCTCGCCCTCTCTCCTCCTCAGCGTACTCTGCGCCTCTGCGGTTAGATAAAACAATTTGTAAGCAAGTTTAACAAGTATCTTTGTGAAAAAGCTGTTCCAAATCTGCTAATTCAGCCTCTGTTGCTGTATCAATTGGTGGCAAGGGTTTTTGGATAATTGAATAGAGCGATCGCTTCTGGATTTTGTTGCTTGCTACCCTAACTTGCGTAAATATTCTTTAATCTTTAATACAATATTGCGTCGGTCGTTATTGAGGTCACAAGGGTGATGCTTCTCTGACCGAACAAGAAAGGGATACAAGCCTCTGAATTTATTCATGGAGAGGAAAAGAAGCACAAGCTAATTATTCAAGCCCCCGGATTCATCCTTTGGGGTCTTCCATTTTGAATGAGCGAATGCCGTACCTTATGAATTCCCCGTAAGCCCTTCGGGCAGGCTCCGCCAACGCGCAGCGTGCCCGAAGGGCTTAGGGGTTGACTCACCGTGCAAGGGGTCTGTTTCAAACACAGGCTTTTTTTCTTTTTATACTTGTACAAATACATAGCTTTTCTCACGCTTGCATTTTTTAGTGTATAATGCAGTACTTTAGGAAGATCTTTTATGAAGAGATCAGATAAGGCAAAACAAATCGTATCTCCCTGGTGGCGCTGGCCTCTTGAAGCTCTATTCCCTGATAAAAAATTTGATGGACAATTTCAAAATCCAGGTAGCGAACAGGTTTTTGATTTTGACGCGGTGATGGCATCACCTGACCCAATCACCATGATTGCATCTGATATCGTTTATTATCCAGAAAACGATAAGCGCGAACTTTTTGCAATTTTTATCTCTGGGCTGGGACAACGTGAGGCAGAATCTTCAAAAAGGAGCCGTAGGTATGCTACTACTCTCTTAACTGGCATCGCCAATATAAACAACTCCACTTTTCTTAAACAACGTCCAATTATCGCTTTCATTAACCGATACCTTGACTGGATTAATGCAGTTCTTGACTATCTAGGTTTATCTGGTAGTCCAGTCATTGAAAATGCGGCAACTTTGATTACTTATGCCGTAAACAACAGGGTAACTCTCAATTTATCAGGCGATAGTCTTGGAACAATTTTCTTGGCTAGAGCTATTAAGGTTGCTAAAAGAAACTTTATCAGTGGACGCGCCAGGGTGTTTGACTTTAGAGAACGACGAATTCAAGAACAGAAGTGGAAGCAGCGCACTAGTCAACTTATCAATGTCTTCACCTTCGGAAACGGCTATCGAAAATGGGTACTAGGTCCAAATTACATTATGGTTTTCATTCAAGGCGATCAATTACCAGAAAAATTTGGAATGACACCCCAAAGAGCTATTAAGCAAAAACGAGACGATATCAAGTTTTTGATATTTCCACGTTTGTTTCCTCAAGGCAGCTTTGAAGCCCATAACATGATGTTTACAATCGAACTTCTTCGCCAAACCTTTGAAAAAAATCAGATTGAAGTTGGTGATTTTGCTGATTTATATAACAAACTCAATTCCAGCACCCTACAAATTGCCACACCCAATGAAGTATCATGGCCAAGCGACATGAAAGACTACGTATGGTATCAAGACAGCCTCAATTCAATTCCATCTTTATCGTCACAGATATAAAATGATGGGGAGACAAACTAGTTTCCTCCACCACTCCCCGATTCCCTTATGATTAAAATCCTCCACCTCTCCGACATCCATATGGGAAGCGGTTTCTCCCACGGACGCATCAATCCCGAAACTGGATTAAATACACGCTTGGAGGATTTTGTCAATAGTCTGTCCAAATGTATTGACCGAGCGCTAGCAGAACCAGTGGATTTGGTTCTATTTGGCGGTGATGCCTTTCCCGATGCGACACCGCCGCCCTACGTACAAGAAGCCTTTGCTGGTCAGTTTCGCCGCCTTGTAGATGCAAATATCCCTACAGTCCTGTTGGTGGGGAACCACGACCAACATTCCCAAGGACAAGGTGGAGCCAGTCTATGTATTTACCGCGCCTTGGGAGTTCCGGGAATTGTCGTCGGTGATACTTTAACCACTCACAGCATCCATACCCGTAATGGAAGCGTGCAGGTGATCACGCTCCCTTGGCTAACCCGTTCGACTTTGATGACTCGCCAGGAAACCGAAAGTTTATCTATGGTTGAAGTCAACCAACTGCTTACTGAACGTTTGCGGATTGTCCTAGAAGGAGAAATTCGCCGTCTTGACCCCAAGGTGCCCACTGTTCTTTTGGGTCACTTGATGACGGACAATGCTAGCTTGGGAGCCGAACGCTTTTTAGCAGTTGGTAAAGGTTTTACGCTTCCCCTATCTTTGCTGACGCGACCTTGCTTTGAGTATGTAGCGTTGGGACACGTTCATCGCCATCAAAACCTGAATAAATCTAATGATCCGCCAGTTATTTATCCAGGGAGTATTGAACGGGTAGATTTTAGCGAAGAAAAGGAAGACAAAGGCTATGTAATGGTAGAACTGGAAAAAGGTCGAGTCCAGTGGGAATTTTGTCCTTTGCCAGTGCGGGCTTTCCATACAATTGAGGTGGATGTTTCTAAGGTTGAAGACCCGCAGGCGGCGATCATCAAAGCCTTAGCCAAACGCGATATCGAAGATGCTGTCGTGCGGCTGATTTACAAACTTCGCTCAGAGCAGTTGGATTTAATTGATAGCACCGAGGTGCATAGTGCTTTAAGTCCAGCGCATACCTACACCATTCAACCAGAATTGGTCAGCCAGTTGGCTCGACCCCGCATTCCGGAATTGAGCGCGAGTAACAGCATCGACCCAATGGAAGCGTTGAAAACATATTTGAACAACCGCGAAGACCTCAAGGACATCGCAGCATCAATGCTGGAAGCAGCGCACAATCTCCTAGCGAATGATGTGGAAGTATGGCTAGAAGGAGCAACGAATGAGCAATCGCAGAATCATCTGTCGGTAGGCGGTAGAGAGACTCAGCTTCCTCTACTGTAAAATTTAAGATTAATTGCTGATTAATCTGGCAAAATTGTAATATTGGATGCTCAATAGGTAATTTTTATTACTGGGGAGCGATGCCAAAAATACTTGCCAGGTGGACTTTCTATGTCCCTCTACCCACAGATTAAGCAATTTTTACTGGGTAACGCCACTGCCTTGGCGGTTCTTTCATCGGATGCTCTCTCCTCAGTGCTCTACTTAGGCGGTATTCTGGGACTCATGTTTGTGGGAATCGCCTACGTATCCAACATTTATCACGTTGTTTGGGAACACTGGCAAACAGTGGTTTCTCAGTTGGGTAGGCTAATTCTCGGAATTGGACCTTTTTACTTATTTGTCCAATTTGTCATGCTGTTAATCTTACTTTTAGCTGCCAATACCAGCTATATAGACTTTCCCAGACTTTGTTAGTTCTTGGCGCGAGATGGATTTTTGCCACGACAATTATCACTATTGGGCGATCGCCTAGTCTACTCGAATGGCATCATTCTTCTCAGCCTCTGTGCGGCTATCTTGGTGATTATCTTCAAAGGGGACGTGAATGCTGTTATTCCCCTGTACGCGGTGGGCGTGTTTACTTCCTTTACCCTATCCCAAGCTGGAATAGGTACGCCGGTGGTTCCATGAACGTACACCCGGTTGGCAAGCTAGTGCTTTGATGAATGGTTTGGGGGCTATTGCGACAGCTGTGGTTCTAGGTGTCATTATATCAACCAAGTTCATGGGCGGAGCTTGGTTAGTGGTGGTGGCAATTCCTGTGGTTGTCGCCATATTTTTAGCCGTTCACCGCCACTATCAATATGTAGCCCAACGTCTTAGCATTGATGAATTACCGCCTCGCAATTATACTCCCAGACCTAAACCCGAAGTTGTCACTCACCCGGCGGTGGTTGTGGTAGGACAACTGAATCTGGGAACTGTAGAGGCTTTGGACTACGCACGCACCGTTGCTGATGACATTGTTGCAGTTCATGTAGATATTGGTTCTACAGAGGTAGAAAAACTGAAAGAACAATGGAGACAATTGGAGGCAGATATTCCTTTGGTTATTGTCGAATCACCCTATCGCTCTGTGATATCTCCAATTGTCGAATTTGTTAGTCAGTTGGAACAGCGTTGTCGTGATACTTACACAACAATTATTATTCCTGCTTTTGTGACTTGCAATTGGTGGGAAAGTCTTTTGCACAACCAAACAACTTTGTTCTTAAAGACAGGTTTACGGGCTAAGAAAAGTCGAGTTGTTACCACTGTCAGATATTACCTGTAATAGATGAACTGAAAAAACCGGGTTTGTTTATAATAAGCCCGGTTTTTTTAACTTGGATATGTAGGTAAACACCCTCAAGAGACATCTAGAGTAGCAGACCATTTTAGGATTTCTTCTTCCATTTCATATTGAGAAGAAAACCTTAACGGTTCATAGCAGCCCAAAGGAAAATTCACTGTTCTTACAGTGCATCGATTACAAAAAGTACAAGGCTTTTCCGGTTCATTTTTGCCTTCTTGAAATACCTTTAAAAGGTCTGGATTTGCCAGTAAAGGTCTTGCCATCGCAACCATATCGCATTTTTGTTCGCGCAAAGCATTTTCTATTACATCCTTTTGCTGGAATCCTCCATTGGCAATGACAGGAATATTTACTGCTTGCTTAAATTTTTGGGCATACTCTGCATTAATCCCAGGCTTAAACTTCCAACCTCTTGCTAAAATTAGTTTCAAGAGAGGTTTTGGTAATGCATTAAGCAGAGTGGCTCGGACATTAGCCTTTAAACTCAAATGACGAGTGGAGTTAGCAAACATTCTCACTTCGTCCAAAGGAAAATCTCCAGGATTTTCCTTTGGATTGATAAAGCCATACCCAGCAGATATGTGTAAATAATCAATCCCTAATTTTTCCAGTTCCTTGGCGTAAAAGAGGGTTTCCTCCAAACCATTGCCCATAAAATAATGCCGTAGGGGAAATACTATCGGCAATCTGATATTTACTGGCAGGTAGTTATAATCTATAGCGGATAATCTAATCCCAACCAAAAAGTCGGAGCCTATTTTTTGGCGAACGGCTTTTACGATTTCTTGCAAAAAACGAAATCGATTTTCTACTGAACCACCATAGTCATCATTTCTTCTATTAATTGCTGGATTCAGAAACTGATGGATAATATAGCCTTTGGAAGCAGTAATTTCTAATCCATCACAACCAGCTTCTCGCACTCGTCGTGCTGCTTCAGCAAAGTTATTAATTGTCTGTTCAATTTCTTCAACGGACATTTCAGTGCTGCGATTTCGATAACCAAATAGGAGGTCAAATCCTGAAGAAGAAGACTTACCATCCTCCTCTTGAGGAAATAAACTAGTTTGTGTTTGGCAACCACCATCTCCAATTTGGAGAATATATCTACACCCAAGTTTTTGGACTGCTTGAATCCCTTCTCGCAAAGGTTTGATAAATTTATCGTTACTAATCTTAGGGTATTCTAACGGCGACCATCTCCGCTCATCTACAGTAATCGTGGCTGAAATAATGCCAGCGATATCATTCTCGGCAAATCTTTTCTCAAAGTTTTTCCATGCCGATGTTACTGTGCCATCGTAGAAAGAGGTTCTCCCGCCAATAGATGACCTAAGAATTCTATTTTTAAAGGTAATATTTTTAATGGTGAACGGTTCAAAAATCATACTAATCTCCTTTTTTTATTCTTGATGCTAGCTTTGACTAATCGCAGGCGCTTCTTTCTTTATAACAGTGGATATTTCTTGAACCACTTTGTCGTTATTCCAATAACTGCTATGAGCTTCACCACCATGTATTAGGGATAAAACTTTTTGTGCACTGAAAAACTCAAACAATCCTGGTTTATGGGTGATGATATCTTTAATATCTAGGTATTTTTTGTCACGATCCACTAGGTTGGTCATCAATTGTTCCAGTGGATAAGCGATCGGATCACCAGGATGAATGTAATTCCTCCAAGGTAGTTTTTTCCCATTTCGTGCTTTTTGTAAGCACTCCAGTAGTTTGTGCAAGTTGGGTGTAATGTCGTGACTGCTGGGCGAATCGGGGCCATCCTGACCTGGCACCAGATGAGCCAGGCTGGAGATTGCAACAGGTGAACCCATAGTTTGAATACTGGCAACTTGAACGCCCTGACGCGGATTGGGATTCTTCCCAGATATGCCATAGATGACATCGCGAATTGGCATGACATCTTCGTGACCTGGTACTTCTGGATTGTCCCAGCGACTGGCAAACAGTATGTCAAACAGGATTACGGTTCCCCAACTGTGTGTCACCAAGTGTAGGCGGTCATCCGGCTGAGCATTCTCTAACTTTAGAGCCTGCGTCTTCAACGTGTTCACAACCTTGGAGCCTATGTGACGGCTAATGTAGAGTGCAGCATCTCCAGCAAACTGTAGAATTTGCTGTTCACGAAATGTTCTAAACCACATTTGCGACCAAAGGGGTGAAGCTTGGAATTGCTGGAGGAGAGTAGTCTGTGCCTCTTGATTGACATCACCCCAGTAAAGAGGTACTGACTCAAGGACTCGTTTGTGATCAAAAGCAATTTCTTGAAGGCGTTTGAATAATGGATCAGCGTATTGAGGTTGTTCAGGCACCTCTCGGGTATTAACGCCATGTATAAACAGAATATAATCAGTAGCCATTGCACCACCTTTTTTGATTTTTATTCTGATTGTTAATAGCTGTCAGCAAAATCAACTGATGCACTTCTGGGATAGAAATATAAGTGACATCTTCTTAAACCAACCTCAAAGAGGTATGGCTGAATGGCACGAAGTTAAGACAAAGCCTGGTCAGCGCAGAGTGTTGGGGGTAGGGTGTAGGGTGTAGTGTTGATAGATATTCAATTTGTAGTTTGAAAAAAAATTCTCTTGTTCTTCATTCCCTACGCCCCACACCCCATACCCTACACCCCAAAGCCAGTAAGATCAGGGGTTTACGCTTATCGAGCGTGCCATTCAGGTATGGCTCAAGCTACCTCCATCACTAGAATTCAAGCGCGAAACACAGTACCCGTGTTTGCTCCCAATAAGCCTGACCCAGATAAATGTTAGGAGCAACCTCACGGATTTCATCCCGAATTTTCTGGGCGACAAATGTTGAATAAAAGTTAAACAATTGAAATGCTCCAGTCCTCATTATTATAACTTCTTTGATTAGTATTTTGGATAACATAACTGCGTTCATTAAGCAACTAGAATGATTGTGAAAAATTATGTTTTAATTTTCGCATTTATAAATTCTGAATTTAAATTACTTAAGTAGGTCGGCACAATTAAAGTTAACTCGTGTTCGCGCAGCGTCTCCGACAGGAGATGACCGTCATTTGTCAAAAGTCATTGGTCATTGGTAAAGGTTTCAGGTGCATTTACATTTTGTAACGTAGTTCTGTTTATTCCCGCCGACTTACTTATGTGTGTAGATGCAGTTGTTGAACGTTAGCAAAAACAAATGCTGTTGGCTGATCCTCTAGTTTAGCCTAGGAGCGTGCTGACATTCTTTTCTATTTCTATCCCCTAAGTGCATCAGTTGATTTTGCTGGCATCTATTCAAGAAAGAAAGCTCATGCATGCTTTACTTCCGTTTAGCCGCAAATAAGGGAGGGCTTAATACACACAGTCAAACTTTTACCAATGCGTAAGTTATAGTCTTGCAACAAGAGAGTTTTATGAAGAGGACACGTCTATTTTTCACGGGCTGTCTGATGCTCCTTGCCGTGATTATGTCTATAGTCTGCGGTTTTTATAGGACACCTACAGCTCTAGCAAGCGAGTATAGTGAAACATCTGTACCTGTGGAGAGCGAATACAATGAAACACCAGGCTCCGAGTACACAAATAACTGTGACGGTATTGGATATCTGCCACCTGACCCAAACCTGACAGAGGCGGAGAATCGCGGTCGTTGCACCTGGTACTTATGGACCGGCGGTAACGATAAGTACTACCGCAATGTAGCGAAAAGAACGCAGGGTGAGGTGGATTTACTGGGGTTGCTTGACAACAATATTGTAGATCGTGACAAGCGGTTCGAGGAGTTTGGCACAGTCAACGATCCTGGATGTGAAAAGGCAACAGAACCAGATGAGTACGGTTTGTTGTTGGATAAGTGCAAAGACCCGGAGTCAACTGGCATCATCGGGTTGCGTAAGTTCAAGAACCCGAACTTCGACCCTGTAAAATGGGATCTCGAACAGTATAAACAAGACTCACAAACCGAGCCTCCTTACCGAATTGGGCAGTCCTGTGCTATCTGTCACGTAGCCTTTAACCCTCTCAAGCCACCCAAAGACCCAGCACACCCGAAATGGGAAAACTTGGTGCCAGCGCTGGGTAACCAGTACATCAAGGAAAACGCATTATTTGATGCGAAACTCAAGCCAGATGATTTTAGATGGCAAGTGCTTAACACACAAAAACCGGGTACCTCCGACACTTCTCGTATTGCCACGGATCACATCAACAACCCAAATGTGGTTAACGCCATTTTTAATTTGGGCGATCGCCCCAAACACCCAGAGGTGATGAACGATGGTTCAACCCAAGAGGTTAATCACATCCTCAAGGATGGCGCGGACTCTATAGGTGTGGCAAATGCCTCACTGCGCGTCTACGTCAACATCGGTATGTGCGGCGATTACTGGCTGAGTCTTCATGATGCTGTGTTGGGCAGAAAACCGCAACGACCCTTTGACATCGAAAAGGCGAGAAAGGAGTGCCAAGACTGGAACAACACAGAAGCTCGCATGGCAGATATGGAAGCATTCCTAAAAACTATCGAGCCGATGCATCTAGCCCAAGCGCCTGGAGGTGAACCATTCCTGACCAAGGACGAGGAGGTTCTCAAACGCGGTAAGATTGTTTTTGCCCAGAGTTGTGCAACCTGTCATTCCAGCAAACAGCCTCCTGCGGAAATTGCTGTTGACCCAGAAAAGGCGAAGCAGTGGTACTTAGAATCTGTCCTCAGTAGTGATTTCCTCGATCACAACTTCTTGTCTGATGATAAGCGCTACCCAGTCACACTCATTGGCACCAATGCGGGTCGTGCGTTGGCGACAAATGCAACAAAAGGACATATCTGGGAGCAGTTCTCGTCTAAGACGTACAAGGAACTGCCGTCACCAGGCACACTAACCCTGGATAATCCCTTGGACAAAAGCAAACCCATTGAATTTGAGGTGGCTTCTGGCGGTGTGGGATACTACCGCACACCTTCGCTTGTAAGCGTGTGGGCAACAGCACCATTTCTTCACAACAACGCTTTAGGAAAATACAACGAAGATCCATCAGTTGAAGGACGTGTAGATGCCTACAACGATGCGATGGAAAAACTGCTGTGGCCTGAAAAACGTGAGGGAATCATCAGCAGAACAACTCAGAAAAGCACGTTGGCGCTTTCTCAGCGAGGAATTATTAAAATTCCCGTTCCTAAAGGGATGCCTGTTAACTTGCTGGCAAACATCAATCCCAGAGAGGCGGTCACAGATCTCAATCTTGTAAACCTGTTCAAGGACTTGAAACCTGAAGGTGGACTCAAGGGTAAGCTTGGACGGGTGCTTTTAAGGGCAAACAAATCTCCCGACTTTATTGAAGATAAGGGTCATACTTTTGGCTCAGAACTCTCCGATGAAGATAAGAGAGCGCTGATTGAGTTTGTGAAGACTTTCTAAGACAGCTTGTCTGGATGCTGTGCATCCAAAAATTCGTTCCCAAGCTTAGCTTGGGAACTACTAGCCATGAGTTACAAATAACTCACGACTTATCTTAGGAGGAAATTTATGAACGGAACATACCAGGATCATCGACAACAAACCGCTCTTATTACTGGCGCATCTGGTGGAATTGGCTACGAATTGGCTAAATTATTTGCCCATGATGGTTACAATCTGGTGTTAGTCGCCAGAAGCGGACAAAAGCTCGCTGAAATTGCAGATGATTTCAAACAAAAATTTGGTATTGGAGTCAAGGTAATAGCCAAGGATTTATCCATACCAACAGCTCCAGACGAAATTTTCCAACAGCTACAACAAGAAGCCATCAAGGTTGATGTACTGGTCAACAATGCTGGCTTTGCTAGCTATGGATTTTTTCACGAAATTGACCTAGCACCTGAGGTGCAAATGATGCAGGTCAATATGGTGTGTCTCACCCATTTAACAAAGCTCTTCCTCAAAGACATGGTCAAGCAAGGCTTTGGCAGAATATTAAACGTTGCCTCGACTGCTGCCTTTCAACCAGGACCTCTGATGGCAGTTTATTATGCTACTAAAGCCTATGTCTTATCATTTTCGGAAGCGATCGCCAATGAATTAGAGGGTACAGGTGTCACCGTGACTGCTCTTTGTCCAGGACCAACAGAATCTGGTTTTCAACAAAGAGCCGCGATGGAAAACTCAAAGCTGGTCAGTGGTCAAAAGATTATGGATGCGGAAACCGTAGCCCAGATTGGCTATCGCGCCTTATTACAGGGCAAAACTGTTGTCATTCCTGGTGTGAAAAATAAGATACTAGCTGAAACCGTAAGATTTACACCAAGAAAGCTGGTGACAAAGTTAGTCAGAAGTATGCAGGAAAGCAAAAATTAGGTAGGCGATGTCTCTAAACCAAACTTTGCTACACTAGGGGAACAGTGGAATTTTATTATGGCGTCTTTGTCAATAAGTCATAATACTTAAAAAGATTCCTAACGCGGTGGTGGAAAACATAATTTTTGGGGGAGCGATTGCGTAATATTTGCACTCATCACTTATTTTTACCTTGTCTTTCCATCTCCATTCACAAAAGCCCAACGACTAATGACTCGTCCTCCGTTTTCTAACCCTCCTGATAACCATTGTGGTACAAAGCCATAGCCCCCTTCTTCCCATTGTCCTGACTCAATCGTCCAGAATTTTTTACCTTTATTTCCTCCATTGACACGCCATGCAAGGTTAGGGAAATAATAATCTCCTGATTTTAAGGAGTTTAATTCTGACTTTAATTCAGGGATTGCATTCAAAGAAATCGCTCCCTCATAAATCGTCTGATTACCAGAACGACTAAATTGTATCTTTCCTTCTGCTCCACCTGATGGAGTCGCATTCATTTTCATCAGAGGCGGATTCAGAGTTGCATTGGTTGGATAATATCCCTGATGATTTGTACCAGGAGCACGATATCTCCACAACTCACTGTTATTTCCCGTACTATACGTAGCAAAAAATTCATAATCTACATCTGCAGCCAAAGCCTTTTCATAAAGCAAGTGACCTTTTAGCAAGTCATCAGGATTATTTTTCGTGCAATCGATATTAAGAAATAATCCATCTCTATTATCATCACCTTTAGCGCCATCAACTCGATTTTTTCTGAACCATTCAAAACTGGGATTAAATGGAGGAAATGGCGCATGATTATCGTCTGCAACTTGCCCAGCAAAATACAAGTTATTTGCATCCCATGCTACTTTGAACTTATATGCTCCATCACCCATAGTTGTGGCAATGACATCAGACCAGTCATTCAAATTCCCATCTACATTTATCGTCTTCTTTGGAGCATACGCTGATTGTATTTTCCAGGAGCCTGTTTGCGGTGATGATTTTCCATTGATTGATAAGGAGTAACTAATGTTGTAATGATTATCGCTATTTGTGGAGAAGGAATTGATTGGGAAACTAATAATTTTTTGTTCGCCTGGTTGTAAATTTTCAAATCCTATACTGTTTGTCGCTAAATTCCATCCATTGGGAGGAGTTATTGTTAACGTTCCGCTACGAGGTTGATTGACGACATTTTCAACTTTTATGTCAATTGTTCTACCTTTGGTAACAGGTCCTGATAAAGATAATGCTGTGACTTTGACTTCCGTTTTTAATTGAAAATTCGCATTTTGCAATATCTGCTTTAACTTGGAAGCTGGCATATCAGCGACTATATATACAACTTCTACTGGATTCAAAGGAATGTTATTCAAATTGTTGATTCTATTTCCTCTGTAATCATAGGCTTGTACACGTGCCCCATTAATAGACATAGTCCCAGAATACTCATCAGAAGGAAGATTTCCTTTCGCCTGACTACCTCCATTAGGATTCCAGGGATTACCTCTATCACCATAAAATGGACCATTGACAAATACCGCTGCTCTAGCACGCTTATCTGCTGAATAATCGTTTTCAAAAACGATTCCCCACATTGATTTTGAATTAGGAAATACATCATCGACTATTTTGGTTCCTTCCAAAACCCGAGTCATGGTTTTATATGCATCCTTCGCAGCATTATTGTCTTTGATATCGTGCATTCCATGTCCACTCCAGTTAAACCAAAAAGCTCTTACGGGTCTTTGAGCATAATGACCAGCTAACATATGTAGGAGGTAACTGGAGGGTATTGTACGAGCTACCCAGATGTCTTTATCTGAGGAGAACATTTCAGTATATGTTCCAAACTCTGTTTGCCACGCTCCTGCCTTACCTTGTGTCTTAGAAAATTTTTGATCTAATTTCAATTGCATCAATGTACTATGGAAGGCACTCGGACCAGGAAAAGCATACGCATGGTTTATAGAGCCATCCACATACCCAATATCATTCCCCTTACCATACATAATATCTCTGCTATATGCTAAAGATCCTCCGCCAATTAAATTAACATTTGGAAAATCAGCTTTTACCTTTTTCCAAATTCGTTTAATCATGTCTCTATATTCTTCAGCAGTACCACCGTTCCATGCCCACTCATCAACCCAAGGTTCATTCCAGTGCTCATAATTAGGCATCAAATCATGGGTTGCCGCTACCCAATCATAAAACTTTTGTATATAAGCATCCATATTTTTTGGAGGGCCTAATTTGTCCTCTTTCCAAGGAGATGGATAAAAAGGAGTTTGTAATGTAGATACGCCATAACTTTTTAAGGTATTTATCCTATTTCTTAGGCTTTTGGTATCACCATTCCATGAGTCAAATTCTACTTGTATACCACGAACCCATTTGACTCCAAGTTCTTGAGATACTGGACCGACAATCTTTGGATCACTATAACCAAATTCTAAACCGAAGGGAGAATTGGGAGCTAAGCCAGTGTACCTTGGAGGTAATTGTGCATAGCTATAACTTTTTAGGCTCAATAATAAGCACAAAAATCCTACAAGTAAAGTTTGCCCGAAGTACCTCAAGCAGACTTTGAAAGCAATTGTTTTTTGTTTTTTCATAGAGATTAAATATTCACTAAAACAATAAATTTTGGCTTCCCTTTTTGTTGTATTACAGTAAGCTTCTGTGTGGACTGGAGTGTTTGATTTTTCTATTTGTAGAAGATGAGTTGCAATTGCACTCTAAATATAGACTGAAAGGGTACTTTTGGGTGAAATGGTAACATCGGTTTTCTTTCAGGTGGGCATTGACCAATATCTCAAATGTCCATCAGATTGGCTTTTAGAGCGGTTTGCAACCCGGAGTAAGGTACACCAAAGAAATAATAAACCACAGATGAAGACAGATGTAGGCGTAAGCCGTGCCGTAGGCTACACTCATGGAACACACATAAATCTGTACTTCATAGGACTTACGCACAGACAACGGAAATAGGAACCGCAGAGAACACAGAGGACACGGAGAAATAAGAGTTTCAGAGATATTTTGTGTAAGTCCTACTTGATTCAAACGAGAAGCGCTATAGAGGCAAGGAACATCCTAGGATTTGTGGTTTAATCATAAGAATCAGCGCTGTAATAAAAAAGTTTTTGCAACACAATCATTAGTTTCACACTGTGTTAGACCAATCCACGCCTGAATTTTCCCGTCTTCGTCAACGACTACCTGATCAAAGGTGGCAAATTTCCCCTCAAAAAACAGAATCGGCGCAAAAGCTGGCGGAAACTACAAATTTACCGCCCTTAATCAACCAATTGTTGATAAACCGGGGTATTGAAACAAAAGAACAAGCACAAGCTTTTTTAAATTCAGGAGATTTGATCTTACCTTCGCCTTTGGACGACTTTCCTGATTTGGCAATGAGTCTGGAGTTGTTGCAGTGGGCGATTGCGCCGAGCGCAGTGCCGGAGGCAATCGCCAAACAAGAAAAAATCGCTATCTGCGGTGACTACGATGCTGATGGGATGACAAGCACTGCTTTACTTTTGCGTAGTCTGCGTTGGTTGGGCGCTCAAGTGGATTATGCTATTCCCAGTCGGATGCATGAAGGCTACGGTATCAATAAACGCATTATTGAAGAATTCCATAGCGAAGGCGTAGGATTGATTCTGACTGTGGATAATGGTATCTCAGCGTTTGAACCAATTGCCAGAGCTAGAGAACTTGGTTTAAAAGTCATTATCACCGACCACCACGACATTCCTCAACAATTACCCCCAGCTAACGCCATTCTCAACCCCAAACTTATACGAGAATCTTCACCTTATCGCGGTATTGCTGGTGTTGGCGTCGCTTATATTTTGGCTGTATCCCTCGCCCAAAAATTAGGACAGGCTAATGATGACATATTAGCTTCGATGCTGGAACTGTTTACGTTGGGAACCATCGCGGATTTAGCCCCCTTGACTGGCGTTAACCGCCATTGGGTAAAAAGTGGTTTGCAGCAGTTACCCAAATCTAAGCTTGCTGGAGTACAGGCGCTGATTCAAGTGTCTGGGGTGCAAGGGAGTGGGGCAAAAGGAGGACACGGGGACGAATCAATTCAAAATACCCTACGGGAAGCCGCCCAGGGGGCGTCTACAAAATTCAAAATTCAAAATTCAAAATCTCTCAAGCCTGAGGATATTGGCTTTCGGTTGGGTCCGCGAATTAATGCAATTGGTCGGATTGCTGACCCACAAATTGTTATAGAATTGCTAACGACTGACGATATGGGAATAGCGCTGGAAAGGGCTATGCAGTGCGAAGCCATTAACCGCCAGCGTCGGGAAATGTGCGAGCAAATTGAACAAGAGGCAATAGCAATTGTAGAAACAGAATACCTTGCTTCTCTACCACAAGACCGTGTACTAGTCATTGTGCAACCTAACTGGCATCACGGTGTGATTGGTATTGTTGCTTCTCGTTTGGTGGAACGTTACGGTGTGCCAGTGTTTATTGGTACCTTTGAGGATGAAGAACACATTCGCGGTTCAGCGCGTGGAATTCCAGAGTTCCATGTATTTGATGCTTTGGAGTATTGTCAGGACTTGCTTGGCAAATTCGGCGGACACAAAGCTGCTGGGGGATTTTCTTTACCATCAGAGAATTTGGAGGGCTTGCGATCGCGTCTGAGTGAGTTTGCCAACAAGTGTCTTGAACTCCAGCACCTCAAACCACTTTTGAAAATTGACACTCAAGCCAACCTCAATCAAATTCATTACGAGCTTTATCAACAGCTGAATGTTTTGCAGCCTTGTGGTATCGAAAACCCAGATCCAGTCTTTTGGACACCGAATGTTCAAATCCTTGAGCAACAAATTGTCGGCAAAGGTCATCTCAAGTTAACCGTATCACAAACTCTTGATGATTCCCCGTCCAAAATTAAGGCGATCGCTTGGCGCTGGCGTGACTATTTTCCTCTACCACCGCGACTTGATATTGCTTACAAATTACGAGAAAATCACTTTAATGGCAACACGACTATAGAGTTGGAGTTAGTTGGCGTTAGGCTCCCAACTCAGTCTCACATTTTTTTTGCTTCACCACCAACGCCGTTAAGAACCACCATTGAGTACAATCAACGCCACTACAACTGTGGTATCTATAAAAATGGCTCTGTACCCGAATTAAGAATTGGATATCCTGAAGGCAAAATCTTAGCTGTTGAGCTAGGACATACCATCGCCTTGTTAGGAACCAATCGTCAAGAGGCTATAGAGGTTGATGTTTCTCAACCCGAATACAACATGATCATTCAAACTGCGCTTCAAGCTTTATCCGTTCTGAGCAACGAGTACTGAGTTCCGAATCATTTCTACTCAATACGCACGGGCGCAATGCCTTGCGCCCCTAGCTACTCAGCACTCTTACAGGTCGCCGTTGCGAAATGCCAGCACAAAAATGACCGCAGGACCGGCTAACATGATGAGTGCGACAGAAACGAGTTGGAAAATAACTTCCCAATGAATATTGCCTAGAGTATTGGCTAAAGCTTCCATTTTTCCTCCCAAAGGAAATGATATAACTACAAACCCCGCAATTGATCATATCCGGCGATCGCCCACTCTCTTTAATTTACTTAACAAAATTATAGAAAACACTATAAAAATTAAAAAAATAGTACCGTTTAGAACAGGTTTTAGTCATGGCAACTTGGCAATGTGTTAAGCAATGTGGAGCCTGCTGTCATCTTGATCCAGCAGATCGTCCAGACATATATGAGTATTTATCACCAGAGGAACTGGAATTGTATCTGAGTATGGTAGGTGAAGGAGGATGGTGTGTGAATTTCGACAAAGATTCGCGAGAATGTCGGATTTACCCAAACCGTCCGCGATTTTGCCGTGTGGAACCAGAGGTGTTTGAGGAGATGTATGGTATTGAATCGGAAGAGTTGAACGATTTTGCCATAGAGTGCTGTTATCAGCAGATAGAGGGGGTGTATGGCGACAGAAGTCTGGAAATGTTACGCTTCGACAAAGCAGTAGGTATGTAACAGGGAGTGGGGATTAGGGGCAATGGGGATTAGGGATTGGGTCAACCGCTTCTAAAAATCTACGCATATCTGGGCAATAATCCACAAATCTCTGCAGAGGGAAGTTAGCGGTTTATCTTCCTTGAAATCATCTTTAGCGCTTTGGCTTACTCTGAACAGATTGTTCTGCCCATTGTTTGACCAAAGACCCCCAGTTAGAGACAGCATAGAAGTTGTGACGCTTCATGCCGGATTTCTTAATTGCGTTATTCAGTTGATTCCACTGTGACCATACGTGCTTTCTATCCTTCACGGGCAGATAGGCGGTTATGGTCACAGGAATATTTTCAGTCAATCTCATGGCACGTCGTGCGATAGCCATAGCAGCAGCTTCATCACTGGCTAGACCATATTGGCGAGCATACTTCACCAATCCAATAATACTGGTGTAGGCGGGATTCACCTTCATCAGATAAATCCCCCGATTACTTAAAATACTTTCTAGCAACTCGTAGAATCGGCTATAAGCCCAGCCTGAGAGCATTCGAGCGTATTTTCGTCCTCGTTCGCACAAGAGCTCTTTCTTGGCAGAAAAGTCCAGCCTTTCGCAAGCAACGGGACACGCGAAGGTCTCACCTAAAGTTGCCAATTGCAAGCAAGCATCGACAATTTGAGCATCTTGTAAGCCAGACGGCAGTCCCATCTGTAACGGTATTTGTCCATGAGCTTTCAGATTGCCGTTAGCGTCCACATATGCCCAACCAATCGATCCGGGATTCATATCAATCCCAATACAGCCATAAGCGGAGTGTCTGGAAACACGTTCTACAGGCGCTGGAGTAAACTGCACTGCGGCATTCCATTTCCCGTCCTTGCGGAAGAAGTGCCAGGTCTTAGAACCATCTTTGGGCAATCTGTTGATTTTGCGTTCAAAGTTACCTAATTTGGTTTGAACATATTTCCCAAACTTAGCTTCTAGGCAGGCAGGCACACGAAACTTGAGGATATCTCCATCCCATTGACAAGCTTGATTACCAAACGATTCATCTCTAGAACCAACTACAAATACTTGTGATTTTGAGACGACGGTTTGAATGGGCGCTGTCTTTAAATGCTCTAGCTGTTTGGTTAATTGGTAAGCACGACGCTTCTTGTTATGAATTTGAAATCGGAGGTTTTTCCAGTTAGTGTATCGAAATTTCAGCGAATATGATATCGGGAATCTACATCCGGTTTTAGATTTCTGCCAGTTCTTTTTAGCATAAAATTTGACAGCATCGTCTAGCTTTTTCTCTGATTTAGTAATCCATGAATTGATGGATTTTAGCTTACCCTCTAATGTTTTAATATGCCGTTGCCGATGCTCAATTGAAGCATCCACAGCGCCTTGAGCGTGACTAATTATGCCGTTAGCATGACGTTTTGAGATTCCGTAAGTTACTTGTAAATAACTGTTCCAGCCCGATTTCTCGAAGGTATCGACTGATTTAAGATGATTAACCGTCTCACACGCTGCTTTGTGGAATACCGGACTGTATGCAGAGAGGAACATCTCAAAATCAGTCATTCCCAAACTATTCAATTCTTCTGCTGGTGTCGGTAAACCTTTAACATACGTGAGAGTCGTCATTTATTTTACCTCATCAATAATACTGGATATCCCGTCGATTAGTTTTTGGTTTTTACGGCTTCTTGCGCCGTAAAGACGCGCTGAAAATACTGTCACTAGTTCAATCATGTCTTGTACTAGTTCTTGCTCGAAGGTAATTTCTTCAGTGGATTTATTGATAATTACTACTTCGGTCTCCATCTCCTCGCAGATAGCAAATACTAACTCAGAACCGAATCGTAACAGTCTATCTTTATGAGTCAATACGAGTCTACCAACATCCCCTTTTAGTATGCGACCAATAAGCTTCTTAATTCCTTTTTTGTTATAATTCAGACCACTTCCTAAATCTTGAATGGTTTCAAACTGCCAACCATTAGATCCGCTAAAAGCTTCTAAAACTTGAATTTGTCGGACTAAATCGTTTTTTTGGTCATGACTTGAGACTCTAGCATAGTTAATCGTTATGCGCTCATCCAACTTCTGCAAGTCTCTGGGTGTAATTCGTTTAATGTCTGCCAAATAAAAGCGTCGATGTCCGCTAGGAGCACGTTCATAACGTAGCTTTCCTTGGTCTGCCCATCTCCTAATTGTGTCTACCGAAACTCCTAATTCTTTAGCAGCATCCCCGATGCTAATTGTCACTGATTGAATGTCTCCCATATTGCTATTTCTGTGAGAGAATACATTCAATTATATGGGTATTCCGGAATATTTACCAAGATATACCCAGATATTTTTATTCAGCTACTAGCCCTTTGCTTAATTCATCTTTGTACGGCATTAAGAATCCCCATAGCATAATACCAAGTGAACTGCGTTGCAAAAATCTTTCCAACTATAAATGCGAGTGCTCGACTCAACGATCCACAATGGAATCTGAAGCGATCGCTGCGGAAGATACAACGTGAACGGAGACGAGTTTGTTAAGCAGATTCAAGACTTGCAGAAACGGATGGCTGAACTGCAACAAAATGCCAGCCAATTACCGTTACAGCAACAAAGTCAGTTGACTCAAGACCTTGAGAGATTGAGTCATGCTTTGAGGGACTTGCAGGTAACAGAGGAAACCATCCGGCTTTTGCTGTCTGCGGTGGAGCAATCCAAAGATTCCATTATCATTACCACAGGAAAACTTGATCCACCGCACCCTAAAATTGTCTTTGTCAATCCAGCCTTTAGCCAGATGACAGGTTACACGAGTGAGGAAGTGCTAGGCAAAACTCCACGTATACTGCAAGGTCCCAAAACTGATCGTGGGCTGCTAGACGACTTACGTCAACATCTATCTGACGGAATACCTTTTCACGGCGAAGCAATAAATTACCACAAGGACGGCACGGAATTTTATATCGAATGGCATATTACGCCAATTCGTAATGTCAACCAAATTACCACGCATTTCGTTGCCATTCAAAGAGACATTACCGCTCGCAAACTCATGGAGCAAGAACGCGATCGCCTGCTAGCGCGAGAGCAAGCGACTCGTGCCGAAGCAGAAGCGGCAAACCGAATCAAAGATGAGTTCTTGGCAATGCTCTCCCACGAACTGAGAACCCCGCTCACCCCAATTTTAGGCTGGTCAAAGCTGCTGCAAACAAACAAGTTATCGGAAGCTAAGCTTCAAGAAGCACTGGTCAAGATTGAGCAGCATGCCAAACGTCAGGCGCAACTGGTCGATGACCTGCTTGACCTCTCGCGGATCATACAAGGCAAATTAGCACTCAATTTGACTTCAGTCACACTCGTCGCGCCGATTGCTGCTGCCTTGGAAACGGTTCGTCTAGCGGCTGAAGCAAAGTCAATTCATATTAAGACGATGCTTGACGTGACGGTGGGACAAGTCATGGGCGATGCAAACAGACTGCAACAAGTCTTTTGGAACTTGCTTTCAAATGCGATAAAATTCACACCAGAGGGCGGTTGTATTAGGGTGGAATTAGAACGAGTGGATCGCTATGCCGAGATTGTAGTTAGCGACACGGGACAGGGTATTCATCCTGACTTCCTACCGTTTGTGTTTGACCGTTTCCGGCAGGAAGATGGTTCCATCACGCGCGAATTTGGGGGCTTGGGCTTGGGACTGGCTATCTCCCGGCAACTTGTGGAAGCTCATGGCGGAACGCTCGTGGCAGAAAGTCCTGGCGTTGGGCAGGGCGCAACCTTTACTATCAGACTACCGCTAATGACGACTTCCCAACAGACATCAAACAGCGAACCGCCCAAGCCATTGCTAGAGTTGACTGACATAAAAGTCCTGGTGGTAGAGGATGACGCTGGTACGCGGGAATTTGTCGCCTTCGCACTCGAACAGTATAGAGCTGATGTCACCGCAGTGGCATCGGCAACTGAGGCGCTAGAAGCACTGGCAAACGAGAAGCCAAATATATTGGTGATCGATATTGGGATGCCAAAAGTGAATGGCTACACGCTGATACGTCAGATCCGAGCAATGACGCCAGAACAAGGAGGACAGATTGCGGCGATCGCCCTCACGGCTTATGTAAAGGAGCATGACCAGCAACAAGCACTTGCGGCTGGTTTTCAAAAGCATGTCCCTAAACCTGTTGAACCAGCCGAATTAGTTGCAGTTATTGCCCAACTTACTCGCAAAGAGCAATGAGTTTGCGGTGGCTTTGGTTAGAATTTGTTGATATTGAGAAAAGGGTAGAAATCCAACCAACACCCGACTGGCTCTCAACTATGATGACTTTTTGACTGGCTTTCGTGTAGATACAACTTTTTCAATAACGGAAGCAGCACTCCTGACGCCAGGAGCATTTTGAATGGCTTGCTGTAATTGAACTGCATTTGTTTTGTAAGATTTGCCTGTTAACACTTGTGTGATTGACTCACGCAACTTAGGGACACTTAAGCGTGAAAGAGGCACAGCTTTACCCGTACCCGTCCAAGCTATTCGTGCTGCTACACCTGGCTGGTCAAGGGAAATGGGGATTGCAACCATTGGCACACCATAACTGAGGGACTCTAGGGTGGTATTCAGTCCAGCATGGGTGATGACGAGGCTCGCTTTTTCCAGCAGTTCTAGTTGAGGTGCATACTGGACAACAATTGGAGAACCGGGCAGTTCTGGCATAGATTCTGGGCTAATTCCACCACCTAAGGAAATAATCAATTGAACATCCAAACCCGCACAAGCTTGTGCAATATATTCAAAAACGTATTGCAAGCGATTTTGTAAAGTTCCTAACGATGCGTAAACCAAAGGTTGTCCGGTCAACTGTTCAAAGGGAAAATCGACAGATTGGCGAGTCTTTGAGTTAAACAAAGGACCTGTAAAATGAACGTGTTCGGGCAAATTTTGCCTGGGAAATTCAAATGCAGTGACTTGTTGGCTAATTAGGGCTAGTTGGGAGTAGAGGTCGTTAGGGCTAGTGTAGGTCGGCAAGTTCCACTCACAGCGATAATCAGCTATCACCTTGACAACAGGTTGTACGACACGGTCTAACAATGCGTACCCCAATTGATTGCGTAGCCGCGCCCACCAAGCAGGACTATAACTCCAAAGAGTACTAGAAGGAGGAATGGTAAAATCCCGATAAGACATCAAAGCACAACCGATGCTAACGAAAGGGATATCCAAAAAATTTGCAATAGTTTCTCCTTCCGGGGAAACCTGATCTATAAGCAGTGCTTCTACTCCAGCTTCTTTGATTGCCGCTGGTGCTTCTTTTAAGAAAGTAGCTGTTATATTTTGTAACCACGTGACTGTATATCGTATCGCTCCTAATCCGCTTAGCTTTCCCTGCTGAGAAAAAATTTGTGTCATTGCACCTAAGGGAAAAAGAGATTCACCAATCGCCCTAAATTCCAATCCTGCTAAGCGCGTACTTGCTTGCGCGTCAAGAATTCCAAATAACGTAACCCGATGACCGCGCTGTTGCAGTTCCCATCCCAAAGCGGTCATTGGGTTGAGATGACCGGCTGTCGCTGGACAGATAATACCAAAATGGCTCATGGTAAATATTTGCTTTGGTTTTACATTGTTAATAATTGTAAATTATCTAAGTGATTAACATTTATTGTTGCTTTTGACTCCTCCCGTGCCGTCTCTCTTCGCTTGGGTGATCGTACTTCAAAAGTCTGGATGTTCGGCTTAAGCACTACAAAACCATTCTCTGTGGCGTCGCCCCGCAATGCTGGCTTTTAATTCTCACAAATTTGCGGAGGATTCTACATATAAAATTCCTATTTAATTTTTGAACAGAACTCACTACAGTTTATGTTCCCTATTAAGAGTTCCCTAGCTCAACTAGTAAGTTCATAAACCAAACCGGATTCCCATAACATTTAAATTACATTATCGGCTGGAAAAACTCAATTCGCTGAAGTGCAAGCGGTTCATCCAATTGGGTGAATGCGAAATTGAGCTTGAGAATATAACCTGAAAAAAGAACTCGTTATATAAAAATTTGTTTGGTGGATATGCAAATACAGGAAAACTGCCAAAAAGCTGGCAATTGTCTTTCCTGATACATCAATGACTTGTGAATAAAAAGCTTAGAGTGTGAATGAAACTGTGAAACTGCTGTATACACCCGATAGTCAACAAGGAACATTGCCGCTACTGGAAAGAATTGCTGCCAATTTACCGGGGATGATTTTCCAGTTCCTGAAGCGGCATGATGGATCTGTGTGTGTTATCTACGCGAGTTCTGGCTGTAGGGAACTGTTTGAATTGGAACCAGAAGTGCTGCAAACAGACTTTCAAGCGTTGAACAAACTCATTCATCCGCAGGATGTTCAAGCTTTTGAAGAATCTATTGCCATCTCTTGTACTACGGGAGAAGCTTGGCA
Organism: Kalymmatonema gypsitolerans NIES-4073; assembly: GCF_002368435.1. Taxonomy (GTDB): domain Bacteria; phylum Cyanobacteriota; class Cyanobacteriia; order Cyanobacteriales; family Nostocaceae; genus Kalymmatonema; species Kalymmatonema gypsitolerans. The sequence goes on from NZ_AP018268.1 coordinate 4,639,900, forward strand.
CTGGGAAGGTCGCATGATCACAAACAGTGGTAAACTCAAGTGGATTCAAGGGACTTCTCGCCCAGAAAAACAACCATCGGGAGACATGATCTGGGATGGGTTGTTCATAGATATTACAGATCGGAAGTTAGCACAGGAGAAATTGCAAGAAAGTGAGGCACGCTACAAGGCAATTTTGGATGCTATCCCCGATTTGATGTTTCGCATTAGTCGCGATGGTCAATATCTGGACTTTAAAGGTGAGGGAGCAAATGTTACGATTCCCAGAAATGAAATCGTTGGGAAAAATTTGCAGGATTTATTACCTCCAGATGTGGCATTAAAAAGCCAAAAGGCAATTGCGAAAACTTTGGATTCAAAAACTTTGCAAACTTGCGAATATCAACTGCCAACCCCTCTGGGAATGCGAGATTATGAGGCGCGGTTGGTTGTCAGTGGGCAAGACGAAGTTTTGGCAATTGTGCGCGATATCACAGAACGCAAACAAACGGAAGTCGCCTTGAGAAATTTGGCTCAAAAGTTTACCAAGGTTTTTCGTTCCAGTCCCAATCCTATATCTATTAGCACGCTGGCAGAAGGACGCTACATAGAAGTTAACGACAGTTTTGTGAAACAGGCGGGTTATGAACCACAGGAAGCGATTGGTCGTACTGCAATTGAATTAAATATTTGGGTGAACGAGAGCGATCGCACCATTGTGTTACAAGAATTGCAAAAACACGGGGTGATTCGCAACATGGAATTTGAATTCCGCCGCAAGTCCGGTGAGATACGTACTGGCTTGTTTTCAGCGGAAGTCATTGATTTGGATGGGACTGCCTGCTTATTATCCGTTAATCATGATATCACCGAACGCAAAAAAGCAGAAGTTGCCTTACGCGAGTCCGAGGAAAAGTTTTCTAAAGCCTTTCGTTCCAGTCCTAACCCAATTACCATCCTGACTCTTAAGGATGCCCGCTATCTCGAAGTCAACGATACTTTTGTGCAAATCACTGGTTTTTCTCGGGAAGAAGTGATTGGTCGTACGCGCAACGAGTTGAATTTGTGGGTTAACCCATCTGATTGCGCCATAGTAGAACAAATCCTGCAAGAGCAGGGATTTATTCGCAATTTAGAAACGCAACTTTACACAAAGACTGGTGAGATAAGGGTGGTGCTGTTTTCAGCCGAGGTGATTACTTTGGGTGGCGAACCTTGTATGCTTTGTGTGACGAATGATATCACAGAACGCAAGCAAGCGGAAGAATTATTGCGTCTCTCCTCAAAACGCGATCGCTTGTTAGCTCAAACGCTATCACGAATTCGCTCCTCACTTAACCTAGACCAAATTTTGCAAACCACCGTCAACGAAGTCCGGCAATTTTTGGAAACGGATCGAGTTTTCGTGGCATTAAACCAGACTCATAACCCATCCGGAGTTCGTGCTGAATCAGTAAATCCCAAGTATCCATCAGTCCTCAATTGGAGAAATGAAGATAAAACTTTTTTGCAAGAAATCAAAACAGTCCTGAAAAGCAATCAGGTACGTATTGTTGAGGATACCACACAAATAGCAGCATCTCCTAAATTAAAAGCGGTCTATAAACAATTTCAAACCAGAGCAACCTTAGCTGTACCAATTATGCAAGGCGAGGAATTGTTTGGTGCGTTGGTTGCCAACCAATGCAGCGAACCGCGCCATTGGACGCCTCTAGAAATTGATTTACTCCAGCAAATGTCGCAACAGGTGGCGATCGCCATTCAGCAAGGACAACTTTATCAAGAATTGGGGCAACTTAACACTAACTTAGAACGTCAAGTAGAAGAGCGTACTGCACAGCTACAGCAGAAAATGCAGGAACTCCAAGAACTCAACAGAGTCAAAGATGTCGTTTTGCACACCGTTTCCCACGAACTGCGGACTTCTGTGATGGGTAACTTGATGGTGCTAAATAATTTGCTTAATCGGGGACTAGGGACTGGGAACCGGGGACTAGGGACTGGGGAAGAATCAAAGATACAAACAAATCAACTAGCAAGCACTTCTTCCTCTTCAGCAATCGCCAATCGCCAATCGTTAATCCCTGTACCTGACTCAATTATCAAGCGGATGATTCAAGGCAACGATCGCCAACTGGAAATGATTGAATCACTGCTGGAACTTCATTCAACTGAAGCACAGGGAATTGTCCTGCATCGCGAGGTCGTTTCATTTAGCTCATTGGTTGGTACAATAATCAGAGACTTGGAGCCAATGCTGACACAACATCACTCAAGTGTGACAAATTTGGTTCCAGACGACTTACCCTTAGTGATTGCCGATCCGGCGCATCTGCAGAAAGTTTTCGTCAATTTGTTTGCTCATAGCTGGCAACACAATCCACCAGGACTAAAGTTTATCCTGAAAGCCACAGTGGAAACAGGAATGATTCGCTGTAGTATTCAAGATGACGGTGTAGGTATGAGCAAGTTGGAGTGCGATCGCCTCTTCGATTTGTATGTGCGCGAACCGCAAGCCCGTTGTTCAACAAGGATTGGCTTAAAAATGTATCTTTGTCGGCAAATTATTCAGGCACAAGGCGGTGAAATTGGTGTCAGCTGCAACCGTAAGCGTGGGTTAACCTTCCACTTCACATTACCTCTGGCAAGCCCATCCTAAGATGTTAATAGGGAGTTGCGTTCAATATCAATTGTTGAAGCGATAAGGGAGATAAGGGAGATAAGGGAGATAAGGGAGATAAGGGAGATAAGGGAGATAAGGGAGATAAGGGAGATAAGGGAGATAAGGGAGATAAGGGAGATAAGGGAGATAAGGGAGATAAGGGAGATAAGGGGGACAGGGTAAGATGTATGAACGCAACTTAAGTAGACAGGGAGAAATAAATCGAGGTGTATAAAGATTTGTAAAAACGCCGCAAACCCTTACCAATGAACGGCAGGTGACGCCAGTCCGCTCAAGTCGGCTCTGCCGCCCACGCGGCTGGCTCCTTTATGCCGGGGAACCCGTCCACCCTTACGGGTATCTCCTGCCCAGAGGCTGCGCCAACGCCAGTCACCTGCTCCGGGAAACCCTACCAAGAGTGCTGGACTCACCGCACTGCCTCCTGATGACTAATGACTAATGACTAATGGGTGATGAGGAAAAGTTAAATACGAGGGTGCGATGGCAAAGACGAAGAAGGTAAAAGCCTTCCTTGCTGTGGGAAGATTTGGTCAGAGGCTAATGGCGACCGTATTTAGAACAGTACAAAACTGTTTGAAAAAAGCTTTTTCTGTCACCAGTTCTCACGGTGATGCCATTTCTGATTACGAAGCTTGGCGCGATCGCTTTTTATGGCAGAGATTGCATCTGGCATTGTGGATTGCGTTAATCTTGGTCTTGACCTTTAGCTTCCGGGACATTTATGATGCTTTCTTCCACCTTAGAGAGTTGGCAGAAGTTCCTAGGGAGTTCAAGCGCCTTATCTTTGTCCTGTATGGTGCGATAGTACTCAGTTTACTGAGCTGCTTAGTTCTTTATAGAACTCAATTCGGTCGTCGTCATCCGGGGTTTGTGTTCCTTGGCTTATCCTGGTCGATTACTCTCGTTGAGCAAATTTGGGCGACACTCAACAATTTCGCCTTACCCGATATATTTGCTTGGTTTGTGATGTTCCTCTCTCAAGCGACACTTATGCCGGTTCGCTGGACATTACACCTTGTGTCTCAACTGGGTGTACTGGTTTACTATTTCAGCGTGAATCCAGCACTGGGACTCAAGCTACCACCGCCGGATAGTGATAAGCCGATATATAGTGTAACGTTGATTTTAGCTGTATTTTGGTTTTGTTTCATCTGTGACCTTGGCGTATATCTGTACGATCGCCTGCAACACTCTGAATTTTTCGCCCGCAGAGAACTGGAAACAGCGTACCAAAAACTAGGAGCTACGGAAGCCAAATACCGTAGTATTTTTGAAAACGCAGTTGAAGGTATTTTCCAAAGCACGCCGGATGGACGTTACATTACAGCAAATCCTGCCTTGGCACGTATTTATGGATACTCTTCTCCAGAAGAAGTCACGGCATTCACTGATATTGAACATCAACTGTACGTTGATCCGAATCGTCGCGCAGAATTTATGCGCTTGATTGAAGAGTATGCCAGTGTAGATGAATTTGAATCCCAAATATATCGCAAAGACGGCAGCATTGTCTGGATTTCCGAAAAAGCATACGCAGTCCGCGATGAAAGCGGAAAACTTCTTTACTACGAAGGGCTGATTGAAGATATTACCAAGCGCAAGCAAGTAGAAGAAGCGCTACAAGAACAATTAATTTTTCTACGAGTTTTAATTAATACTATACCAACTCCTGTTTATTATAAAAATGCCGAAGGCGTATATGTAGGGTGTAATAAGGCTTTTGAGGAAGACTTGGGTTTGAGTAAAGAGCAGATTCTCGGCAATACGGTGTATGATATTGCACCAGAGGATTTAGCTGACAAATACCATCAAGCGGACATAGAGTTATTTAAGCAGCGGGGAATTCAAACTTATGAAGGTCCTGTGATGTATAAGGATGGCAGTAAGCATGATGTGATATTTTATAAAGCAACATTTTCTAAGGCAGATGGAACACTTGGCGGTTTGGTGGGAGTGATTTTGGACATCAGCCAGCGTAAGCGCACAGAAGAAGCACTACGAGTATTTTTCCACGCGGTTTCCCATGACTTACGCAACCCAGTACTGGGAACTTTGATGGTTCTGAAGAATTTGCTTTCTCGTTCAGAGGAAAAAATCTTGCTTCCTCGGTCGATTTTAGAACGGATGGTGCAAAGTAGCGATCGCCAGCTCAACTTAATTAACTCATTGATGGAGGCGCATGTCAGCGAAGTGCAAGGTGTTGTTTTGCAACGCCAAACTGTGCAGCTGCATACGGTGGTAGAAGCAGCCATTGCAGACTTAGAACCAATGCTGAGAGAAAATCAAGTTATTTTGACAAATTTAGTTGCAGCAGATTTACCCTCAGTCAATGCCGATTCCACACAACTGTGGCGAGTGTATTCTAACTTAATTGTCAATGCTGTCAAACATAATCCCCCAGGATTAAGTATCACCTTGGATGCGATCGCTGAAGGTGATAAAATCTGTTGCACTGTTTCTGATAATGGTGTCGGGATGAGTCAGCAACAGAGTGAGCATTTGTTTGACCTTTACTTTCGCGGTGGCAATGTCCGCAATTCTTTGAGTTTAGGATTAGGGTTGTATCTGTGTCGGCAAATTATCACAGCACACGGTGGCGAAATTGGTGTGAAAAGCGCCCAGGGAGAGGGGGCAACATTTTGGTTTACTTTGCCGGTGTAGGATATGGGTGAGAGGTTAAGCTTATAGCGCTTCTCAAGGGCTATAAGCTTTTCATCTGAATGAAGTACAGATAAATCTCGTGTCCATCTGTGTCCATCTGTGGTTCATTATTTCTTTGTGTACCTTACAAGGCTTGCAAACCGCTATATATTATTTTGTCTCGCGCAAAGGCGCAAAGACAAAATAATATTTATGCAATCTTGTCTATTGAAAAAGAAAGACCGTAAGGCGTATCGTTAAGAATGGCGATCGCCTAAACCACCTGATAAATTTATACCATCAGTAATTAAATAAAATTGGGGCTTGCAAAGATAATCAACATACCTTTGACCATAAATACGCCCTCACACCAATGACTAAAACGTCTGCCCTGTATAAATCGAACGGACTTCACCGTTGCGGCGGATGGTGACTTCACCTTTGGCAACTTTCACCAGAGTCCAACCGCTTGCACCGATAGCTTCACCCACTTCGACACGACGAGTGATACCGTCTATTTTAAACAAGGCAGCAGATTTGTTTCCTAACTCAAATAATTTTTCTAACGTGTATGAAGGAGCAGTAACATCAGGAGTAGTTACTGTAGAAGCTACTTCCTGATTTTCAGATGCTAGACTAGGCGATGCTGCTGCATCTGTGGCTCGTTTTGGTGATACAGCCTTAAGTTCTGGACGTACAGCAGCAAGCGCTTGTACAGTAGTAGCAGGCTGGGCTGTTTTTACATCAAGTTTAGAAGCTTTCCCCAAGCTACTTTCAGACACTGTAGCCGAGTTGGGAGTGTCAGCAGTAGGTGGAGGTGCATAGCGCATGGGCTGCGGGGCTTGATACACAGGGATGTAGATGCGCTCAACAACTGTTGTAGAGTGACTAGGGGCGCTTGCGATATTATTTGTACCTACGGGTGCTGGTAGTTTACCTACGGGTTGAGGGGTAATATAAGCAAGGGCTGTTTGGTTCGCTGAAGACGCAGATCTGAGACTGCTTTTTGCTTCTTGTCTGTCAATGACACTTAGCGCTCCTAGCATATAATTAACCAAATCTGCCTCAATTTGGGCTTTTGTCGGCAATGGGGACTGCGCCTGCGGCTGAAGCAGGCTTTGCTGAAGTGATTTGGAAACGAGACGATTGATTAGTCCGGAGTTGAGAACCCAAAGAATACTAGCAGCAGCTAAACCTATGGTGACTCCAACCCAAAGCACTATGCTGTTTGTGCGTTGAGATTTTTGGGACGATTTGCTTGCTTGTCTCCTACCCGGTGGAGTACCGACTACTAGTGTACTCAATGGGTTGTTCCTAGCTTGGGCAACCTTCTGTATAGGACCGAGCTGTGTTTCTGGAACGACAATTTGCGGCACTGTAACCGTTTGCACTTGACGAATGTCCTCTTGCAGCGCCGTTTGGGAAGGCAAGTTATCATTACCATCCAGAATTCGGTCAATTTCGGCAAAGAGTTCATCCATCAAGTTATCAGCATAAGTTTCTATCGACCAGGGTTCGCTGGCGATTAACTCTTCTGATGGTTCTGGAAGAATGAGTTGCGTATTGGCTTTTTGTGACATGGCGTTCTTAATGTCTGGCTCCTGGGAAGATAAATGTCGTTTTCCCTGCCTGCAAACAAAGACTTTGGATCAAGTCTCCAATCTCTCGTTTTAATAAACAAGTAGATTGATAATTGATATGAAATTTTAGTTGAATTTGGGAACTGTTGATGATGCCAGTTATGAATTTAATGTCATCTATCATACCAATCTCCTCAAATTTCACTTACCACTATACTCGCTCTTTTGGAGTTGTTTTCCAGCCAAGGCTGGAAATTCACTCAACGTCTTAGTTTTACGCAATTCTAGATAAATGAGCAAGGCATTGATATCAGCTGGATTCACCCCCCCAATACGAGCAGCTTGACCGATGGTTAATGGTTTAACCTTGGTCAGTTTTTCCCGTGCTTCTTTAGAAAGAGTATCAATGGCTTGGTAATCCAAGTCCGCAGGTAACTGGCGGTGTGCTTGACGGGCAATTTGGTCAATCTGATTTTGCTGCCTTTGCAGATAGCCAGAATACTTGATGTCAATTTCTGCGCCTTCTTTCTCAGCTTGGTTAAGATTGGGGTTTCCCAGTCCGTGCGTGTCGAGGTCTACGTAGTGCAACCCTGGACGCCGCAATAAGTCTGCTAGCGTAATTGAGCCTTTGATAACTTGCTGGGTGGCAAGGGCGATCGCCCGCCCACTGTCCTCATGCTCTTTTACGCGTGTGGCATACAGTCGTTCTTTTTCTGCTGCAATCTTTTCTTGCTTGCCAGTAAATAACTCCCAACGTCGGTCATCTATTAAGCCGATTTCCCGTCCTAATGGTGTCAAACGTTGGTCAGAATTATCCGACCGAAGTATTAATCTATATTCAGAACGACTTGTCAGCACACGGTAAGGTTCCCGTAAGTCTTTCGTGCAGAGATCGTCAACCAACGTACCGATGTAACTTTGCTCACGAGCAAAAACAATCATTTCCTGACCGCGAACAAACCGAGCCGCGTTAATTCCAGCAACAATGCCTTGAGCCGCAGCTTCTTCATAACCGGTTGTCCCGTTAATCTGTCCGGCACAAAATAGCCCTTCTACCTTCTTGGTCATCAGCGTCGGATAGCACTGAGTCGCAGGTAAATAATCGTACTCTACAGCATAAGCTGGGCGCAGCATAGTGCAGTTTTCCATACCAGGAAGACTACGTAACAGTTGAAGTTGCAAATTTTCCGGCAACCCTGTAGAAAACCCTTGGATATAAAGTTCGGGGATATCCCGTCCTTCCGGTTCAATGAAAATTTGGTGGCTTTCCTTATCGGCAAAGCGTACAATCTTATCTTCAATACTGGGGCAATAACGCGGTCCTTTAGCGTCCACCCACCCCCCATAAACTGGGGATAGTTGGAGATTTTCCCGAATCAAGCGATGCGTTTCGGGTGTCGTGCGAGTCATGTAACAAGGGAGTTGTTCCCGTTCTACCCATACTTCTGGGTCAAAGCTAAACCAGCGGACTTCCTCATCCCCTGGCTGAGGTACCATCTTACTGTAGTCTACAGACCGCTTGTCTACGCGTGCGGGGGTTCCTGTTTTCAGTCGTCCTGTTTCAAATCCCAGGCGATTCAGGGTTTCTGTCAAACCCACAGCGGCAAATTCTCCAGCACGTCCCGCCGCCATTGACTTGTTACCAACCCAAATCCGTCCTCCCAAGAACGTACCCGTTGTTAAGATCACCGCTTTGCATTGGAACGCCACCCCAAAATATGTCTCAACGCCAACGACTTCATCGTTTGCACCCAGAACCAAATCTGTGACCATTGACTCGCGGATTGTCAAGTTTTCTTGGTTCTCGACAATAGCCTTCATCACAGCTGCATATTCTCTTTTATCTGTTTGAGCACGCAACGCCCAAACTGCAGGTCCCCGCGAAGAGTTGAGAATCCGCTTTTGCAAATAAGTGCGATCCGCCATCTTGCCAATTTCCCCACCGAGTGCATCCACTTCATGAGTCAACTGGGATTTTGCCGGACCACCCACCGCTGGGTTACAGGGTTGCCAAGCAATTTTATCCAAGTTAAGTGTCAACAGCAGGGTACGACAACCAAGACGTGCGGTAGCAAGGGCTGCTTCACAACCGGAGTGACCTGCACCGACGACAATCACATCAAAAGCGTCTTGGAATTCAACGGAACTGTGCATGGTCATAGTTTAGCAAGCATATAGTCATTTTCAATTTTAACCGATACAGTAGTTGCATTGGCGTAAATTTATGATAAAAAAGGTAAGCAAAATTACTATAATTCAGCCCATAAGAATTTCTTTTTTCTTTTGGGTTGAATGATAGAGAGCAATATATTGAACTTTTCGTGAACAACAAGATTCCCGACTTCTTAAAGAAGTCGGGAATCTGAGCCAATGGATTTATGCGCGAAGCGCAGGCTGCGCCAACACAAATCCGATAGGAATGCTGCATAACACTTGATAGTGTAATTGTCACAATCAAAACGTGATGATGTATTTACCACAAACATGAAAGTGAGACGTTTTTTAAAAAAGGCTGTTTTTTTCGCTTTGATTGGTTTTATTTCTTTTGCCTTAGTTGCTAGTCATGGAATGACTAGACACAAATTAATGGCGAATATTCAAAACCAACAAAATTGCTTGATGACTTATTCTTTAGGCAAGAACGGAGAATTAACCCAACGTTGTACAAGTATTCCTCAAACAGTATCTCCCACTCCAAGCACCCAAATCACTCCCAACCTCAATTTAAGCGAAAAAGAGCGATTTTTGGCATTAATTACAAATAAATTACCAACAATTCCTGCTCCGAATACATATGAATACATACTACTGCGTGCTTACGGTTCTGCATTTCTCAATCAAAAGCCTGAGATTAAACTACCACCAAAAGTTGTCTTTAATAACGAGCAGGAAACAAAACAGTTTCAATCTACTTTAACAATGGGTAAAGTCAAAGGTACGAGTAACTGTTATTTACAAAAGTCAGCAGCAGATGCCTTAAATATAGCAAAATCGCAAGTACAAATTCCTTTTAAATCAGGTTATGGTGCTAGTGATTGTACTCGCAATTTTGCTACCAATTTGAGATTTTGGCAGAAATACGCAAACAATAATACTTTGGAACAAGTGCGCCAGGGTAAGGAAACAAAAATTCTCGGTCTTGTTGCACCACCAGGCGCATCGCAACATCTCTGGGGACTCGCAGTTGATTTAAGAGTATCAAATGAAGCGCAGAAACAAGCTCTGAATCAAAATGGCTGGTATCGAACTGTAGAGTATGATGTCCTTCATTGGACTTATGTTGGTTTAGCGCCAGAAAAATTGGCTGAGTTTGGTTTTCAAAATAAAGTGGTTGAGGGGATTAACTATTGGGTAACACCGCTTTAGATCTGATTTATAAAGTGAAAATAAAGAAGTATTCGCTGGGCAGTTTCAAGTAAGTGGTAGAAGCGATCGCCCCCTTAGCTCGGCTCCCTTGGGGAGGATCGCGCCCCGTGGGTGCTGAGTCCTTACGGACACTCTGCTTTGAGCTTACGCACCATCGCATGAAGCGCAGCACTTCTTTAGGGGCGATCGCATCAATCCATCGTATATTTCCCTGCTTTGTTTGCACACAGTACCATCGATATTTTTGTTAAGCACATCGGTATCTTACTTTGTGAGCCTTTTATAATTTACATAAATACAAATTTGGTGAAAACTAATGTTGCAATCCATTGAAGGAGTTTATAAGCACGGTAAAATAGAACTCTCTGAATTACCATGCGACGTATCAGAAAGCCGTGTTCTTGTAACTTTTTTAGAACCAAAAAAAACTCCACCCCAAAAGCAGATAATGCGGTTTGGTATGTTTTCTGGAAAGAAACAATCAACAGAAGAAGATTTTCAAATTGCTGAATTTCATGGAGATACCAAAGACGGCTTAGACTGGTCATAAGCAATAATGAAGTACGTCATCGATACTCATGCTCTCATCTGGTTTCTCGATCGCATCACAGTAACATCGGTGTTTCTGTACTCTGCTTTAGAAATGGGGTATTTTCATTTTGAGACTCTAATCTAGAGATAGCAAAATGGCTAAAGATATTTTCCATCAACAGGTAAAAAATGCATTAATCAAAGATGGGTGGATAATCACTCACGACCCGTTTACAATTCGTATTAGTGAGGCAGTTAAATTACAAATTGATTTAGCGGCTAAAAACGCCATTGCGGCAGAACGCGATACCCAAAAAATAGCAGTTGAAATTAAGAGTTTTATTGCAGATTCAGACAGAGCGTGAATTTCATACTGCGCTTGGTCAATATCTTAACTACTGTCAAGCGATTGAAGAACAAGAACCAGACCGGATAGTTTATTTAGCCGTTCCTATCGAAACTTATCAAGATTTTTTTCAACTTGCTTTTGTCCAACGTGCCCTTCAACGTTACCAAGTTAAGTTAATAATTTACGATCCCAAAAAGGAGGAGATTCGGCAATGGATAAAATAGAACGCTATCGACAACTAATAAAACAAATCTTGACTGAACATGCACAAATCGGGTCTAACACCGATACAGTCAAGCCACAACTCATTATTGACAGCGAACACGACCATTATCAACTTGCTTATGTTGGTTGGCAAGGAGATAAGCGGGTATTTGGTCCCGTCATGCATTTTGATATTCAAAATGGGAAGATATGGATTCAGTATAACGGTACAGAAGATTCTGTTGCCGAACAATTGGTTGAGTTAGGCGTACCTCCCTCAGATATTGTTATTGGGTTTCATTCCCCATTTAAACGACAATTTACCTCTTATGCAGTCGAATAAGAGTCAACATGCGGCATCAACTCGTTGGCGATTGCCCAAGGGGCACTGGCGGAGCCAATCGCGCGCGCTGCAATACCATCGATATTCCTATGGAGTAAATCGTTGTGGGTTTGCTGTGTTAGGTAGATGCGATCGCTGTAAAGCGGGCGCTTTGCGCCATCGCCTAGGTTGGGGCTTTGCCCATCGCACCGAGTGCCGGCATAAAGGCGATCGCGCTTATAGTCAATAACATTATATAGATGCTGAGAATTAATAGATGTTGGGTTTCCTTGCGTCAACCCAACCTACGGCGATGGGGGATCTAATTTTTTAATTGCAATTAAGTTGTTTTGTATGTCATGTGCAACGAGTAGAACCAAAAGTATCTTTTAAAAGAGGTTGAATTCCACTATGTTCAATCCAACCTATAAAAATGATATTTTCTTAACCTAGGAGGTACTCTCTTGCGATTTCTTTATCAACTTTGGTGGTCTACCATTCCCACCAATATGCTTGTTCCTTTTAGGCTTATGACGCTTTATATGTGCTCGTTCGGTATCGAGTAGCTCCTCCCTTGTTGCCCCATCTTTGGCAGTAGCATACTGTATTAGGAGTCATGTCTGATTTCTGAACAGGATTTCAGAGAAAAGCCTGTTTTAACAGGCTTTTCAGTCTCAGTATCTTTTCAAAAATCTAATCGGAGTCCTATAACAAACTTAATTCAGGAGCGATTGCTGTAAGTGCTTACAGAACTACCACCTACTTAGCAGCAAGAGGTATTGAGATTTGCTTTGTCTATACCAACAATAAATGATACAAAGATAGGATGCCATATCTGACGAAGAGGCTTAAATACGCGCAATCGCTATCGACACAGGCTCTGTTGTCATCAACCATAAAGTAGTACTATTTCCGCTCACATAATTACTACAATAAAAAAGCACCTAACCTCTGGAGTTCTAGCAGTGGGCTTATTTGACGATTTTAGTCGGTTTCTGGAAAACCGCTTGGAAGAATTCTTGCGTAATAATCCGCACTTGGAGCTAGAAGCGCTTTTGGAGCAACTGCGCGAGCAAGAGGAAGATACTTTAAAGCTGATTGCAGATTTACAATTGCAAGAGAAGCGATCGCAAGACCAAGTTATGTCTACTGCTCAAGAAATCCAAAGGTGGCACATCCGTGTAGAAAAGGCAAAAACCGCTAATAGACAGGATTTAGCGGCTGCTGCTGCACAGCGAGAAGCTGCACTGTTGCGTGAAGGAAATCAGCAATGGGGACAGATGCAAGGGGTGAAAGAACGCATTAGCCAAGCTAAAGAGTTATTGCGGAAAATACAACAGCGGCGACAGGAAGTGCAAGCCAAAGCAACTGAAGCACAAACAGCGCGTGCTCAAGCTCAAGCGCAGCAGCGCTTAGAGACAAGCGGCTGGGATGGTAGGAGCAGTTATTCTAGTGGGTATGACGATTTAGACGAGAAGTTTCGCCGTTGGGAAACCCAGGACGAGTTGGAACAAATGAAGCGAAATATGGGCAAATAGTCAATAGTTCTTTGTCCTTTGTTAATGACTAATGACTTTTCCCGTATATTTTTGGTTGGGTTCGCTGCGGATTCATCCTCATTTTTTGTTTGAGTCTTTGGCTTATGCTGTGGCGTTGCGTTTAGTATTACGTAATGTCCGCAAGGATTCTATTGCACCAGCACAGCGCACCTCAGTCATTGTTGGTGGTATGGTGGGTGCGCTACTGGGTGCTAAAGTCCTGGTTTGGCTGCAACATATTGATTTACTCTGGCAAAATCCACAGCAATTACTATTCATCTTACTGCAAGGAAAAACAGTAGTAGGGGCGCTGTTGGGTGGACTCATTGGTGTGGAAATTACCAAAAAAATGATTGGTGTGAATCGCTCTACTGGTGATGTCTTTGTTTATCCTTTGATTGTGGGAACAGCTATTGGTAGGATTGGTTGCTTTCTGACAGGATTAAGCGACCAAACTTATGGAATTGCTACAACATTACCTTGGGGCGTTAATTTTGGTGATGGAATTCCTCGCCATCCTACACAACTGTATGAAATTATATTTCTGCTCATTTTGATGTTATTTTTACATCTTCGCAGTCGCTATCAACGACAAGAGGGTGATTTATTTAAATTTTATTTAATTTCCTATTTAAGCTTTCGTTTTTTGATAGATTTTATCAAACCGGATTTTCGTCCGTTGTTGGGACTAAGCGCAATTCAAATTGCTTGTCTTATTGCTCTTTTTTGTTATCGTCGCAACATTCCCCAAATGTTGCAAATACGATAATGAAGCATGGAACAAAATATCCTTGTAGATGTTTTAACTAGCCTGCAAAGGTTATTTGTAGGTTTCCTTCCTGCTGCTGTTGTGGGTATTTTTATCGGGCTTTTAATTGGTATCAATCGCATAGTTTACCAAATATTCAAGCGGATACTACAGTTGGCGCGTAGTATCATTTCTATAGCCTTGTTACCCATTGCTTTGATAGTGTTTAAACAAATTGAACCTGCTGCCTTTGTTGTCGTTTTCATGAGTGCTCTCTGGTCAATTATCATCGATACGGCAAAGGGTGTACGACAATTTCGCCAACAAGGTAATAACTTTAGAGTTGCTATCCATCACGTATTTCAGGGTTTGAGAATTGGCATTTGGGTTGCTTGGTTTACAGTTATTGCCATAGAAATGTTAACAGGTGGAAGAGGTCTTGGTGTTGTTATTTGGAGTGCTTATAATTCAGGGAAACCAGATAACATCATCCAGGCGATCATTTATATAAGTATCATCGGCTTTATACTTGACCAGTTGCTAGATTTAACCGGATACTTCCTCTCACAGATTGTACTAGAGGGGCAACAAAGAGACACATAACTTAGCTTAATTACCATCTTCATTCGTAATTAGCTTTTTTGTCCCTGTTTTAACGTGTTTGTCCCCCGTTAGCCATTCAACCCCTGGCATCGACTTCTAAAAGTAAGCGATAATACAGAGCATACCACTTCAGCAAGTAGGTGTGAGTATGTTCGATTCCGGGGTGATTAGCGGGGCTTTACTCAAGGGTGCTCTACCGAAAGTTGCAGAAGCAATTATTAAAAAGGTTAATAGCCAGTTAAACCCAACAGAGTTGGTGAAGGCTCTCAGAGATGGGATTACAGCGGCTATGAAGCAGTATGATAGCTATGATAGCCAAAGAAATGACAAAGCGCTTTTTTTCCACTGCGATGATAAGCAGACTACTGATTTCTTATCTGAAGTCTTTAAGTATTCGGGGGTTCAGGAGGAATTAGAGAAACCGCTAAAAAATGCAGAAGCGCCATATCCACTCCACTTAATTGAGGCGTTTAAGCTGGTTGCAAAAAATCAAAAGATTAAATTAAATGAAGCTGGTATTGAACCCTGGGTTAACAAATTTGTTGAGATTTATTTTCAAAATACTGACGCTTGTTTAAAATATCAAATCACCAAAAATAATTACTTACACCAACTTATTACCTATTCAAATAAAGTCTATTTTTTAGGAATTAATGTCAGAGGGACGGAGGATGAAAAATCAGAACATTTAGAAAATATTTTTGTCATGCCGGATGTTGTAGAGGAGGTACAACCAAGCCAGAGAAAAGCAGAGTTTGAAAGAAAATTATTGTTAACTGATGAAGCGGAAACTCTAAGAACTGGGTCAGGAAAACTAAATGAGCGCCAGGCAGAATTAATTTATGAGCAACGTCAACGGGTGCAATGGGAAAGCGGCTCTGGAAAAAAGTTTTCTGCACAACAACTATTAAGTGAAATCACCTCTCCGAAATTCGTTTTGCGAGGCGCACCGGGTTCTGGTAAAACAACTTTGATGAGTTACTTTGCTGTGATGCTAGCTCAGAAAAAAGCACAAACCCTGGGTTTAGCACCAGACACAGACTTTCTGCCAATTCTGATTAGAGTTCGGGATTTATCAAGACACCGAGACATCAGTATTTTGGACTATATAAACCAATTCGCCCGCAATCATTTATCTGTTAAAAAGCTACCATCTGGATTTTTTGAGTATTGGCTAGAAGATGGACGGGCGTTAATTTTACTAGATGGTTTGGATGAGGTGGCAGAAACAAAGCGCCATGAAGTGGTGCAACGCATTGAGATGTTTCTCAAACAATTTCAGCAAAATCGAGCGATTATTACCTCTCGTCTTGCGGGTTACAGGCGCGACTTTTTCCGCACGGAGGATTTTCCTCACTATCAACTCCAGTCATTTGACGATGCCAAAATTGAGGAGTTTATCAACCGTTGGTACGATAGCCGCGTTCCAGATCCAATAGAGGCGCAACGACGGAAAGATAGCCTGAGAAAGGCACTTTCGGAGAATGACAGAATTCAACTGCTGGCACGAAATCCACTGCTGTTAACGATTATTGCCCTGATTCACCGCTATCAATTTTTACCAAGAGAGCGTTATAAGCTTTATGAAAATGCAGTAGAAACTCTACTCAAGTCTTGGGATGCTAACAAAGAATTTAGCAATCATTTAGTCTTTGAATATCTCCAACTGGATGACTTGCAACGGTTGCTAGAAACTTTGGCTTACTGGATTCATACACAGGGAAGTACAGGGGATAAAGAAGGTGGTACACTCATTGACTGGGATGAACTGATTGAACAATTAAGCGGAAACATCAAGAAGTTAAAACAGATTGAACTGCACCAGGCTAAAGCAGAGGCAAAGCGCTTTGTAGATTTTATTCGCGATCGCACTGGTTTACTCAACAAACAAGGGCAAGACTGCTACGCCTTTGTTCATAAAACGTTTCAGGAATATCTTTGCGCCCAAGAAATCATCTACCAGCGAGAAAACGAGGATGATTTCGGCATTGTGCTTAACCATATTAAAGAACATCTTCATGATTCGCACTGGCGAGAAGTGTTGCTGCTGCTTATTGCACAACAAAAACCCAAACAAGCTGCTAAAGCAATTCGAGCAATTCTCGACCAAAACAGCGACTATGAGCAATGGCTACACCGCGATTTATTATTTGCAGGTAACTGTCTTGCAGAAAATCCCAAAGACATGAAAGTTGCAGATGAGCAACTACCACAGCAAATTTTACAGGCATTGGTTGAACTAGAAACAACTGACTCACCACAAGTTACTTCTAAAATTCGCTCACAAATCTTTCAAACTCTTTGCAGTTTGAATGAAACTGCCTTTGAAACTCAAGCCTTGCAATTGTTGAAAGACAGAGCAGAATATATAGATAAAGTACGATTACAAAAATATCGTGCAGCATTGGGCGAAAAAGAAGCAGCAATAGAGACTCTGCTGGATCTGCTCAAAGATAAGAACTGGAGTGTCCGTTACCGCGCCGCCGATGCGTTGGGCAACTTAGGCAAAGGCTCACAAGTGGTGGTGCAAGGGCTGCTGGCTCTGCTCAAACATGAGGACTTTGATGTCCGTGACAGCGCCGTCGATGCGTTGGGCAACTTAGGCAATAGCTCACAAGAGGTGGTGCAAGGGCTGCTGGCTCTGCTCAATGATCAGGACTCTGATGTCCGTTCCAGCGCCGTCGATGCGTTGGGCAACTTAGGCAATAGCTCACAAGAGGTGGTGCAAGGGCTGCTGGCTCTGCTCAATGATCAGGACTCTGATGTCCGTTCCAGCGCCGCCTATGCGTTGGGCAAGTTAGGCAATGGCTCAGAAGTGCTGGTGCAAGGGCTGCTGGCTCTGCTCAATGATGAGGACTGGCGTGTCCGTGACAGCGCCGCCGATGCGTTGGGCAACTTAGGCAAAGGCTCAGAAGTGCTGGTGCAAGGGCTGCTGGCTCTGCTCAAAGATGAGGACTCTGGTGTCCGTTACCGCGCCGCCGAAGTGTTGGGCAACTTAGGCAAAGGCTCAGAAGTGCTGGTGCAAGGGCTGCTGGCTCTGCTCAAAGATGAGGACTCTGATGTCCGTTACTACGCCGCCGAAGCGTTGGGCAAGTTAGGCAATAGCTCACAACAGGTGGTGCAAGGGCTGCTGGCTCTGCTCAAACATGAGGACTCTGGTGTCCGTTACCGCGCCGCCGAAGTGTTGGGCAAGTTAGGCAATAGCTCAGAAGTGCTGGTGCAAGGGCTGCTGGCTCTGCTCAAACATGAGGACTCTGATGTCCGTTTCAGCGCCGCCGCTGCGTTGGGCAAGTTAGGCAATAGCTCACAAGAGGTGGTGCAAGGGCTGCTGGCTCTGCTCAAACATGAGGACTGGCGTGTCCGTTACCGCGCCGCCGATGCGTTGGGTAACTTAGGCAATAGCTCACAACAGGTGGTGCAAGGGCTGCTGGCTCTGCTCAATAATGAGGACTCTGATGTCCGTTACAGCGCCGCCGCTGCGTTGGGCAACTTAGGCAATAGCTCACAAGAGGTGGTGCAAGGGCTGCTGGCTCTGCTCAAACATGAGGACTCGAGTGTCCGTTCCTTCGCCGCCTATGCGTTGGGCAAGTTAGGTAAAAAAAATCGTGATTTAGTCACTGCTGTTGCTCAATGGATTGAGCAGCACCAGGATTCAGCATATGTTGGAAATGGGATTGATGTGCTGTGGGATTTGGTGACAGGTGAGTGAGCTAAGCAATTCAAAATTCAAAATATGCCCTACGGGCACGCTACGCGTTTGCGCAGCTCCTCCGCAGGAGGCACAAAATTTGCCTTGTTCCCAGTCTCTGGCTGGGAATACCATTGGAAGGCTCTGCCTCCCATACTTGCGGCAGAGCCGCTTAAACCGCATTTCCAGGTAGAACCTGGAAACGAGATTTTAGAAGGGTTTTGGCTTACAGCAGTTTTCACGTATTTGAACCACACTGTAAGGGCACAGCATTGCTGTGCCCCTACGGCAAATGTGGTCTATTTACCTGAAAATAGCTGTAAGTTGACACCAATGGGTGGGGTTGTCCCAATGATGGGTCATTGACAGGACATGATATGAGGTACGAGCTTCCCAATATAAGATAAAAAACAAAATTCTTTAACTATGCCCACTCGCAACTACCTTTTTTATGCTCTCACAAATAGCGTTTGCTCGCAGTGTCTCGTCAAAGTAGAAGCAAAAATTATTTTTCAGGACGGTTGCGTCTACTTGGTGAAACACTGTCGCACCCACGGACGAGAAGAGGTTTTGATTGCCGACGATATCGAATACTGTGACATTCTCCCAACACTGATTCAGAGTACCGAATGAGCGTGTGGGCTTCTCCAAATCGCTTTGAAGAAATTTCCTGCTTCATTGGTCGTTACTCCAGATGCCCTAAGGACAAGCCATACAGCAACATCCACGTTTCGATACCTCCACAGGCAGTTTAGAGACTCCTGATGCCCCACGGAGTCTTTTATGTAGCGAATTACTATTGAATTCTATTTTTATTACGTTTCCCAACGTTCGCACTGTTCACCTGTTGTTAGCAGTTCGTTTGTGTCGAGTGGATGGTCGTCACCAATGTCGCCTCACGAGAGCAACTTAATTGCTACGGGCAATATTATTATAACCTTTTGTCCACGCTTGTTAAGATTGGAGATTCTTCAACCATCCCACTCTTTGAATAACAAGAAGGTTATTTTCAATCGAGGATGCTTTCATCATCCCCCGCCAGAGCAATCCCAGCGCTAAAAGGAGTACCTTTATAGCGTGGGACTTACGGCGAAACTGTTAATAGAAGTGACAGATAGGTGCAATCTTTCCTGTCCCATTTGCTACGCTGACTCTGGTGCAGAAGAAGTTTCCGCAATTTCACATCAACCCCGCCGTCACCGCAGTTTACCAGAAATTGAAAGAATGATTGATGCGGTGGTGGCGAATGAGGGTGAACCGCAGGTTGTACAACTCAGTGGCGGTGAACCAACACTTCACCCAGAGTTTTTTCAAATCATGGATATTGCCAAAAGCAAGCCAATTCAGCATTTGATGATTAATACGAATGGGGTGAGGATAGCGAAGGAGAAATCTTTTTGCGATTGCGCGGAGCGCAGTGCCCCTTGGGCAATCGCCTGAGTCAATATATGCCTGGAATTGAAGTTTACCTGCAATTTGACAGCTTTGAGGCGGAAGCTTTACGCGAATTGCGTGGCGCAGATTTACGCATTATTCGAGAACAGGCGATCGCAAATCTCAATGAATACAATATCTCCACAACCTTAGTCGTCACCCTAAAAAAAGGGCTGAATGACCACGAAATCGGCAAAATTATTGAGTATGCATTGCAACAGCGATGCGTACGGGGTGTCACGTTTCAACCCATCCAAGCTGCTGGACGGTTAGAGGGATTTAATCCCAAGCGAGACAGATATACTTTAACAGAAGTTCGCAGGGCAATTTTACAACAAAGTCCTTACTTTAAACCAGAAGATATTCTCCCAGTTCCTTGCCATCCCGACTGCTTAGCAATGGCGTACGCGCTGAAACTCAATGGTAAAGTGATACCACTGACTGGGTTAATCAATCCAGATACGTTTGTAAAAATTATGCCCAACAGCGTACTTTACGAACAGAATGAAGAACTAAAGCGCCACATTTTTCAGCTATTTTCTACGAGTCATTCACCCAGTTCGGCAGCAACTTCATTAAAGCAGTTGTTATGTTGTTTGCCAATGGTTGCCGTCCCTCAAGGTATTAGCTATTCCAATATCTTTCGGATAATGATTGTCCAGTTTCTTGACCCTTTTAACTTTGATGTTCGTTCAGTAAAGCGTTCCTGTATTCATATTGTCCACCCCGATGGTAGGATTATTCCCTTTGATACTTTCAATATGTTTTACCGCCAAGGTAGCCCTGGCTATCACTTAGTTAATAATCGTTTTATTTAATTAAGTAGAGCTTGTCTGCGCTTATTAGGGTGTTAATTTCTGTCACAAAGAAATGAAATTTTAGGTGTTTTTTTAGGCATACTCTTGTTAATTGGTATGCATATTTTAGCGATACTAGCAATAGTTTTACTTAGTTTTATTAGAGGTATTTACGGTAGTCAAATTTTGATTATTGGGGCTTTTGGCTTTTTCTTGTGGCAACTTCTCTATGTCATTCCAGTCACTCTTTGGCTAAAAAGACGGCGGCAATATGGCTTAATGAAAGGAGTAATTATTGGTGCGGTTATTACCGCTTTATTAAATGGAGGTTGTTCTTTATTGTTTTCTTTTCAAGGATTTCGATAATATGCTCAGTTTAAAAATAGCTCTTGTGGGGTTGGTCTAGAAAGCCCTCTCTCATCTACAAAATAGGTGAAGACTTCTGTCCCACAAGAAATAGTTTAACTTTTTATTTCGGATTTTTGAGATTTTTTAACAGAATGTGGAATTGTGAAGGAAGGTGAATCATCAACCAGGGGTTGTTCCAATGTTGCTGTACTAGTTGCATTACTCAAGTAGGAGCCAAAAAGCTTATCGTAGTTGGAAGCAACAGCCAAAAACGCCCCACCTAATATATATATGGGAAGCGGTAGGGTAAATTCTTTCACCCAGTCAAACAGTTCCGCTAGGGCAAACAGCACCAAAAAGCAGGCAAGCCAAACTCTCATGTTTCTACCCTTGGCATTCAAACGACTTTATTAATTGTAGTTGACATCTCCCCTCCTTAAAAGAGAGGGGATTTTAAATCGTTGTTGCTCGGTGGGACGGCACTTGCTTCAAGTCGGCAAAGCCGCCCAACGCAGTGCCTCCTGAAGCCACACTCCGCAACTTTGTACGAAATGTATTTTTCAGCCGATTGAACAAACAATATCGATGTGGCAGTGTCAAAGCTACCCTACCCAGCTTGACTAGACTTACGCCTAGCTGACTGGCTACTTTTTTGAGTATGTTGGCTGCACCGTTGCAGTCCGCGTTAATCAAAAATCCTTTCGCTGTTCTATACAGCCCGCGTGCAATTCTTTCACCTGATGACTGCCATCCGTCGGGTTTTTCACCGTATTTAGGTAGAAAGTCATCATCCAAAAATGACGCTTTTGAAGTATATGATTCTTCAGTAATTGTAAGCATGATGCCGTACTCTGGACAGAGTTGTTTGAGCCGTTCAATCAATCTACCACTAGGTATTACAACAAAGTTTTGATTGTTGCGTTTACCCATGCCAGAACCAATCTTCTGCCCTTCGTTCCAACCAATAACAAGATTACCAACTCTGTCTTTAAGGCAGCGATTAACAATGAATCTAGCTGCTTTGTTAATGGCATCGCGCATCTGGTTATTGCGTTTACGTTGAACTCTGTCAAGGTTCCTGTCCCAGTAAAAATCTGATTTACCTTGTTTGTACTTTGCAACCAAACGACAATAACCTTGGTTCATTGATTTCAGCTTTCTACCATCAATGATTAAGCTTTTTCCAAGAGTTGAAACACCTGTTAACCAATTACTGCCACCGTGGTCATATGACCAAGCTTGTGTGTAATCAAGACTTGGATTGCATTCGATTGGTTGTTTTCCATCATCAAGCACCCAATCTATCCACAATTCTCCAAGATAAGGACGAATTGTCACTTCTTTAATCCAGTCCGAATCAATAAACTCTGGTAATGGTAAAGCGATTTCAGTTAGTAAATGAGGCTTGGTATCTCTACTAATTGATGGGTAAAAATAACCATTTTTATAGTTGAGTGCTTGACGTGGGAATGTAACTGCTGACAATCCTCCTTTCTTGCGGTACTTGGGTAAAGAAGGTTTGTTAACTTCTCCCTTGTAATATGCATTAACCAGTCCATTGTAAGAAGCAATTGATTCACCTACAAATTTCAATGTTTGCTGTGCTGCTTGTGCAGCCATCGCCTTGTAATGTGAACTGTCTTTAAGAGCTTTGTCTAGCTCTGGATAAGTCGTGCTGCACTTATACGTCTTCCATCCACAGCGTAATTCATCACCACGCCAGTAAGTGGCATATGCATTGTCCATTCCTTGAAGACGCGCATAATGAGTTTGTCTAGTGTGATAAATCGCTGAATTAATAAGACTATTTGCGTGTTGGCATTGGTCTAACCAAAACACTTTTTCTTCATCAGTAAACTTTGCTCTAACTGGAATAGTCCGATACAGTTGACTCACCTCCTGTTCCTTTGTTAGTATAATCGAGCTTACACGTCACTGCTGATTATGTCAACAAGAAAAGGTGTCAAAGGACAAAAAAATGTGCCGATATTTTATGACGAAGTTAAGGAGAGGCATACTGTTGTCTTAACTCCGACAACATGGACGAAATTAAAATCTTTGGCTGATACCAAAGGGGTAAGTATTAGTGAAATTATTGAACAATTAGTAAGAGAAACACAGGGCTAAAGCCCGAAGAAGTCGCGCTTCATCCCCGGATTAAAAGGTAGGGGTTCTCGCGCTCCCATTATGTTTCGATAGGTTGGGGACATTTCATGTCTACCACAACAATAATTGGATGAAAACGGGGGTGATGTGTACGCCTTTCACATCCTACACCCTTATATCATGTTCGGCTAATGACCCTTAATTCCCCAAGAACCCCACCCCGCCTTTGACTTACGTCAATGTCTCCCCTCCCTGCTTGCGGTGAGGGGATTAAGGGGTGGGGTGCAGTCAGCGTGGGAATTATGGGTAAGCAACCGGAGATGATATCACGCCTACTATTATTCTCCTGCGTTGGCAGACAAAGGAGGAATTTTTGCTAAGATTCCTTTTTTAAGCGGTTCTGGTCTTTCTGCCCAAGGTAACAATCCTTGCGGGTGAGTGTAATACTTACTAGCACACTCTAACACCCCGGCTATTTGTGAGGGTGACAAATCTGGCGACAAATCACCAAATAGATAAGTATATTTACCAACAGATGCAAAAGAAATTGTACAAGAGCGATCGCAAGCACTCATGCATTCTACCGGTTGAATGGCAAATTCTTCATGCAACTTCCAGTCTTGATACTGTTGTTGCAATCGCTTGAATAATGTTTCGCCACCACTTTCACCGACACGTTTTCCATCTTTCCACACACTTGAGCAAGTGGTGCAGACAAATAAATTATGTTGCGCTTTCATCCAAACCTCGTAGACGTGCTAAAGCAGAAGTTAACTAGTCGGTGGGTATTCTGACTGACAAGGAAACCCTTGATTACAGCTGCGGGACAGCGTTGGATTTACACCAGACTTTCCCCGTTACCTCTGATGGCTGATCCCCAACAGAACCGTCTACCTGGCTATCATATAGCATTTGAGCAGTTGTGGAAGGAAAAACCTTTTACCAAGAAAGAACTCAGGAATCAGAACTCAGGAGTCAGAATATTAAACGGGCTTTTCGAGCATGAATTAAGAGTAGAGACGCCCATAGAGCGCGTCTGTACTGAGTGTTGGTAAGACAGCCCCCGGCTCCGTGGAGACCAAGAAAGTTTTTCCGCACTTATTTCCCCCGGATTCACTCGTTTTGGATATTCTGATTACTGTGTTCTGTGTTCTGCGTTCTTCTTAACCTTTGTCCTTTGCTTTCGTTCCCCCGTGAGTCAAGAGGTTTGACAGCCTGTCTTTTGACGACACGCGGTGTGAACAAGAGAATTATGAAGGATATTCTCTAGAATGCGTCGATTCATAGAGGGAACACGGGATGAAAAAGATTTTTTTAGTATTGTTGCTGGGCATAGCAATTTTTACCTTTGCCTTGAATCGTCCAGCTTTTGCTGCAGATGCTGTTAAAGGAGCGAAAGTCTTCTCTACCAATTGCGCTTCTTGTCATGCGGGTGGAAAGAACCTGGTTCAAGCTAACAAGAACCTGACAAAGGACGCTTTGGAAAAGTATGGAATGTACTCTGAGGAAGCCATTATCGCTCAAGTGACAAATGGGAAAAATGCGATGCCCGCTTTCAAAGGTCGTTTAAAACCCGAGCAAATTGAAGATGTAGCTGCATATGTGCTGGGAAAAGCCGATAAAAGCTGGAAGTAAAGCAAAATAAGGCTATTGTTTAGCAAATATTAGGTAGGGCAGATGCCTTACCTTACGTATTTGCTTTTTTGTCAACAATATCTTACGAGACATATATCACCACAGCCTTCAGACCACCGAACACACTTGTATCTTATGGCGATCGCCACACCTTTGGCTTTCAAGTCCGCAGGAATTTTTAAATTTCGTTGCATTTCATCCCTTGTTGGCTTTGACAAGCGATTTGATAAGCTGTTGGGTTCATACATCTAACCCTGTCTCCCTTGTGCCCCTTGTCCCTCCAAGAATTGATATCTTTGAATCAAACTTTGTATAAGTTCCGCTTGCTTCAATTGGAAACTTCTTAACGATTTCAACTTAACATACAAAGTTTTCAAAAAATACCCTATATCCCTCCACCAATGCACCAGTCACTGCTATAATTTTGACTGCTTTAATTGAGGAAATATCGCTGAGGTCAGCTGATGAGCATCTTCATCGCACTTTTTTTCATCAAGGCAGTCGAGAGTTATTCTTGACTTTTGAACGACAGTTTGCATCGGGGAAACCACGCCAGTCGCCTGGATCGGGAGATCCTCTTGCAGCAGCGGCTCACCTCAGCCAAGCTTACGGTTTTGCAACGCACTGCTTCCTCAAGAGTGTTGACTCGCCTCATCAGGAAGTATGCAAGCTTATTTGCGTAACGTACTAACACTTTATAACTGCTCTATAATGTTAAATTTAGCAAAAATTTTCTATCTGTAACGAGACGTTTGCGCTACGTAAATGGGAATGCTTTATTAGAGGAATTAACCAATGGGATATGTGATTGCTACTGCAAATATGAAGGGCGGAGTTGGCAAAACCACCCTTACTGTTAATATGGCTACTTGTTTAACGAAAAATTATGGCAAGCGGGTGCTTGTCCTTGATTTAGATAGCCAAATTAGTGCCACACTCAGTCTCATGTCCCCTGTAGATTTTGCTAAGCTCCGCAAACAAAGACGGACATTGAGATATCTGATAGACGACATTATCAACCCCTCATCAAGGGCAAAGTTGACAATTCGGGATATCATTCAGGCTCAGGTTTGCAATCTCCCTGGATTAGATTTATTACCAGGAGATATTGACCTATACGATGAATTTGTTGTCTCAGAAATGCTGCATCAACAAGCAGTCAATTTGGGTGAAAATGAATTTGAAACGATTTGGAATCGGTTTGAAAGAGTCTTGCTAGGTAAAATCTTAGAACCAATTCGGGAAGAATATGATTTTATTATCTTAGACTGCGCTCCTGGATATAATCTTTTGACGCGTAGCGCTTTGGCAACTAGTAATTTCTACATACTTCCTGCTAAACCGGAACCATTATCTGTGGTAGGTATCCAATTACTGGAAAGACGCATTGCTAAGTTAAAAGAAAGTCACGAACATGAAGCAAAGATAGATATACAAATGCTGGGTATTGTCTTCACAATGTCCAACGCCAACTTTCTCAGCGGAAGATACTACAAACAAGTTATGCAACGTGTTTCTCAAGATTTTGGTGAGGCAAAAATTTGTCAGACACAAATACCAACTGATGTGAATGTTGCTAAAGCAGTTGACAGTTTTATGCCTGTTGTTTTAAACAATTCCGGCACAGCAGGATCAAAAGCATTCTTTCAATTAACTCAAGAGTTGTTGCAAAAGCTAGAGTATGTTGAGCGTGAAAAGCAACAAAGAACTAATTTAGAATTTGCTACATCTTAGAAGAGATTAGGGAGATGGGGGAGATGAGGAAGAAGTAGAAATTCTCTCTTATCTTCCTCATCCGATAGCATCCTCTTTTCCCCTTGTCCTCTTAAAACTGCCCAGCCAACGCGGGAACACACCGTTCGCAAAGCAGGGGATGTTCAGCAAATTCTCCTACATGAGTTGAGTAGTTCCAGCAGCGATCGCACTTCTGCCCCTCTGCATTCACAACTCCAATTTCCCATGTATCGGACTGCAATTTGTACTCCAACCCTTGCACTGCTTCTGGAGAATCTAACAAGTCCACTTGCGAGGTGATAAACAGGTAACGCAGTTCGTCTATTCCATTCTGACTTGCATTCAGTGCTTTTAGTGAGGAACGTAACTGCTCATCTGCTACATACAGCAATACCTTTGCTTCCAGAGAAGAACCAATCATTTTATTGACTCTGGCTTCCTCCAGAACCTTGTTGACCTCAGTGCGCAGTTGTCGCAATTGTTGCCACAATCCTGCTAATTCTGGATTTTGCCACTTTTGGTCTAACTGCACCCAGCCAGCTTCAAACACCGACTTGTAGGGTGTTTTGTAAGGGAGAAATTGCCAGATATCTTCTGCCATATGGCACAGCACAGGGGCGATCGCTCGTGCTAAATTCTCTAAAGCAATCTTCAGCACTGTCTGACAGCTACGACGGCGGAAAGAATTTGGCGCACTGATGTACAGTCTGTCCTTAGCGACATCCAGATAAAAGTTGGATAAATCGACCACGCAGAAATTCTGCACCGTTTGGAAAAACCGGAAGAATTGGAAACTGTCAAATGCTTCTGTAACTTCCTTAAACACCTCTGTCATGCGGTGCAGCATATAGCGGTCAAGCTGCGTCATTTCCTCAAATGGTACCGCGTCCTTTTCCGGGTCGAAATCGTGCAGATTGCCCAACAAGAACCGCGCCGTATTACGAATCTTGTTTCTGATATCCGTCAGTTGCTTGAGGATATTTTTACCGAGAGGCACATCTGAGGTGTAATCTACCGACGACACCCATAAACGCAACACGTCTACACCATAGCCGGGTTCTTGTTTTTGATTTTTCCCACCCTCAATGACGATTTTCGGGTCAACCACATTTCCCAGCGACTTACTCTGCTTGCGTCCTTGTTCGTCTAGGATAAAGCCGTGGGTCAACACCTTTTTATAGGGCGCACAGTCATTAACTGCTACGCTGGTGAGCAAACTTGACTGGAACCAACCGCGATGCTGGTCTGTACCTTCCAAATACAAATCAACAGGATAGCCCAACTCTGATCGCTGTTCTGCCACAGCTGCCCAGGATGAACCAGAATCAAACCACACATCCATCGTATCAGTCCCCTTACGGTAAGACCGACCGTTGTTGTGGTATTTCTCTGGTAATAACTCTAGGGCTGAAAGTTCCCACCAAGCATCAGAACCCTTTTCGGCAAATATTCCTTGGACATGGGAGATAGTTTCCTCATTCAGCAAAGGTTCGCCAGTTTCTTCATCGTAGAAAACAGGAATTGGCACACCCCAACTGCGCTGACGAGAAATACACCAGTCAGAACGTTCCGCAACCATTGGTCTGATGCGGTTTTCACCTTGCGCGGGAATCCATTTTACGGAGGCGATCGCCTTCAGTGCCTCATCTCGAAATCCTTCTACTGAAGCAAACCACTGTTCCGTAGCCCGGAAAATCGTCGGTTTCTTCGTCCGCCAGTCATAAGGATACTTGTGTTGGTAAGCTTCCTCCTTCAGCAGAGAACCCGCTGCCGTCAGCGCATCAATGATCGCCTGATTTCCATCACCCAAGACATTCAACCCAGCAAACTGTCCCGCCTCTTCGGTAAAGTTGCCATTGTCATCTACTGGCGCAAGAATAGGCAAACCGTACCGTTGACCAACAATGTAGTCTTCTTGACCGTGACCGGGCGCAGTATGTACTAACCCTGTACCTGAGTCAGTCGTGACGTAATCACCCCCGATGACAATCGGGCTTTCGCGGTCAAATAAGGGATGACGATAGGTGGAATGTTCTAAATCTTTTCCTTTGACTGTAGCTTTTACAGTCAGCTGAGTTCCCAGAACCTCAGATAGACGTTCCACCAAATCAGCCGCAACAATCAGGTAGCGGAACCTCACCCCCTCAGTCCCCCTCTCCCCAAGGGGAGAGCGGGAAGCAACTTCCTCACTTTCTCTTCCTGCTTGCACGGAGTCGGAAGCATTTTCTTCACTCCCGGTTTGTGCTTTCAAAGATGAGGAAGCATTTTCTTCACTCCCGGTTTGTGCTTGCAAAGAGGAAGAAGCATTCTCTTCACTCCCCCTCCCTGCTTGCGGGGAGGGGGTTGGGGGGTGGGGTTCCACTTCCACCACCGCGTACTTCAGAGATGGATTGAGAGCAACAGCCAAGTTACCCGGAATTGTCCAAGGCGTTGTTGTCCAAATAGCCACAGCCAACTCAGGTAAAAATTCCCCAAGTACAGGTTTGACAGCTTCCGATAAACTTGTCATCGGGAAAGCTGCATAGATACTACGCGAAGTGTGACCTTCAGGATATTCCAACTCAGCTTCTGCCAATGCCGTTTTAGAACTGGGACTCCAGTGTACTGGCTTCAGACCGCGATAGATGTATCCTTTCAACACCATCTGACCGAAAACACCAATTTGAGCCGCTTCGTATTGCGGTTTCATCGTCAGATACGGGTGTTCCCAATCACCCCAAATGCCGTAGCGTTTGAAACTTTCGCGCTGTTCATCAACTGTCGAAAGGGCAAATTCTTGCGCTTTTTGCCGTAGTTGCAAAGGCGTCAAGTTTTGCCGTTCTGCCGACTTCATATTCTGCAAAACTTTCAGTTCAATTGGCAAACCGTGGCAATCCCAACCAGGTACATAACGAACTTTACGCCCGCGCAGCAGTTGATAGCGGTTAATAATGTCTTTAAGAATTTTATTTAAGGCATGACCCAGGTGGAGAGAACCGTTAGCATAAGGTGGTCCATCGTGCAATATAAATAATTCGCCTGGATTATTCTGAGACAGGCGTTCATAAATCTTATTGTCTTCCCAAAACTTTTGGATTTCTGGCTCCCGCTTGACAGCGTTCGCTCGCATATCAAAGTTCGTTTTGGGCAGGTTTACAGTATCTTTGTATTTTCCAGTTTCTGTCACGATTTCATGCCAAGGAATAGTAAGGTCATCTTCTCACTATTATCAGGGAGAAGGTTTTTAATTTGGATGCAAAACATCCAAGCAGGCTACCCGAAGTGTGCCTGCCGAAATACTAGAATATTAAATTCATGGTACTCTATGTTTGTTGTCGGGGGTCTTCTTCAGGCGGATGCCAACCACCCTGCAGCCACAAACGACGTGCTTTAACGATAGAACCTTCATTGTGACGTTCATCATTGACGTCCAAACGATTACAGGTAGCTTGTCCAGTAGGAGTAACGCCGATTATTCTTAAACCATCTGTTGACCAAATAAAGTGATCTGACCACTTTTGCTTACGTGGATGAAATAAAGGGATAACTTCTTGTGTTTGTGGATCAATCCCAGTTGTGAAGTTATAGCGGTATCCATTGCAGCGCTGGCAAGCCAATGCTAAGTTATCAGGGTTATCAGAACCACCAAGAGATTGGGGAAGAATATGGTCGATAGCAAACTTGGCTGCACTGGCTTCTTCTAAAGAATGACAGTATTCGCAAAGAAAGTTAGCTCTTTGTCGTACTAACTTTCTTGTTGCATCATTAACTGTCATGACTCAGCAATTATTCGGGCGTTGAGCAAGGTAAAAATTCTGTCGAGTTCCAATATTCCTGTCAGTTCAGCCTCTTCTTCTGAAGTGAGGTAACCAGCTTTTTTCTTTTGTGAAAGTTCTTCAAGCCGAGACTGGAGTTCATCGGTAAATTTGAACAGATAGAGATTCCTGACTTTGCTGATTTTGACTCCAGATTCTACCCAGAATGAAGGTTGGACCATCATTTGAGTAATCATGTTTTTGTCTTGCTTTGTGGGTGATTGCTCGTATTGTAACAGTGAATCCTCGTCTTTCTGCTTCTTGGAAGGCGATTGCGCAGAGCGCAGCGCCCTTATGGGCGATCGCCCCAAAAGAGCGATCGCCTCGTCCCGCATTATTGACTACTTATGAGCTTTGCCCTGGGGGATTTGGTGGTACTTCCCCAGGTGGTGCTTCTGCTGGGGGAGCAAGTGCAGCATCAGGAGCAATTTCCTCAACTGGAATTTTTGCTAATTCCTCTGCCACAGCCTCTCCTTCCGCAGCAGTTTCAATTGCCGCTTCTACCAATTCCCTTGATGGCGGATTTGGTGGAACGGCTTCTGGCACATTCTCAGTTTTGGCTTCTGTAAAGGCAGGAACTGTTTGTGTCCCTTGATCTAATGTCGGAGTTTTTGCTTCGATATCAGTTAGGCTAGCAGAGGTCACTACTGATTGTTCTGGTACAGGAGTACGTTGATCAACAATCTCAACTGTAGATTTACCTGTGGGTGCAGGAGGAGTCGCCTCTGTTTTAGGTTTTTCAGGTGTCTTTTTACCCACAGTTTGCACTCGGTCTTTCGCACCCGAAAAGGTTCTACCAATACTCTGTTGCACCTGGGCAAGCTTTTCGGGAAGCGATAACTTAGATACTTGCTCCTGAATGTTTGTTTTTACTGTTTCACTGCTGGGTATTTGGGTTTGTTGTGCCTGTGGCGTCACTTGACGACGTAATGACAGTGTTTGCCAGCCAAACCAACCCAAAAGAGCGACACTAGCCACATGACCCAGCAAAAGACCTCCAGTAATGCGTTGGGCAAATATCCATAAGACCAAGGCGTAGAAGAGTCCTACACCACTCCAGATAAAATCATTCTTACGGTGGATTTCAGGGAAAAAGAAAGCTGCTAAATAAAGCGCTACACTTCCAAGACCGACAGTCAACGCTAGGACATATGCCAGCATTTTGTGGTTACTCCTTACTGTGTCATTGAACTAGGGATTTGAGATTGGGGATCAGAACTTGGGAATTTTTCGCTGTCAGTGGTGGCTGTTAGTTGTCAAACCCTCTAACCACTCAACAGTAGAAGTACTCACTCCCAAGTATCTACTCCCCAATCGCTTAACTAGATATCTCAATTTTGCAAATTTTGCCAGAAAGTTGTTGATTCAGATACAAATTAAAATTTTTTATGTGTGTAGCTTGGGTATCCTTGCTTTGTGCATGAACTCTTAATGTCTTCTTTAGGAGAGAAGCAGAAATCTCGGACTACCCTTAAAGATAAAGAGAAACTGCAAGAGTTAGCCAGAATTTTATGACACAGCAAAGCTTTGGTGTGATTGGTTTAGCTGTTATGGGTGAAAACATCGCTCTCAATGTGGAGCGTAACGGCTTTCCAATCGCAGTTTACAACCGCTCGCGCGACAAAACTGATAAATTCATGGCGGAGCGTGCCCCAGGAAGAAATGTCAAAGCCGCTTTTACTCTAGAAGACTTTGTTGCTTCCTTGGAACGTCCCAGAAGAATTCTCATCATGGTGCAAGCTGGTAAACCTGTAGACGCAGTGATTAATCAGCTCAAACCCTTGCTGGACGAAGGCGACATTATTATCGATGGTGGCAACTCTTGGTTTGAAGATACAGATCGACGCACCCAAGAATTAGAACCCGCTGGGTTTCGGTTTATTGGTATGGGCGTCAGCGGTGGTGAAGAAGGAGCACTCAATGGTCCTTCACTCATGCCAGGAGGTACGCAAAGCTCTTACCAGTATCTAGAGCCAATTTTTACGAAAATTGCCGCCCAAGTCGATGATGGTCCCTGTGTGACATACATTGGTCCTGGTGGTTCTGGTCACTACGTCAAAATGGTACACAACGGTATTGAGTACGGCGATATGCAGCTCATTGCCGAGGCATACGATTTACTGAAAAATGCCGCAGGACTTGACCATAATCAACTCCATGAAGTTTTTGCCCAGTGGAACACCACGGACGAACTCAATTCGTTTTTGATTGAAATTACGGCAAATATTTTCCCTTACATTGACCCAGATACAAATTTACCTCTGGTAGATTTGATTGTTGACTCCGCAGGTCAAAAGGGCACTGGACGTTGGACGGTACAGACTGCTTTGGAATTGGGTGTTTCCATACCGACGATTATCGCCGCAGTCAATGGTCGCATCATCTCTTCTTACAAACAAGAGCGGGTAGCAGCATCTAAAATCCTCACAGGTCCCACTGGCAAGTATGACGGGGATACCAAAGAGTTTATCAACAAGGTGCGTGACGCCCTCTACTGCTCGAAAATCTGTTCCTACGCCCAGGGAATGGCGCTGCTTTCTAAAGCTTCCCAAACCTATAACTGGAATTTGCAACTGGGTGAATTGGCTCGGATTTGGAAGGGCGGCTGTATCATTCGCGCTGGATTTTTGAATAAGATTAAGAATGCATTTGGCGAAAATCCATCACTGCCAAACCTCCTGTTAGCTCCTGAATTCAAGCAGACGATTCTTGATAGACAAACAGCTTGGCGGGATGTGTTGGCAACAGCAGCAAAACTGGGAATTCCAGTGCCAGCATTTAGTGCATCTTTGGATTATTTCGACAGCTATCGCCGCGATCGCTTGCCTCAAAACCTCACACAAGCTCAACGCGACTACTTCGGCGCACACACCTATGAGCGTGTGGATAAGCCTGGTGCCTTCCACACAGAATGGGTACCCATTACTGAGAAGTCCTAGTCAACTTCAACGGCAGAACCACTGCCAGATTAACAACCAACAACACCTTCAAGTTCTACGGTAAATTTTGAGTGACTCTGAAAACCTCAGAGTCACTTTTTTTGAATAGACAAGATTGCATCTGTTTGATTCCATCTGTGTCCATCTGTACGGCAGTTGCTATCTCCTAAGCCCTTCGGGCACGCTGCGCGAACGGAGACGCTGAGTCGCAAAGCGACACGCTGCGCGAACGCGAACAACGGGGGGAACCCCGACGCCAGTCGCCTGCTGTCGGGAAACCCTCCTGCAGCGCTGGCTCCGCAACGCACTGCCTTGTCCATCTGTGGTTCATTATTCTTTTTTTTGGAATGAATGCAAGAAGTCTAATCCTTAACTGAACCGTATTGCCATATAGCGGTTTTAAATTTCAGTAAAAATTAGTAAAAATAAAGTTTTATAATTTACAACCTAAAAATCACCATTTTTATATTTAGCCTTTAATTCTTCCAATTCTGCATCTATTTCGCTTTTGCTAGAAGAAGGCTGTGGTGTTTGCGGCTGAGGCTGAAACTCAGTTTTCTTATTGC
Source organism: Kalymmatonema gypsitolerans NIES-4073 (assembly GCF_002368435.1). Lineage (GTDB taxonomy): Bacteria > Cyanobacteriota > Cyanobacteriia > Cyanobacteriales > Nostocaceae > Kalymmatonema > Kalymmatonema gypsitolerans. The sequence continues at coordinate 4,673,484 of NZ_AP018268.1, forward strand.
TTTTGGCATGACCACCTTGAAGAAACAGAGTCTTCATTTCCTCTAATTCTATATCTATTTGACTAGTCGTTTTATTGATAGAAACAGGTGTAGAGGTCGGTGGTGATGAAGTAACAGGTTTTACTGGTTGGCTTACAGGTTTTGGAGTTAATTGCTGCCCCCCCTTTAAGTCTTGGAGAACTTCATCTACAGTTTGGTAGCGCCGAACGGGAATGCTTTCTAGCATTTTGTCCAGAATACGACTTAATTCATTGCTCACCGGACTTTTTAGATATTGTCGCCAAATCCAAGTGTCGTTGTTAATGTCGTATAAGTCAAAAGGAGAAAGTTGGGTTAAGAGATGAACGCAGGTAACACCTAAGCTGTATATATCGCTGGCAAAAATAGCTCTTCCTCTAATTTGTTCGGGTGCTACATATTCCGGGCTACCAATACTGGTTCCTGTTCTGTTTAACGCTGTGTAGGTAGCTTCTTTAGCCGCACCAAAATCAACCAAAACTAGACCCCCCCCTGTCCCCCCCTTGGTAAGGGGGGGTGCCGAAGGCTGGGGAGTTATACGACGAATAATATTTTCCGGCTTGATATCTCGGTGAATGACTTGTCTTGCATGACAAAATTGCAGCACTAGCAATAAATCATTCAGCAGTTGGCGAATTTGAGTTTCATTGAAAGCACCTTTTTGTTCCAATTCTTGAGCTAAGTTCAATCCGTCGATAAATTCTTGTACAAGATATTGCCGATCATCTTGAGTAAAATAAGCCAAGAGTTCGGGAATTTGGGGATGCCTGCCCAATTCATCCAAGCGCATTGCCTCTTGGGTAAATAATTCTACTGCTTTCTGTACTGTGCTAGTCCCTTGAGCTTGCGGATAGAATTGCTTAATCACGCAGGGCGGTTTAGAGGGTTTATCCTCATCTATTGCTAAGAAGGTTCTGCCAAAACCGCCTTGCCCTATCGGTTTGATAGCACGGTAGCGTTCTTTGAGAAGTAACTTGGAACCACACGTCAGGCAAAAGTTTCCACCATTCGTGTTAACAGGCTTGGGACAATTGGGGTTTAAGCAATAGCTCATGTGACAAATAAAGGCTTTAGCGTAGCTCTTAATACAGTGGGCTACGCGCTTATATGTTTTTATTTTGCCACGCCTAAAGATGAAGGCGAATTTTTGTAAGAAACAATTGTCAATTTTCAAGTGATGAACGCTGAGTTTTTTGCTGGAGGAGTCCTTTCCAATCTTGTAAAGCCTTCTCTGTCCACAGCCAATTTTTACCCAATTCTCTCATTTCAAAATTAATTGGATCTTCTTTTATGACCATTTGACGTAGCTTGATTGCTTCATTGAGATATTGCTCACGTTTTCCCGCAGGTTGAGTATTTGCAGTTTTATACAAGCCAAGGGCTAACCCAGCATAAGCTGTTAAAGCATCCCGAGGCACTGGCTTTGAGGGAGAAAATGCTGTGGGAGAAGCAGCAGTTCTATTTTGCTCTCTAACTGCTAAACTCAATGCCTTAAACCAGGAGTCATTTGCCCGGTTGATATTACCTTGTGCGTAGTAAGCAAATCCTAATGCGTTGCTATACAAAACTGAGTCTGGTTGAGCCTTAAGTGCGCTTTCCCAGTAACGACGGGCGTCATCGACGCTGTATTTGTTGTCTCCTGTCTGGATAGATTGCCACGCCAATCGCCCCTTGAAAAAGTAGATAGATGGATTGTCTGCTGACGCTTGGGGTACGGCGTTCAGGGCTGATTCAGCGTTAGAAAGTACATTACGGTTGAGCAGTTCTTCCACAGCCTGAAGCCCTACTTGCAAGTCACCCTGGCTCAATTTTTCAGTGGCGATCGCACTGACAGATTGGGTGTCAGCCGTTTTGAAATTGATTTGTGGGGTGTTAGAGTTTGGTTGAGACTGATGAATTGGCACTACCGACGGCAGTTTCGACATTTGTTGATTCTGCGACCACCAGTTGAAACCGACAAAAGCTGCGATCGCACTCACTCCCACAGCGCCAACAACACCCAATAATTTGCGTCTTTTGCCTCGTTTTGCCTTCGCTGTTTGTGATGCAGGCGTGGTTCTTTGAGCTAACGACCCGGCATTTGAGTCGTCCCAACCTGCTTGCAATCCAGCTTCTTGACGACTCAGTTCACTATTCGAGGGCTGTTCGCGACTTCCGGCTCCGCCCACCTTACCATAAGAAGCCGCTTTGCGGACTTCTTCCCACATCCCCAGATCGTTTTCCAGCGAAGCTATTTCACCGGAAACTTCTGTTTCATCAAGACCATCTTCCCCAAATTGCACGAGTTCAGCCTTCATGGAAGATTGCTCGGATGTCTTTTGTTTATCTAGTTGCCGAAACAAATCCGAAACAATCGCTGAATCTTCTTCGTAGCTTGGGTCATCGTACTCAATTTCATCAACAAGGTCGCCCCAGGTTTCTTCACCCAGCCAGTCTAAGTCAGAGGGTTCCCTTGTCAAATCTGAGGGTAACATATCCTCAATGGGTAATGCCATTTCGGCGTCATGTGCGGCGTCTGAATAAATTGTCGCTGTAGTTTTTAAAGAGGAATTATACTCATTAAATAATTCTTCATCTTCAGGTAAGAAAACTCCTGGGCTGAGATAGCCATCAAATTCTGGCTGGAGATATAAAATTGGCAATGCCCAGTAAAGTTGGTGAGAACCATAGCCAGCAACCAATCCTTGGCGCATCCGACTCACGCACAAATCCACAGAATATCCCTGAGATAAGTTGCGGTAAAACAATTGTGTCAGCAGCAGCGCCACTTCATCAGGGATGCGTTCTGACATTGCCAAAACGCTCCTAATCCCCCGCTTTACCAAGGTTTCTGTCAAATTGCGTTCGCCTGTGTCTCCTGTGGGATCCGAGGAGGTAGCTGCATATGTTCCCAAGCAGGAGTTAAACACTGCCATCTGGATGTTATTATTGACGAGCAAACCCGCCAAGTCATCGCCACTTAGGGTTTCCCTTAAACCAGTTCTGTTACTGACAAGATAAATTTCTCCGCCGTTGGAGGCGATGTTACTGTGACCAGAGTAGTGCAGAACGTGGTATCGTCCTTGTTCTAGGGCTTGTGTCAATTCTTCCCGCCCTGGTTGTTCGAGTAAGGTGAGTTCTATCTGCGGTAAATCATTGCCACCTTCTCCATCACGATGAAGTTCGGCTTGGAGTTTGATAGCTTCTTGTTTAAGGAGATCTAAACGCACAAGATCCGTAGGAGAAGCGATCGCCATCAGTACTTTTATGCCACCTTCGTCTGCTGGTATGGGCATACTTGTCGAAGGTAAACGAGAACCCCCGCCAATGCCACTTTGATAGCGAGAAAAAGCGATATACGGTCCTGTCGCGATCGGGCGATCGCCTGCATGCATGACTTCCCAAGGTAACCGCGCTAACCTTGTGTCTTTCAGTCCCAACCGCAGACGCAACACCTGTTGGTGGTTTTGGGCAATCCCTTGTGCCGTAATCCAACTATCTCTGAGGGTGCCTTGAAACAGTGCGTTATAAAATTGCTGACCTAACGCCACCAAGTTGACGGAGTTTCTTGCTAAAGCATCTCCCTGCAGCACTGACTTCAACGGGTCATTCATCAAATGTCCCGCAGCCGTCAACCAATCAGCTACAGGCCAAGTCACCAGTTCTTCTGCCAATGGCACCCCAGGCGCGACTTGTTCCGTCCGCACCAAGTAGTCATTTTGCCCTACTGGGGTTACGGAAATGTGAAATTCCTGGGTCACAACTGCTCCTGTTTGCTTCCTAAATCTGGTTTGAAACGTGATTCATTTTCCAGTCAATGTTTTGCTTCTTCTGATACCTTAGATGCATCCTGCCACTGATTGTTTCTGATTCACGTTGTTTTGCTCATACCTCTTTTACCTTTTACCTCTTAAAACTCATAACCCACGAGTCAGAATTCATGCTGTATTTTCTACAACTTGGTTCTGAGTCCAAGTTCAAAGCTTTCTCATTTGAGCTATTGTGGAGAAAAAAATCTTCCTTCATAAAACTACATCCCCTAGGCTGAGTTCTTCTAAAATTTTGAATTCAGCAATTCAATCTCCTTTCATCACTTTATCCGGATCTTGTTAGTTTCGCCCAGAACATTCTTAGTGGTAGATGCACCTTGATCTTCAACTCCCATGTTGGCTAACAACCCTGTGGGAGTTTTTCTGTCTTAACTGGTGAGCGATCTGGAGTTCGGGGTAGGGGTCTAAGGCTGTAAGGGAAAATAATTTCCCGACACCCCTACACCCAAATTTATGCACTCATGATCATCAACCTCTAACTTTTTTCCGTAGTTTACAAATTGCAACTCTTTCTGATATACACAAAATCACTTGCAAGAGGGTAGTTATCTCTAAAACATAGGATTAGTAAATGCACCCTGATAACTGACACCCCTGGTGGACTTTCGGCTACTTAGGCTTTTCTTATTGTTAGATAAAATCAAAATATTTTTTACCTCCAAAATGGAGCATTTATCCGGAAGAGGGTAGTTATCTCTGGAACATAGTATTGGTAGATGCACCCTGATAACTGACGCCCCTAGTGGACTTTCGGCTGCTGGGGGATTTTTTTGACTACTGACACAACTATAACTCCAATTTTCGCCTTTTTTGTCCGGAACAGCGTAGTTATTTATAGAACATAGTATTGGTAGATGCACCCTGATAACTAACGCCCCTAGT
>NZ_AP018268.1:4681150-5148416 GCF_002368435.1 Kalymmatonema gypsitolerans NIES-4073
TTTTGAACAAAATAACAACAGCTACAATTCTTAATATTTTTTCTATAATTTTTTGCTTTGTATACTGCTATGTTGTTGTTTGAGCCAAAAGCTAGTGTTAGTAGCTAGAGAGTTGCAGAGCCATGAATTTAGCTGTCATTAAGTTTTCTTCAGAAGACTGTGGTCTATGCCATAAGATGTCTTTCTATGACAAAAAGGTGGCTGAAGAGCTGGGCTTGCAATTTATTGATGTGAAAATGCAGGATACAGCTACTTATCGTAAGTATCGTAAGATTCTGCTCACTCAGTATCCTGATAAATCAGAAATGGGATGGCCTACTTATATCGTCTGTAATTCGCCAGAAGGAGAATTTCAGATTTTGGGTGAGGTTAAAGGTGGTCATCCCAAAGGGGAATTTAGAAGTCGCCTGCAAGAAGTTGTGAATTCACAAGCGTCTAATCAGAACTAAGGACTTCAAAAGATTTGACTTCCAGCACTGGACCAATCATCGCAATGGTCATAACATCTTCACGCACCTGTCCAGTGACTTTTGCTTTTTGTCCTTGTTTGAGTAAGCTTTTGTCAGATTTTTTAGAGATTTCATAGGTTACACCATTATCAGTAACTAACGCCCAAGCGCCAGTACCAATATCACGGCGTTCTACGGTACCTGTAACTGTGATACTCATATCCATTAACCTCCGATTAAAAAAGAAAGAAGAAAGAAGAACGAAGAACGAAGAAAAGTCATAAAAACTCTTCTTTGTTTTTTCTCTCTTCTCTCTTGTGTGTTCACTCTTCACTTTTCTAGGCTGGTTGTTCTTCGTTTTTGACTGCTAAACGAGCTAAACCGAAACATAGTACGGCATTAACGAGCAAGAACATACGAGCTAGGATACCACTGCCTAACCCCCAAACTGCGGGATCTGATACCGCACTTACCACCAAACACGCTGCTACACCTAGCGATGAACCAATGGCAAACCACTTCCATTTAGGATTTCCTAGGAATAATGCCATTAAGACTAAGGGAATCAGCACGCTGGCAAACAGCGGATTAAAAGCATTTGTTCCTTGCAGCGTGTTCCCTAATTCAGGAATAGAACTGCCCAACAAGCGGAAGGGCCATTGTGGAAGGTCAAAGATAAAGATTCCTTTGAGGGGGAATAATCCTGAACTACCAGCAATCAAACCCCAAGATAAAGTCCAGCCCCAGCTGAACGGAAAGTAAACCCGTAAAAACCAAGCCAGCGCATAGGAACCGAGGACCATCAAAATTTTGGGTAACAGCGCCACAGCACCGCCATCGATCCAAAAACCGGGGTTGAGATAGCCGTTATCCCGTAACCAGCGGAAGAAATCTTGGAAACTGATTTGCCCTTGGGTAGCACGTTGCACTGCGGCATCTGCATTCAGTAGTCCAGCACCATAGTAGTTCAAACCATCATCTTGGACAGTTCGTGCTGACTGTTTCAGAACTTCGAGGATTTCATCTGGTTCTTTGACGCCAGAGGCTTTTACCAATGCAGCAACACCAGCAACGTGAGGCGCTGCCATGCTTGTACCTTGGAAGCCCAGAAACACGTTTACACCCTTGTTTTCAGGGTCTATGGTTTCTTGCAGAATCTTGCCCGCATCACTGCCACCAGGGGCGGAGATATCGACTCCAGCACCAAAGTTAGAATAGGGTGCTCTTTCTCCATCTGGACCTAATGCCGAAACGCCAATAACATAGGGATAACGCGCTGGATAGGAGGCAGAATTCTGATTTTCATTACCCGCTGCGGCAATGATGACCACGCCTTTTCTGTGGGCATAGTCAATCGCGTCTTTCATCAGATGGCTTTCACCGCCACCGCCCAAGCTCATATTAATCACATCTGCGCCATTATCAGCAGCAAATTTAATCGCTTCGGCAATATCGGCAACAGTCCCGCCGCCATAATCGCTAAGTACCTTGAGAGGCATCAGCTTGGCTTCGTAGGCAATACCAGCTACGCCATAGCTGTTGTTCGTGGATTGGGCGATGGTCCCAGCAACGTGGGTGCCGTGTCCGTTGTCGTCGTCAGCTTCTACTGTGTCGTTGACAAAGTCGTAGCCAGGGACAAATTCTGTCTCTACTAAGTCACGGACGCGAGTAATGCCAGTATCAATGACCGCAACCGTGATGTCTTTGCCTTTGGTTTGAGTCCACGCGCCTTCAATATTGATATTGTGCAGATTCCACTGCTTGCTGTAATAGGGGTCGTTGGGACCTTTTAATGCCGGTTTCGCTTCGTCAGCCTCTTGTGAGGGCTGCAATAATTCTCCCAGCCAAGTAGCTTCGCCTGGTTTTGGAATCTTATAGATATAATTTGGCTCAATAAAATCCATTGCTTGGGCAAATGGCGACTTTTTCAGTTCTTTCAGTCGCTGTTTATCGCCCTTGATGATGTAAACATTCTCCTTGGCGGAAAATTGATTATCTAATCGGGGAGTGACGTTGTACTGTTGAGCAATAGCTTGCAGATCCTGCTGCAATACCTCTTTGGGAAGGTCTTCGCGGAAGTTTAGCACTATTGTCTCAAATTCGCCTTTGGTTGCCAGTCCCTGAAAATTAATAAAATTAAACAGGGCAACACCTAGCCCGATGACAAATAAGCAAAATAATATTAGCTTTCTCATCTCAAACCATTACAGCTTTTTGCCAGTTTGCTCACTACCATAACTCATACACGCCCCTTATTGGTGCGTTTAGGAGTAAACTTACAATTTTTACACAAAACTCAGGACAATTTATCAACGATGGAACGCGGTCTTTTATGGTTACCCTTGTTATTTGCATTTTTTTGGTTGGCTTGGCAAGGCTCCAAGGAGTATCAAAAAATTGAGGCATATCGCACTTGGGCAGAGCAATTTGAACGAGCTAAGTTTGATATCTATGCAGTTTTAGGTCAAAAAGGTAACAATATAACTTGGGGCAAACCAACGCCAAAAGGTCCAATTAAGCTAGAAACTTTTTCTTTGCTTGATGTCCAACAAGTTCGCCTATTAGTAGATGACAAACCAGTAGAGATAGAACAGCCGCCACAAAAAGGTCGTACTATCGAGTTGGAATTTCTGTTTGCTGAATCTGGCAATTCAGTACGTGTTCCTTTTACAGAAATTCCCTTAGCCGCTGAATGGGGCAAGTTTTTGCACTCAAGAGTCATTAGTCATTAGTCATTAGTCATTAGTCATTAGTCATTAGTCATTAGTCATTGCTCCCCTACTCCCCTACTTAAGAGCTCCCCTGCTCCCCATCTCCCCACTTCCCTATCTCCCTTTTCCCTAAACTATGAACGCCGAAACAACACCTATGCCCGTTGCTTTAACTATCGCCGGATCTGATAGCGGTGGTGGTGCAGGTATTCAAGCCGATTTACGCACTTTTGCTTTTCACTGCGTCCACGGTACAAGCGCTATTACCTGCGTCACCGCACAAAATACTTTGGGGGTGAACCGGGTTGATGCTATGCCGCCAGAGGCTGTTGTGGCGCAAATTCGTGCGGTATATGAAGATATAGGTGTGCAAGCGGCGAAAACAGGAATGTTACTCAATCAGGAAATTATTGCCGCTGTTGCCCAACAGGTGAAGGCTTTAGAAATTCATAACTTAGTTGTTGATCCAGTGATGGTATCCCGCACGGGGGCGCAATTGATTGATGATGATGCCGTGAAAAGTCTGCGCAATCTCCTCATTCCCCTGGCAACTATCATTACACCAAACCGCTACGAAGCTCAGATTTTGAGCGGTTTACAAATTAACTGCTTAGATGATATGAGAGCAGCCGCGCAAATCATTCACCAGAATACACGGGCAAAGGTTGTTTTAGTCAAGGGTGGCGGTATGCAGGGGAGTGTGCGTGGTGTTGATATCTGGTTCGATGGGCATAGAATGGAAACTTTGACAACAAAACACGTAGAGACAAAAAATTCTCACGGTACTGGTTGTACACTCTCAGCAGCGATCGCCGCTCATCTTGCACTGGGAACCGACTTGCTCACAGCAGTGCGAAAGGCAAAGGAATATGTCACTTCTGCACTCTCTTACTCTCTTAATATTGGCAAAGGACAAGGTCCTGTGGGACACTTCTTTCCACTCTTGATATCAGGGGAACGCCAGGTGTAAGCCTCTACCAAAGTCGTTCAGTAGTTACGCAAGGTGCAGAATATGCTGAACTCCTTTTCTACCTAAACTTCCAGTTAACCTCATACCTTTGGGATAAATATTCTATTATTGATTGACTTGTATCTTTTTGCCCTAAATTGTAAATTAATAATCTTTCCCCTATGCACACTTTTCCATTATTGTTGGGCATAGTTTCAGAGACTGCTAGTCTCTGATAGCAAATCCGCTTCGTTGACTTAAGTTCTATTTTGATGCTAATCCACCAATGCGAACAATCTCAGATTCTGTTCACAGCAGTACACCCGTAGGAAATACCCAAGCCTATTCTCCCTCTGTACCCATCTCTGTTTATCGGGATTTGGCAACAGAGTTACATGCTTCTCAAGCAAAGTTAGATAGTCTTACCGCCCAAAATCAACAACTGGTACAAGAAAATCAATTACTTCGGCAAGAAATAAAGAAAGCTGTTGAGTCTGTTTTGCGCCTGCAAAAGTTGGTTGATTCACAACCAAAGGTTAGTTCTCACACAGCTTCTCAAGCTATACCTGATGATAAATCTCAAACCAAACGACCAGTCACCCCAGTGTCTCCCAAAGAACAAGTTTTCCGTGGGCGTCCTTCCTTCGCAGAACCTTCCCCAACACCTGTCTTTCCTCCAGAAATGGAAATTCCGAGTTCCATTCCCGAACCAGTGTTTATAGAAGAACAGGAAGTCAGTTATTATCCCTACAGTGAATCTGAGCCAACGCATATTAAAGGCTGGTGGTTGATAATAGCTATCTTATTAATTATTGTTCTAGGTTTTGGTGCTGGGTATTTGGTTGTACGCCCCTTATTGGAAAAGCATAGTCGTTAGGTGAAATCATTCTCCCAGTCAATTGAGCGCACATCACAATTCATCTTTATTTTCAGTTAAATAAACTACGAAAAAATGATAAATTGAGCTAGAAACCTCAAGTTATTACTTAAAAGACCATTCAAGTAGACAATGCTTACTAATTTGACTTTTATTTGATAAGCAGGGCATCTATCGTGATGCCATGTGCCAATTTCGTAGATATTTATTTGAGGTTGCGCTGCACCTTTAAGCGTTACACCACTCCCAAGGCTTGTGCAAATTAAGCGCCAAAGGTTTCATCTTTGGCGTAAACGCACGCTTGTTTCAGCCTACACTTTTATAAACATAGAACTCAGGAGACAAAAAATGAAAAAAGTAGAAGCTATTATCCGTCCGTTTAAGCTTGATGAGGTCAAAATTGCCCTAGTCAATGCTGGTATAGTTGGTATGACTGTTTCTGAAGTCCGGGGTTTTGGACGGCAGAAAGGTCAAACAGAACGCTATCGTGGTTCTGAGTACACTGTTGAGTTTTTGCAAAAACTTAAAGTGGAAATAGTTGTTGAAGACAACCAGGTTGATATGGTCGTTGACAAAATTATCGCAGCTGCTCGCACTGGTGAAATCGGTGATGGCAAAATTTTCATCTCCCCAGTTGAACAAGTTGTGCGGATTCGGACTGGGGAAAAGAATACAGAAGCAGTTTAGTCGTTAATCGTTAGTGGTTAGTCGTTAGTCAGAAATTTAACTAACAACTAACAACTAACAACTAACTATGAGTACTTTGTAAATGAGGCAACTTTTGAAGTAACGCGGCAATTGCTTTGCCTCGATGACTAACAGAACGCTTCGACTCTGGTGTCATCTGGGCAAATGTCAGTTGCATTTCGGGGACATAAAAAATGGGATCGTAGCCGAAACCGCCAGTACCACGAGGGGCATGGAGAATTTCGCCACGACAAACACCTTCGGATTCTAAAGCAATAGTACCATCTGGAGAAGCGATCGCCACTGCACAAACAAATTGCGCTTGCCGATTTGGTGTATCGCCCAATTCGCTCAACAACCTGGCAATGCGATCGCTATCGGTTTTCCCATAACGTGCAGAATACACTCCTGGTGCGCCACCAAGGGCATCGACTTGCAAGCCAGAATCATCAGCGATCGCCCAATTTCCCGTTGCTTGTGCCACTTGGGATGCTTTTAAGCAGGCGTTGGCAGCAAAGGTGTCTCCGGTTTCTTCTATTTCCAATTCTTCTGGTTTGAGGGTTAATTCCCAACCAGAATCAACCAGGTAAGCTTGCATTTCCTTCAACTTACCTGAATTTCCTGTGGCTACTACGAGTAATGTCATAAGTCAGTGAACAGTGAACAGTTAACAGTTAACAGTTAAGAGTGATAACTGACAACTGATAAGTGATAACTGATATTACTCTGCCCAATCTTTCGCCCAAGCTAGAGTTTGATGCACTTGCTCTAGTGTAGGGGCTTCGCAGTACAAGCGTAAAACGGGTTCGGTACCGCTGAAACGAATCATTAACCAACTTTGATCTGCTAGGCGGAACTTGTAGCCGTCAATTGTTTGGCAATCAATGACTGCTTTTCCTGCTATTTCTGTTAAAGGTTGGGTTTGGAGTTGTTGCAGAAGACGCGATCGCACTTCCATACTCGCAAGTGGTAAATCGATGCGATCGTATGCGGAAGTGAAACCTGTTTGTTCTTGCAAGTGGCGATAATACTCGCCTAAATCCAGCCCAGATTCCACGATAGCTTCTAGTACATACAATGCCGACAGAAGTGCATCCCGTTCGGGAATGTGGCTTCCGTAGCCAATTCCTCCCGACTCTTCGCCGCCCAACAACACCTGGGTTTCTAACATTCTGTCAGCGATGTATTTATAACCTACTGGTGTTTCAAAAATTGACAAGTTGTGCATTGCTGCTACACGAGGCATCAAGTCAGAACCGCTGACAGTTTTGACTATTTCACCCTGAAAGCCGCGCCGTAAAGTCAAGTGGTCGATTAATATTGGGATTAAGATTTGTGAACTCAGGAAGTTGCCTTGTTTATCAACAGCGGCAATGCGATCGCTGTCTCCATCAAACACCAAAGCCACTGTTAAACCTGTTTGATTGGTTTCTCGGTGATTTCGCATCACGTCAAATAGATGCGAAAGATATTTAGGTAGTGGTTCGGGCGCGCCGCCACCAAACAGGGGATCGCGATTGCTGTTAATTTCTTTAACCTCATTGCCGAGTAGCATCGCCAGTCCGCCAGCAGCAGCGCCGTGCATAACATCAGCAAATACCGTGAGTTTACCTGTGCTTATCGCATTGCGGATTTTCGCTATATTGACTTTGCCTTCTAAACCTTCACAATAACTGCGCCAAGGGTTAAATATCTCTATCTTGCCTGGGATTGACGCGGGGGGTAGTGCCTCTGCTGATAAAAGTGCTTCTATTTCTTGAGTGACTTCTGGCGGTACAGAACCACCAAAAGCGCTTTTGACTTTTAAGCCCAAATATTTACCAGGATTGTGACTAGCAGTAATAACCAGTGCGCCCAAAGCATTTTCTTGCTTTGCCGCCCAACTAAAAGCTGGGGTTGGGGCAAAGGCATCTGTCAGCAGTACATCAAACCCAGCGGCTGAGACAACCTCAGCAACTTTACGGGCAAAGTCTTCTGCCATAAATCGTCTATCGTGTCCGACAACGATTGTCCGGCTGCCTACTTTTTCTCCATATGTATTAAGTAACACTTTTGCGGCAAGTGGAGCGACCAAGGCTACACGTTCAAATGTGAACTCATCGCCTATCACACCACGCCAGCCATCTGTACCAAACTTGATTGAGTTAGCTGCTACTGGCATTGAGGTATCCCTACTTCCTAACTGAGGATTCTAGCATTCACACAGGGCACCCGGTAAAAAAGGCATCTAGTATACAAAATGTAACAGTAATACCACGCTATTGATGACACCTCAGTAAATGAATATGTTCCCTACTCACTTAATGCAAACTTATCTGTCGCTTCAATTAAGGCACTGCGAATTCCTGGTTCACTCATCGAATGTCCAGCATCGGGAATCACAACAAATTCTGCTTCGTGCCAAACACGATGTAATTCCCAAGCTGATATCATTGGACAAACGACATCGTAACGCCCTTGAACAATCACAGTAGGAATATGGCGGATGCGGTCAACATTTAAAAGTAATTGATTTTCTGTTTCAAAGAATCCTTTATTGACAAAGTAATGACACTCAATTCGCGCAAATGCCTCTGCAAAGTCATTTTCGCCAAACTTTTGCATGAGTTGTGTGTCTACAAACAATCGACTTGTACTCGCTTCCCAAATTGACCAAGCACGCGCTGCTTCTAACCTAATTTGTGAATCTGGACTGGTCAACCGTTTGTAATAAGCTGTGAGCAAATCGTCACGTTCATCTGGTGGAATTGGTTTTAAATATTCTTCCCAAGTATCAGGAAAAATATAGCTAGCCCCCTCTTGGTAGAACCAGCGCAATTCTTTTTGCCTCAACATAAATATGCCGCGTAGAATCAGCCCCGTGCATGAAGTGGGATGGGTTTGGCTGTAGGCTAATGATAAAGTACTTCCCCAACTGCCCCCAAATACTACCCACTTTTCTATACCTAAATGCTCTCGTAGCTTTTCAATATCACTGACCAAATCCCAAGTCGTGTTCTCACGCAGTTCCGCATGAGGTCTACTTTGACCGCAACCGCGTTGGTCAAACATCACCAGACGCCATTTTTCTGGATGGAAATATTGTCGATAAAAAGGCGGACATCCACCACCAGGTCCTCCATGTAGCAAAACAATCGGCTTGCCTTGCGGGTTGCCTGACTCTTCAAAATGAATCGTGTGGAGGTCGGAAACCTTAAGATTGCCTTGTTTGTAAGGTTCGATGGGTGGATAAAGTTCTCGCATTGTGCCTATTTTATCGCCTTGGTTGGGAAAATTGTATAACAAATGACTTTGGCATGGGTTATTTTTGAGGCGATGGCGCAAAGCGCCCCCGAAGCGGGCGCATCGTAGATGTACCAGGACTAGCAGAGGATGATATAGAGTGTGATAAAAAGTACCTAGATTTGATTAAAGCTAGTGTTGATTTCACTAAAATTGACGTATTGATTTATGTTTCACGGCTAGATGAAACACGATTTCGTCCTGATGAAAAGCGAACAATATATCTTTTGACTGAAAAATTAGGAGCATTGATTTGGAATAAAGCTTGGCTAATATTTACTTTTGCGGCATCTGTACCTAATGAAAATCGTCATGAGGCTTCAGTTAATAGAAAGGAGCAAATTGAGAACTTTGTGAAAGCCATTACATCACAGTATGGGCTAAATCCGCCGTTTCAAGGATTTCAGGTTAAGTTGCGAGTTGATAATACTTCCAAATGTTGGACTTCAAAAAGTATTCCAATCATGTCAGTCTTAACCAAAGTAAGCTAATCCTAACCTCTTAGGGACTTCCAAATTAAAAAATATCCAACTTTTCTTGTGGGATGGGCTTCTAGCCCGTCCTATAAACTAGGGAGAACCACGGTGCCCACCCCATAACTCAGATAATTTATTTCTTGGAAATCCCTTATATAGTAAGCTAAAGCTTACTTTAGCTATAAGCCAGGAAATTGATTTCCTGGCTTATGATATGACGGACGTAAGATTTAAGTTAGCATTCATATGATATCCGGCAAATTACCTATAATTACAGAACCCCACCCCTAACCCCTCCCCGCTTGCGGGGAGGGGAACTTTGGCGTAGCCACTCATCGGGGTGGGGTTTTCCAGGATTTGTCGGTAATTGAGCGGACATGATATCACTAACCCATAACTATAAAAATTCACAAACATTAAACCTCCTTAACAGGAATTCCCATTAAGGAGGTTTGACAGCAGCGAAACACTTTTACACCCTGAAATTTCCTTAGAAATCATCCAGAAATTGACTAATGCGGCTGATAACTGGGTCAACCTCAGCAGGAGGAGTCGTAGCAGCATTAGTAGGAGTAGAAGTACTATTTATAACTTCTAGCACTGGTGCGTTTTGGGGTGTTGGAGGGGGACTGGTTGATACATGATTGACCATGATAGCCAGTTGAGCCACTTGTTGACTAAGTTGCATCAGATGGTGTTCCATCATCTCCAACCGATTAGATTCCTTAGTAAAAAAACGTTCCTCAAGGTCAGCTATCTGACTTTTTAGGTCAGCAATTTGTTGTTCCACCCCTGGTGTTGCTGTTGCTGCTGCTGGTTTTGGGGCTGGTCGTACAGATTCCGGTACGCACAAAGATTGCCATAAGGCTTCTTTACAGAGGTCGCTGAAAGTCTTTTCAGGATCTTTCTCCAAGTGACTTTCGACGAGAGCTAACAAGCTTTCGTCAGCCACCCCTGGCTCGAACGTAACCGATTTAACGACTTTTTTTGACCATTGGAACATCAGTCTTAAGCTCTAGCCCGAGCGGAGGATAACTGTGCTTCTCCATAAATGTACTGCCCCAAAGCATTTGCTTGTCGGGATGGTGAAGCTAGATGAGCGTTAATTTTTGCTTCTTTAAGCAAACGTTGAACATCTTCCCAGAAAAATTCTCCACCTCCTCCGGTGAGAATCACATCGGTAACGCGCTCTGGTAGCCATGCTAGCACGCGGTTACAGATTTCGCGAGAAAACATTTCTATGAGATTGGGGAGAAAATCATCGAGATTGGTGGGCTTGCTGGCACCTCTGGGACGGTAGAAGCGATCGCTCTTGGGTCGGTTGACTGCGGCAATCAAAGAGAGAGATTGGCTATCTGCTCCCTCAATTTCGGCAGCGACCAGCTCATAAAACTTGCTCATACCGAAGTCTTCACTCTTGGAAGCACCTCGGGCGAAGCGGAAGTTATCAACCATCAAACAATCGGTCGTTTGATGTCCAATATCTACAATCGCCACAGAAACTTTAGTGAAATCGGGCATAACTGTGCCTTTTTTCGGTTGAGCCTCACTCCAAAGCAAACTGCCATAGCCTTCTGGCATTACCCAAACCTTGGTAACGTTCAGTGATACGGCTTCTCCGCGAAAATTCATCACATGAGGACCGCTCAGTTGGCTAATGAGCTGTGCTTTTTCCTTTTCAAATTGTTCTTGAGAAAGGTAAGGCAGACCCAGGATGACAGAGACCTCATCCTTGAGCTTAAAGTAGCCAGCGCAAGCTAAAACTTTTACCAGTGCGTCTTCAACCTTAGATTGGCCCACACCTAGGTTAGCCCCAAAATCTGCTGCCAGTTGACCAACAGCATATCCACTGCCTTGATATTCCAGCCACAAATCCATTAATGGGTCAGTCGCACGGGCTTCAAAAACACCTCCGCGCACCTGTTCCATTGACATTTCTTTGACGTTCGCAGAGACGAACACCACATTGTTCGGCTCGCGGCTAATACAAGTTTTGGTGGAAGTTCTACCTAAGTCAACACTAAGAATCTTTTTTCCCGCACCGCCACCAACTGCTTGAGGAGGAGCGGCATTTATTGGGGTAGATGCCGAAACTCTATCTCTATTCATTGGGATAGCAGCGGCATTCATCGGAGTGGCGGCGGAAGGTTGGTCTGTCATGAAAGCTCCTAGTACTTACTTAGCTATAACAAGTTATCATGCCCATCTTACATAAAGGGGTGTATCAGAAAACCTTTATTGCGTCAACTGTACCAAGAAATATGCAAACAATGACGCGCGTCGTTGAGCAAACCGCCATTGTCCATGTGCCCACCTGGAGGAGGCAATCGCCCCAAGGGCGCACAGAAAAGCGCCATCGCGCAAGGCGCGGCTTTGTTTGGGAGCATCGCGCATGAGTTTGGCTCTTTACCATAAAATCGTAAAGCAGGAGCGACAGTTACACACCTGATAACGCTTTGTTTTACCCAAAAACGCTTGTTTTTCTGCGTTCGTTGGCACAAGGATTTTTTTACTTTCTCCTGTTTTTCTGCCTCCGCTTGATCACCCAAACAACAAATGCTAGGACGAGAACTGCAAGCACAATTTTAGATACAGGAGCCAGGTACTTGTCCACTAGTTCATACTGACTACCCAACGCGTAACCTGAGTATGTTAGCAAAGCAACCCATGCAGCGCTACCTAGAGTTGAGTAAATTAAAAATGGCAGCAAGTGCATATTGCTCATGCCTGCGGGAACGGAAATTAAAGTGCGGACTCCTGGTACAAGGCGACCAATAAAAACTGCTTTGCCACCTTGCTGGTCAAACCAGCGCTTTGCCTTGGTGATATCTTTGCTAGAGATACTCAACCACTTACCATATTTGTCAGCCCAAGCTCGCAAGCGCTTTTCCCCGAAAATTTTACCGGGATAGTACCAAACAAGTGCGCCTAGTACAGAACCCAGTAGTCCGGCAAAAAAGACTCCTATGACATTAAGTTTAGCCCCTGGCAGATTTGATGTATATCCTGCCAAAGGCATTATCAGTTCTGAAGGAATGGGGGGAAATAGGTTTTCGAGGAACATGAGCAAGGCGATTCCCCAATAGCCTAGGGATTCGATAATCTGTTTTATCCAATCCGTATCTATCATTAAGTCATTCCTGAAATTACTACAAAAGTTTTGTTGCTAAGTTATAGTTATTACTGTATTAAATAAGCATTATCCGATACTTTTTCACTAATCTTGTTAAAAAGAACACTTTATAAAACGAATAGGGAACAAGGTATAGGTTGCACCAGAGAGGTGACAGGTTGTAGGTCACAAAAAAGTTTTCTTTTCCTGTCCCTTACAACCTATCCCTTGTTCCCTTTATGTACCCTGTCCCCTGTTCCCTTAAACAGTAGGTGTCAATGATTGCACTCTTGTTGGTTCAGATTGCCAATCTAATGGGTTCCAAACACGGTCTTCTAGAGCCATTTGCTCGATTAAACTTGCCAATCTTAGGGCTTTGAGCGCTTGTTCACCACCAACAGAAGGTTGATTTCCACCGCGCACGCAGTTGACAAAATGCTCCAATTCTGCGCCTAATTTGTCAGTATTGGTCGTACAAACTCTTTCAATCACACCATCCTGCTTGTACAATGCTTGTCGGTAGTCGTTGGTGTGTCGGTGAACCAAAATTTCATTTCTGAGAAAATCTGCTTCAGTAAACGAGTTTTTACAATGGGCAACAATGCGGCGGATTTTGCAGTGGGTAATTTTGCTGGCAGTCACAGTAGCGACAATACCATTGGCAAACCCCAAGGTAGCAGTCACATAATCTAAATAACCAGAATCCAAAGTGCGATTACCACTAGCTGTTAACTTCTCTACTGGTGCTCCGGCTAATTCCAAAAGTAGATCAATGTCGTGAATCATTAAATCCAAGACAACTGAGACATCGTTTGCCCGACTTGAGTAGGGACTCATGCGATGTGCCTCTAGCGCCAGCACTTCTTCAGTTTTCAACACCTTGCTCAATTCTTGAAATGCTGGACTAAACCGTTCTATATGACCCACTTGTAGGATACATCCAGTTTCAGCAGCAGCATTTACTAGCGATTCTGCTTCAGATATACTTGCTGCAATTGGCTTTTCAATCAAAACATGAATTCCTGCCAAAAGACAGTTAATTCCCACGGCGTAATGCAAGCGGGTAGGGACAGCAACGCAAACTGCGTCTACATGAGGCAGCAGGTCGCAATAATCTTCAAAAAAGCGGACTTTATGTTTGCTGGCGGTTTCCAACCCTCGCTCGACATTAATATCTGCTACACCGACCAGTTCAACGTCTTTCATCGAACTCAATACGCGGACATGATGCTGTCCCATATTACCCACCCCGATCACGCCTATGCGGATCGGTCGTGGATGGTTGCGCTGTACTTGACCATTTTGTTCCCCTGCTGACAACATGCTTCTATTTTGCACTCTTATTCACTCCTCAACCACCAAATATAGAGACGCTACGGTCATTGGCTTTGATACTCCATTGCCAATGACCATGCGTCTAAAACCATCCAGATGGTAACATAGAGGTTCTATTTATGAAGAATTTCAAAGTTTCTTGTGAGTTCCCGTCATCTAGATCACTTTTATGTGTTCTGTTCAAATTGATGCTTTTTTTGCACTTTACAAAAACTATAATGACTTTTTTTATTAGCTTTAAGAAATAACTAAGACGTTAATAAAGTTCTCTTTGTTTCACAAAAAAAATAATTACTGAAAGCAAAATCTACATTAAGGTGTAGGGTGTAAGCAGGACATTTTTCGACACCTCATCATCCCAGTCGCATGCCAGTTGCACGCCCCTCGGGGGAATCCTCCGTATACGCTGACGCATAAGCACGGTGAGCCAGCGCTATGCAGGAGGGTTTCCCGACAGCAGGCGACTGGTGAGACCAGTCCTGTTGGCGCAGCCTGCCCGCAGGGCGAATGAGGGTCTCCCGCGCCCAGGGAACTGGCTCTCCCGTTGGGCGAACCCCGAAGGGGCGCTGTCCTCCTCAACAAAGGACACCTCCGCAGGCGAAACCCTCTTTGACACCCTGTTTTTGGAAATGACTTTGTTTAAATAAAAACTACTTAGTATGAAAGCTGTCATTCTACTGTCTGGTGGATTAGATTCTTCCACAGTTCTCTACCAAGCGCAAGCTGATGGTTGTGAGTGCTATACCATCTGCTTTGATTACCAACAGCGACATCGGCGAGAGTTAAGCTCAGCGTTGGCGATCGCTCAAAAAGCTAACGTAGTAGACCATCAAGTGGTAAGGTTTGATTTAAGACAATGGGGCGGTTCGGCACTTACGGTTAACGCTATTGATTTACCCCAAAAGCGTGAGCTAGAGGAAATGTCTCAAACTATCCCTGTCACCTATGTTCCTGCTCGTAATACCATCTTTTTAAGCTTTGCCCTTGCCTACGCCGAAACTATTGCCGCACAACGTATTTACATTGGTGTTAACGCCTTAGATTACTCTGGCTATCCTGATTGTCGCCCTGATTACATCCAGGCAATGCAAGAGGTGTTTCGTTTAGGAACAAAACAAGGACGTTCCGGGCAACCTATCTCGATTGTTACACCGCTGATTCATTTAAAAAAAACTGAAATTATCCAACTTGGCAACAAGCTGGGAGTTCCTTGGGAACTCACATGGTCTTGCTATGCAGGAGGCGATGTTGCTTGCGGTGTCTGTGATTCTTGCCGCTTGCGTCTTGCTGCTTTTGCGGAACTGGGATTGCAAGATCCTCTGGCTTATGCTGTGTAGAAAGATGGGGGAGTAATAAGCTAATACACATTTAACTTGCATATTGTTGATTTTGGAGAAAAAGCGTCAATCCTTCTCCCCTGCTGTCTAAATGTGCAAACTAGGTGTCTAACAGCTTATCCTCCTGTGGCTCTACTCCTCTTCCAACCGTCGCACTTGAATCTGGTGCAAGCGCGGTCCACTGACTGACACGACTGTGAATTCTAGATTTTCATAGCAAAAGGTTTCGCCAAGCGGGGGAACTTTCTGCAACTGGTAAAGTAAGAAGCCCCCTAAAGTTTGGTATTCTTTCTTTAAGGGCAAATTAAGATGCAAAACCTCATTGAGGTCTTCTAGGTTGATCTGCGCCTGCACGAGAAAAATCTGCTCGTCTAAAATCTTGATCAGCAGGTCGTTAGTACTGTCTGGTTCACCTAGGTTGCCGATAATTTGAGCGATAATGTCTTGGATGGTGACCAGTCCTACAGTACCACCAAATTCATCTACCACCATCACCATAGTTGGTTGCTCTCGCTGCATCATTGGCAACAGTTCGTTTAAGAGGGTGTGTTCTGGCACAAACCTTGCAGGGCGCATCCACGGCTGGATTTGTGTTTCTAAAGTCAGTTTCCCCATAGCCAAGGGTTTTGCCAAGTCTTTGAAGTAAAGAATGCCACGAATGTCGTCCAAAGATTCTCCAATAACAGGGTAGCAAGAGTGACCTGTAGCTACCATTTCTGCGAGAAAAGTCTGGAAGGTAGCGACTTTTGGCAACGCTACAATGCTGGTACGAGGTACCATGACTGCTTGAACTGTCTGGTAGCCAAACTCAAAGACCTTTTTGAGCAATTCTCTCTCTTTTGCCTGCAAGCCAATCGATTCACGTTCTGTGGAAATAATGAGTTGTAATTCTTCAGGTGTAACAGGTGATCTCCAGCTTTGACCAGCGTATTCGATGCGAAAAAGTCGCAACAGCCAGCGAGTTGATTGGTTAAGAATCCAAATAAAGGGGCTAAAAAATCTGACGGTTGCTCTGACCGACGGTCCCAAAAACCTTGCTAGCTGTTCTGAATACAGCATAGCTACTGATTTAGGACAAAGTTCTCCCAAAACTATTTGCAAATAGGCTATGAAAAAAAAGGTGATCGGGATTGATAAAGAATGAGCGATGAATGTACTCATTCCTTTAGGTAAAGGTAAAGAGAGTAGCGATGCTTTAAAGAGCACAACTATCGTACTTTCTCCAATCCACCCCAATGCCAAACTAGAAAGGGTAATGCCCAATTGAGTTGTAGATAGCAATCGATCAATACTGCGTTGCAGCACCTCGACGGCGATCGCCTGGAGATCACCAGCCTGGACAAGCTGATGAATGCGCGATCGCCGCACTGTCACCATAGAAAACTCTGCTGTCACAAAAAAGGCATTGATAGCAATCAGCAGTAGCACTGACAACAATCGCAGCCCTACATCTGTCAAACTTAAGCTAGAAAAACCACTCACTGCCAAAGCTCGTGTAATACTGATGCCCCCAAATTGAAAAATAGTCTGGGAATTTTGGATTGGAAATAGTTAGTTGTTGGTTATTAGCTGTTAGTTTATTTTCCTTCACTAATAACCATTAATTACTAACTCTTCGGGTGAGCCAGCTGCTCATGGGGAGCCACTCCGCCCTTGGGGGTTCCCGAGGACAGTTCTCTTGGAGGGTTTCCCTCCGGGAGAAACTGTCCGTCCCGTTGAAGGAAGTGGCGTGGAAACCCCTAACACCGCACTGGCTCACCACTAACCAGTACCCAATCTCTCAATGCTCCAACCTACCTTTCTACAGGAATATTTGATACTTCTAGCCGCAGTCTTTGAGCGGGATAATCTGTCAGAGCAAGAGAAACGCGCTTGACATCATCAAGTAAAGCCGTAGGAATGCTCACCGTGCCAGAATAACTAGGTCCATTTGCTGGCAATTCTGATGGTAAGCCTTCTGTGCTAGCGCTCAAAGTCCGTCCTTTGTCATCAGAGACATCCAAAAAACTATATAGGAAGCGCACAGAATCTTTACCTTTGTTTTGCATTTTTACTTTTAACAGCAAAGCACCACCAGATAAGCGAGCAGATTGCACCGAAATGCTGACACCCTCGCTTTCACTGTTAATCGGAAATCCTGCTTGAGGCTTTTCTTCTTCAGCCACTTGCAAGGGTTTTTCCTCTCGCTTCTTCTTGCTGTTGTTTGTCTCCTCGTCATCGTTGTCTTGTTTCTTTGATTTAGCAGCCTTAGTTTTGCCCTCAATGCGTGATTTGACAATTTTCAAGATTTCATCTTCCTTAAGTAGAGCAAGCCCTGTATGTTGCTCCTTCGCTGATTTACTGCTGGCAAATTTGTTTGTGGGACGAGCATCTGGCGATGTGACGCCTTTGAGTGCTGCACTTCCCAAAGTAAATCCCCAAAACGCACTCACAGAACCAGATCCCAACATCAGGATTAACAAAATCAGAGTTAGAAGTACAGTAGAATTTAGTTTCATTGTCGCCAAGCCATTGCACAAGAATGCTGGTCTATTTAAAAGTATCGAAGCTGTTTACTTTAATTCCTAGAGGAACTTAATCAATATTAGTCTGCACTATCGCGTCCTCAAAGGTGTAGTCTAAAAATTAGATCTGATATCTTAGATTGTCAAACTGTGTGAACTTACGCTACAATTGATTCTCGACCAGGGTTGGCCGAGCGGTTGAGGCAGCGAACTCATAATTCGCGTTAGGCAGGTTCAACTCCTGCACCCTGGACTAATAATGAAAAAAGAAAATAAAAGAAATAAGAAAGAATCTGGTTTTAGGGACTTTCAAATAAAAAATTATCCAACAACCTCTTGTGGAGGCAGACGACACGAGAGGTAAGCTGTCCGCCTCATCCCACAAGATGGATAATTTTTGTTGGAAATCCCTTGTATTGCTTCTTTTTTCTTTGCTTTCACCGAGATGGTGCAGCTTCAAATTGGAACTGAGTTCCTCCTTTAGGTTGATTCGCATTCATGCGAGGAGAGGCGAGTAGTGAGGAGTCGTAAGGATTTGGTAAATCCCGGGTACGAATGTATTGATCATGACCAACCTGCTGATTTAAGACATCGCGATACACAATGTTAACTAACTCAGCATCTCGCGCAATTTTATTTTCCGGAAATGAGTTGCGCAAAATAGAACCAGATCCAAGTATTTCGTTAATTTGACTTTTCAAAGTCTGACTTCCATAAAAATTGGGGTCGTTTCTAAAAAAAGCACGTTCAAACACCTCATTCGGTGTTTCATAATTGGGTGTTTGCGCTTGGGCTTTAAGAGTCGGAAAACTTATAGTAGCTACCAATAGCAATAAACCACCTATGGGTTTGAATTTTATACCCATATTCATTGCTCCTCAAGTATTTAGGCGAATCTTGACTTATGCTGGATTTCAGAACTCCCATAAAAGTGCTGAGTCGATTTCCACTGAACACTGAGAAATCATTGCTTAGGACTTTCTCAGTACCTCAGCACTATTTTCGTGAGTTCAACCTTTTGTGTAGCATAATTTTTTACTAGTTGTAATGACGCATCACGCCGAAACCCTTAACCAGCAAAGTATCTGGGCAGCTACTACTGATTTAGTAACCCTGCGCCAACACTTACTAGATTTATTTTGTCAACTAGCATATCAAGAAGGTGATTTTGTCCTTGCTTCGGGGCTGCGTAGCTCTTATTACATCAATAAAACACAAGTAACGCTCCACCCTCAAGGTGCCTTAGCAGTTGGACGAATTCTATTACCTCTACTCCCTTTGGATACCCAAGCTGTTGCTGGGTTAACACTGGGCGCTGATCCAATTGTGACAGCAGTGAGTGTCGTTTCTACTTACGAAAACCGACCGATTCCGGCGCTGATTGTTCGCAAAGAGGCGAAAGGACATGGTACAAAGGCATATATTGAAGGTCCCAGTTTGCCGGAAGGTGCAAAAGTCGTGGTTTTGGAAGATGTCGTCACTACCGGACAATCTGCTATGAAAGCGGTGGAACGGCTAAGAGCAGCAGGTTATAGCGTCAATCAAGTCATTGCACTAGTAGATCGCCAGCAAGGGGGAGCAGAGTTTTACCAACAAGCCGGGTTGCAGTTTGAGGCGGTGTTTAAAATTCAGGATATTCAGCAGCGATATCGACAAATAGGAACAGCGAAGTAGGTAATGGATTATGGGTTAGTAGTAAGCGATCGCTTACTACCACCCAATAGACAATTCTTAACTTTGGGTTACCACTTCCTTATCCTTCGCCAAGAACTTCTCAAGTTCTGTCAGTGCATCAGCATCAACTTTGGTTTGCATTGGGCAGAACTTGGGACCGCACATCGAACAAAACTCAGCAGTTTTGTAAATGTCTGCTGGTAAAGTTTCATCGTGATATTCCCGCGCTCTTTCGGGGTCGAGTGATAATTCAAACTGACGGTTCCAGTCGAAGTTGTAACGGGCAGTAGACAGTTCATCGTCTCTGTCTCTTGCGCCTGGGCGGTGTCTGGCAATATCTGCTGCGTGAGCTGCTATCTTGTAGGCAATCAAACCGTTGCGTACGTCTTCCGGATTGGGCAAGCCTAAGTGTTCTTTCGGTGTGACGTAGCATAGCATGGCAGTACCGTACCAACCAGCCATTGCTGCCCCAATTGCGGAAGTGATGTGGTCGTAACCAGGGGCGATGTCCGTTACCAATGGTCCTAGCACGTAGAAAGGAGCTTCAGAGCACTCTTCCATCTGCTTTTTGACGTTGAACTCAATTTGGTCCATCGGGACGTGTCCAGGACCTTCTACCATGACCTGTACGTCATGCTCCCAAGCTTTGCGAGTGAGTTTTCCGAGAGTTTTAAGTTCAGCTAATTGTGCTTCATCAGAAGCATCATGGGTACAACCAGGGCGTAGGGAGTCACCATAACTGAACGAGACATCATATTTCTTGAAAATTTCAATGATGTCGCGCAAGTGCGTATAAAGCGGGTTTTGCTTGTGATGGTGTAGCATCCATCTTGCCAGAATGCCGCCACCGCGAGACACAATGCCAGTAATGCGGCTTCTGACTAAGGGCAAATGCTCAATTAAAATTCCGGCGTGGATAGTCATGTAATCGACACCCTGCTGGGCGTGTTTCTCGATTACATGAAGAAAATCATCCGGTGTCAGCTTTTCAATGTTGCCGTGGACACTTTCTAAAGCTTGGTAAACTGGGACTGTGCCAATTGGCACTGGTGAAGCTTTGATAATAGCAGTACGAATTTCATCTAAGTTACCGCCACCAGTGGACAAGTCCATTACGGTATCAGCGCCATACTTCACCGCTAGGTTCAGCTTTGCAACCTCTTCATCGAGATTGGAAGAGTTAGGACTCGCGCCAATATTAGCATTTACCTTACACTTGGAGGCGATACCAATACACATTGGCTCCAAGTTTGTGTGGTTGATGTTAGCAGGGATAATCATCCGTCCCCGTGCTACTTCGTCTCTAACGAGCTCAACGGGAAGGTTTTCCCGCTGAGCAACGTAATGGATTTCTTCGGTGATGACACCCTGACGGGCATAATGCATTTGAGTAACATTACTCTGCCCATGCCGCTTGGCGACCCATTCTGTCCGCATATTTGCTTTCCTCGATAAACAGCTTCCCTCCGCCGGTATTACCCGGATTCAGGTGTTAAGGGTGTAATCTCAGCCTATGCAGGCACCCCTAGCATGGGAATTGATTTTACCACCTTCGTTGGGGATGGGAGCAAGAAGTTGACAAATTATGAAGAAAGTGAGGTGAAGGGGTTGGTTAAGCAGAAGGTAGAATGCGAAGTATTTTTGTTATAAATTTGCTACACATGATAAGTAAATCTCCGCACAGAGGTGAGTGACATTCAAAAGCTTATAGTTCAAAAGTTTATAAGTAGGTCGGTGAGAATAACTCAAACTATGTTAACCAATGTAAAAAATCTAGGATTAGCTCGTAGTGAGGGTTTCAGCCCTTAAAGTAGCGCTTTAGCCCTCACTACAAACCTTTAATTATTTACGCTGACCTAGTTATATTAATAAGTTTCAAGCACTCAGGGGAGAAGCTGAGGTTTAGGGATGCTACAGTGCGATTGGCTTTGCCACTGCCCTTGGGCGATCGCCTCCTCCAGGTGCGCTTTGCGCAATCGCCCTTAAGCTCTGGTAAGCTGCAAACAAGGGGAGATGGGGAGCAGGGGAGCAATGACTAATGACTAATGACTAATAACTAATGACTATTGACTATCGATATATTCTGTTTTATAAACCTTATGGCGTCCTAAGCCAATTTACAAAAGACTCCCCGACACGCAGCACCTTGAAAGAGTACATCAAGGTTCCTGATGTGTATCCTGTAGGTCGTTTAGACTGGGACAGTGAAGGATTACTCCTGTTGACTAACCACGGACAATTGCAACATCGGCTCTCGCATCCCCGGTTTGGACACGAACGTACTTACTGGGTGCAGGTGGAACGAATTCCTGATGCTGCTGCTTTGACGCAGCTGCAAGAAGGTGTGATGATCCAAGATTACCGGACTCGACCAGCCTTGGTGCAGCTATTACCAACACCTTCTTTACCAGAACGGGATCCGCCGATTAGATTTCGCAAAAATGTGCCGACAGCGTGGTTGGAAATGACTTTAACAGAGGGGAAAAATCGTCAGGTACGGCGAATGACGGCGGGCGTGGGATTTCCGACTTTGCGCCTCATTAGGGTAGCGATCGCTCAGCTACATTTAGATGGTCTGCAACCAGGTCAATGGCGTGATTTGACTCCTCGTGAACTCAAATTGTTACTTGATTTAGCTTTTGCAGGTCGAGGCGCGTAGTTCCCAGAAACGAGGTGTAGGGATGTAGAAATTCCTGCGGCTCAATTATTAAGTATTTTTGAAAAATATTACCACATTCTTAGTAATGACTTTTGGAGACAAGCAAGCACAGGATGAAGAGTGACACTGAGACAAAAACATACAAACTACATAGAAGGAACAATGGAAGTTGAAAGTCGGTCTTATAACGCTTGCTTGGCTATTCAACTCTCTCTGCTGCTTGAGGGGTGATTGGAAAGATGAGGAAGAGAAAGAGAATAATACAAATGTGACAAATGTGACAAATGTGATTTTTTTGACTTTTTTATCTCCCTTATCTCCCCACGCCCTAAATTTCCTAAACCTAAAGATATGTGTTGGAATAT
This sequence comes from Kalymmatonema gypsitolerans NIES-4073, assembly GCF_002368435.1. Taxonomy (GTDB): domain Bacteria; phylum Cyanobacteriota; class Cyanobacteriia; order Cyanobacteriales; family Nostocaceae; genus Kalymmatonema; species Kalymmatonema gypsitolerans. The sequence goes on from NZ_AP018268.1 coordinate 4,703,568, forward strand.
GCCACAAAGTCTAGCTTTAATGGCAATTTATTGTGAGGAGATATGTTGCCGTATCTGAAATCTATCGTTAATATGCGTAACAATTAAGACTGCCACCAAAATTCGCCAGATGAACCACAATATTTTGTCGGTCTACTGTAGGCAGGTGCTAACAAATATGGCACTTTTGGATTCTAGTGGCTAGAAGCACCTTGGATCGGGAATTAAGGAACTTCCACAATGCTGGTTTGCCCTCAGTGTAACTTTGAAAACCCCAATACCAACAAATTTTGTCAAAACTGTGGCGCTTCTCTGACCCAAAAGGTCTGTCCAGAGTGCAGTACTTATGTCGCTTTGAATGCACAACGATGTGATAACTGTGGCGCAGAATGCGGAACAGTTCTGTGGGCAATTATTACTCAGGAAGGAACTTTTGCGGCTGGGGAAAATAGGGGAGATACGGAAGCAATATTTTCTTCCTCATCCTTCTTATCCTCCTCATCCTCCTTATCCCCTCTTCCCTCCACTTCCCCTCTGTCGGTAGGGTCGTACTTAGACCCACAGAAGCGCTATCAACTGCTAGAACCGCTACCAGCCATAGGGGAAATGGCTGCTAATACTGAGGTGTGCGTTAGGGTTCTAGATTGCCAACCATACCAACTGTCGCTCCTTGAGGTCATGCTAGCAAATGAGCAACAGGGGTTAGCAACGCCATCAGTAGGGGATCAGAAAATTCCCAGTCTCGCTAAACCTTATATTGCCTTACAATCCTGGTGCCATCTAGGAATACCGCCAATTCATGATGCTTGGCAGCATGAAAATATACAGGTGGTACTGATCGAAGACCGCTCAAACTGGCAAAAATTACTTGAACTGTGGCGAGAAGATACGACAAGTTCGTTACAAATTGTACACTTTTTTTACCAGATGACCCAACTATGGGCGGTGCTGGAAACAGTAAAGTGCCGTCAAAGTCTGTGGGAGTTGGGGAATCTGCGACTCGATGAAGACCTGTCGCTAGCACTACAGCGCTTGTATGTAGAATTACCAGGTAAGCCATCGCCTGCTGAGTTATCAGAAGATTTAGAACCACAGCTAGAAGCACAGCCCTTTACAGTCCAAATTTTAGGACGAGTTTGGCAGGCGCTTTTTAGACAGTCTCAACGCACTCAATTTGGCTCTATTTTACACCTTATAGGAGAGTTGGAACTCGGAAAGATCCAAACGCTCGTGGAGCTGCAATCACGTTTGGAAGCTATAGCCTCTGAATTGCAAGGCAATTCCACAAGTGTTCCAATCACCCGAACAATGCCCTACAGTACCGCTACGCCGACTGTCTTGCAATTAGATGAGCAAGAGGATGACACTGAATTGAAAACCGATGATATGCCCACACTTGTTCTGCCGATGCAGTTAGTGAGTTTGGAAAATGCAGGGCTTACTGATGTAGGACGTCAACGTGACCATAACGAAGATTACTTTGGTATTGAAACAAAAATTCATAAGCTAGAATTGCCCAACAACCGTACTTTACAAGCGCGTGGTTTGTATGTTCTGTGCGATGGAATGGGCGGACACGCTGGTGGGGAGGTTGCTAGTGCCTTAGCTGTCAGTTCTTTGCGGCAGTACTTTCAAACCCACTGGACTTCTGACCAACTGCCCACAGAAGATGAGATCCGAGAAGCAGTACGGCAAGCTAATCAAGCCATTTTCGATGTCAATCAACAAGATTCCCGTTCTGGGGTTGGGCGCATGGGTACCACCCTCATTATGGTTTTAATCCAAGATACTCATGTCGTGGTGGCTCATGTGGGAGATAGTCGTCTCTACCGCGTGACTCCCAAAAGAGGACTGGAACAAATCACGGTAGACCATGAAGTTGGTCAACGGGAAATTTCCCGGGGTGTGGAACCTAGTGTGGCATACTCGCGCCCTGATGCTTACCAACTTACCCAAGCCCTTGGTCCTCGCGATGAACACTTGATTATTCCCGATGTACAGTTTTTGGAGATAAATGAAGATTCCCTTTTTGTTCTTGCTTCGGATGGTTTGTCAGATAATGATTTGTTGAAAATTCATTGGCAAACTCACTTAGCGCCTCTCTTGAGTTCTAGTGCCAATTTGGAAAGTGGCGTTCAAGCTTTAATTGATTTGGCAAACCATTACAATGGTCATGACAATATTACTGCTGTAGTTATCCGGGCAAAAGTCCGCCCGCATTTAGAACAACAGCAATCAATTTTAGATTAGGGATTTATTTAAGGAGGATGAGCAAGTAAATAAATAATGGTTAGTCTTTCTCAATACTCGCTTGGCTGTCTACGCTCATCTCCTTATTCCCTAATCAAAAATCGTCTATGGTCACGCTGACCCTGTTAGAACCGCAACAAAAAACACCTCTTAGGCAGTGGCACTTTGATGACGAGTCCATTATACGGATTGGTCGTTCGGCAGATAATGACGTTGTTTTAAGTGACACTTTGGTTTCGCGGTATCATTTAGAACTCAAACACATCGGTTCTGATAAAAATGGCGGTTCTTGGCAGGTGATGAGTCAAGGCATAAATGGCACTTTTCTCAACGGCGTCTTGGTGACTCAGGCTTTTTTGCCAGATAATTCCCTGCTGCAACTGGCACAAGGCGGTCCCATCTTGAAATTCCAAATTGACCAGGAAACTGCTCCACAATATTCTCCTTTCGTCGCGTCACCCAACACTTGCACGCACCAAGGAAATTCACCTAACAATTTGTTTTGCATTCATTGCGGTGAACCTCTGTCGGTGATACAGACTATTCGTCAATATCAGGTATTGCAAATTCTGGGACAGGGAGGTATGGGAACTACCTATCTCGCTTGGGATGGACAAGGAAAAATTGCCGGACACCCGCAACTGCTGGTGCTAAAGCAGATGAATGCTGATATGGCGAAAATTGCCAAGGCACAAGAATTATTTGAACGAGAAGCAAATACTCTCAAATCCCTTAGCCATCTTGGAATTCCTAAGTATTACGATTTCTTTGTTGAAGGTGGCAAGAAATATTTGGCGATGGAATTAGTCCACGGTCAGGATTTAGAAAAACTTATTTATTCAAAAGGACCAGTTACGCCAAATTTAGCGGTTAATTGGATGATTCAAACCTGCGATATTTTGGAGTATCTCCATAGCAAAGAACCACCACTGATCCACCGCGATATTAAACCCGCTAACCTCATGGTGCGAAATTCTAATAATCGCATAGTGATGCTGGATTTTGGGGCGGTGAAGGAGATTGGCACGGCACCTGGAACTCGTATTGGTGCAGAGGGTTATTGTGCCCCCGAACAAGAACGGGGACAACCCCTGACTCAATCCGATTTATATGCCATTGGACCAACGCTTATTTTTCTGCTGACTGGCGAAAGCCCATTTAAGTTCTATCGCCAGAGGGGACGCAGTTTCCGCTTTGAAGTGGCAAATGTTCCCACTATTACTCCGCAGTTGCGCGAGGTGATTGACCGCGCTACAGAACCTCTGGCACGCGATCGCTACCAAACGGCTAAGGAATTAGCACAGGCTTTGGCTGCGTGCCAAGCTTAGGGAATAGGGGAACAGGGAATAGGTGACAAGGCATAGGGGATAAGGTAGAAACTAGAGGCGACACACAAAAGCTTGAACCTTTCATCTGTTACCTGTAACCTATTACCTATCCCCTATTCCCACTTCAGCTGTCAGCTGTAACCTGTTTGCTACTGCTATTCTTCATCCCAAGCTTCCACAGCTAGCAATTCGCTGACTGGATCTTGCATGCTAAACCCAAAGTCTAGCAGTTCTTGCTTCCAGTGTTGCCATTCGTTTCCGAACAGCAAAGCGATTTTCCAAATGCTATCCGTGGGCTTGATAATATTAGAATCTACGAGTGAACTCACATTACGCTGCAACTTCACCATTGGGTGAATTACTTGCTGCTTACTCATAACCTCGATTAAATTCAGATTTGGTTTAGTAAATGCTTGATCAAAACTGCTTTCCGTTCCGGAATTTTTGACGACGCGTAGAGCCTTTTTCTTTGGCAAAGCAAGTCTTAACTTTTTAACTATATCATAACTTACTCAATTGCGTGATCACTAAATTCGGTTTTGTACGGTAATCCCCACAAAGCGAGGTAAATTTTACCCCTACAAGCCATTATTGTAAACTGCTCTCAAACAAGTCTTGTCTTGTCTTTTGCACAAATAACACTTTTGAGCGATATATGCAAAACGTTATTTGTTTTTCCACCATAGTGTATGCAAGTTTTAACAAATTTATATGACTGGAGCTTTTTTGAAGATTTTTGCCCAAAGGCAAATTGTGCAGTGAGATCGATTTATACACATTCTATTAAATGTTATATACAATATCGCAAACATCTAATATTAGATAGAGGAAATAAAGATTTTTATCAAAATTTAATTATTCAGTCAGAGACAAAATTTATGAGAGAATACAGTCCTTAAGGAGGAAGGCAAAAATTTTACACTTAGCCGATATTTTGGTAACGGTATAAATTTATCTGTAGCGAAATTGTGAACAACAAGATTCCCGACTTCTTGAAGAAGTCGGGAATCTGAGCCAATGGATTTATGCGCGAAGTTCAGGCAGTTTTACACAAAAAAGCGGTATAAATTCATCTGTAGCGAAATTGACCCGAAGATACAAAGCTTTATGCTGTCTACTGCAATTGGCTAGTGGATGACGCAATACGGTTCAGTTAAGGATTTTTGGTGGGATTCGCGTTCTCTGTAAAGACGCGCCATGGCGCGTCTCTACATTGTGCTTCTGATAAGGGTTCTGGTCTTATGTGAACCGTATTGGTGCATGACGGGTAATTGAAATTTAAGTTGATTTTATTTACTTTATTTTTATTTCAACAAAGTTTAAAAGCAATACGGTTTAGATAAGACAATTTGCAAAAACGATAACCAATGCAAGAGACGTTGCATGCAACGTCTCTACACCTGTGAAATTTTCACAAAAAATCCTTAACTCAACGGTATTGGTTTAAAAAGGAGTTATTAGGTTGACCAACAGCTAAGTAAGTAGGCGAGAAAAAATCAAACTATGTAAAGAAAAGTAAAGCTTGGAAACTAGCTCGTAGTAAGCGCTTTAGCGCTAAAGCGCTTACTACATACCGTTCGGCTGAGCTCACGGCGAAGCCTTTAATTATTTACACTGACCTACTTAAACGTTTTTACCTGGACGAAAGCACTGAGAAGTCCTGAGGACAAGTGGGTTGCGCTGGAGTACCACTAGTAGCTGCTGGAGGCACTGTTGTAGTCCTCTCACCAACGTTATTAGACTCACATAGAACAGCCAAAGTGGTTGCTTCACTAGTACCTGATTGCGTAGATAAAATCACAGTACCTACATAGGATTTCAGGGCTGTTTTCTTAGACAAACCATTATTAGCAATCTGAGAAGAATTCCCATTCAATTGGTACTTGTAGTTCTCAGTTTCCGGCGCAATACCAATTCCTAAATTATTTATGTTAGTTGTAAACGAAGCATTTTCCAAGTAATAAGCTTGCTGCGCCCTGTTCATGGAACCCACATAAGTTTTACCTTCAGATTGCTTGGCTTTATTCGCTTGATTGAGGAAAGAGGGCAAAGCAATAGCAGAAAGAATACCAATAATAATAATGACTACTAACAGTTCAATAAGTGTGAAACCCTGCTCTTCCTGCTTTTTATTAAGAATATATCGCAGAAATTTAGCTTTTCGTTGAGTTTTCATACGTATTTACTATGAGGTGGTGAGGGTTTAAAGAGTTCTAAATGTAACTTACCCACTTCACTTTGTTTTCATATCACCTTAGTAAAAATTTTTCCTTGTTAATAAGACAAGGGCTGAGAAATGCCCATGCGTGTCAACAACCACGTTTAAACCTTTATTCCACGTTGGCTTTACCCCACCCCCAACCCCTCCCCGCAAGCGGGGAGGCGAGCAAAAGCGTAGCTTTGGCGGGGTGGGGTCAAATCAAGGTGGGGTAAAGGTCTGAACGTTAAATTGACACCAATGGGCTAGACGAAAGCCCCTACGGTGTGTATATATTTTATGCAAGTGACAATGGCAATAGTCAGATTCACCGAAAATTTCCCATTTCTATCTCAAAAGTGCATAAGTTGATTTTGCTTACACTTTAATTAAAGAAGGAAGGAAACTAAACAAGCTGATACACATAATCATATTTTTGTCAACGTCGGAAACAGAGAATAAATGTTCTGGCAGATTGGCACCTGAATGAAACGACTCTGTCCTTCCCAAGCTCGCAAATAATTTGCTATACTAAGTCGTAGTCGTTATGAGTTTATATAAATAATCATGACCAACCCGACAGTAGAAAACGTAGTGATTATAGGTTCTGGTCCAGCAGGGTACACAGCTGCTATCTACGCAGGACGAGCTAACCTCAAACCCGTTGTCTTTGAGGGTTTCCAAGCCGGGGGGTTACCAGGTGGTCAGTTGATGACAACGACTGAAGTGGAGAACTTTCCTGGGTTTCCCGAAGGAATTACCGGACCAGAACTGATGGATTTGATGAAGGCTCAAGCGGAACGCTGGGGAGCTGAGTTGTATACAGAAGATGTTATTGAAGTTGATTTAACTCAGCGTCCTTTTACAGTTCGCTCTGAGGAACGGGAATTTAAAACTAATAGCGTTATCATTGCCACGGGTGCGACAGCAAAGCGCTTGGGTTTAGACAGTGAACATCAATTCTGGAGCCGAGGAATTTCTGCTTGTGCTATTTGCGACGGTGCTACGCCTATTTTCCACGGCGCGGAATTAGCTGTGGTGGGTGGCGGCGACTCGGCGGCGGAAGAAGCGATTTACCTGACCAAATACGGCTCTAAAGTGAATTTGCTGGTACGCTCTGAGAAGATGCGGGCTTCTAAAGCGATGCAAGACCGCGTTTTGAGTAACCCCAAAATCACAGTTAACTGGAACAGTGAACCACTGGATGTGTTTGGGAACGACAACCACATGGAAGGGATAAAAATCCGCAATACCAAAACTGGCGAAGAGAGCAAACTGCACGTTAAGGGATTATTCTACGCCATTGGTCACAATCCCAATACATCTTTATTCAAGGGACAACTGGAACTGGATGACGTGGGTTACGTTGTCACCAAGCCTGGTTCTCCAGAAACAAGCTTAGAAGGTGTTTTTGCGGCAGGCGACGTACAAGATCATGAGTACCGTCAGGCAATTACCGCTGCAGGTAGTGGTTGTGCGGCGGCGATGTTAGCAGAACGCTGGTTGTCTTCCACGGGTTTGATTCAGGAATTCCATCAAAAACTGGAAACTCCAGATAATGAACTCGAACACCCAGCCGAGAAGAAAACTGAAGAACAGCAAGCTGCGGAATTTGATTTGAATACAACCCGCCATCACGGGGGCTATGCTTTGCGGAAGCTGTTCCATGATAGCGATCGCCTGATTATCGTCAAATACGTCTCTCCTGGCTGCGGTCCTTGCCATACCCTCAAGCCGATATTAAATAAAGTGGTGGATGAATTTGACGGCAAAATCCACTTTGTCGAAATTGACATCGATAAAGACCGCGACATCGCCGAAAATGCTGGTGTCACAGGAACACCCACAGTTCAGTTCTTCAAGGATAAGGATCTGTTGAAGGAACTCAAAGGCGTCAAGCAAAAGAGCGAGTATCGCCAATTGATTGAAAGCAATTTGTAAGTCCTCGTCTACGCTGCACTTGAGTGCAGAGCAGGACACTTTGCTTGCGTTCCCAAGTAACCTCAGCATGCAAGTGTCCTCGCTCATCGCTCAAGTTGCTAGCTCTTGGAGTTCTGACTACTTTACCTTGTCGATAAATGACTTTTGCAACAAGTCTATTCAAATTGACTGCAAAATTTGACCGAGTTCTATGCGTGAGGATTGCTGTTAACCAGAGATTTGAATTTCTGGCTGTTGCGGGCTAGTGCAAGATGTCATTTGTGTTGCACTGCGTTCATGCACCCTATGTTCTCTGCCAATACTCGCTTTGCTCTTTACCCTATCACCCCGAACGTCAGCAAATGACATGGCTAACACCCCTTGCCCTCTACCATCTCGAAAACGACTTCATGTTTGCTATTGGGCTTTTGCTCACGCAATAACTGAAGGTATCCTTCTGCATCAATGCGACTCCGGTGGCGGCTGACGACTACCTTTTGTGAGGAGGACAGTGAATGAACAACTGCCCAGGGTTTGAGGCGCTCTTGGTAAGCCATAATGAAATTATCTCCTTTGATAATTAGGAGCCAAAGCCAGCACTGTCACTTTCCAGGGTTAGGTGCTGGCTTCTGACTACTTTAAATGATATTATTGCCCTGTTAAATATTGTTACAAATATTTATAAGTCTTTTTAACTAAAGCCAAGAATTTAAACCAAGGTAGTAAGGGCAAGGATGCTACTAGGCTCTCCCAAAAAAGCAGGAAATCTAAATCTTGAGGTTTAGAAGCCGTCGGTGTACCACAAAATGGCGATCGCCGGGAGATGTCACTTATTTATAATGCAACACGTAAACATTGTAGCCGTTATCGGCTTTGTGTCTTTGCAAAGATGGTGCAACACCCGCCTTCTCAGTAGCAAAAGACGCTCCGCGTTGGCACAAGCCTCCTCCGGACTTACGGCGATTGGGCTTTGCCCACTGCCAAAGGCAATCGCACGAAACAACCTGATAGGTAAAATGGTCATCTGTAGTTACCAGCTTGCAACTCCTTACGGCTTCTTGTATTTATGACCATCACAAAAAGTCCCCCAATTCGATTTTTACGGTTTGCTAAAAACCCCACCCTTTCCCAACGACTGATGTTGATTGGGTTAACGATAACTTTGTTTTTCATCTTCCTGGCTTTGTGCGCCCCCTTACTCCAGGCTTTCGGTTGGCTGCAAAACCCCCTAGATTCCTTGACTAACCCCATTCAAGAACCACCCTCACTCCAACATTGGTTTGGCACCAGTCGCGAAGGCTATGATGTATTTTCGCGCACACTATTTGGCGCTCAAGCTGCCTTGCAAGTGGTTTTATTGGCTACAGCGCTCAGTATGTTTATTGGTGTGCCTTTGGGCATGGTAAGTGGCTACGTAGGAGGTAGATTAGATAAAGCATTACTATTTGTTATGGATAGTATCTACACCCTACCAGGTTTGCTGCTTTCGGTAACACTGGCATTTATCGTAGGACGTGGAATATTAAACGCCGCTCTTGCCATCAGCATTGCTTATGTTCCGCAATATTACCGTGTTGTCCGGAACCACACTGTTAGCGTTAAAACAGAAGTGTTCATCGAAGCAGCACAAGCAATGGGTGCTAACACTTGGCAAGTTCTTTCTCGGTACTTATTTTTCAATGTCATTCAAAGCGTACCCGTCCTTTTTACCCTCAACGCCGCTGATGCGATTTTGATTCTGGGGAGTTTGGGTTTTTTGGGCTTAGGGCTTCCAAGAGAAACGCCAGAATGGGGACGCGATTTACAACAAGCTTTGCAAGCACTACCTGTTGGTGTTTGGTGGACTGCCTTTTTCCCCGGATTAGCGATGACAATCATGGTTGTGGGGCTGTCGCTACTCGGTGAGGGGTTAAATGAATTTATTAATCCCCGTTTACGCAAAGACATCCGGAAATAGTCAAGAATTATTTGTTAATAATCATTAGTCATTGAGTCTCTTTTCATTTGTCGTTGGACAAATGAGAAAGAATAACCATTATCTGTTTGCTACTCTAATATCTGTTGTACTTATCATTGAGAGATCTGTGTGAAAGATAATATTTCTTTAATTGCTGCCGCTGCTGGTGGCTTTATGCTTTCCGTCGCCCTGACTGGCATCTTAAGAGGTTCCCCAGTAGCATCTTTACAGAGTCAGCCTAGTTTTCATCCCCTAACTGTCGCTGCTTTACGACCAGCACTAAATGACTCCGAGAATGTAGAATTTTTTGGTAGCGAAACTGGTAAAAAATGAAGTAGCAAATTTGGCAGTGTTTATCTGCACAACAGGTGCTATCTCCTCCTCCGGAGATGCTGCTTTGAACAAGCCGGGGAACCCGTCCAACGCACGCAGGAGTCCATCTGCGGTTCCAATTCGCCATAAACGGGATTTTTGCCAGAAATCTACTTATTCTGTTGCCAAATCTGTGAGGGGTTTGAAAGTGGGGAATTCTCAAGTAATTGGTATTGACTTGGGTGGAACAGCAATTAAGCTGGGGCGTTTTACCGCAGATGGCACTTGTTTACAATCGTTAACTGTGGCTACGCCGCAACCCGCGACACCAGAGGCGGTTGTGGCAAAAATGGTAGATGCGATCGCCCAAATTGACTTTGAGAGAAATTGCATTGCCATTGGTGTTGGCACTCCCGGACCTGCGGATGCTCAAGGACGCATTGCCAAAATTGCCATTAACTTGCCAGGATGGTACGATGTGCCTTTAGCCGATGCTTTAGAAGCAAAAACAGGCAAACCTACGATTGTCGGTAACGATGCCAACTGCGCGGGGCTAGGGGAAGCTTGGCTGGGAGCAGGTCGCCGCTTTCAGAATCTGATTCTGCTGACTTTGGGAACTGGTGTCGGTGGCGCAATTATCCTAGATGGCGAACTCTTTACTGGTCCTCTAGGCGCAGCCGGTGAGCTGGGATTGATTACTCTCAACCCAGATGGTCCAAGGTGTAATAGTGGCAATCAAGGCTCTTTGGAGCAGTATGTATCAGTCACCGCAATTCGTCGCCGTACAGGCAAGGAACCAGCAGAACTCGGCGTTCTGGCAAAAGCCGGAGATGCTCAAGCGTTGACATTTTGGCAAGAATATGGTAAAGATTTGGGAATTGGATTAACCAGTTTGATTTACGTGCTAACGCCGCAAGCAGTTGTGATTGGTGGCGGCGTGAGTGGCAGTGCTGAGTTTTTTATACCATTTGTTAAAGCAGAAATTGAGCAGAGAGTTCTGCCTACTTCACGTCTTGGTTTACAAATATTGCCAGCAGAATTGGGTAACTTTGCGGGGATAGCAGGTGCCGCGAAGTTAGCTTTTTCAAAACTAGGGGCTTAGGCGTTATCAATTGAACGTGATTGTGAATTACCACAGGGGATGCGGTGTGGGGCTTCGCCGTGAGCGCTCAGCCGAACGGTGTGGGGTGTAGTGAGGAGGAAAATAAGTTTGGCTAGGTTTGTCCAATTTTGTCGAGACGGGATGAAACGGCAAGTGCCAGATCCAAAAAACTTCTTCGGAACTAATAATATTGTTGAAGACAACAGCAAGTCACTCCACGTCAACCAAAAATGCTGACCTATGCCTATGATGCTTGTACAGACACCACAAGACCGATATGTCCAAGTTGGTCAAATCAATACACGTTACTGGACTTCGGGGGACAAGGGAACAACAGTCATCTTGCTCCACGGCATCGGCAGTAGTGTGGAGACTTGGGCGTATAATATTAGCGTTTTAGCTCAACACCATCGTGTCTACGCTGTTGATTTAGTAGGCGCTGGTCGCTCCGAGAAGCCACCACTAACTTATTCGCTCACCTACCTAGCCCAGTTCGTCAAAGATTTCATGGATGCCCTTAGTATCGAGTGCGCCAGCCTGATTGGAAATTCGCTGGGAGGCGGTGTCGCTTTGCAATTCGCACTGGATTTTCCTCAAAAACTAGAGAAGTTGGTCCTGGTGAACAGCTTGGGGTTAGGTAAAGAAATCACACTTACGCTTCGGTTAGCGACATTACCATTTGTTGGCAGATTATTCAAACCTACTCGGAGCGGTACAGCTTTGGCGTTGAAGCAGTCTGTGTATGACTCAACGCTTATTTCCAATGAGTGGGTTGAACTTTACTACCAAATTGCTACTCTTCCTAGGGCATGGGAAGCAGTTGTAGGACTCATTAAAACAAACATCGACCTGTTTGGTGTTCGGACTGAAATTTATAATACGATTGTCGATAGATTGCCTACCATCACTGCGCCAACACTTGTGCTTTGGGGGCAACAGGATCGCGTACTGCCAGTTGCTCACGCTGCTGTTGCAACCAAGGGGTTGCCGAATGCCCGTCAACATATCTTCGACCCGTGTGGTCATTGGTCACAAGTTGAATATTCAGAGGAGTTTAATACTTTGGTTTTGGAGTTCTTAGCTAAAACTTAAAGCTTCAGGCGCTAATTGTCACGCGTCCTGACCTCTAATCTCTGGATGCAGGAACTGGTTGCGCTATTTCCTGGTGGGAAGAAATTGGCTTGAGTCCGAACAGAAATCTCGCCAGATTGTTTCTCCTGATGAATAACTCATAGAGGGCAATGGTTACGATTAGAGAAGTGGTGCTAATCACCCAAAATTTCTCCATCACGCCTGCATTCCAACGCACTACGTAGAAACCAATTGCCACGAGGACTGTTTGGTGAAGCAGATAGAATGGATATTGTGCAGCGCTTGCGTATTGCAGTAGCTTGCTATTGAAATTCAAGTACCTTCGACCTAACCCTACAAGGGCAACGATCCAGAACCAGGAGTCAACCCCCCGCAGAAATTGGTATAAAATGTATACCAGAGAGTAACCTCGCTCTGGCAAGCTATCAGTCTCCCACAAGCCAAAAAGAACTAACATACAGGTACATGCCAAGACCAGAGCGATACTCTTATGCCTGTCTATAGCCTGCCCAAATCTTACGTCAGAACTTAGGAAGTAGCCGTAGATAAAGTACAAAAGGTATAAACAGAAGTTTGCCCAGTCGTCATAGAGGTTTTGGAAACCTGGCCATCTGGGTCGCAACGCTGCTTCAATGGCAGCCAAGGGTAGAGCCAGCAGCAAAATTGCTCCAGGTTTTTCCATAGTAACTGAGAGCTTTGAGAGTAAATGCGCTCCTGTGCCTTTCAAATGTAGAAAGAGCGGTAAGGCAATCAATGAAAAGACGAAAAGATAGATCACAAACCACAGGTGTGACCACTCAAAATTCCCCTGAGGACGAATGCCATTGAAGAATTGGGGATAGAATTGCAGGTATGAGTCATGGTAGTTTGGATGACTCCGAAGTCGGTAGTAAACCTGAGGCGGAACAAGGATTAGAGTGCCAAACAAGAAAGGGATGAACAGCCGTTTGAATCGCTCCTGCACATACTCAAGGGTTGACCGAAATGACAGCGCAAACCAAGTGCCAGATCCTGACAACAGAAAAAAGAGCGGCATATGCCACTGATGGACGAATACGATGAAGCAACTCATCGCATGACTCAACTGGTCGTTCTTGATGTAAAACTCGCCAAGTTCGCCAGTATAAAAGATGGCTGCGGTATGGAAATAAAGTAGCAGCAGCACTGCCAGAACCCTAAGCCAATCTAATTCGTAGCGTCGAGCGGGTTGACTTTTCGCTTTGGCTTGACACTCAACTTGTTCCATAAAACCATAACTTTCTTAAATCGATTTAGAAGATAAAATCTTCCTTTTTATCTTGATATCGCACCTAGATCACCGCCTCGGCCATATGAATTAGGTAAGGGCTTTCCATCAATAGCGACTACCTCCAGGGTTGGATAATTTTCTTCTAGAAAACATTGCTGAAACTCTTGAGGATTTAACCGTGTAAATAACCGTTCAAATGTATCGTGTGAAGGGATACCATTCGGTAGTTCTAAAAATTCTGCTAACCACTCATACTGAGGGCTTATCTAAATGGCAATAAACGACCAGAGGATAATTTGGGATAGTGCTTCAACCAGCGATTGCGCAAAGCGCAGTGCCTTCGGCAATCGCACGGAGTACCCGCAATCATGCGATATTCTTGACTTATAAAAGATACCCGGTTGTGTTCTGAACGTATTCCAAAACTTTTTGATAAGAATCTGGATTACTCACAGGGTTGATAATGATGGGAAGAGTACTATTTGGCAACCAAAAAGTTATCCTGCCGTTGCTTGGTTCATGACAAAAAGAACTAATGCTGTCGAGGTTAATGATATATTCATTCCTTTCGTAAACAATTTTCACCCAATAGGATTTCTCAAACCCTAACCCCGTGACATGCTGTATATAATCCAGAATTTTTTGATAGTCTTCTAAGTTGTTTTGGGAATTAACTACTATCGGGATAGCACAATCTGGCAACCAAAAAGTAATCCTACCGTTCCGTTCATGACAAAAAGCCGTAACCCGTTCAAAATTGACTACATATTCATTTCTCTCATAGTGAATTTTCACCCAGTAGGCCACAAAAATCCCTCAATTCACAAGTTTCACAGCAGCAAATTTCAGCGCTACACCCGTAAAAGATTTTGAGTTGTGTCATGAGTCTTTGGTACTCAAACCAAAGACTCATGACTGATGATTAATTAAGAGACTTGTGCTGGTGTTTGTGTAACAGAGGAAGGATTAGAACGAGCGATCGCCTCCGGCAGTCCTCTTTGCGCGATCGCAGCTTGGATGAAACCCTTAAATAGAGGATGAGGGATGCTGGGACTTGATTGAAATTCTGGGTGAAATTGGCAAGAAATAAAGAAGGGGTGGTTGGGAAATTCAATTATTTCCACTAAGCGTCCGTCGGGAGAAGTCCCACTAATCACATAACCAGAATCTACAAATATATTGCGGTAGGCGTTGTTGAACTCATAGCGATGTCGATGGCGTTCATAAACCACTTCTTCCTGATAGAGTTTGAAAGCCAATGTATTGGGAAGCAAGCGACAAGGATATAAACCTAAACGCATTGTTCCGCCTAAATCAACTATATCCTGCTGTTCTGGCAACAGGTTAATAACTGGATTTTCGGTATGGGGGTCAAATTCCGCGCTATTAGCATCTGTTAATCCAGCTATGTCCCTTGCCCATTCAATCACTGAACATTGCATTCCCAAGCACAAACCTAAGAAGGGGATTTGGCAATTTCGTGCGTATTTAATTGCGGCAATTTTGCCATCGACTCCCCGGACGCCAAAACCTCCTGGGACAACGATACCATCCACACCTTCAAGATAAGTTTCGACTCCTTCGGTTTCCAATGTTTCTGAATTTACCCAACGTAGGTGCAGTTCGCAACTCATAGCAATTGCTGCATGGCGCAGTGCTTCTACGACTGAAAGATAGGCATCGGACAAACGCACATACTTACCCACAATCGCAATTTCCAATCGATGAGTGGGACTGTACAATTTTTCCACCAAAGTTTGCCACTGCGCCAAATTTGGTTGACGTTGTTCCATGTTCAGCAACTCTAGCGTTTGCTGCGCCAGTCCTTCTCGTTCCAGAATCAGCGGGACTTCATAAATGCTTTTAGCATCTTGCGATAAAATGACGCATTCTACAGGAACATCACAGAATTCTGATAATTTTTGTTTTATCCCTGTTGCTAGGGGACGTTCGCATCGACAAATTAAGATATCTGGTTGAATGCCAATCGATCTGAGTTCTTTGACTGAGTGTTGCGTTGGCTTAGTTTTCATCTCACCCGCTGAAGCAATCCACGGAACTAGTGTTACGTGCATATACAGCACATTTTGCCGCCCTACATCCTTACGGAATTGGCGAATTGCTTCCAAAAACGGCAGCGATTCAATATCACCTACCGTACCGCCTATTTCTGTAATGACAACATCTGGATTAGTATCTTTAGCAACTCTGATAATCCGCTCTTTTATTTCATTTGTAATGTGCGGAATCACCTGTACTGTGCCGCCGTTATAATCGCCACGACGCTCTTTATTAATTACGGCTTGGTAAATTGAACCAGTCGTCACGCTGTTTAAACGCGACATGGAGGTATCCGTAAAACGTTCGTAATGCCCCAAGTCCAAGTCTGTCTCAGCACCATCTTGAGTCACAAAGACTTCGCCATGCTGAAAGGGGCTCATCGTCCCTGGATCAACATTAATATAGGGATCGAGTTTGAGAATTGACACAGAATAATCTCTTGACTTGAGCAATCGCCCCAGACTTGCTGCTACAATTCCCTTACCGATACTAGAAACAACTCCGCCAGTAACAAATACAAACTTAGTCATATTATTTTTAACTTTGTGCAACTTCTAAAAATACACCCGTCATTGTGCCACAGTAATTGTTATTGGGTAATGACGGATGTTGGTTGTTAGTTGTCAATAAGTGTTGAATGTTGTAATAACTACTAACTACTTACGACTTCCCCACTCCCAACTTTTTTGTAAATTATTCTTCTATTTTGACGTGAGACCACTTTTAGGATTAGTAATATTAAGCTTTATAATCACACCCTCGTTAGTTTTGGCTCAAGAGCAATCCCTCAAAGTTGTTTATCCTCGGGCAAATTCCCAGACAAGTGCAAAGAAAATTTTCTTTATTGGCACAGCACCATCAAGTGGAGAGGTTCTCATCAATGGTAAGCCAGTAAAGCGCAGCAAGTCTGGTCATTTTGCCCCGAGTTTTCCCTTGCAGGTGGGAGAAAACGTCTTTACTGTCCGCTACCAAAATCAAGAAGTCCTTCTTAAGGTGACAAGGGTTTCCACTCAACCGGAAGTGCCACAGGGGTTAGCCTTTGCCAAAGATTCTCTCACACCAGCAGTGGACATTGCTAAACTTCCGGGGGAACGGATCTGTTTTAGGGCGATCGCTCAACCGAATGCTAATGTTTCTGTGAAGCTGGCAAATCAGACTGTTTCCCTGGCGCGCCAACCACAACAAGCACAACTCCCGGCAAATTCTGCCGCCTTAACAGGGCAAAATCAACCTTCTGCCCAGTCTAGCGCAAGCAAGTATGAGGGGTGTACGACAGTCGAAACATCTGCCAATTTGGGACAACCCCAGTTTCAACTGACGCTGGATGGCAAAACGATAACTCAGCCAGGAACTGGAAAAATCACCATCCTCTCACCTGGACAGTTGGAAGTTGTGGAGGTTACAGCAGATTCTGGTGTTGCTCGCACTGGTCCTAGTACAGATTATTCTAGACTCACGCCTCTACCTAAAGGCACACGGGCAGCAGTCACAGGACGAGAAGGTGAGTGGTTGCGTTTGGACTATGGCGCTTGGATCAATAGTAAGGAAACTCGTACTTTACCAGGAGCAATTCCCCCACACACTATTATCCGCAGTGTTGGATATCGGAAACTCCCGGGTGTGACGGAAATGGTTTTCCCGGTGCAAGTACCTGTTCCTGTGAGTGTGCAGCAGAATGACCAGACTTTTACTCTCACCCTTTATAATACCACTGCCCAAACAGATATTATTCGCTTAGATGACAACGCTCTGATTTCTCGCTTAGATTGGCAACAACTCCCCCCGGCTACAGGAGGGGGACAGGGAGGAGTGCAATACACATTTAACCTGAAAAAGGCTCAACAGTGGGGGTATAAGCTGAGATACGACGGAACGAGTTTGATTTTGGCTTTACGTGACTCACCCTTGAACTCGTCTGCAAGCAGGCGGGAAACAACGGGGTTATTCAAAAGACAAAAGCCGTTATCTGGTATCAAAATTTTACTCGACCCAGGACATGGGGGTAAAGAATCTGGTGCATTAGGACCAACAGGGTATCCGGAAAAAGATGTCAATCTCGTGGTGTCAAAGCTGGTACGCGATGAGTTGGTGAGGCGAGGGGCGACAGTGGTCATGACACGGGAGAATGATACGGAAGTGTTGCTTCCTGATCGCGTGGCGAGAATTGATCAAGAAGAACCAGCGATCGCCTTTTCTATACATTACAACTCCCTACCCGATGAAGGTGATGCCGAAAACACCAAAGGAGTGGGAACGTTTTGGTATCATCCCCAGGCTCACAGCTTAGCAGTTTTTATGCACAATTACATAGTTAGCAAATTAGGACGACCATCCTACGGCGTATTTTGGGATAACTTAGCGCTTACACGTCCAGCGAGTGCGCCATCAGTATTGCTGGAGTTGGGTTTTATGAGCAATCCGAATGAATTTGAGTGGGTGACAAATCCTCAAGAACAGAAGAAGCTAGCAAGAGTCATAGCTGATGGAATTGTTGAATGGTTCCGTAGCGTCCGCTGATTCGTCAGCTAAATATTTGTAACTTTAATAAAGTCAGAAAAATGAGGAATAGTTCATATTTCACACTTTTCCTATCATTTCCTACAACATACTTTGTCCTTCATTCTACAAAGAAGATTATTAATTTTTTATTAAATTAATTTTTTAATCAGAATTCTGTGACAATTTTTGGGCAAAATAACACAGGGTGCGGTAATGAGTCATTTTTGACACTATACTGGCTGTTGTTTCGTTTCTGCTGCAGGTAATTAGTGATACAGCATTTCATCTCAGAATAGCCTCGTTTGACTCATGCGAGTATTTTTTTCTACAAAAATATGGTAAGTATAGTTATTATTTTAGTAGCATCTACAACATAAATGTTCTGCACAGTTGTGCAGTTCATCTCCAATCTTTCCTCAAACACTTTTTCCTAACAAAGGATGAGCCATGGTGCAGATTCTTACCGTTTCTGGGACAACTAACTACACGACTGGCGCTAATCCCAGAGCTATTGCCCCCAATTTAAGTATTTCTTCTGACCCCAATTCTTCTGACCCCAGTAATGCCAACCTAAATGGTGCATCAGTGGTCATCACCTCTAACTTCAATGCGAATGAAGACCGCCTTAGTGTTGCCGACCAAACTGGTACCAGTGGCACTATCCAAGCTTTGACCTGGAACTACGACACGGCAACAGGAGTTTTGAGGATAACTGGTCAGGCTACCAACGAGGTTTACCAGAATGTGCTGCGCCAAGTCACCTACAGCAATACCAATAACACCCCCTCTGCAGCAGCGCGTGGCATTGAATTCGCCCTAGGTACTAACCTAGCAAATCCAGAAAACAAGCACTTCTACGAGTTTGTCCAGGATCCAGGTATTAGTTGGGGGATTGCTCAGGGTCTGGCTGGAACACGTAACTACTTTGGACTCCAAGGTTACCTAGCAACCATCACCTCTGGTACAGAACAAAACTTCATCCAAGGCAAAGTCCAAGGAAACGGCTGGATAGGAGGTAGCGATGCTGCGACTGAAGGGGACTGGCGTTGGGTAACAGGACCAGAGGCTGGAACTGCCTTTTGGAGTGCAAATGCGACTGGTAGTACAGTTCCAGATCAATATAGCAACTGGGCATCAGGTGAGCCAAACGATGGTAACCTTGGGGAAGACTACGCCCATATCATTGGCACTCCCAACATTACAGATCTCCAAGGTAACTCTCAAATAGGTAAATGGAATGACCTTGGGGATGTTGTGCTAGGTGGAAACTATCAGCCTCAGGGTTACATTGTAGAGTACGGTGGCTTACAAGGCGACCCGACTTTACAAGTTACTGGTAACGTTACCGTAACCTTGAATTCTTCTAAGTCTGATTTCAATCGTGACGGTAGCCCAGATATCCTGTGGCGGAACTATCGTACTGGAGAGAATGCCATTTGGACATTAAACAGCAGTTCTCCTTATTATGACCCAAATAACGCAAATCAGGGAGTTTTCCTAACCAAAGTTGATGATGTCAACTGGGAAATCGAAGGTCAGGCAGACTTTAATAAAGATGGTAATCTTGACATTCTCTGGCGCAACTATCGTACTGGAGAGAATGCCATTTGGCAGATGGATCGCACCACCTATAACCCAGACCGGGGAGTTTTCCTCACCCAAGTCGCAGATCAAAACTGGGAAATTGAGGGTGTAGCAGACTTTAATAAAGATGGTAATGTTGACATCCTGTGGCGCAACTATAGCACGGGAGAGAATGCCATTTGGCAGATGGATGGCACCACCTATAACCCAGACCGGGGAGTTTTCCTACCCAAAGTTGATGATGTCAATTGGCAAGTTGAAGGTCTGGCAGACTTTGATAAAGATAGCAATGTTGACATCCTCTGGCGCAACTCTCGGACTGGTGAGAATGCGATTTGGAAGATGGATGGCACCACCTATACCCCAGACCGGGGAGTCTTGCTCACCCAAGTTCCAGATCAAAACTGGGAAATTCAAGGTACAGCAGACTTTGATAAAGATAGCAATGTTGACATCCTTTGGCGCAACTCTCGGACTGGTGAGAATGCCATTTGGAAGATGAACGGCACCACCTATACCCCAGACCAAGGAGTCTTTTTGACCCAAGTTCCAGATCAAAACTGGGAAATTGCAGGTTTAGAAGACTTTAATAAAGATGGTAATGTTGACATCCTTTGGCGCAACTATAGCACGGGACAAAATGCCATTTGGCAGATGAATGGCACCACCTATAACGCAGACCAGGGAGTCTTCCTCACCCAAGTCCCAGATGTCAAGTGGGAAATTGCTTCTCCATCATCCAACTACTCTTTAAATCTCATAGGCTAAATTCCATAAGTTTGACGCTCTCCTGACTTCTAGTCAGGAGAGCGTCAATAGAATTTACTTTGTAGAAGGCTATACACCAAACAGTGAACAAAGCTGGACAACGAGTACGTAAGCTGGAGATATAGCCAGATCCAGTCTGAAAAGACTACGTTAATTGGGGCATGATACCCGTAGGTGCTTTCCAGCTTGCGGCACCGCAGTCGCCACAACTCTGGGAACCAGAGCAAGGCGCTGCTCTCTATCGTTGGATGTTAAACAGATGTATTTGGTTAAGTCAGTGCATCCAGCGTAAAAACCCTTTTTAACATGATCGAGGAAAACATTACCCTAATGACGGCTCTTTATGAGCAAAGTATTCGTACTCGACACCGATAAAAGACCAGTAGAACCCGTTCATCCAGCACAGGCAAGACAGCTTTTAAGAAATGGTAAAGCCGCGGTATGCGCGCAAATTTCCCTTTACTATCATTTTAAAAGAATCACGTCCAGATGTACCAGTACAACCTTTAAGAATCAAAATTGATCCAGGTTCAAAAACTACAGGGATAGCCGTAATTAATGATTCAACTGGTGAAGTCGTATTTACCGCAGAACTTCAACATAGAGGATTTGCTGTAAGAGTTGCTTTAACTTCTCGCAGACAATTAAGAAGAAGTAGGAGAGGCAGAAAAACCCGTTATCGTCAACCACGTTTTAATAACAGAAAACGTCCTGACGGTTGGCTGCCACCAAGTTTAATGAGTCGTGTTTACAACATTCAGACGTGGGTAAGGCGATTGATGAGACTTGCACCAATTACGGCTATATCACAAGAACTAGTTAAGTTTGACACTCAACTAATGCAGAATCCCGCTCTTTGTGGGAAGGAGTATCAACAGGGAACATTGGCAGGCTACGAAACTCGTGAATACCTGCTAGAAAAGTTTGGTAGAAAGTGCGTATACTGCGACAAGCAGGATGTACCTTTACAGATTGAACACATTCACCCACGAGCTAAGGGAGGAACGAACAGAATTTCAAATCTTACCTTGAGTTGTGAAAAATGCAACATCAAAAAGGGAGCCAAAGATATCAAGGATTTCCTGAAGAAACACCCGTTACACTTGAAAAAAATTGAAGCGCAAGCCAAGAAACCATTAGCCGACACTGCTGCTGTTAATGCAACTAGATTCAAGTTACTTGAAGTTTTAAAATCCACCGGATTGCTAGTAGAAACAGGTAGTGGGGGTTTGACAAAGTTTAATAGGACAAAACTTGAACTACCCAAAACTCACTATTTTGATGCGGCATGTGTGGGTCGGTCAGCCCCTTCGGGGAAGTCAAAAGTCACGCATTCAAAAGTCAAAAGTAAGAACCCCATAAATAAATTTAGGGGCTTGTAACAAGGATGCCGTATTTCTTGCGCTGCGCGTCTCGAAATACATTTTTTCTTTTTCCATAAACAAATTTAGGGGCTTGTACCCTTTTCTTTCTGGTCAACTCCAGATAAGTTAATCGTTAAAGGCGTCAAACCTTTAATAATAAAAGCTACTGGACATGGAAGCCGACAAATGTCTGTAACTGACAAATTCGGTTTCCCCAAAAGCCATAAAACTAATACCAAGTTTCATTTTGGATTCACAACGGGTGATATTGTCAGGGCTAATGTCCCCAAAGGAAAAAATGCCGGTACTCACACAGGAAGAGTAACTACTCGCAAAATTGGACAGTTTGATATCAACACTGGAACAAAAACCCTACAGATAATCAATCACAAGTACTGCACAGTATTACAACGCCATGATGGTTATTTGTACTTGTTGTCCAGTATTGTCCATTGAATCCGCCATTAGAGGCGTACCGATCGCGTGCGTGTTACGCACCAAATTCCTGACGATATGGCGATTTGCTGAAAGCAGCAACGCTTCGCGATCGCCCATTTTCATGCAATATCGGCATAGTAAACAAACCCCATGCCAAACCTGTGATCAACCCAAAAAGTGTCACAACGTAATTATTAAAACTCCACCAACCCAAAACCTCTGCGGCTAATTCCACTGGATAAGCCATCATCAATACAGTGGCGATCGCCACACCACTCCAACCATACTGACTTAACCAGTAAAAACCTTTACCACCTGTCACTCCATACAATACACGCGTTATCAACAACCCGGCGACAGTACCGTAGCAACGCATACACACAGCCATGATATACGGTGGCACCAATTCTACGCCCATATGGGGCTGTGGGCATACATGAGCGCCCATAAAATAAATAATTTTTGCAATTAGAGGTAACAATGGTAACCCCGATGCAGCTAAAAAAGGAGCAGCTAGCGGTCCAACGACCATCCCTGCTAATAAGAAGTCAGTGATTCGACCTACCCAACGAATTTGTAGCTGTCTTTTGAAAACTACTCCTTCCATTCTGTCTCCCTTTCTTTACTCTGCGTTCTTGGCGGTAGCCTGCGGCACGCCGCTACGCGTCTACGTTATTTTAAACTTCAGGAATTGGTGCTCGTCCTATTAACTGGGCGGGCAGGATGCCCACCCCACTGTTAGGGGATAATTTATTTTTTGGAAATCCCTAAACTAGTTTACCAATATAAGGGCTTGTCAACTTCTGCAATTGCTGCATCAACAGACTCAAAAATAACCCCACATCTGTTACCACACCAACTGATTCTATTGAACCCCTGTCGCTTAACTTAGTCACCACAGCTGGATTGATATCCACACAAACCATCTTCACTCCCGCCGGAGTCATATTCCCGACGCCAATTGAGTGCAACATACTGGACAGCATCAAAATCATGTCCGCGCCTTTGAGCAGTCTGGCGTATTCGGTTTGTGCTTTGATCAAATCCATCTCGGTATCGGGTAAAGGACCATCGTCCCGAATCGAGCCAGCAAGACAGAAAGGTACACCGTTGCTGACGCACTCATACATTACGCCACTTTTAATGATGCCAGCTTCAACAGCTTTGGCAATGCTACCATAACGACGCATAGTATTAATCACTTTTAGGTGATGGCGGTGTCCACCGCGTACAGCTACGCCGCGCTTCATGTCCACACCGAGAGAAGTTCCCATCATTGCTTGCTCGATGTCATGGACGGCGATCGCATTTCCACCCAAAAGCGCTTGCACGTATCCTTCTCGAATCAGTTGTGCTAGATGTTCGCCGCCACCTGTGTGAATCACCACAGGACCTGCTGTGACAGCAACTTTACCGCCTGCATCGCGGATTTTACGTAATTCCCATGCCACTTGCTCAACGACTAGTTCCACCCGTCGCTCACTGGAAACTCCCGCTGACATAAAGCTGAATTCTTGAGAATTCCGTTGTTCGCGTGATTCGGTTTTGCGGATGGTACGGATACCTTGCACATCCACAACAACAGACTCACCCACTTCTAAGTCACGTAGGATTTTACACTGCGCTACCACACCTCTGGGGGTTTGGGTAATGGCAATAGCACCATCCATCCGCTGATTTTGCACTTTCACCCACTGACCATTAATCCTGATTTCAGTTGGATAAATCGTGCTCACGTAGAAATCATCGGGAGCTACGCCTGGTTGAGTCACAGGTTCCAGCTTGACATCGCGCTCATCTTGAGGTAAGTCCACCGCACCCAAATCAATGAGATGCGATATAATGCTTTCCATCACTTCATGCGAGGGAGCGGACACCTTGACATCTGCTTGTGAGGTACTTTGCCGCTGCTCTCCCAATTGGAAATCGAGTACTTGAAAGCTACCACCGTTGTCAGTAATCAAATCCAAAGCGCGGTTAATCAAGCCGGAGTCCAGCAAGTGTCCTTGTATACGTAATACCCGGCTTTCCACCGATACATTCGCATGCAATTCTTCCCGTACTGGTTCCGTCACCCGCAGCGTCAAGCATTTAGCCGCGCCACCAGCTTTGAGAAATTCGGTAAGAGGTGTTTCCAGCACTCGGAAACCAGCATCTGCAAGACGTGCTTTGAGTTCTTCACTCGCCTTATTCATCACGACGATGTGATCCACATTCACCGCATTACAGGCGAAGTTCACGGCATCCGGTTCGGAAATTGCAATCCGCTTGTGTGCTGGTACCCGCATTTCAATGACACGGTTGGAGTAGGAATCAAAAGCGGGTGGATAGTAAAGCAAATAGCCGTCCTTGAGGGGACAGAAGCAGGTATCTAGGTGGTAAAAGCGCTCATCTATCAGGCGCAAAGACAACACTTCGATATCCAGCCATTTTGCCAGGTAGGGGTGAGAATCTAATTCTGTACGGAAACCGTATCCAGCCCAAAGCCAGCGTCCTTCCCGATCTAGTAGTGCGTCTCCTGCACCTTCAAAGGGCAAATCTTTGGGCAATTCGTGGACAGTGTAGCCATTCTCCTCAAACCACTGCTTGAAGTAAGGCTCCTCTGCCTGACGCTCTTTGTGTAAAAAGCGACTGAGAACGACATTTTTTCCCAGCAATAAGCCAGCGTTGGCGGTAAATACCATATCTGGTACACCTTTGTGGGGTGATACCAAATC
This sequence comes from Kalymmatonema gypsitolerans NIES-4073, assembly GCF_002368435.1. Lineage (GTDB taxonomy): Bacteria > Cyanobacteriota > Cyanobacteriia > Cyanobacteriales > Nostocaceae > Kalymmatonema > Kalymmatonema gypsitolerans. The sequence continues at coordinate 4,728,385 of NZ_AP018268.1, forward strand.
AACGATCGCGTGTTCTTTGAGGATGTGATGCAGTTGTTCCCACTGTTCTACAGCGCGATCGCGCGATGACTTATGAATATTCCCTTCCATCCAGGGATTAATCACATAGTCCACATCGTAGTGGTCAGGAGCACACATCAAAAAGCGAATCCGGGAATCCATAAAAATCACACTTAGGGTTAGATGCAATCAGCTTTTACTCAATACAGATTTTTGCTTACTCAAGTCTGTATAGCTTGCTACTGAGCTTTTGCCTTTCTATAAAAGGCAGCACAAAGGCTATGCTCTATTCTATCCCGGAGGGTGTAAGAGGAGTAGGGAGAGGTAGGGTTGGGTCTAAACGTGTAAAAATCTGCCAGCTTTTTACATGGGGAATGGGTTACTTGTGAATTGGGGTGAAAACAACATTGAAATCGCAAACCTCAATAATACAGGACACAACGTTGTTTACAAGAGCCTCCATAGTATCCTGACTGATTGAAGGCTGAGAAAAAACAAAATTTAACAGCATTTTTCCTTGAAAAGTTGAGGCGTTTGTAGCGAAAAGACCTGCATACAAAGAATTAGAGCCAAGGTAGCTGATTTCTTCTAGTTCAAATGAGCCGTAAACGTTGGGGATATTGACTTTGCCAATATTGGAGACAGATACAGTGGCAGAGACTTCTTTGGGGACAGCGAGAAAAAACTTGATGAAATCCTTGGACATCAATATCATCTTAAAGATATCGTTGTGCTTTGTAACAGCTTCAAGGTGTTGTTTCACATCCCGAGCTAATTCCCAGAAACATGTATTGGTATATATAGTATGAAATCCCAAAATAGACGAGGCTAACACACCCATGTGCTCATCGGTGATTGCAGGTTCTAAGCGTTTCCTCAAATCAAAATATGACAGGCAGCTCACTCGTACATCTTTTCTCTTACCTTTAGCTATTTTTCTCGCTACAGTAAACAACAGTGCAGCGCACAAAGCACTCTGCACTGTCGTATTTTCCTGCCTGCAACGATTTACCAGCTGTTGAGTCAACTCTGGATCAAGCTGTCTGTGAACCATGCCACAAGTACGCTTCGCAAGGGGTGCATACTTTTCAAAACCTAGTGTTTCCGGTCGATTCCAGATTTTCTGAAACCCAAGCCGTAAAAATAGGAGCACGCCACTTATCCTACCGCTGAAACCTTTTGTCCATTTGGGTAGTAGTTCTTCAATGGGTGGAAGCGCGCCTAAGCTAGCAACTGGGTTCATTAGGTCGCCGGACACAATTTTATGACAGTACTCCAATATTTCTGAGTGAAGCCGGACACATGATAACGCGTCCGAAACCCCGTGGTGTACTGTTGTAATCAGGTAACTGACATGGTCTTCGCTTAAGGTATGAACAAGCACTGCTCGCAGCAGATTTTTGCTACTATCAATTTCCTCGTTTAGCTCTTCATGAACGACTTCTTGCCACTGCCAATTGTCTAATTTGTTCACAACACGCAAAGAAATCTTTGCTGTTCCTTCAGTTTGAAAGCGGAGACTATTAAAAGAGCCGACAATGCGAGAATTAAGACGAGGGTGACGATGCTGGATCAGATCTAGAGCCTGTCTAACAATTTCTTCACTTAGAGGTCCCTTGATCCGACTAATAGTGACTACATTCCAGGTTTTGGCACAGCGATTTAAGATTTCCATCGCTTGCTCGACGCGTCCTAGTTTTCTGTTGGCAATCATGATTAGTTGCGATTCCACATTCAAATCAACTTTACTTAGGACGCATCATAGGCTCAGATTCCCGACAACTTTGGCGAAGTCGGGAATCTTGTTGTTCACGTGCCTCCTATCGGAGGAGCTTACGCTAACGCGAGTGCGTGCTCGTAGAGCTTATGATTTAGGATTGCTATATCAGCTATGCCTTAAGAGAAGCAAAATGTTTTCCACCTAGTTCTATTTCTCCTTTTTCACACCCAGTCTTCACTCTTTCTACGAGATATTCCAAATCATAGGCTATGATATTCGTTCCATGATCCGGTTCTATCAAACTGGCTAAGGTAATATTTCCGCCCTGTTGTACCAAGTTATAAATACTCAAAAAATTGAAGACTCCAGATTCATAGGTTCCACAAGGCACTGAAGGATTGTTAACTCCAGCATAATGTTCATTCACCTGAAACCACTCAGCTGTTGGGTATCCGTGGAAATGGATCATTGGCAGACCATTTCTCATTAAGTTTGGTGCATACAAAGCTGCGGACATAGCTATTCCCAGCATGACATAGACATCATAGGAAGGCTTGATATCTACGACTTGAGAATCAACTCCCTGCGGTAACTGTAGCAATAACCTGTCTGTTAAACCAATTCTAACTATGTCACTTTCAAGACTCAAGTTAGTTTTATTTGAGCCAGAACGAGCACTTAAAATCCAAATGTCGGGAATCTGCTTAAATTTATATTCTGTTCCTATCTTAGTTTTTAAATATCGTCTACCTATCGAATTTTTGCGGACTTCATCAATACTGAATCCTTCAACAGGATATAGATTTTTCCACTCCCGTTCAGTTATCTCAATTTCTCCAACGTAATGTGGTGGTTCTGCATACGCAACAAAGCCATAAGAAACACCTGTTCTGCCATTTACAATGACGTTAACGATATCTCTATAGGACTTTCTTTTAATCACCTCGCTTAGCTTGGAACCAGAAGGAAAGAGATTGGTTTCTGCCAGCTTATTACCCAAGCTCACTAATTTTTGTGCATAACTTGATTGCTGAGAGTCGAATTGTTCTATTTGAAATTTGCTCAATGGCAAAGGTAATATGGGAACGTAGACCTTGGGAATGAGTGAATTTAAAACAAAACTATCTATCTCATCTATAGAAAATACGGAATCTGAAAGATTCATATTCAGAATTGAAAAATGTGAATGAGACACTCCAATCACAATTTCTGAAAATGTCCTGATGAGAGTATTCAACCCAATCTTTATCTTCTGTTGATAGGGAGTTTCGGAATTAACAAACTCTTTATCTAATTCCGTGAGGACAATCACCTGAGTATTTGTCGGATCTTCAATGTATTTAGCTGCACAATCTTCAGCCCAACCGATTAACTGAGCAATTCTCGTTACGGATATTTTTTGCTCCTTCACAATAAAACGAGAATAGATTTGATACAGCTTTTCTGCTAAATTTTTCTTAAATCGACTTATTAAAGAAGGTGGTCTATCTACATCAATGACAGCATTTACCCCAGATTTCACCACCCTGTTTTTGATGGTTTTCTTCCAGTTAAGAAACGGGATATTGATTTTATAATGAAACTCTGTTATAGCTTTTTCCCACGGTAAAACTTTCACCCCATATGAGTGCAGTTTCAGTTCTAGTTCTTCTCGAAATCTGAGAATTTCTTCATTTTTGTATCTATTTGGCACAGGTCTAAAGGTGACAGTTAAACTTTGAGCCATCAGTCTAGGATCGATAATCGGTTGCTTACACTCTAGATTTAATTTATCGCCTATTTCCCCAATTAAACGACCGATTGTTTGCAGACTGAGATCATTATCCCGCGATATGGGATGAGAACTAATGGCAACATTACCCTGACGTAAAAATGCCATAATTTCCGGCTTGTGTGCAGCTATTTCTGCCTGTAGATCTGGCGTTAATATTCCTTTGGGAGAACGGATCTTGAGTTTGTCATTCTCAACCCAGATCTGTACAGACTGTTGCCTGAGAGTTGCCAAAATTTCGGATGTATTCATAGTTTTTTGCAATCTCTTTAAAAACAACTGCAGCGTTTATATTTCAAGACTTATGTACCAAATACTAGAAAATCGGTTTCTTCGTAGGTAGCTGATTGCTAAACCCACGATTTTTGTTCTTAACCGAGTTTCTTTGCGTAAAAACAACTGCAAACTTTAAATTTGGAAAAGTTCTGTCTCCGAACCACCAAATTCTTCGGCTAAACGCTGGGAAAGTGATTCAATAGTGGGGTAATGCCACACCAGCAGGGGAGATAACTGAAATCCGAGCAATTTCTCCACTTTACTAGCAATAATCATCACCTGCGCTGAATCCAAACCGTACGTGTCGAAAGGCTCTTGAATGTTTATCTCTGCTGGTTGCAGTCCTAGTAACTCAGCAAAAAAAGACGCTAGCCATACTTGAAGGTCTTTTGCGGTATAAGAAGGTTGTGGAGTTGAAGCGGGATTGGATAAACTCATAGAGATTCGTAAAATTTAGAAGGAACTCGGTGATATTAGTCTTTCGTTAAACAGGGAAAAGCCAAATCGCGCACTCAATTTTCTTCCCATAATGCTTTAAGCCCATTCGCAACTTTCAGGATTGACACACATAGGAGAAAGCGCATAACCCTTTGCTTGTAAGCATTTTCAATTTCGTCTCGGCTAAGCTGACACACATAGGGGTATAGCAATCTGGTTTTGAGTTGAGAAAGGTGCAGCAACCTTGAAAATAGGCAGTTTTAAGCAGTAGAGGAAGCTAATCTGACAACCCTTCACCAAAGATAATTTCCTCAAAATTCAAATATATTTCCGCCTAGTTAGGTTGCCAAATTGGCAGAAATCAGGCTCTTGACGAAACGGCTGGGTAATAACAATTCATAAGGTACGGCATTCAAAATTCAAGATTAAGAAAGCCAGATATGACGAGGGTTTGGGAGTGTGTATCTGCCGCATTCTTTTTTCACGCTTGGTATAAATTTGCCATGGCTACGCAAGCAGAAAGTCTTCCACCTTTTCTTGCCATGTATATACAAGTAAATAAGACAATGACAGATGTAAATAGGGCTGGTTGGAATCGAACCAAGCAGACACTCGAATTTGTCATGTATATACAATTTTGCACAAGTGCATTGGTGTGAACAATCACGTTCAAACGTTTACCCCACCCCGGTTTTGTGTAAGCTGGGGTGGGGTGAAGCGAAAATTATGGGCAAGCATAAGGGCATATGATGTAACCTAATGACAAGGTTTTCAGCTTAAGTTGACACAGATGACCTATCCCTCGCTCCTCAGGCTAATCCTTGATTGCGAGCAATGATTTCGATCACCTCACTGCGGGTGAGTTGATTTTTAGCGGCGATCGCAGCTAATTTTTCCCAAGCTGTATCTGTGAGTCTCATAGATCTTAAACGTTTCGGCTCAGAATCGTAGTCTCGCTCAAATTTACCTGAATCCTTACGGTTGCGCCGAGGAGATTTTTGCTTTGTGCCTGAGTACTGATCTGCGCTTATATGTTTTACACTCTGATTAATAGTCTGATTAATAGTTAACAAGTAAATCAAGTTGTCAACCAGGCGATCGCGCTCCATTGGTAGAATATCATTGCTATGCAGTACTTCCTGAATCAGGATGAAATGTACTAACGTTCCCATAAACACTCGCGCCGCGACTTCTGGATCAGGTAGGTTGAGTTCAGTACGAGACGCAAGAAATTGACACAAATCCTCCAAAAATGATTTTTCAAGGTTAAGAACAAAGGCTCGCGCTAACTCCGGAAAACGTCCAGACTCACCAATTATCAAGCGAATTAATCCTAACACCTGTTTGTCAGCTATAGAGTTGTCTAGCATACAGAACGCTAAATGGCGCAGGATTGTAGATGCTTCACCTTGCATCAATTGTGCTTTTTGGGGGTTAAATGCTGCGTAATACTTGGATACAATCAATTGCTGTATGAGAGCAGTAAACAGTCCTTCCTTGTCTTGAAAGTGATTGTAGACGGTTGTTTTAGACACACCTGCTGCTGCTGTTACCTGATCCATAGTTGTAGCAGCATAGCCATGTGCTAGAAACTCTTGCATTGCACCTGCCAGAATGGCATCCACTTTTTCTTCTGATGGCTTACGATCTAGATTATTTGTTTGTGTCTTTCTCATTTTTCGGTTCTTCTACTTTTACGCTTGTTATAGCTATAAGGTTGGCTGTAGGGACACAACCATCCTTTCCTAACACGGGTGTATGACACCAAGCACTGGGGCGAAAATCTTTCTTGACATAATTGTACTGTACCGTCTAGTTTAGAAAGAACAAACTAAACTGTATAGTTTATTTATGTCCCAATTGAATCAGGAGGTACCTTATGTGCGCGATGCAACAGCTAACGGTTCTGCATCCTTTAAGCATAGCCGTCGCCCACTGATGATACTGGCAATTGCTACAGCTTTTCTTGTTGCTCTTGTGACAACTTACAGATTCTGGCGATTACAGTCACAGCAATCTAGTGTGACGCAAACATCTAAGGTTAGCATCCCCAAAGTCACAAAAGTGGTTGCTTTAGGAAGACTAGAGCCACAGGGAGAAATCATTAAAGTTTCAGCTCCGACATCGAGTCAAGAGAATCGAGTTGAGCAATTGTTAGTCAAGGAGGGGCAAGAGGTAATAGCAGGGCAAGTGATTGCGATTCTTGACAGCAGAGATCGCCTTCAAGCTGCTGTCATTAAGGCACAAGAACAAGTGAGAGTCAAGCAAGCAAACCTCAAGAAAGTACAAGCAGGTGCAAAACGCGGTGAAATTGCCGCGCAACAAGCTCAAATTGAGCGATTGAAGGCGCAGTGGCAAGGTGACAAGACAGCGCAAGCAGAAGCGATCGCTCGACTGAAAGCGCAGTGGCAAGGCGACAAGATAGCGCAACAAGCAACCATGAGAAAACTAACAGCCCAACTCAACAATGCTCAAGCCGAATACAAGCGCTATCAGCAGTTATATTCTCAAGGTGCAATTTCTCTATCTTCATTTGACAGTAAGCGCCTGAGTTTAGACATTGCAACACAGGAAGTTAGAGAAGCTCAAGCAGTCCTTAGCCGTATTGATGGTACAAGTAGCAGGCAAATCAGCGAGGCTCAAGCTGTTCTTGCGCGGATGAACGCGACTGGTAGCAAACAACTGGGCGAGGCTCAAGCGACACTCCAAAAGATAGCCGAGGTGCGTCCAGTAGATGTGGAAGTGGCAAAAGCAGAAGTTGATGATGCGATCGCCGAAGTGAATCAGGCTAAGAAAAATCTGGAACAGACTTACGTGCGATCGCCTCAAGACGGACAAGTATTGGATATACATACACGTGCTGGTGAAGTTGTGTCAAGTAATGGCATCGTTGAAATTGGGCAAACCAGCCAAATGTATGTCGTTGCAGAAGTTTACCAAAGTGATATTAGTAAAGTCCGTCCAGGACAGCAGGTGCGGATAACTAGCGATGGTTTACCAGATGAGTTGCAAGGAACAGTTGATCGCATAGGCTTACAGGTGCGTCGGCAGAGTGTCGTCAACACTGACCCTAGTACCAATATTGACGCCAGAGTGGTTGAAGTTCATGTCCGATTAAATACAGCATCAAACCAGAAAGCTGCTCAGTTAACCAATTTGCAGGTTAAGGCAATGATTAAATTATGATTGGATTCATACAACAGTTACAGCGGCGAACACCTCTGGGATGGCTGCAACTGAGTCATGAAAAAAGTCGTCTGTTGGTAGCATTGTCAGGTATTGCCTTTGCCGATGTTCTGATATTCATGCAGCTTGGCTTTCAGAACGCACTGTATGACAGTAATACTCGCCTCAACAGAGTATTGCATACAGATATTGTTTTAATCAGTCCCAAAGCTCGTAATATGCAAAATTTGTCAACATTTTCGCGGCGGCGACTGTACCAAGCATCCTCTATATCAGGAGTGAAATCGGCAGAAGGACTGTATTTAAGTATGATCACTTGGAAAAATCCCCAAACCCGTAGTGAAACATCAATTCAAGTTATTGGGGTTAATCCTGACCAACCAGCTTTGCAGTTAAGCGAAGTGAACCAACAGTTAGATAAGATTAAGCTGCCGGATACTTTGCTATTTGACCATGATTCTAAAGGAGATTATAAACAGACAATTGCCCAAATTGAACAAGGTAAAACTGTTACCACTGAAATAGAAAACCACACCATCACTCTCGGTGGCTTATTCAAGTTGGGAACTTCTTTTGGGGCTGATGGTAACTTGATTACCAGCGATCAGAATTTCTTACGGCTCTTTCCTGGACGACAAGCAGCCAGTATTAATTTGGGTATGATTTATCTTGAACCAGGGTATGACCCGAAGCAAGTCGCAACAGCATTACGAACCTACTTACCAGATGATGTCAAAGTTCTCACCCATGAGGAATTTATCCAGTTTGAGGAAAACTACTGGCAGAAAGAAAGCCCCATCGGCTTTATCTTCGGTCTGGGCGTGTCGATGGGGTTTATAGTCGGCATCATTATCGTTTATCAAGTTCTTTCCACTGATGTGAATGCTCACATCAAAGAGTACGCTACTTTGAAGGCAATGGGGTATCACAATCTCTACTTGTTAGGAGTGATTTTTGAAGAAGCAGTTATTCTAGCATTTCTAGGCTTCATACCAGGAGCAATAGTGCCGTTGGGACTTTACCATCTCACCAGGAATGCGACAAATTTGCCCATTTACATGACCTTAGCACGAGCCTTGTTGGTGCTGGTGCTGACCATTGTTATGTGTCTGATTTCTGGAGCGATCGCCACTCGCAAACTTCAAGCTGCTGACCCTGCTGATATGTTCTAGAAGTCAAAACTCAAAAGTATTTGACTGATGACCAATGACCCTCGCTTCTCAAACATTCAAAGTTCGCTCATTCCCAATTCAAAAAAATTAAAAAATTTTGAATGCGTTTAGTACACCCAAAAATTGCTATTGCTACGCTGATTCGCTCCTGCAGATAACTTCGCTTACAGCCGTTAGCGTTTCATACTGCTTATCTGGTAACTGTTTCAAAGCCCGGAGGACTTGTTCGTCGGAACCTCGAATCTCAGCATACATAACCAAGTCTTTCTTGCTTGCTGGGTAGTGAACACCTGTCAAGTTTTTCTGTAGCTGGGCTGAGTTTACTTTAGACATGGTTCTTCTCCTAAAGGTCTAGCACCGTGTACATTTTTACCTTATAAAAACTAGCAGGGAAATAAAAGTAGGAAGTATACCCAATAAACCGGGTATATCTCCGGTTTTTTTCTAAGTGTTGGCCAGTGGTTATTTAGAAATTTTTATCTATACTCTGAGCAATTACTTGGGGTCGATATAGATGTCGTTGAATCCATAATACCAGTCCAAAGTGGAGAGCGATTGCGCACAGCGCAGCGCCAGAGGCGATCGCCTACAGCGAATCTGTCTTCATCCTCTTTTTTTCGCAAAGGTATTGTTAAGAAATATATCCTCATTCGCCAAGGGTATCCAGTAGATTATGTGGCATTTCAGGATATTGACCATACAGGCACCAAAGTTATCGTGACGTTTGTTGGTGGTGAGACATATACCACAAACCTTGATGGTACATTGTCAGGCGGAGATACAGCAGAGCTGTTCGGGATATTTCGCAACGATCAAATAAATCTATTTGCGGAAATACGCGCTGCAAATCATCTAGCTCACGACCGGTGACTAAAATGAGTTTTCTCCCAGACAGCCGCAGGCGTTCAAGCGCTGCTATAGTTTCATCATTCACACGACCGTCTACGGCTAAAGTGCCATCGTAGTCAGTGGCTAAGACAAAGTAGCGCATGGGCAATCAGAAACAAGATTATTTGTGAGACAACATTACATATATAAAATGGCTTGAGCTAGCAGTTTAGGTTATCCAGCTTTGGATATAAAACTCAATCATTCTGCGATATAATACAGCGCTCTGTTGATTAGTTATGATTCCCGCGATATCTGAACCCCACCCCTTAATCCCCTCCCCGCAAGCGGGGAGGGGCGGTTTTGGCGCAAGACAAAACCGGGGTGGGGTTCTTCGGGATTTATAAGCAATTAAGCAAACTTGATACAAGTACAACGACAGAAAGATAACCAAGAAAATGCTAAAAATGGAGAACTATAACTTGATACCCCTCCCGAATTTTTCAGGAAATATGAGCTTATGCCCTACCTAACATTAGCAAGCGAAATCCGTTCTGTTGTCGCTGAACATACCAAAGCTAGCATTTTGTGGATTGATACAGAAATCGCAGACTATAAAAGTCGCAATCCTAGACTGTCGCTGATTCAGGTATTGGACGATCCACAAGATTTGAGTGGCGATCGCATCTTTGTTTTGGATGTACTTAATTACCCTGATGTTGTCGCTGAATTTATTGACAAAATTATGGTCAATGCCAATATTGAAAAAGTCTTTCATAATGCTAGCTTTGATCTGAAATATCTGGGTAACAAGAAAGCAAAAAATATCACTTGCACTTTAGAAATGGCAAAAAAAATTCCCTACTATGCCTTGCCATTACCTAACTACCAACTCAAAACTCTAGCTGCAGAACTTTGTCATTTTAAGAATATAGATAAACAAGAACAAGGTAGTGATTGGGGAAGGCGACCCCTAAGCGAAGAACAAATCGAGTATGCTTACCTAGACTGCATTTATCTTGCTCAAGTCCATCAACGTTTGATAGAATTAAACCAAGAAATTAACCCAGAACCCGCAACGGAAAACTTAACATCACTGAATGCAAGATACGCACAACTTGAGCAACAGTGGAAACTCTTAGATTCAGAATTCGCAAATCTCCAAGAGCGAATAAAAAAAGCTATGGTTGCTCAAAATGTAACAGAAAGCTCTTATTTCAAGTTAAGTTCTTACGAGCGAAAAACAGTAAAAGTAGCGTTTACACAACTTGCACAGCTAGTACAAACTCAAGATATCGATTTAGATTTTCCAATCACATTAACTCAAAAACTACAAAAAGATTTAGGAGAAAACCTAGAACAACTGTCTGTAGATATTGAGCAAACCAAGACTTGGCGACTGACTGCTAAAAATCAAGAAAGTGACGAAAACAGTGATGATAGATGAATGGTAAAGAATGAACGCTGTCTGCAGAAGTGCGCTTAGTGTATTTATTGCTCTTGGAACCGTTTCCTGTAGTAACGCTAAGGATGTATTGGTTACAGAAATCGGAGTCCGTCCTGCTGGACGTCCAGCAGCACGACCTTCACAAGCGAGAGACTTTTATATTCAGGGTCAATATCAGCAAATTAAAGGAGACTCACAAGGGGCGATCGCTTCTTATTCCAGAGCAATTAACCTCAATCCCAACTATGGAACTGCTTACAATAGCCGGGGACTGGCTAAATTTGATTCTGGAGATCAGCAGGGGGCGATAGAAGATTACAACCAAGCGCTTAATATCAATTCTAATGATGCTCAAGCGTATAATAACCGAGGCAATGCTCGCGCCGCACAGGGAGACACAAACGGGGCGATAGAAGATTACAGCCAAGCAATTCGCCTCAATCCCAACTATGCTGAGGCGTACAATAATCGCGGGAATGCGGTTGCAGCAAATGGAGACAGAAACGCGGCGATAGACGATTATAGCCAAGCTATTAATGTTAATTCTAACTTTGCCGTTGCTTACAATAACCGGGGAAACGCCCGCGCCGCCCAAGGAGATAGAGAGGGGGCGATCGCCGATTACAACGAAGCCATCCGTCTTGCTCCCAACTTTGCAGCAGCATACAATAACCGAGGAAATGCGTATGCTGCGCTAGGAGATAAACAAAAAGCTATAGAAGATTTGCAGCGAGCCGCACAAATTTTTGAGAAACAGAATAATAAACAACTATATCAACAAGTAATGAACAATCTCAAAGAGTTGGGGCAGTAACGAAAGATATATCTCACGCGAAGTGGACTTATATAGAAGTACAGAATTGGCTATTGAAACAGTCCGCTTGGATAACCTACTCTGACAGTAACAGGCATTCTTGAAGAGAGTGTATCCTATGACTGAGAAGCAAACTGTCAACGGTATTGTTGAATCGGTGCTATATGTTGAAGACTTGGCACGCTCGCTTAAATTCTACGAAGACCTATTCGGATTTGAGAAAGAGGTCATGGATGAGATGATCTGTGTACTCCGGGTGCCCAACCGACAAGCCCTGATCCTGTTCCCCAAGAGCATAGCTCAGGAGCCGGGGAGGACAACGTCTCCCGTCGGTACGGTAGAAGGGGTGATTCCTCCTCATGGTGGAAGTGGTCGCTTGCACATGGCATTCTCAATTGCGGCGTCCGAACTAGAGTTTTGGGAACAACGACTGGCTGAGCGAGGTATCCCCATCGACAGCAAAGTTCATTGGAAACGGGGCGGCTGCAGCCTGTATTTCCGAGATCCGGATGAGCACCTCCTTGAATTGATCACCCCAGGATTGTGGACATTTTATTGAGGTTGTTGTGACAATCCCGCTATACCGCTTGCAGTTAGCGGAGCTAGCGCTGCAGGAGGGTTTCCCTCCGTAGGCGACTAGCGTTGGAGCATCTCATGTCACACCCTGTTCTGAAGCCAAGCCGACCTTTTGTTTTAAGAATTAATCCGATCGCAACGATAATCATTGGAATGACTAAATTGATTTCAGTCAGTAGATAAACTTTGGTACTATCTGACAAAATTTCGCCACCTAACCTGACTGAATCATTTGATAGCCCATGCATGGCGATCGCAATAATCGTAGTCCCACCAACTCGATTAAAGAAAAACGTCATGATAATTGAAAGTAAAACAAACTTAATCATCAGAATAGAAAAAATGGCTATGGCATTTCCAATTCCGTAAAAAAAAGTATCCACTTTAACAGGAATGTGCCACGCAAACCACATTAATCCTAGTATAATCGAGGCTTTGAGAGGGCTAAAACGGCTCTGTAGCAATGGTAAAGCAAATCCTCGCCAACCGTTTTCCTCAAATAAACCACCCGCATCTAAAAACATAGCAACCAAAAACTTGAACAAAAAGACGATTGAGAAAAAATCAATATGCCAACCAAATTCCTTTTCAGTGAGCAGTAGTTTGTTGAGTGCAGCCGTCGCCAGATTCATCGCACTAAAGGTTAATATGCAGACTCCCCAAATCCTCAAGCCACGGTGCAAAAAAATATCTTTTCTCCAGAAGCGAAAGCGAGCTTTAAGGGTTGCAAAACCTTGTTGTCCATAAGCTATAGCAATAATAAATACGGCTACATCGACAGCAGCAACTTGCACAAGACTTAGGAAAATTCCCAAAAATGCTTCCGGTGCTGCGAATACAACTCGAAAAGCAGTTACTAAATCCGTATTAAATTGTAAACCGGATTTCTCAAAGCCTTTGAGTAATCCGTTTTGTGGATCTGTAAAGAGGAAAATTGGAATGATACAAACTTCAATTAAAATTGAAAATACATAAAACCATACAAGCGGACGCTTTTTGATGTTCTTCTTGAAGCGCTGAATCATATTATAAATTCTAAATACAACAGTGTGAAAAGACAAGAATCTATTTGGAAAAGCTGCTGAGTGCATTCGGACAGTTAAAGTTAAATTCAGCAAACGGTATGACTTGATTTGCTGTCTGTTGTACTTCCTCTCTAGCCTGATTTAAGACTTTATCAATCTCGGTTGGAGTCATTGCACCTTGCTGTTTGGCAATTTCAGTTGTTAAACAGACTCCCATTGGCACACCATCGCTTATCGTCCAAAGCGTCTTTCCGACGACTGTACCTCCTAGAAATCCTATCCCTCCACTCATCACGGCTGTAGTGATAACCATCCAACCAACGTGAATTCGTTTCATGTTCGTAAAACACCAGTAACTTAATTACTAAGGTGCCAAATCAAGTTTCTGCATACCATAGATTGGTGTCATGAATTAACATGACAAATGTCATAGATAAATTCAAAGGGAATACTATAGTGTAGTTTCTAGTATCTTTTAGCTAATATTTTCTGCTTGAGTTGCTATGAAACTGAGTATGATCTCTTCTCCATCATTCCGCTCAAATTTGCGTTATAGCGAGTGGGTGATGATTGTTGGAGTGAGTTTAGCCTTTTTGCTGGATGGCTCGTTTCAAGCTTCAATCGCAACATCTCTACAGGTTGTTTTCTGTCTTGTTGGATATGCGCTGTTGAGTTTAGTCTTTCCAATTAACCGTCCGCTTTGGCAAAGGCAAGTCTATGTTATTGCAGGAATTCTATTAGCACTTTTCATAAGGGTAACAGGAATTGGAATAGAATTGTTTCTCTATTTATATATTGCTAAAAGCTGCTTCTTACTGAATCGTAAAAATCTGATATTGACTGTAACATTAACGTTACTCCTAAATTTATTAACCTTTGTATGGGCGCTTCCTAAATCTGCTCAAATGAGTGCAGCATTATGTGTAGAGCTAGGCGCTCGCAACCAAATTCAACAGTTGATTTGGTTGCTATCAGATAATCTCGTCGTCACTGTCTTCATAATAGCTTTTAGTTTTATGATAATTGCAGAACAAAAAAGCCGAAAACGTGCAGAAGCCTTAGCTGAGCAAGTAGAAACGCTAGCTGCTACACTAGAGCGCACGCGGATTGCTCGCGATATTCATGATTCTTTAGGACATAGTCTGACAAACCTCAACAGTCGGTTAACTGTAGCCCAAAAAAAGCTACAACAACACGATATTAATGCAGTCTGTGAAGCTGTAGACACAGCTAAATTTCTGGCTAGTCAGTGTATTGAGGATGTGAATCACTCGCTGAAAACAATGCGGCAATCGGATTTTAATCTCAATCAAGCTTTAACCAATTTAGTCGAACAGCTTCGCTACAATCAAGCTTTGAGCGTGCAATGGGAGATAAACTTACCAAAGTTGCCGTTGCAAACCAGCCACCACATTTACTACATTGTCAAAGAAGGATTGATTAACATTCAAAAATATGCTCATGCTTCTGCGGTTCGTTTCCGAGGTGTGTCTACGCCGGAAGGTATCCTGATAGAATTAGCAGATGATGGTCAAGGATTTGATCCGAAATTACCGCATTTAGGTTTGGGATTGCAAGGCATTGAAGAACGAGTCCAACTATTGAGAGGTGAATTGACGATCAACAGTACTCCAGGCTCAGGCACGCAGATTCAAATTATCCTTCCGCTATGATTCGCCTGTTAGTTGTTGATGATCAGGATATTTTTCGGCAGGATTTAGCCATATTGCTATCTGCTGAAGCGGACTTGGATGTGGTTGGACAAGCGAGTCATGGACGTGAGGCGATCGCCCTCACCCAACACCTACAACCCGATGTCATTTTGATGGATGTCCGAATGCCAATTTGCGATGGCGTTGCGGCTACTCGTGAGATTATTCAACGTTATCCTTGGATACGGATTTTAGTACTGACGACATTTGATGATGATGAGTATGTCTGGCAATCACTCCAAGCAGGCGCACTTGGTTACTTACTCAAACACACCCCAATTGAACAGATTGTGACAGCGATTCGTTCAGTTTATCTGGGATACTGTCAACTCGGACCATCGATTGTTCCGAAAGTCGTTGCTCAGTTGAAACCCAATCCCTCACGCCCAAAAGATGATTCTGACTACCTGTTAAGTCAACGTGAACTGGAAATTTTGAAGTTAATGAAACAGGGAAAAAATAATCGTGAAATAGCTCAAGAACTGCACCTTACAGAAGGAACCGTGAGAAATTATGTCTCTCAAATTTTCAGCCAGTTAGGTGTTCGTGACCGGATTCAGGCTGTGCTTTGGGCACAACAACATCTGCCATGATTTTGTACTCTCTTTCTTCTTTAAGTCGGCGACAAGATTTTGCTCATTCATTTTAATGATAACTATAATCATTCTTTATGATTTAGCTACCTACAATAAATTCAATATTAAATTGAGAACAATAATAATTATTATCATTTTTTACTAAATTACAAATGAATCTTTCTAAAGAATGATTTTAAACAAAGTTTTTATTAACCTTAGCTTAAATAAAAAACTACCGAAAATTAATTGGATAAATATTTAA
Source organism: Kalymmatonema gypsitolerans NIES-4073 (assembly GCF_002368435.1). GTDB lineage: Bacteria > Cyanobacteriota > Cyanobacteriia > Cyanobacteriales > Nostocaceae > Kalymmatonema > Kalymmatonema gypsitolerans. Next base: position 4,744,190 of record NZ_AP018268.1, read on the forward strand.
TTTGTATTATGTTGAGAGATGGGCTATTACTGGTAGTAAAATCTGGAAAATCAACAGATAATCTACTGAAATCAATTGCTAATGTTAAGAGGAAATATCTGAAATAGAGAATTAAAGCCGCTTTTCAGATATTATTAATAGTTTGACTAACAGATGACAGATGATAGTCTCTGTAACTAGCAATTTTCAAGAAGAGGAAATTTCTATTTAAAAGAAGTTGAGTTGAACTGAATTTCCGAAGAATTTAAGCATTAACAAGTAGAGATTTACAAGAGGTTAGCAGACAGATCTCTTGTAAATGGTTGAGTGAAAAAATTGTCTCCTGAATTATTTAGTACACAAATAAAACATAGATTAAGCAATTATGCAAAAGGTACTAAATTCATCAGGCAATAGAGGTATTTTTTTCCCAATTTGCCATTTGTCATATTTTGAATGGAGTCAAAGACATGGATGAATATTTAAGTAACAATTCTGTGAACCCCAGCGCCAATGCTTATGGCTTGGATAATAGTTCAGATTGGCAAAGTAACAACCAGCAACCCATATTGGGTCAAACTCCGACTGGTAGGAACGTAATTATCTTTGTGGCAGATGGGTTGCGACCGAGTTCAGTCAATCCAGAAGATGCACCAACGCTGTATCAGTTGCGTCAGGAAGGGGTGAACTTCGTCAATAGCCATTCTCTGTTTCCCACTTTCACAACTCCAAATGCGTCGGCGATCGCCACTGGGCATTACTTAGGTGATACAGGCGACTTTAGCAACACAATCTACGTAGGGTATCCTGTCTTTGCGGGTGGAGGAAATGGGACACCAACGCCGTTTATTGAAAATGACGCGATTCTCAGTGACATCGACGAACACTTTGGTGGTAACTACCTGGATGAAGAAACACTGCTAGCGTATGCCCGGCAAAACGGTTACAACACCGCTGCGGTTGGGAAACTCGGACCAACATTGATTCAGGATGTTACCCAGGGGAATGTCGGAGCAGATGGGAAGATACCAACACCGGACACGATCATTATTGATGACTCAACAGGCAAGACAGGTGGGGTTCCCCTCAGTTCAGAAATCACCAGACGATTGGTGGATGCAGGGGTAGGTATCACAGCCCCCGACCGTACTAATGGCGCAGCCAGTACCGACCAGCTGAGCAACGGCTATTCAGGGAACAATACCACTCCCGGAACGCTTGCGGCAAATACAGTTCAGCAGCAGTACTTTACCAATGCAGTTACCAAGGCAATCCTGCCTGACTTCACTGAAAAAGGCAATCCCTTTGCAATGGTCTACTGGTCACGAGACCCGGATGGTACGCAGCACAACCAAGGAGATAGCCTCAATAGCTTGACTCCGGGGATTAACGGTCCTACCTCCAAGGCAGCAGTGAAAAATGCCGATAACAACCTCAAGCAAATTCTGGACTTCATCAATAGCGATCCGCAGCTAGCAGCCAACACCGATATCTTCATCACCTCGGATCACGGCTTCTCTACCATTAGCAAGCAGTTCACCGATACCCAAGGAGGGACAGTCAGCGACTATGCGTCATCACTAACCTATCCGGGAGTGAATCCTGGCTACTTACCTCCTGGATTTGTCGCGATTGACATTGCCCACGAATTGGGACTACCGCTGTATGACGCCGACACGCCAACTGCTGATGGCAAAAACTATACCTTGGTAGACCCTACTCAAGGACAACGTCCTAGGAATGGTGACGGGTTGATTGGTGGTAGTGGTGTGATTCAAGAGACACCCGATGCCAAAGTTGTTGTTGCTGCCAACGGCGGTTCTGACCTGATTTACGTTCCAGATAAAGACCCAGAAACTGTCAAGCAAGTAGTGGATTTCCTCAGCAAACAGGACTACACCAGTGGCATATTTGTAGATGATCAGTTCGGCACGATCCCTGGCTCATTACCGATCAGTTCAATTAACTTGAAGGGTTCCACGCAACTGCCTACACCTTCCATCGTCTTGAACTTCCGGACATTTGCCACTGACAGTAACAATCCCTTTGGCTCGCAGGTAGAGATTGCTGACACAGGCTTACAGCAAGGGCAAGGGATGCACGGCAGCTTTGGTCGGGGCGATACTTACAATAATATGATTGCCTTCGGTCCTGACTTTAAGCAGGGTTACACCAGTTATGCTCCGGTCAGCAATGCCGATGTTGCAATTACGCTGGCAAACGTTTTAGGATTTGACATTCCTAGCAATGGTGAACTGACAGGACGAGTCATAAATGAGGCACTGGTAGGTGGTCCTGACAGTGTTTTTTACACTCAGGATACTTTAAAGTCTGACCCAACTGCTGATGGTGTGAGCACCTATCTCAACTACCAGCAGGTAGGCGATACCAAGTACTTTGATGCTGCTGGGTTTGAAGGTCGAACTGTTGGGTTAACGATCCTCCCGTCAAATGTCACTTCAACTCCTGATCTCCTCTATGCAGGAGCGCAAACCGAACAGGAATTAATCCTTAGCCAGCGCTAATAGACGCCTCAAGATTGACTCTCGATATCGGAACTTTTTTAATCTGGGTTGAAGGTAGTGTTTATGATTCAATTCCTGAGACGTCATCTACGAACATTGATCTGGTTTGCAGTTGGCTTGGTCTGTGCGCTCTTGTTAGCAACAGGGTTTTCCTTTACTCGGCTCACTGCAACGGCGACTAGACCCAAGCATCAAGGTTTTTCGCATACATACACTAGTCATCATGACTTGACAGGGCGCGTCATTGCTAGCGCCGACACTAAAGTTCCCAAAGTTATTCTGATTTCCCTAGACGGTGCAACACCACGACTGGTTAACCAATACCTTACTGACGGAATACTCAGTCCAAATAAGGGTTTAGGGTTACTACAAAGCAGAAGAGTATATTACGCTGCAACAAAAGGTAGCAGATGCGCTCAAGTCCTTTGTAGACAGCAACCCATACTATGCTTATGGTAATAGCGTGCCTGTCTTTGACAAAATATATACCCGACCTATCCCTGAATTGAATGACCCCTCTTTTGGTCTAAGCACCAGCGATTTTATTGGTCAAGATAGCGGCGATGTCTTTGCCTTACTTACAGAAGGTTACAACTTCGACGGTCTTCAAACTCCAGTCGTGCAGCGTTTAGGAGACTCTGCTTCTAGTAGCCCTGTATTATCTATACCCAATTTCTACGGCGCACATGGTTATGACCCAACACTCCCAAATATGAGTGCGATTTTCTATGCAGCTGGTCCAGATATTCAACCAGGCAAGTTGGAGCAAGTGCGTAATATTGATATTGCACCAACTATCTTACGTCTATTGAATGTTAATCCTGCACCAACAGTTCAGGGGAAAGCAATTTTCGAGTAATTCAAAGACCTTTCTCCTTGAGGAGAAGACAAAAGGCAGGTGGCAGATCCTTGCAAGTTCTTTCGTTCTGCTTCCTGCCTTTTTGCTTTGCAACTCAAAGCTGATAAAAATTCTGGCGTTGCTGAATTCCGGATATGAATTATATAGCGGTTTGCAATTGGGTAAGCTACACAAAGAAATAATGAACCACAGATGGACACAGATAAATCTGTACTTCATTCATATGAAACGCGTTATCAATTCATGGGTGTGTAGAGACGTGCCATGGCACGTCTCTACAAGGATTTCGTATCAAACTACAAAAATGTATACAAAAATAATTCATGACAAAATTAGCAACGCCAAAATTGCTATGGTTGCCAAAGATAAAGAAGCGAAAACAGAATGACCCAAATCACGTCAACAAAGTGCCAGAACAAGGTTGTCGCACTCACGCCAAAGTGTCCTTTGTTATAGTTACCCCGAATAAAAGAACGAATAAGCATTAGTATCTGTAGAAGAACACCGACAAGAACGTGCAGACCGTGGAAGCCTGTCAGGACGTAGAATGTCCCCCCAACCAGCCCCGTAGTCAGACCGAAGTTGAGGTTGTTCCACTCAATCGCCTGACCAATGAGGAAGTAGATTCCCATAACAGATGTAATCAGCCACAGCAAGCGAAATCTGGTAATTTTGCGACGCTTGAGGGCGTTTTCTGCTGATTGGATGACAAAGCTACTGGAAAGAAGGACTACCGTGTTAAAAATCGTAAATGCAGATAATTCAGGTCCCGAAACACCAGGCGGTAACCAATTGGAAGTCGTCAATCTTAGAGCAATGTATGTGAAGAAAAAACTCAGGAAGACTATGCTTTCCGACAGTAGAAATACGGTAAACCCGAATAGTGTTCTGCCATGCTCATCTTCCGCATTTCCCCCACCTATTGGCAGGAACCGTTGCAGCCAATTTGGTAGAGATCGCCGCAACTTATCCAAACGGATAGGGCTTTCATCTAATATTTCCTCTAATAAATCAATAGGATTTTCCATGATTGCTTATCCGATGAAATTGCAGCTATTCTTGAGTGGCAGCTTCTGGTGTTGATCGGGATCTACCGTCGTAGTTGTAGGGCGGTTCGGTCACAACTGGAATTTCCTCGAAGTTCTCTCTTGGAGGCGGTGAAGAAGTTTTCCACTCCAAACCTGTGGCGTGCCAAGGATTGTCAGATGCTTTAGAACCCAGTAGTAAAGAACCTATCATATTTGCGATGAAGGGCAATGTCGCCATCCCCAACAAGAACGCCCCAAGGCTGGCGACGACGTTCCAGCCCTGATACCTTGGATCGTAGGAGGAGATTCGGCGCAACATACCCTGTAAACCTACGGCGTGCATAGGGAAGAAGGTGAGATTGGCACCGATGAAGGTTAATAAGAAATGTAGCTTGCCCCAGCCCTCAGCGTACATTCGTCCGGTTATTTTAGGGAACCAAAAGTAAATTGCGGCAAAGATTGCCATCGTAATGGTATTGTGGACGATGTAGTGAAAGTGACCTACGACGAAATAAGTGTTGTTGACGTGAATGTCAAACGGTACTGAACTGAGCATCACGCCAGTGATACCGCCTAAAATAAACATCACTACACCTCCTAAGGCAAACAGCATCGGTGTCAAAAGATGCAGTCTGCCATTCCAGATGGTAGCAGTCCAAGCAAATACCTTAACGCCAGTGGGTATGGCGACCAACATTGAGGACGCCATGAAGAGAATCCGCATCCAGTCAGGCGTAGCACTAGTGAACATATGATGCACCCAGACGAAAATGCTAACCAAAGCAATCCCAAAGGAGGCGATCGCCACTGACCGATAGCCAAACAGGGGATTGCGAGAAAAGGCGGGGAGAATCTCTGAGAAAATACCGAAGGCTGGTAGTGCCATCACGTACACTGCTGGGTGAGAGTAGAACCAGAACAAATGCTGGTAAATAATTGGGTCACCATTCTGCAACGGTTTGAAGAAGTTTGTCCCGAAACTCAGGTCGAAAAATAGGAGTATCAATGCGCCGGTGAGCGAGGGCAAGCAAAATAGTTGCAGGATCTGAGCGCTGAGAACCGTCCAGACGAACAAGGGCATACGGAAGAACGTCATCCCTGGTGCGCGCATCCAAACAATGGTCGTGATAAAGTTGACTCCCCCGATAATTGATGAGATGCCCAGTAGTATGACGCTCAGAATCCAAATAAATTCGCCGTTGAGCAAGTTACCGGAGGAGTTCTGGATGCTAATCGGCGGGTAAGACCACCAGCCAGCTTGCGCAGGACCATTAGGCAGCAAGAAACTTGAGAGTAGCAGAATACCTGCTGGTGGAATTATCCAGAAGGCGATCGCATTCAGGAGTGGAAAAGCCATGTCCCTTGCCCCAATCATCAGCGGCACTAGGTAGTTGGCAAGACCTGCCATGAATGGGATAATCCAGAGGAAAATCATCACCGTGCCGTGTAGGGTGAACAAGCCATTGTAGAGCGAGCGATCCACCAGATTTGATTCGGGCGTCACCAGTTCGCCACGGATAATCATAGCTAACAGCCCGCCTATCAAGAAGAAAATGAAGGTCGTCACCATGTACTGGACACCGATGACTTTATGGTCTTTGCTGAAGCTGAAGTAATCCCGCCAGTCTGCCCCAAGGTTGTTATGGGAATTTTCGGACTCGCTAGTGCCGCTACCTTCAATAGAGTTATTTGTCATTCATCACCTTCTTTTCAACTATGATGATTCATTATTTTTGAAGACTTGATTTGCCCGCAGCAGCCTGGGAAAGCCACTGGTTATAAGCTTGCGGAGAATCAACGTACACATCCGCCTGCATCAAGGCGAAGTCAGTACCACTGAATTGGGAATCACTCAGCTTATACTTACCCTCCCGAGTGGGCGCTAACACAATCTCAATGTTGCGGTTGGGGACAATGTCCTGTTTCAAGCGGAACTCCGGGACGTAGAAACCGTGGATAACGTCCTCCGAATGCATATCTAGGCGAGTCCGCTGATTGAGCGGCAGGTGCAATTCGTTACTGGTAACATTCCCTGGATAGCGGAAAGACCAAACCCACTGTTTAGCGACAACCTCAATGTTTTGAGCCACAGGTTTGATATTCTTGCTAACCGTGACAGCGTAAGCAGGTTCTTCAATAGGTATATGCAGGTGTACCACCTGCGTTAGACCAAGGATATCCAATTGCTGATAAATTTTGTAGCTTTGGGTTGCGAGCCATAACACCAGTAGAGTCGGGGTTACTGTCCAGAGAATCTCTAACCTCACATCATTTCTGGCAGGATGACCGTGGCTCCAGTCTCCTTTGGGAGCACGACAGGTGAGAAGCGAATATACTATGATCCCGGTAAGCCCCAAGAAGATGAACGCTCCAACTGATACCAGAAAACTAAATATCTCATCCACCCGTTTCGCTTCTGCAGTTGCCTGAGCAGGCATCCAAGAGTATGCTTGTTGTCCGAGCCAACGACTGGCAATGAGAATCGCCGCTATAAAAGCAGCTAATAGCAGTGTGTTTAAAATTTTTCTCATATAACTTGTAGAAACCCTTATACCCTTACTTGAGAAGCATATTGGGGTTTTCGCCCCGCCGCAGCAAACCTGCAGCTGTATTGTGAATTGCAAACTCGCTGCCCATGTGCGCCCCCAGCGTTCCGTGGACATACAAAATACCCAATAGCGCAATGCCCACTAACAAATAACTCCACTGTACCTGCCTAGTGGCATTCTTACGCCAGCGGTAGCGCTGCAACCCCCTCCACACAGTCATTGCAACGAAAGCTGCCAACAACAAAACACCACCTACACCATGCAAAAGCATCGTTGCACCAGCCCCCAACCCCCAAGCACTCTTCACATCAGTTGGCGGATTTGCTAGCAAAAGCTCGAAAAAACCTGCTGCTACAGTAAAAAATGTGATCACTGTACAAGCTAGCAGGTTGTACCAACCCACATCATAAAAGCCTGAACGAATGGCAGTCAGAGACAAAAATTTGAGGATTGGTTTTTCTATGGGAAAAAGTGTACCTGCTATGTCAAAAACTATGGCGATAATAAATAAACCTAGCGTGAGATGCACCAAATTTGGATGTATGGGAATCTCGTAGGGTAGCCCATTTGCACCCAGCTTGAACCACAACTGGTCAATAAGTTGCGAGTTCATCGCAAGACCCCCTGCTTTGTCGCTTCAACGACTGGTTCCACATGCAACCCGTAAACCCAAAACAACTTGCTTCCCAAATAGACCTGTAAGGACACCAAGCAAATCAAAAATGTGGCAACACCTAGGTAAGCGACTGGTATCTTTAGTGGGTCTTGGGCGCGAATTGCAAAACGCCATGCTGTAATGGCGACAAGGATCGCCGCAAGCGCCCAGCCAGTTATTGTATGTGAATTCAGTATTGGCTGAACTGCGTTGTAAGATTGGGCTAAACCAGCTTCAAACTGACCAAAGATAACAGCAGCGAAGATGGCGATCGCCGCAACAAACATATTCCAAAAACTCACCTCAAACAAACGGTGGTTACGGGTTAGATATCCCACCACGTCGCAGAAGAAGGAAAAAAACACCATCGCAATCACGAAATGAACAATGATCGGATGCATGGGGTCAGGGTATGGTAGATTCTCACTATTGAGAGGCAAAGCAAGCATTGCTTTCTCCTTTCAGCAATTTGGTTATTTTTGGGCTTTTTCTAAAAGGCGATATATGCTCGTCGCATCTGTTGCTCCCGCAGCGATCGCCCCTCTCTCAAAGCGATAGAGCAACCGCTTTGTAGGAACAGTTAACGGCTCATCCACCGGGCTTTGGAAATAATTATCCAGTTGAAAAAGGTTAAAAATTTTACTGTACAAGCAATATTCCTACCCTACAGCTATTCCACTATTCTTATTCAAATAAGTATTTACTTATAAATGTATAAAATCAAATCTATCTTAAGATTGATATCAATAACACTTTGACAATTTACCAGTTAATTTTTTCCATAAAAATAGTATGTCAATCAATGACATATCTTCTACATAGAAATGTGATATAAATGTGTTAAACGAACCTCAATCTTTCAAACGAGTCATTTGTTTTTCTACTTTGAGACTTTGAAAAGTTATATTTTTGATTACAATATAAATATTATGAAATTAGGATAAAATTTTATTTTTTTATTAGAAATATCATGTTTATTACTTCGTAAGACAGAAGAAATAACTTGACAAAATGTTTAATTTAAACATAAGAATTTAAATCTTTTTTACTTCTTCACACCGTAATACCAATTCTTTATGAAGATGCATAGAATATTAAAAAACGTAGACGCGCAGCGGCGTGCCGCAGGCTACCGCCAAGACGCCAAGAGCGCCAAGAATGGAGGTTATTTATTTAGTGCAGCTTCACATTAAATTGGTATAAGTTAGGGGCTTGCATCCTTTCTTTTTTTTGAAATTTTTTGAATTTAGTTAAAGTGCTTGCCCGTAGGGCATATTTTAAATTTGAGCAAAGTGAGGGTCATGGGATATCAGCCAATCCAAAACTACGGAATCATTGGGAACATGTACACAACAGCCTTGGTGGGGCTGAATGGATCTATCGACTGGTTTTGTTTTCCTTTTCATGACTCGCCCAGTGTCTTTGCGGCACTGCTCGACCATCAAAAGGGCGGGCATTTCAAGATTTCACCCAGGACTTGTGAGGTGACTCACAAGCAGTTCTACTGGCCTGAAACCAACGTCCTAGTAACCCGCTTCCTGACACCAGAAGGCGTTGGAGAAATCACCGACTTTATGCCTGTAGGGATGGCTGCACAAGAGGTTGGATCTCAGTGGTTAATCCGGCGTGTTAAGGTGATTCGTGGCTGCATGGATTTCCTTATGGAATGCCGTCCTGCTTTCAACTATGCCCGAGATGAACATCAAATAATACTCAGTTCTGGGGGTGCGTGCTTTCACTCACCAAAACTCAGCCTCGAACTTTTAACAGATATCCCACTACAGCAAGAAGACAATGGAGTTTTTGCCAAGTTTAACCTTCAGGCAACACAGACAGCGGTTTTTGTGGTGCGGGAAACTGAACCCAATCGTGGTTGTGGACATCCTCTCGACCAGTCACAAGCAGATGAGCTGTTCAAGCAAACGGTTGATTACTGGCGTCGCTGGCTTGAGCAATGCACTTACATGGGTCGATGGCGCGAAATCGTTCACCGTTCAGCACTGGTGTTAAAGCTGCTGACCTACAAACCTACCGGAGCAATCATAGCAGCGCCTACCTGTAGTCTTCCAGAGAGTATTGGCGGTGAACGCAACTGGGACTACCGCTACACCTGGATCAGAGATGCAGCTTTCACGCTTTATGCGTTAATGCGTATTGGTTTCACCAAGGAAGCTGCTGAGTTCATGAATTGGATAGAATCTCGTTGCCATGAGTGCAGTCCGAACGGCTTATTGCAAAATATGTATGGAATTGACGGACGGCATGACCTGAGCGAAGAAATCTTAGATCATCTGGAGGGTTACAAAGGTTCAAGCCCGGTTCGTATCGGCAATGCTGCTTACAAACAGTTACAACTGGACATTTATGGGGAGTTGATGGACTCGGTGTATCTCTACAACAAGTATGGAGCACCAATCTCATATGATATGTGGACCAAAGTGCGCCATATGCTCAACTGGGTTTGTGACAACTGGCAGCGACCAGACTCTAGTATCTGGGAAGTGCGTAACGAACAACAACACTTCGTGTACTCAAAACTTATGTGTTGGGTGGCTTTGGATCGCGGCTTGCGTTTAGCAGACAAGCGCTCATTCCCGACAGATCGAAAGCGGTGGATCGAGGTTCGAGACCAAATCTATGAGGAACTCATGTCCAAGGGATGGAATGCCTCACGTCAGGCTTTCGTGCAATATTACGGTAGTGATTCCCTAGACGCCGGAAGCTTACTTATGCCTCTGGTATTCTTTCTCTCGCCAGTAGATCCCCGTATGCTGGCTACTTTGGATGCCATCAATCAACCTCCGAAATCAGGAGGGTTAGTCTCTGATAGTCTGGTATACCGATACAATGTGGAAGAAACGCCCGATGGTATAGAAGGAAATGAGGGCACGTTCAATATCTGCACGTTTTGGCTGGTTGAGGCACTAACCCGCGCCGGAGTTAAGAATAAGGAGAGTGCCCGGCTCGATAAAGCCCGACTCCTATTTGAAGAAATGCTGGGCTATGCCAACCATCTGGGGCTTTATGCCGAGCAAACGGGACCGAGTGGCGATGCATTAGGGAATTTCCCCCAAGCTTTTACACATCTGGCTTTGATTAGTGCAGCTTGGAACTTAGATAAAGCGCTTGATGGTAAACGCTAGTAATGAAGATAAGAAATTCCTGGATTTGGAATTTTTCTCAAATCATGATTTCTTGTTTTTTTCATCGTCTCCTAATATTTGAAGTAATTTTCTGGCAGCCAAAATTCCCACAGCTACACCACCAACTAATTCCACTGCCTGCACCACTTTCTTGCCCACATCGTGAGGGTCAAGGTGGCGGTGGAAAATCTCTTCATCTAGCCATTCTACAGTGGCTTTAAAGTCATGAATCGGCGTCGGCAAGAGCTCTAGATAAGTGCCTTGACGAATTAAATGACCTGGTTTGCCAGTCACTTCAAAAACGTTGTAAACGTTAGCAGCGGCATCGTTTAACCCAAGTTTGAGCAAAGTGCCACGTATGTTAACCCTAACAGGTTTGGGGTCATTTCCTAAAGCGATCGCTTTCAAATTTTGAGCAATTGTCGCTCCTTGTTGATATGCAACTTGTGCAGTCGGCGGAAAGGAACTGTCCTCCACAGCGGCACAATCTCCGCCTGCAAAGACTTCTGGGAAATCGGGCAGTTGTAAGGTTTTGGTGACTTTTAATCGACCGTGCTTGTCTCGGTGTTCCTCTGGAATTGCCAAATCTTTAATCAGCGGATGGGTCGCAGTGCCAGCTGTCCAAATTGTGGTATAAGTTGGCAGTGTCTCAGACTTGCCATCGCGCTTATACTCGATTGCGTTGGAACGGATAGCTGTCGCTTCTGCCCCCAAAAGCATTTCTATTGGCACGGTGCGTTTTTGCAATTCTTGCTCGGCAGTTTCACGCAGATGACTGTTAATATCACCTTTTAGGATTTCCTTGCCGTGGTTAATGAGTACCACCCGCACTTCTTGAGGATTGCCTTTGAGTGCGGCATACCAATTTGGTAACAAATCGGCTAAAGTGGCTGCCATTTCCACACCGGAAGGACCACCACCAATAATTGCAACTGTAAGCAGTTTACGACGTTGTTCTGGATCTTCAGTTTGCGCGGCTTTTTGCAAACAGTCACGCAAATGTCGATCAATGGCGATCGCATCTTTTTGCGTCCAAAAAGGTAGGGCATTTTCTTTTGCCCCCTCAACACCAAAGTAGCCTGTGACGCTCCCTAAGCCTAAGACTAAGTTGCTGTAGTTGTAGGAAGTTCCTGAAGTTAATTTGACTTGTCGTTGATGCAGATCAATTGCTTGCACTGTATCTTGAACAAAAATCACACCACTCCCTTTCAGCAATTCTGTAAAACGCGGGACTACCTGAAAGGTATCCATTTCACCACTAAAATACTCGTAAAGTAACGGCTTAAAACAAAAGCGATCGTTGCTATCAATCAAAATGACAGAGCGAGGATAGTGTTCATGTGCAAGGTGCAACGCTGTAAATAGCCCAGTAAACCCACCGCCTAAAATAACCGTTTGATAAACTGGATTGTTCATAAAATAATTTTTCTCCATCATCTTGTTCTATGAGAGATGCGTTGATAGTAGATTGCTTTGCTATAACGTTAAAAAGAAAGCAATTAGGATAACGCTGAGGACAACAGCGAACAAGATAGCGTATTCAACTCTACGACTAAAAAATCCAATCACAGCAATCAGAATGATACCAAGAGCGAAAATGCCAATGTACTGCTCCTTTTGCAACCCTTTAGCAATCAGTGGGTCATTTTGCGTCCCCGGTGGGGGAGTTTCCTGAGTTGTCCCTCCATACTGATTTTTCGGTTGCAATTCTCGCGTTGGTAAAGCCATAAAACTATTCCTTTCAAAAAATTTAACCAACTTGTTAGAGGTGATAGTGCTTACTTGCCCTTGCATTCAAGCATTCCATCATTACTGACTAGAGCCACCTGAAACGTAGCGTTGCAGCGGTGGGCGCGCAAGCTACCCCCCTACGCGTGAACGCATGAGAGGACAAGAAAAAAAGGTATCAAGGCTCCTTCAAAATTGCTATATATTGCATCTTTTTGCTGTTGCAGGAGTTCCACGACAGACAGAATTTTTAATATTTATTTTTGGTGAAAAATAACTACAAACAATACTATCCAAAGGGTGATTTATTTTGAAAAAAAGTTTTTTAACGGAAAATTTGAATATTTTTTATATTTTACTTTTGTCACATAAGATTTACATCTTTGTCATATAGAATTCACATCTCGAAATGCTATTAGCGAGCATCAAAATCGTTATATAGCAGGGGACTGGGGACGCTTGGACTGGGGACTGGGTGAAAAGTCTTTTTGTGTCTAGGTTTTATCATCTGTTAATGTCCTAACCACCTTGGCTGTTGCTATAGAAGCCAGCTAAATTGGTGAAAAGTCTTTAGCTGGCAGTTCAATTCAACTTGTCGCGGCAAGGAGTCCCCAATCCCCAATCCCCAATCCCGAATCCCCTTTACTTACAAGCTAAGAACTCAACAGATTATGCAAGGGCACTGCGTACCAAAATAACAGTGCAATGACTTTTACGAGAAATAGTCTCTGGAATATTTCCTTTTATTGCTTGTTGTAAAAGCTTTTCACGGCTAGCACCTAATACAATGACATCACTGTGGTCCTTTTCGGCACACTCCATCAATGCCTCAGGCACAGAACTGGCGCAGACTGAAGTAGCCATGACCTTACCGCTCACTTTACCTTTGAGAAAGCGAAGAGATTTATCTAGTAATTTTGTATCAATAGCAGATTCATCAGGCTGGAAAACTTGACATAGTTTAATTTCAGGCGTCGAACTGAGAGTTGCGAGGGCAGGTAACAGTTGGAGGGCTTGACGGGAGTTAGGACCGCCTGCCATTGGCACCAACCAACGGTTAAAAGTTCTTTTACCATTCAATTTCACTAAGACAACATCACAAGCAGCTTGGCGAATCACAGTGTCCACAACTCGGCTGAAAACTCGTCCCGGCGTGGCAGTGCTGCCTTTCCAGCCCATCAAAAGTACGTCAATGTGTCGTTCTTTGACCGTCTCCAAAATTGCACTAGCCACATCATGGGCAACTCGAATTTGCGTGTGAACGGGAATCTGTTTATCTTTCAGGTGCTGCACCGCCTGAGTTAAAAGGCGATCGCTGTGACTGGTTGATACTGCTGTTTGATCTGGTGTGCAATTGCGTGGTACAACAATCACAGAAAGGCATTCTATTTCGTAATTCCGCTCTAAGGCTATAGCAGTTGCCATCTCCACTAAAGTCTGGGCTGTATTTGGATGGGATAACGGTACTAACAACCGTCCTTTGCCTGTAGCCGGAGAACGGGTTTGATAAACGACATACGAAGGTTCAGGTTTTGGTCCGGTCTGTTCAGTATTGCCACTGAGCCGTTCTGCTTCTACCCGAATAATATCGCTGCGTGTAATAATTCCTACTAGCCTTCTGTTTTCTGTCACTGGCAAACAGTTCAGATTATAACGGTTGAGTAGGTGCAAAACATAAGCTAGCGTCGCTGTTGGACTTACCGTCACTGGTTCAGGTGTCATGATTTCGCTGATCAGTGTATCCCCATCTAGCTGTTCTGAGGTCATATTTGCGATGTCTTTCTGAGTGAGGATACCAACAACTTTGCCATCCTCTATGACTGGAAAGTTACGATGGCGGGATTGGGAAAATGCCTGCACTGCTTCCTCAACAGTCATCTGACTAGATAAAGTTTCCACACGGCGTTGCATGACATCTGCAGCTAAAAGTTGCGCTAAAAAACCATCTTTGTTTGGCTCTTTTTCCAAATGAATGCCACTGAGTTCTAACAGGCGATCGTAAAGCGAACCAGGCACCACTTTTTCCGCCACCAAATAGGCGACAACCGCGCCAATCATCAGTGGTAGCACCAAATTAAAATCTGTGGTCATTTCAAAGACAATAATGATGCTGGTAATTGGCACTCTAGCTACCGCACTCAAAAACGTACCCATTCCCGCCAAGGCATAAGTTGTGGGAGAAGTGATTCCCAAGAAACTATGCTCTGCAATTCCCACCAAATAACCAAGCGCAGCTCCCAACAGCATTGGAGGAACTAACAACCCTCCCGGTGCTCCTGAGCCGTATGCAATTAACACTAGGATAAACTGTGAGACAAAAGCCACGAGAGTGACACCAGCGCTGAGTTCACCAGCCGTCAAAGTTTCTCGCAGTCCTGCCGTATCATGGAAAGGCGCTGGCAAAAAAGCAATTGTTACACCACAAATTAACCCTGCTAACCCCACCCTCACAGGTAATCCAAAAGGTAAAAAACGGCTGTTAAATTTTATAGAAGCAATAATTCCTTTGTTAAACAGTGCGCCTAACAGTCCTGCCAATACTCCTAACAGTAAATAAAAAGGAATTTCTTGAGGCGAAAAGTTTGTCTGCAATGCAGTCAACTCTAAGGTTAAGCTATGTCCTCCTAGCCATCGCGAAATCACCGCACCAATGAAAGAAGCGAGTATTGCCGTACCTAGAGTAAAGCCGGAGACATCTTGAAGGAGTTCTTCTACAACAAACAAAAAACCGGAAATCGGGGCATCGAAAGCTGCAGCTAACCCATCCCCTGCACCTGCGGCAATGATTTGGCGACGATAATCTGGAGAACTGGGAAACAAGCGATTGAGTTGATTAGCTATGGCAGCTCCCACCTGTAGTGTTGGACCTTCCCGACCTAAGGGCAAACCCGAACCTAGTGCTATGAGTGCGCTAAACAGCTTGACTAGTGCTACCCGCAAGTCCAGCGCCATTGGAACTTTGGCAAGTACAGCCTTGACTTGCGAAATGCCGCTACCAGAAGCCTCAGGAGCTACATATTCCACCAACCAACCAGACAGTAGTCCGCCACCTAAACCAATTGCTGGTAATACAAACCATGCTGGTAGCAGATGAGTTGTATGGATTCGCCATCCGCCTAAAGCACTTACGCCTTGCTTTAAAAAGATTGCTGCTAGCGCCGACACTAACCCAATCAGACAAGCTTGAAAAATTGCCAGGCGTTTTGGTTGCAAAATTTGTCGGTAGAGCTTGAGCCAAAAAATTTTTCCCCTGATTAACATCTTTTTGGGAATTACTTTTAATAAATTGTCAAGTTATCAAGTAAAGGGGACTGGGGATTCGGGATTGGGGATTGGGGTAATGATAATAAAGCTGAAAAATTATGTCCCGGGAAATATTGACCATTACCAAGTCGGGAGGATTTCCCCCAACAACCGTCCCCAGTAACGAGACAGGGAGCAGCATTCCTCCCCCACATACGTACTTGGGGGACTCCTTGCCGCGACCAGTTGAAATCTATGAAATTTACGGTTATCTATTGATAGCTTTTCACTAAAAAATGAAAAGAAAATGAAATTTATTTCTACCAAAAGACAGATGTTAGTAGATCAAGGTTGCAAGGGGAGTTTTACTGTAAACGTACTGCCTAATCCCTGCTGACTTTGTACATGAATACTGCCTTTGTATGCTTTGGCGATCGCCTGTGCAATTGCCAATCCCAATCCAGAACCGCCAGAGGTGCGGGAGCGGTCTTTATTAACTCGGTAGAAGCGGTCAAAAATTCGGCTTTGATGTTCTCTTGCAATGCCTATTCCCGTGTCTTGCACTTGAATCAAGGCGTACCGCTCGCTATGTTCTAAAAAAACAGTGACGTTTCCGTACTTTGGCGTGGCTTGAATGGCATTGACAATTAAGTTGGAAATTAAGCGATAAAGCTGTTCTTCGTTTCCTAAAACGTACAGTTTTTCTGGCGTCTGGATTTGTGCCAACTTCACCTCAGCCTCGACTGCTAGAAAGGCAAGTTCCTCAACTAAGTCGCTAATCAAATCGTTAAGGCAGCAAGAATGATATTCTACTCTTTGTTGTTGCTGATCTAGCCTTGCCAACAGCAGCAAATCTCCCACCAATTGCGACAACCGAACATTTTGCCGCTTGAGGACTTGCAAAATTCCACTTGGCGACTGAAAACCAGACTCTGAGCCTGCTTGTCCGTGTAATCTAAAAGCAGCATCAATGGTGGAGTGCATCGCCGCTAAAGGTGTGCGAAACTCATGAGCTGCATCAGCGGTGAACTGTTCCATTTGTTTATATGAGCGATACACAGGCTGCATTGCTAAACCTGCTAACCACCAACTGCAAATGGCGATGAATATCATGGTAATCGGGCATTGCAACAACAAAGTTAATCTCAAAGCTGCCAAATGCTGGTCTAGGTCTTTGAGACTTCGCCCTACTTGTATGTAACCGGAAACCTGATTCTGGGTATACAGTGGTAAAGTTATTTGATGATAGTGAATGCCCGAACGGTCTTGGGGCATTTGCCAATGCTTTGTTGGTGAGGTTAGCGGTAATTCCTCAAGATGTATACCCGCTAACGCTATAGGTTGTCCTGACCGATTTAACAACCGCATATAGTAGTTAACTGTGCCAGCTGCCTGTGCAATCTGGTTTTTAATGACTCCTGTTTGAGTCAAGCAATCTGCCTGAGTTACACACAGTTCTAAAGAAAGTTGCTTGGCAAGTTGTTGTAAGTTTTTGGGTTGTTGCAAAACAGGTTCAATACTGTGATGCAACGCGTTTGCTACTGACTCCAGCCCCTTGTCTATAGTTTCACGATAGGCATGGGCAACCACATGATAGACTCCCAGACCAGATGCTCCCATAATGCACCCCATAACAAGCGCGTACCAAGCCGCTAGTCGCAAGCGAGTTAGGCGGAAGAGTTCATTGCCTTCCATGTATTAGAAAAATGAAAAAATTTGGATTTTAAGCCTTGAGGCGATAGCCCACACCATAGATGGTTTCAATCAAAGATTCGCTCTCTACTTCTCCAAGTTTACGTCTAAGTAAACGAATTTGTGCAGCTACCACATTGCTAACTGGTTCTACACCAATTTCCCAAAGCTGATTGATGATTTGGTCGCGGGTGACAATTTGGTTATGATGCTTCATCAGGTATTCCAGCAATTGGAATTCTTTAATAGTTAACGAGTTGATTTGCTTGTTTCCAGTGGGGTATTGACGAATGACTTGATGAGTGCTGTAGTTTAGAGTGAGACACCCTACCTGGAAATGACGGGGTTGGAGTTGAGGAGAACGCCGTCGTAATGCCCGTAACCTTGCCAGCAGTTCTCCCATGTCAAAAGGCTTGATGAGATAATCATCTGCGCCAGCATCAAGTCCAATAATCTTTTCTTCCAGTCGGTCTTTAGCGGTTAGCATCAACACAGGTAAAGGATTGTTTTGCTGACGTAGCCATCTACACAAGTCTAATCCTGACACTCCTGGCAGCATCCAATCAACAATCGCCAGTGTGTACTCAGTCCACTTGCTTTGCAGATATTCCCAAGCTTGAGTGCCATCGAGAAACCAGTCTACTACATACGCTTCATGGTTCAAGACTTGTTTAATTGCAGCACCTAAATCTGGCTCATCTTCAACTAATAGCAATCGCATATCATTCCGTTTTTTCTATTACTAAAAACCCTCTATAAATAAGCTTGACTTGAAAAGTGAAATTATGATGAAATTTTTATGTAACTTTGGATATAAATGCTAACTCAACACCATAAATAATGAAATTAGCATGAAATTTTTATAGCTCTTGCGACACAAATGCTGTTTCCTCCAGCTGTTTCCTCCAAAAGGCTAAAGCGATCGCTATTTTCAATACCTACACGAATGCGAGAACTAGCAATGTAAAAGAAATCTCAAATTGCTTGTTTTTTTGTTTTTCTGGCTACAATCAGCCTACCGCGTATGATTGTCACAGATAAATTGTACAGAAAAGATTTGTTGATGAAGGGGTAGTAACCTGGTTTTGTTCAATTTTGCGTGGGGGTCGCTGCTGGTGCTTGTTGTGCTTGAACGTTTTGGCTTGTGGCTGGTGCCATATTACAGCGAGCAAGAATACTGCTGCTACTGCTGGTTGTGCTGTAGGGCTGCGAGCGCTGGTAGTAATGGCAATTTCGGGCAGGCTGGTGGCGATCGCCAACAGAATTAACCCCCCAAGCGCTTCACCCAGTCCCAGACGCGATGACAACACGTCTGTGGTGTTGGACAGCTCAATGCCGGCGATCCAAATGGCAGTTGCAATTCTCGGGTTGGTAAAGCCATAAAACTATAGTAAGCTAACAACAAATGTTTGAAAACGATAGTCGTTTTTTGTTATTTTCGAGGAAGACTATATGGTAGAAAAGCAATTAGTCGAGTTTTCTTTAGAAGATGGCAGCAAGTTTTTAGTGGAAGTAGAAGAACCAGAAAATACAGCGGTTGGGAGGGTTGCTCTTCCATCTGGGCGCATGGTTGCTGAAGCAAAACAGACTTTTGAAGATGCTATAGATAAAATTAAGCCAGTTATTGCAAGTCTTACTACCAAACTTAAAGACTTAAGCCCTGAAGAAATGGAAGTTAAGTTTGGTGTTAAGCTTAGCGCTGAGGCAGGAGCTATTTTAACCTCGGTTGGTGGAGAAGTTAATTTTGAGATTACGGTGAAGTGGAGTAAACAGTAGAGTACAGCTTCCATGTCAACCGAAAGTTACTTTCAGACGTTTAGAACCGCGATCGCTCGTATTTACCGAACCCACACCAATGGAATAACAACAGTTGTCGGTGCTGGTTTTCTGGTTGGCGATCGCCATCTCCTGACTTGTGCCCATGTCGTTACAGAAGCTTTGGGCATTCCCCGTAACACAGAAGAACCGCCAACAGGAACCATAGAGCTTGACTTTCCTCTGATTGCGCCTGGACAAAAAGTCAAAGCAAAAGTTGTGTTTTGGCAACCTTTCAATCCACCGCAAGTAGGAGAAGATATTGCTGGATTATACTTAGAAAATGCTCCACCAACGGGAGTAAGTGCTGTACAACTCGTCACTTCATCAGATTACTGGGGACATTCGTTTCGGATATTTGGCTTTCCCCAAGGACATGATGTTGGTGTATGGGCAACAGGTGAACTGCGGGATGCACAAGCAACCGAATGGATACAGATGGAAGCGATTCAGGTTCCTGGCTATCAAGTCGAACCTGGGTTCAGTGGCGCACCAGTCTGGGATGATTCATTACAGGGAGTCGCAGGAATGGCGATCGCCTCTCCCAACACACTGGTAAACCCTACCGTTTACCGAGTGAAGCCGAATGGGAATATGCTTGTCGTGCGGGTACGACGACTCCATTTCACTTTGGTGAGACAATTATATCTGAGTTAACAAACTATCGCGCTGATTACACCTACGGTGCTGGTGTCAAAGGGATTTATCGTGGAGAAACAACACCTGTAGGTAGCTTTGGTGTAGCGAATGCCTTTGGGCTATACGATATGCACGGGAATGTATGGGAATGCTGTGCTGACCATTGGCATAGTAATTATGAAGGAGCACCTACAGACGGAAGCGCGTGGCTAGATGATGTTGATAATGATTATCATATGCTGCAGGGCGGTTCCTGGTACGACGATCCTGAAAACTGCCGTTCCGCGTTTCGCCTCATCAACCTTAGGGCGGAGCGCGACGACTTCTTCAACTTTATTGGTTTTCGTGTTGTCTGCGCGTTCGGGAGGACTCAGTAGCCCTTTATACTTTTGTTCTTTTGCCCTTTACCTTTTTTTTTCTTTTTCCTTGCGAGCGGAGCGAGCCGGATTTTTTTTAGATAAAGTATTAGCTCACAGGCGTTGCTTAGTAAACTGCTAGGATACCAAGACGCAAAGTTTTTTTGGTTAATGAGTGCGATGCCTCAATAAGTAATATCATATTTTGGGAATAGCTCAATCATTACAAACAAAGTATTAGAGAAGAACAATTAAGTAGAATCGCTGCGGTCTGAATTTTATTTGCCAGGAAGATTATCTGGATCTACGCCAAGAGAACGTAAATATTGCGCTAATTGTTCAGTTCGCTCGCGCTCCTGCTGTACCTGTTCTGCATCTGTCAAATAGCGGTTCCCCTGCTGATCATACCAGGATAAGAACTCCTGTTGAATACCAGCAATCACAGTTTGATGTCGCCCAATACCCAATCCTATCTCTGGCATCCATAATGGTTCACTTATCTGCAACTGATAGTTTCCATTTATCAACTTATACACTTCAAACGGTTGATGTTGGTCGCGTCGCCAAAACTCCGGATTGTAAATCACGTAGTATAAAACACCAAGTTTTGTATAAATAGCCAGCTTCTCGTCGTATTCACCTCCCGGTGTATGGGATACCATTTCTAATGTGAGTATTGGGACGACATCATTTTCTTCCCAGACAGCGTAACTTTTGCGAGACTTGCCACCTTTTTTCCGTTCCACTCCCAAACTCAAAAAAGCATCTGGCACGACAGGTACTCTCGGATTGACCCCGGTCGTATGATACACTGCCATATCTACACCAAAGAACCAATCCATGCGATTTGCCCAAATTGAATTCAACAAAAACAGTAAAACATTGGGCAAAAAATTCTGATCCTCGTTATCCACAGGAATATCGTCACAGCAAGGAAGTTCGTCAGTGCTTGGTAACGCAATTTTGAGATCGGATGGAAGCATAACCCTTGTCTCGCTGGCGTTGAGTTCTTTTATTATAGAAATGAACTACCCGCCCTTACTTTGTTGAAGGGCGGGTTTCTACATCCCGTCCAGTAAGAGTAGATTTTTGACGCTTCGCGCATCCCAGTTGCTTCATACTTCCAGCTTTTTTACTGGTGGATGAAGTAGAGCTAAGGACATCAGCGTCTACGAGGCTTGTTCCAAACCCCGGTAGAGTTCCTTTTGACCAATAAAGCATTACTTCGGCGGCAGCAATATCCCTGTCCTGAACATACGCGCAAACACTACACTCATGGACGCGAATATCAAGCGTCTTTTTGTGCTGGTGCCCACATTTCGGACAGGTTTGACTGGGCTTTACTTTCTTGGTTGGGACTTCGATAAATACACCACCAATCTGTTCGACTTTGTATTTGATGGTGCTACGAAGCATTCCAAAGCCAACATCAAGAATTGACTTGTTTAACCCAGCCTTTTGTTTTTTACGCTTGCCTTTTTTCGCCTTACTGGTCATGTTTTTCACTTCTAGCTTTTCGGTTGCAACGAAGCTATTACCGCTTACTATTTCTGCTGCAACTTGATGTACCCAATTCTGTCTTTGGTTCGCAACCTTACGGACAAGTTTACTAACTTTGAACTGGGCTTTCTTCCATCTTCTAGAAGCTTTAACTTTCTTCTTTCTGTTTGGAGCTTGCTTTCGTCTTTTCTCCTTAGATGCTTTTTTGATTTGATGTTCAGCATTCCTCAAAAACTTGGGAGCATCTATTTGTTGATGGCTTTCACCGTCAGTGATAGACAAAGCTGATTTACAACCCAAATCAATACCAATAGCACCGACTGGTAAAACTTGTGGTGCTAACGCCTGATCTAAAACGTTAACAGTGATAGATGCGTACCATAAACCATTGCGGTAAACGATGGTGCAAGTAGTAGGTTTCCCCCAATACTTAGCCTTTCCACGCATTTGGATACGCCCAATTTTAGACAAATTAAGGTATCCATTCTCGCCGCTAGACTCTACTTGGAACCCAGCAGAATCAGGATAAGTCCATCCTGAATAATGCCGGATTGACTTGAATCTAGGGCGTTTACCTAAGCCTTTGAACCACCGTTCAAAGGCAAAGTCTACTCGTTTTAAGGTTGCTTGCAACGCATGAGAACCGACTTCTTTGTACTCAGTCCACATCTCTTTAAAAGCTGGGAGTGAGTTTTGCTGCTCAAAATAATCAACTCTGTGGTTGAATTTTTGATACTGAACAAATCTGTTATTAACAGCAGCGTTAAACAAGTCTTTGTGCAATTTCCGGTGATACCGCAAAGACTGTTTTGTCTGCTTATTTGGGTATAACCGGAAAGTCATTCGCCTTGTTGCCACTGATTGCTTTTCCCTCAATTATGTTATTCTATCTGTACATACAGAAAGAATAGCATAGATTTTACAAATATGGCTAGATTTGCTAGAACAAATAGAATTCTTGTACGGCTGACAGACAAAGAAAAAGAAAGATTAGAGAACTATGCGATTGCTTTAGGTGTTTCGATGTCTGAAGTTGTTCAAGATTACATCAAGTCGCTACCTGATATGAGTGGGAATTCCTCAACCACCTCTCGCCCTATCAGCCCAAAAGGCTGAATCGGTTAAAGGTGTTTCGTCATTCCCCACTATCCTTCCCCACCTTACGAGTACGTTGAAGGTGGGGACTGCCGCGAGTTTCGTTCAAAGCAGACTGACAGCGCTGATTCTATAATGAGACCACAAATCGTAGGGTGGAGAGAAGTCCTGCAGGCGGGTTTCCCGCCGTAGGGAACTTCGGGGCATTGCCTGTAAAATATACTACACACTTGAGAACTTGGTGAGCAATGCCCACCTTACAGAAAACCTTTGTAAGAATCAATGCCAAAAATAGTCATTAACCGTTCAGGGCGGACAGCGCAATATTTTGTAGAAGACTTGGGCGATGGAGTTGAACTAGAGATGGTGCTGATTCCTGGGGGCAGTTTTCTCATGGGTTCGCCAGAAGATGAAATTGGGCACCATAAATCGGAAAGTCCTCAGCATGAAGTAACCATTAAACCTTTTTGCATGGGTAAGTATCCTGTTACTCAAGAACAATGGAAAGCAGTAGCCTCTCTTCCACAAGTGAACCGCGAACTCGATGCTGAACCATCTGAATTTAAAGGGGAAAATCGCCCTGTTGAGGAAGTTTCATGGCATGATGCTGTCGAGTTTTGCGCTCGCCTATCCTCACATACCAAAAGACCTTACCGTCTACCGAGTGAAGCTGAATGGGAATATGCTTGTCGTGCTGGAACTACGACTCCATTTCACTTTGGTGAGACGATTACAACTGATTTAGCAAATTATCGAGGTACAGATAACGAAGAATATAAATGGTCAGGTTCCTATGGTCAAGGTTCCAAAGGGATGTACCGCGAGGAGACAACACCTGTAGGTAGCTTTGGTGTAGCGAATGCCTTTGGGCTATACGATATGCATGGGAATGTTTGGGAATGGTGTGCTGACCATTGGCACGAAAACTATGAAGGAGCACCCACAGACGGAAGTGCATGGCTAGATAATATTGATAATGATAATAGCCTGCTGCGCGGTGGTTCTTGGAACAACAATCCTGAATTCTGCCGTTCGGCGTATCGCAGCATCTTCGTTGCGGGCAACAGGTACAACGACCTCGGTTTTCGCGTTGTGTGTGCTGCTGCGTGGATTCAGTAGCCCGTTCTCAATTGCATACACTACACGGTAGGGGCTTTCATCTAGCCGTGCCCTATCACCTGTTCGCTGTCCCCTACTCCTCTACTCCAACGACAATCTTCTTGGTGTAATACTCAATCTTCCCATACACGCTGATAATACTCTCACCGACCTCAAAAAACGTCCCTTCTATCTCATCTTTAGAAAACTGCAAGTTTAGGTATTTTGCAGCAAGTTCCTCTGCGGTGGATGCTACGGCGTCCATTTCATCTGGCAAAAGCCCAGTAGAACCAATATAGAACACCAAAGGACAAATCTTATCCCGGTAAATTCTCTCTCCATACGCCACCAATTTGGTATTCGCCGCTGTCAAAGTGTCAACCATTTCCTGTTTGCTGACAGGTTCGCCATTCCATTTATCTTGCAACACCCGTACAAGATTCTCAGCACCAACTTTTGCAAGAATAGCTGTCACTCTACCGTTCTTTGCCAAACCGAGAAAGTCATCAAAAATTGGTTTCATGAATTCATCGACTTTCGTGAATTTTGTACGGGATGACAATTGCTTGTGTCTGAAGGCAATATTTTCATGGAACGCCAGATCAAAAGAAGGTTTCTGGAAAATTTCCCCAGTTTCTTTGTCATAAAGCTGATACATCCTGTCAAGGAATTTATTTGCTGTATGCAGTTTACTAAGGTTAAGTATATCTTTGCTGCCAATGTCAATTTTATAGCTGACTCTTGAATCAAGAGTACCGTTGATTAACGCTTCCTTTATGTCGTCGTATTCGTTCGTTGTTGGGAAGTTGATGTAAAGGTTTTTTGAGATATAATGCTTCTTCAACTCTTCCAACTGTTCTGCTAAGAACATATCTGACTCTTCTTTCAGATGAGCAGAAATAATACTAGAGAGAACCTTGATTTCTCCTAGTTCAGAAAACAAACCATCAATGTTGCTATACTGTCCGTCAAAAGGCACAAGTGGTAAATGTTCTAGCTTGATAGTATATTCACTGCGGAAGTCAAATTCCTCTGCTGGCGAACCATCTTTTTCCAATACACCTTTTTGCTTAAGTACATCAAAGGCTTTTTTACTACTTATTTTGACTTTGAGTGACTTCACATTGACTTCACCATCACTAACAATGGTGTAATTATTAAAGGTAGCCAAGTCATTCATCAGCAAACCAGCAACCTCAATAATTCGGGTTTTGTCCTCAGCTTTGACAAGTCTCACTTTACGGGTAATAAGCATATTGATAGTGGCGGTGTTGTGGTTAATCTCAAACGAACCCATCCCAACATAGCCAGCTTTATCTATATATTCGGTTCTCAGCCAAGGTTTAATCAAGTTGCCATTTCCATCCCTGCAACCTTTAACTCTTTTGATTCCTTTTCTTTGATAATTGTTCTGCAAGTGCTCGATGTTAACAATGATGCTATTGTTATGTTCTTCCAATATTTTGATGAGTTCTAACAGAGAAATCCTCTCGTTCACCTTCACCTTATCTAGGATTTCATGCTCTCGCAAGATATTGGGATAGAACAGTGCAATGTCAATGTCTTGTGCAAAATCTGCGACTTGCTCATTTGTCAGCGCTTTGGCGTGTCTTTCTGTTAAAGTGGCATCAAAGGTACTAGCAATAGCATACTTGGCAGTATTCAAATTTCCTTCTACCAAATTTGCTTTGGCAAATGCATACACAGACTCATGATTTTGAGCTACAGGTACATTTAATTGCTCATAAGCTTCTTTAGTGATTTGCTTATATTTGTAAATGATAAATTCATCATCTGGCTTCAAACCAAAGATTTTTAATGTTCCTGCTGTACCATTAATTTTCTTCGCACTTGTTGAAAGTAAAACTTGATAGGTATAATCAGCAGCTAAGGGTTCTTCTATTGCTGGTGCGACTGAACCACCTAACAATTTTGCAGTGCTGTAAATAGCATCATAAACTTCTCTCACATCGCCAGCTTGAATGCACAAACCAGAGACAGTGTTGGCAATTTTGGAAAGCAGCTTAAAGTCAGAAGCATTAGAATAAGCGATGGTGTTGACAAAAACATCCATGCTTTTGAGTTCTTCACAAATCGCCTCTAAAGCTTTTGCTTCTGCGCTCGGGCTGGTATCATTTGCATAGCCGTCGCTGTGCAAAGTTATGGCAGTAAGTTCTTCCTCTTGAATCAGAGATTTTGCCATCTGCATTGCTTGAGATATGCAAGTTAGATAGGTAGCTTGAATTCGTTTAATTTCTTCTACGTAGGGAGAACTTGGTTTCATCACTTCTTGAATGGGAATTCGCTGGAAGTGACAGGTTAAGTCGCCTTTAGAAGAATAGGATATTAAAGTGATGACGAGCTGATAGTTGATGTATTCATCAAGAGTTAAAAGCTTAATCAAAGTTTCTTTCAATGCCTGGATATCACAAGACATTGAGCCAGAACGGTCGATGATAATAATACTATGTGCTACTGCTTTTTGTGAAATATCACCCGGCTTTCTTTCTAAATTTACTCTATCTACTAAATAGTAAGCTTTTTCTTTACCAGCAAAGTTATAAAGGGTGAATTTTGTTCTAGTATTATTAGTAAATTTACGGTTGATATTTTCCGACTGGACAACGTTATTTTTCCTAGCTTTTCTTGCCATATTTACACCTAGTTTAATTAAGTTTAACCATCATGTTAATTCATGGTTTTTTGTTGCGTCACCCTCGGCAAGAAAACCTTCTTACAAACCTTAAAATCTGAGGGTAAACACGCAAAATGCCATGCAAAAAAGGTATGTCAGCTTCTTGCTTACAACGCTTTTTAAATGATGAAACACCCTACCTGAGATCTTGCACCTGTTGCAACAGTGAGTCGGCGAAGCCTCCAAACCCTCGTTACCAGGTTCAACCTGGTAACCAGATATTAGAGCCTCTGGCTCTTGTTAGGTGCAAGATCTGAGCTACAGAAAACCGTTGTAAGGTGGCATTCCTATTATAGTATATTTGTACTATAAAAAAGATTAACTAGGCAAGGTGATCAGGTGAGAGTCCCTTCCCACTGTAAAATTACGGCTTGCATATTTGCGGGATGAAAAGTTATGTCCTGCAGACACGCTGCTTTGTTGGGGGAACCTGTCTGCAAGACTTACACGCCAAACAAGCGGCTTCAAGGGTTGCAAAGGCGCTTTCCGATAAAATAAAGACTAAAGTCCTGACTACGAAGTTGATTGAGGTTTCACCCTTTGAAATAATCTAAAAGGCGATCGCCTGAATCAGCACGAACCAATGCCACAACTACGTCGGGTAAAGCCGTTAAATTGGGATAAACCAGATATCGTGATTCCCAACGCGGGTGAAACTTGTCTTTGTACGCGTGCAAGCCTTGAAAATTGTAGAACCGTTCTAAATGCTTGTAAAGATAGCGCAAGACTTTCTCTAAGCGTTGTGATTCTTGGTTTTCACCCACTCCAGCAAGGGCAGAAAGACCAATGTTAAAACCATCGTAACCTCGCTCTTTATAATGCTGGAAC
Organism: Kalymmatonema gypsitolerans NIES-4073; assembly: GCF_002368435.1. Classification (GTDB taxonomy): domain Bacteria; phylum Cyanobacteriota; class Cyanobacteriia; order Cyanobacteriales; family Nostocaceae; genus Kalymmatonema; species Kalymmatonema gypsitolerans. Next base: position 4,771,617 of record NZ_AP018268.1, read on the forward strand.
ATAGAAATAAATAAAAAGTCCATCGTTCCATTTTCGATAGACTTTCGGTGTCGCATCATGTCGTTAGTCACTTCATTGAGTTGGTATTCTGACAAAATATTGGCAAAGGCTATGATGTCACCGTGGGAGGACTGCACTGTAACAATTTCGCACTCCCGCAGGTATGCTTCGTCAAACCAACCTAGAGAAAACTTCTTTTCTGAACCTTGCACCAATTGCAACCATTCATCACTCACACTTTTAAGTTGGCGTAACAAGTCATTAGAGATTGGTGGTTGGTAAAATTTGACTTCGTACCCCAGCTTAGTCATGCGATTAACTGCTGTTCTCAGGTTTTTACCCGCTTTTCCTTGTAAGGTAAAGGCTTTGAGGTCAACGATCGCTTCTTCCCCAATCTTAACTACCTGAAAGCCGTGTGACTTGTAGAGGTCAATGTCATTGGGTAAAATTTGGTAGAATGCCGGATACCAGTCGTTGCGTTGGCAAAACTGCTGAAAACTCACAAGGGCTTCTTCACGGTCTTCAACAGGTCCAATGGGATCACCTAGGGCGATCGCACCCCGTCCTCTAGGGACATAAGCAATCACACTGCGACCAGAAGGACTAAAAAAATAACTTTTATCGCTTAGCAATGTAAATGCTGCTAAAGAAGAGCGTCCATACTGTTCTACAATATCTCTTGCTTGCTGCCGCTCTTTAAGGGTAGCAGAATTACGTTGAAAAACTGGTCTTAACAGCATGAACAGTGCATAAGCGATCGTACTTGCTGCAATAATATAGATAGAATTGGCAAAAAATTCTCCAAATCGGCTCTTTGGTTGTAGTCCGGCATTATCTTCTGTAAAGAACATAGCGAAAGTTTGAGCTATGGCTTCACCCCAATTAAAATTTTCCGAAAATTTGCCATCTAACAAGTAAAATCCAATTGTCCCGTATGCCAAAGTAAACAGCAAAGCAGCAATTAACACCCGCACTCCTTGTGCGATCGAAGGAGGATCTGATTTTGCTGTGAACACATCACGCATCAAGAGTAATTGCATCAGCAGGACACCAGACAAGAAACTTTCTTCAAAATCCAGTCCCTTGATCAAGTGGCTGAGAATAGAAATAATCAGTAAAGTAATAGTAAGCAACCAAGCAAGTCGTTTGCGACGCAACAAGTTCGCCGCAAGTGTTAGCAACACAAAGCCAGTCAGCGCAGCAAATATATGACCGCTAGCGCGAATATCAAACGGCAAAAATTGCTTTAACCAGTGATTTCGCTCATGCAGGTTAGGTGTCACTGCTGACACCAAGTTTACCACTCCGACTAAACCTGTAAGGAAAGCTGCACTCCAAAGTCCAATCCGAGTTCTTAATTCAGTATTCATTAGTCATGATGAGTTGTTAGTTGTTAGTTGTAGAGACGCGCCATGGCGCGTCTGTACATTTGTTAGTTGGGAGTTGTTAACCATTAACCACTACTTACTAACCACTATCTACTATCTACTAACCCTTCCTTTTTTAAACTGTTCCCCAACAAAGGATAGCGAATCTTTGAGATGCTTGTGAAAGTAATTCCAGCCGACATCTGGACCTGACAAACCATGTCCCCCAGGAAAGGCATAAAACACATTTTCTATACCTAACTTGTCTAAGGTTTCGTGAAATGCTTGAGTGGAAGCTAGTAAATTGCGATCGCTTTTTCCAGCATCAAGATATACACGCAATTGCTTTCTATCTTGAATCGGTAACTGTTGTACAATCTGTTGAGGGCTATTTTGCGGACCGCTGTTATCGGTAAAATACCCGCTATGGCTAAACAGGATGTTGAAGTTTTGCAAATAGCGTAATCCAATATTAAACGCGCCCCATCCCCCAGAAGACAGACCACCCAACGCCCAAAACTTTGGGCTTTCTAACGTGCGGTAGCGTGACTTGACGAGCTGTACTAACTCCGAACCTATCAACGTCCCCACTTTACCATGAGATCCATCATAATAATCAGGGTCGAACAAAGGACTCGAACCTCGCTGATCATTTCCATCTGGTGTAATTACGATAGACGGTGGTAGTTTTTTACTTTTATAGAGTTCATGCAGTACGTTGAAAACTGCATATTTATCAACATAAGCACGGGCATCATCATGACCGCCATGTAGTAAAAATATAACAGGATAGCGCTGTTGGAGATTTTTGTCATAGCCTGGAGGCAAAATGACGCCATATTGCCGTTGTGTACCCATTGCTTGACTGTTAAAAGTTTTTAGTTGAAACTTTAACTCACTATTTGTTTGTTCTTGAGGTGGATCTAGCTGCGGCGCACCCAAGATAAAAACATACCAGTACCCTGTTGCAGTCAGAATTGCCAGCGTACCTGCAACCCCAATTAAGACTTTAGATAATTTCATGGCTTCTCAAAACCCAAATTATCTGTAGTGTGTGCAATCATCGCCGAGACTTTAAATTGCCTGCCTACAAATGTTAGCGAATCTGCCAGATGTTCGTGCCAGTAGTCCCAAGTGTGACCTCCCGGAAACTGATAAAACATATTATAAATTTTCTCTGTAGTGAGGACTTGACTAAATTTTTTGGCTTCGTCAAGTCCTATTTCAGTATCTGCTAAACCCGTATCTAGGTAGACCCGTAAGCGTTTTTTAGCTTGAGGCGGAATGGTCTTGATATAAGTGATTGGGCTATTTTGCGGTCCACTCTTATCCTGAAAGTAACCGCTATGACTAAATAAAACCCGGAAACGATTTAAGTAATGCAATCCCACATTCATTGCACCCCAACCTCCAGAAGATTGTCCACCGATCGCCCAAAAAGCAGGATTGGGAATTGTACGGTAGCGGGCTTTGACAACTTTCACCAGTTCATCGCCAATCGCTGTGGAAACTTTACCATTAGGACCATCAATATAATCGGGATCCCAGTAGGGGCTAGATCCACGTTTGTCATTACCATCTGGTGTGATGACAATACTAGGTGGCAACTTGCCTGTTGCATAAAGTTGTTGCAGGATTGTTAAAGCATCTCCTTTTGCAAACCAATGATCAGCATTTCCGTGTCCACCGTGGAGGAGAAAGATAACTGGATAGCGTTGATTTGGGTTTTGGTTATAGCCAGGAGGTAAAGCAACGCCGTAACTGCGACTTCCCTGCATAACTTCGCTATTGTAGGTTTCAATTTTATAAGTTTGGGGGGTGGATAAATCTCTAACACTTGGTTGTGGCGGTAACACAGAAGCTGGGGTTGGCGGACGCATCTGTTGTGGTTCCTTACTTTTCACGGGATCGGTCAAACCTCTCTCCAAACCTCTCTCCTGCAAGGAGAGAGGCTTTAAATTCTCCCCCTTCCCTTTTAGGGAAGGGGGCTGGGGGGTTAGGTTTCGCGTTCGTTTTTCCACAGAACGTGAAAAGTCAGGTTGTGGTACTTGCGCTTGTGCCTTTTTCAAGTAATTACAGCTACATAAACTAAGCACCGAAACCAGTACCACCATTTTAGAGTTAAAGCAGTTCATGAAGAATATCGGTTGATAACAGTTCAATATTGGATAAAATCCAAATGAAATGATGGCAAAGTGTATTGTTTAGTTAATGTCTACAAGGTTTTGGCTTGCAAGGATGAAGGGGTTTGTGTATTGATCCCAATAAGGTATTGAAATATAGCATCATTGACTAAATCCGCACACTCTGCCATTACAAGATGTCCCGCATTGGCAAAATGTAGATGAGTCCCGTTGACGAAATGTCTCACTAACTCATCCCCCATCTGGCGTGTATACATTGGGTCAAGACCTGCGGTAATCACCAAAGCTGGGATGTGTAAATTTTTCGGCGCAGGGTGACGCGCAAAAAAGTTATAGTCCCAGAAAATTTCTAAGGCTTTATAGGAGTGGAAATCTGTTGGTGTCGGGTTTTCCGCAAAAAACTGTTTGATAACACTGTGGCGGTAAGAAGTCGAAAAGAAGTTTGATATTGCTTGTATACCAGGTAAAGAATATAAATACCTGCCACCCCAAGCCATAAACTTCATCAGCGGAATTTCCCACCAAGGCGCTAAGTCATGAGTTCCACCGGCAATTAAAATCAAGCCACTCACACAGTTGTACTGGCTAAACTCTAACCCAAGAGGAACTCCATAACTGTGGCAACACAGCACTGGTGACTCAATGCCGAACTGATACAATAATCGCTGTAAATCTCGACAATGCCGCCCTATTGAATAGCGAGGGTAGGGACTAGACTGTCCGTGTCCTGCTAAATCATACACCAGAACTTGCCAACCTTGACTTTGAGCAAACTCATACTGAGAACGAAAGTTAAAGCGGTTTCCCGTTCCCCCGTGGAGAAAAACGATCGCTGGAGTTTTCCCCGAACTGTGGCAAACTTGTAAATTTACCCCTCGTCGCAGGTGAATTGTCGAACCAGCTAAGGCATCTTGAAAAGAGTCATGAGTCATGAGTAGAGACGTGCCATGGCACGTCTGTACATTGCAATTCAAAGCTTACGCCAGGGATGTGTCAATTCTGTGTCAACTCAATGGCAATTTTACAAGAAACTTAGCGGGAGCGTGAAAGCCCTGGAGGAACAGGCGCACAGCGCCGTCCAAGTGTGCTTCAGCCCAGGGATGAAACGCGACACGGCAGGTTATAAAGGTGCTGTCCACTTCTCTATGAGTGTGGGGAGTATCTCCCTTAGCCGTTCCTGCCAGTTAGGAACAGATTTTAGTTTTTGAGCCAATTCTTCATCAAGTCGGAAACACACGGGACTGCTAGTTAATGGCTTGTCTCTAGAGGTAGTAAAACCAAGTTTATGTTTTTTGTGAAAAGTCATAGCTGATTATTCTATCTATGTGTATACTTATAGATATAGCATAGCAAGTAGGTGAGAGCACTGTACACAACACAGCAAATGCTTCTTAAGTTAGATCAGCATGACAAGAACGTATTTGAGTTTTTGGCACAGCAGTCTAATAAGTTACGCAATTGTGCAACCTACCTGTTAAGACAAGCCTATTTCACATTTGGAGACATTCTGGATGACCCGTTTGGACTCCATGCAGAATTAAAAACCAATCCGCATTATCAAATTTTCTACTCACAAGCAGCGCAGCAAGTTTGTACAGAGGTTGCAGAATCATTCACTAGCTACAAAGAATTATTGCCGCAATTGGTTTCAGGGCAATTAAAAGATAAGCCCAACCTACCCAAATACCGCAAGAAAAACGGTTTAGCAGGCTGGACTTATCCCAAACAAGCTCTCAGTTTTGATATTGAAACCGGGTTAATCAGATTACCACTTGGCAACACGTTCAAGGCACTGTTTGGCTTTGATAGTCTGTTTGTAACCATGCCTCATAATATTAAGTTTGAGGCAATTAAGGAACTCAGAATACTGCCACGAAATGGCTGCTTTTATGCCGAATTTGTCTGTAAACAGTCTGATACCATAATCCGGGAGCTAGATAAATCTAGAGCGTTGGGTCTCGACCCAGGAATAAATAATTGGTTAACTTGTGTACCGAATACAGGCGATAACAGCTTCATAATTGATGGATTTAAACTAAAATCCCTAACACAGTGGTACAACAAGCAGGTTGCAACCATCAAAGAGGGTAAGCCACAAGGCTTTTGGAACGAAAAGCTTGCTTATATAACAGAAAAGCGTAATCGCCAAGTTAAAGATGCAGTCAACAAAACCGCAAGGCTGATTGTTCATTATTGCCTGACTCATAACATCGGCACTGTTGTATTTGGCTGGAACCAAGGCAACAAAGATGGTATCGAGACGGGTAAGGTTAATAATCAGAAAATAGTTCAAACACCAACATCTCGCTTGAAAAAACGAATTGAAGAACTGTGTAACCACAATGGAATTCAATTCGTTGAAACAGAAGAATCGTACACTTCCAAAGCGTCGTTTTTAGATGGTGACAGTTTGCCAAAATATGGTGAAAAACCCGATAGCTGGAAACCATCAGGCACAAGACCAAAGCGTGGACAATATAAAACCAAAGCAGGCGAATGTATCAACGCGGACTGTAACGGTGCAGCCAATATACTCCGCAAAGTAGAGACACAGTTAGGGTTAAACCTGGCTAAGGTCTGTAGGGCAGTGCTGACCCTGCCTACCAGATTTCGTATCTGGGAAACCAAAACTAAAAAGCGAAACGGGACGGCAATAGATGTTCTCGTGTAGCAACAGTTTAGAATCCCCGTCTATGCGCGCGCAAGCGGGGAGAGGTCAAGAATGTTTAGTCATGAGTCATAATCTCCCCACGGACATTCCGCACTATGCTTAAAAAACTCCGACTCAACTTCAGTTCGTTGTTTGGCTTGCTGCTTCTGGTACTTTCCGTCTGGGCGATTAGCAACGAACTGCGTGCATATAACTACCATGATGTGTTGCGATCGCTCGCCACAATTCCTAAAAGTCGCTTGAGTTTGTCAATTTGGTTGTCTGGCTTAGGCTATCTGGTGATGATATGGTATGATATCCTCGGTTTTAAGTATATTGGTCGTTCTCTAGCTTTTAACAAAGTTGCTTTTACTGGGTTTGTTAGCTCTGTATTGGGCAACACTATAGGTTTTGCCCTGCTGACTGGCAGTGCTATTCGTTATCGTTATTACTCTAGTTGGGGAGTACCAGCACTAGCGATCGCCCAAATCATTGCTTTTGCTAATTTCACTTTTTGGTTGGGAGTGTTTGCTGTATCTGGGGTGATATTTCTCTTCAACCCCTTACAAATTCCCGCCCAAACACATTTACCTTTTACAAGCACACGTTCTATCGGCGTTATTTTCCTGCTGGTGGTTGTTTCCTATTTATTGGGAAGTATTTTCATTAAACAACCGTTAGTGATTCGTGGGCAAGAGTTTCGTTTTCCTTCTTTCAAGATATCTTTTGCTCAGGTAGTCGTCTCTAGCTTTGACTGGATGATAGCTGCAGCAGTTCTTTATTTCCTGCTTCCCGCCAATCCATCTGTATCTTTTCTCGATGTGTTGAGAATCTACTCATTAGCGATGTTTGCAGGTGTCGTCAGTAACGTCCCTGCTGGGTTGGGAGTCTTTGAGATTGTCGTTTTGCATTTTCTCAAGACGAAATTTTCTCCTGTAGCAATTTTAGGCGCAACCCTAGCTTACAGAGCAATTTACGACTTATTGGCGTTGCTGGTTGCAGCAAGTTTACTGGGATTCTATGAAATTAGATACGGTGCAAGAAATATAATGAACAAATAGATTTCCCAGGGACGATTGACTACATTAAGCTTATGCCGCTCATAGTTCAAAAATACGGTGGTACATCTGTCGGTTCAGTAGAACGTATTCAAGCTGTTGCACAGCGCGTGTGCAAAACTGTCAAAGCAGGAAACTCTGTTGTCGTTGTGGTTTCCGCAATGGGTAAAACCACCGATGGACTCGTTAAGCTAGCATACGAAATTTCAAGCAATCCCAACAGCCGGGAAATGGATATGTTGCTTTCCACCGGTGAACAAGTCACCATTGCCTTAGTAAGTATGGCTTTGCAAGAACTTGGACAGCCAGCAATTTCTCTGACAGGAGCGCAAGTAGGAATTGTTACCGAAGCGGCACACACTCGGGCGCGAATCTTACATATCGAAACAGAGCGGGTCAAGCGACATCTTAATCAAAACAAAGTTATTGTTGTGGCTGGGTTCCAGGGTATTACCAGAACTGAGGAATTGGAAATTACTACCTTGGGACGTGGCGGTTCAGACACCTCAGCCGTGGCTTTAGCAGCAGCATTGCGAGCAGATTTTTGTGAAATTTATACCGATGTACCAGGAATTTTAACGACAGATCCCCGTTTGGTTCCAGAAGCACAGCTGATAGATGAAATCACCAGCGATGAAATGCTGGAACTCGCAAGTTTGGGGGCAAAAGTCTTGCATCCCCGTGCTGTGGAAATTGCCCGCAACTATGGCGTTCCCTTGGTGGTTCGCTCGAGTTGGACAGATGATCCTGGAACTTGGGTGATTTCACCAACACCGCGTCCGCGCGCACTTGTCAATTTGGAAATTGCTCGTCCCGTCGATGATGTAGAATACGATACCGACCAAGCAAAAGTGTCCATGTTGCGTGTGCCAGATCAACCAGGCGTTGCAGCACGGTTATTTGGGGAAATTGCCACTCAGGATGTGGATGTAGATTTAATTATTCAGTCAATTCACGAAGGTAACACAAATGACATAGCGTTTACCGTGAGGGCACCTATTTTAAAACGAGCGGAAGCCGTAGCGGCAGCCATTGCTCCTGTTCTGCGCTCTCACAAAGCTGCTGAAACTGAAGAAGCTGAAGTGATGATACAGCAGAATGTTGCCAAAGTCAGTATTGCAGGTGCGGGAATGATCGGGCGTCCTGGTGTTGCGGCAAAGATGTTCGCCACCCTTGCAGAAGCTGGCGTCAACATCAAGATGATTTCCACCAGCGAAGTCAAAGTCAGTTGCGTGATTGACAATGCAGATTGCGATCGCGCCGTTGCAGCCCTCCACACCGCCTTTGAAGTCGGGGAAGTCGGGGCAGACAAATCACCCCCCTCATCCCCCTCATCCCCCTCATCCCCCTCATCCCCTGTCAGGGGTGTCGCCCTAGATATGAACCAGGCGCGTCTAGCAATTCGCCAAGTACAAGATCGTCCAGGAACAGCCGCGAAGCTGTTTGGACTGTTGGCAGAACACAACATCAGCGTAGACATGATTATTCAATCCCAGCGCTGTCATGTGATCAATGGCGTTCCCAGACGAGATATTGCCTTCACCGTTGCCAGGATGGATGCACAAGCAGCACAAAAAATGCTCCAGCAAGCAGCCGTAGAATATGGATGGGGTGAAGTCGTATTGGATAGTGCGATCGCCAAAGTGAGTGTTGTAGGAGCAGGAATGGTGGGACAGCCAGGCATTGCGGCTACAATGTTTGAAGCGATCGCACATCACCAAATTAATATCCAAATGATTGCCACTTCAGAAATCAAGATTAGCTGTGTTGTGGCGCAAGAGGAAGGCGTTAAGGCATTGCAAGCGATTCACACAGCATTTGGACTTGCAGGTAGCCAGAGTATTCAAGTGCCTGCTTAATAATCACTCAAAGTCAAGCCGGACAACATCTTCAAGCTCTCTCGTTCCCATGCTCAGCATGGGAATGCATCATTTGAGGCTCTGCCTCCCATAATTATATTGAGGCAGAGCCTCAAGTTATACATTCCTTGCCCGAGGCAAGGAACGAGAAAACGAATTGTTAGACGGCTGGTTAGAGAGGTAAATATTGAACGGTATTTAACCACTCGTCACCTACAAAATTCCTTTTGCCCTCATTCGCACAACAAATGGAGAAGCAGGAGACTGAGCTTTTTCCCGTTGTACTTGTTCCCATTCAGTGCGAATTTCGGTATCAATCTCTTCCTGATAATCAAAGTAATACCCCATTGCTGCGTAAGCTTCAGAGGGGCGTAAGTAAGGGTGCTGTCGGCACATCTCCTCGACTGACCAACCATGTGCCAAGTAATCCATTGCTAGCTGAGCAACTCGAATACGGGGCAATCTTTGCAATCTAGCTGACTGACCCTCTAGCTTTTCAATATGAGGATAAATAATTTGAGATGTCATAGCTACCCTTAGAGCTTTGAATTCAAAGTCTAGCATAGCCACTAGGGAGAAGCGATCATCGCCTATATCCCAATACGGTGGTTTTGATTGTTGGATAGCACTTTACCTACAACCTCTCAACCTTAAAGAATAATAATGGGTTGCCATTCACAATCCTTTCCTCTACTTCTCTCATTCCAATTCTTTCTGCTAGTTTCCGTGACTCAAGGTTTGGCTTATCACAGCTTGCTAAAAGATACTGATAGCCAAATTCGTTAAAACAATACTCCAGTATTCTGGTTGCGGCTTCAGCTGCATAACCTTTTTTGGTCGCTTCAGGCAGCAAAGCATAAACTAATTGGGGCTGCTCTTCTTCAAAGAAATACCACAAACCAACAAACCCGATAATTTCTTTCTCATCTTTAGTCTCAATAAACCAAAGACCAAACCTTCTTTCATCAAAGAGCTTTTGGCTCTCTATCAACATTTCTTCAACTTGTTGCAAAGAAAAAACCTTGTCGTCGCATAAATACTTTCTAACGTATGGATTAATAAAAATACTGTGTAGTGTGTTCAGATCGCTCTCTAAAATTGGCTTCAATAGCAATCTCTGAGTTTCAAATATCAAGCTCATTCCATCTCTTGCCAAATTCAACTTTTGAATCTTTTGTTTAACTATACCGTCTGTCCATTCGTTCCAAGGCATACACTAGACTGCGATGGCACGAAGTGCCCGCATAATTGCGATGCTCCGGAGGAGCCGCCCAAAGGGCGATGGCGCAGAGCGCAGCCCCGAAGGGGCATCGCCGTCATTTATCCCTTGCTGACTCAATCTCTTGCAGTATAAGCTACTGCGTAGGGTAGATATACCTCAAGAGCTTGTCGCCAGAGATCGCCCCCTTGCCAAAGTGAACAAAAAAGCGATCGCATACTTGAAGATCTACAACTCCAAACAATATCTTTACTGATATCCTTGAAGCGATTGCGCGGAGCGCAGTGCCGAAGGCAATCGCAAAAAAATTGTCCAGGCAAAAGTAGACGATGGAAATCGCAACAGTTAAGGCTCCCCGCTGGTTTGTCCGCAGAGATATAGATGGTTTATTTGGGCTTTTTCTCGACAACTTGATTCAAATATTGTTGATTGTTAATTTGTGTCAAGGAGTGCTTGGATTTCCTCCCTCCCTGGTATATGGGCGTATTTTGCCAGGAATTGCTTTAAGTTTAATTGTCGGTAACTTTTATAGCGCTTCTCGCTTGCGTGCAATACACAAGTGTAGAGACTATACTGTACGGTCTCTACATTATTCGTTCTGCTGTATGTGATCCTTAGGAGAACCGCTATAGGCGTTTGCGCACCTCCTCCGTTACCGTAAGCGCAAAGCGTGCCGAAGGCATACGCCTAGCGTGTGCCTTTGGCACTCAGTTCTCCCGAAGGGAGCAGGAGGCACACAATTTCCCGCTATTCATCGGAAATTTCAGTTTGTGTGCTTAGCTTTCGGACGAAAGAAGATTTGGCGCAGCTTCAGTTTTGGATGACCGAGGTTTTTCCGCCATGCTTCCATGTAGGTGTAGAACACGGGAGTTAAATAAAGCGTCAAGATTTGCGAGAATACCAACCCGCCGACGATCGCAATTCCTAAAGGACGACGCGCTTCAGATCCCGAACCTGTCCCGAGTGCAATGGGCAACGTTCCGATCAGCGCTGCCATTGTCGTCATCATGATCGGGCGGAAACGAACGATGCAAGCCTCATAGATAGCATCAAACGGACGTTTGCCATCCTTTCGCTGCCGTTCAATCGCAAAGTCTACTAGCATGATGCCGTTTTTCTTGACGATACCCACCAGCAGAATGATGCCGATAAACGAGTAGAGATTTAATTCAACCTGGAAAATCAGCAGCGTTAGTAATGCGCCAAACCCAGCCGAAGGTAAACCGGAAAGAATCGTCAGTGGGTGAATGAAATCCTCATAAAGAATGCCGAGAATCAGATAAATCACCACAATCGAAATCAGCAACAGCCAACCTAAATCATTAAACGACTGTTGAAAAACCTGTGTGGAACCCTGAAAGCTTGTTGTAATCGTTGACGGCAATATTTCCTGTGCGGCTTGCTTGATGGCTTCGGTTGCCTGACTCAATGATACTCCCGGTAACGTATCGAAGGAAATGGTTGCTGAAGGAAGTCCAGTCAAGTGGGTGACAGTGAGGGGACCAACATTCTCAGTGATGGTGGCGATCGCACTCAGCGGAATCGATTTTCCATTGCTGGATCGCACATAAAGCATCGAGAGAGCGTTGGGATCTCGCTGATACTCTGGCTTCAATTCTAAAATGACATAATACTGATTGTTCGGTGTATAAATAGTTGAAATCTGTCCAGAACCATAGGCATCACTCAAAGTTCTCTCAACCAGGGCGGCTGTAATACCGAGGGTTGCGGCTTTATCATGGTCAATTTTGACTTGCACTTGGGGAGTGCTGAGTTGCAAATCACTATCAACGCCTCGTAATCCTGGTATCGTTTTGACTTTTTCTAATAGTTTGGGAACGTATTCGCGCAGATCTGGCAGGTTTAAACTCTGTAAAGTGAATTGATATTGCGAATTGGTTTGTTGTCCGCCAATCGGAATTGCAGCCGGCGATCGCAAAAACACTTGAATTCCTGGTGTGCGTCGTAATTTGGGAGTGAGTTCTTGAATGATTTCGTCGGAGGCGAGGCGACGTTGGGAACGGGGCTTGAGTCGGATTGTAATCCGTCCGTTATTCGCTGATGCGTTCGGTCCACTCGCCCCCACGGTTGAGTTTACCGCTTCGATATTGGGGTCTTTCCGAATAATATCTACAATCTCTTGTTGGTGACGCAGCATATCATCAAACGAGATGTCTTGCGCTGCCTTCGTGTTTGCCATCAGTTGTCCGGTGTCTTCCGTGGGAATAAATCCTTTGGGAACGAGGACGAACAAATAGACTGTGAGAATGAGCAGAATCCCAGAAGCGATCAGCGTCATCAGACGATATTGCAAAACGGGTTTGAGTGTCCACTCGTAACCTTGTAGCAGGAAATCAAATGCCCGTTCTGATATGCGATAAAAGCGACTTTGCTGTTGCTGATGCGAGGAACCGAGAAATCGGCTACACAACATCGGGGTGAGACTGAGGGAAACAAAACCGGACACCAAAATTGCCACAGAAATCGTGACAGCAAATTCATGAAATAACCGACCAATTAACCCACCCATAAACATGATCGGGATGAACACTGCCACCAACGAAAGCGTCATCGATAAAATTGTAAAACTGATTTCTCGCGATCCCTTCAATGCTGCTTCTAAAGTCGATTCGCCCAGTTCCTGGTGACGGACAATGTTTTCTAGCACGACGATCGCATCATCCACAACAAAGCCAACAGAAAGCGTCAACGCCATCAAAGAAAGGTTATCCAGCGAGTAGCCCAAGAGATACATCGCGGCAAACGTACCAATGATCGCAACGGGAAGCGCCAAACTGGGAATTATCGTAGCAGCCAAATTCCGCAAGAACAGGAAGATTACCAGAACCACCAGACAAATCGAGAGAACCAGGGTGAATTTCACATCATCAACAGATGCTCGAATCGACTGGGAGCGATCGTACATAATCCCCACCTCGATTGATTTGGGAACTTGTTCGCGCAGCGTCGGTAAAAGTTCCTTAATCGCATCTACAATCGCCACCGTATTCGCATCAGGCTGAGGCTGCACAGCAAGCACAATCGCCGGACGGTTCGAGACTTTTTTATCGCTATAGCGGTTCGAGACTTTATTATTTTGTACATCATCGATCACTTGTCCCAAGTCTTGAAGCCGTACCGCCGCGCCATTTTTGTAAGAAACAATCAGCGATCGATAACCAGCAGCATCGGTCAGTTGACCATTCGCCTGAATCATGTAACTTTTGTCTTTACCAGAAAGACTCCCCGTTGGCAACTCCACATTTGCCTGCTGAATCGCCGTCTTCACCTGATCCAGTCCAATTCCCCGCGTTGCTAACTCGCGCGGATCAAGCTGGACACGTACCGCATATTGCTTTTGACCATAAACTTGCACTTGTGCCACGCCGTTAATCATGGAAATTGGCTGCCCGATTGTGATCTCTGCGTATTCGTCCACGGTCGCAATTGGCAGCGTTTCGGAATACAGGTAGAGGTAGAGAACCGGAGCAACAGACGGGTTAACCTTGCGATAGGTTGGTGGTTTTGGCATTCCAGAAGGCAATTGTCCTGCTGCGGCTGAAATTGCTGCTTGTACGTCCTTGGCAGCGTCATCTGCCTTACGGCTGAAATCAAATTGCAAAGAGATGTTAGTGCTGCCCGTTGAACTGGTGGAATTAAATGAATTCAGTCCAGCAATTTCCGTGAACTGTCTTTCTAGAGGTGCCGCAACCGAGGATGCCATCGTTTCCGGCGTCGCACCGGGGAGACTCGCAGATACACTAATAAAAGGATATTCGACGTTGGGTAAAGCACTGATCGGCAACAGTGTATAACTCATGAAACCGAAGATGATGATACCCATGATCACCAAAGTCGTCATGACCGGACGACGAATAAAAAGTTCTGAAAGGTTCATGAATTTAGTTCTCCCAGAAATGTGGCGTTAATCGTGTCGCTCAAATCGTTAGCCGCGCTCATATTTTTTAATGGAATTAAATATAAAATTTGGCAAGTTACTGACACAGAAAATTTATAACGACCTATTTTCGTTGATTAGATTTCTTGCAAAAGTCATGATAAATGGATATTTAGAACCACAGATGGACACTCATGGAACACCGAGAAATTATCTGTGTGCATCTGTGTTCATCTGTGGTTTCATTTTCATAAATTTGATTTTTGCAAGAGGTTTATTGTCGCCTTGTAATAGCAGTCACTCGGTTGCAGAGCTAAAGGTAAATATCACGTTCTAGCAAATAATCTAAAACAATATTGGTATCAATCAGAACTCTCACTAAAGATACTTCTCCACTCGACGTTCTTCCGGCATTGCCTTAACTTGGTCATCAGTTGGTGCCGGTTGATCGGTTTTCAACAAACCTTTCATCTGTTTGATGATGCGCGATGGCACGGTGCCCGCCTTCGGCGATTGCGCAAAGCGCACCTGGAGGAGGCGATCGCTCAGGTTGTTGCCTTGAACCATCCTGTAAGGATTCGATAATCGCACTAACAAGTTCAAGACGCTCACTTACAGACAATTGACGAGCTTGCTCTTTCAGACTTTGCAAAGACATAGGAATGACTCCAACAAACGCTGGCATTTAAATTTTAGTGCGGGCGATCGCCCAAGGGGCAGTGGCAAAGCCAATCGCTGATCTATCTAACTCAGGTCATAGCTTACTCCTTTCCCGCCCAAAGAATACCTATTTAAAAAACCGCGTTCGCGCAGCGTGTCCTCTGGACATAGGCGCTAAGAACACGAAGCAAGAAAAAAGAAGATAGGTAATTTTATAGCGGAAAGGGAGTAGTACAGCACTTCATGAATCCATATCCAATGATATTTCGCAAAACTCTGCGTTCCTTTGCGCCTTCCTCCGCGTTCCTTTGCGTTTAAAAAAGTTACAAACCTATGCAACGCCTGTACTTAGACTGATCGCAGTTTCTCAAAACTCACGTTTTCATCTTTATCTTCCCCCTGTAAACGAGAAAACTCGACGGAACTTAACTTGACTCAGCTGTTTGCGCCACGACTCCATATATATGTAAAACACAGGAGTTAAATAAAGCGTCAAGATTTGCGAGAACAGCAATCCACCTACAACTGCAATACCCAAAGGTCGGCGGGATTCAGAACCTGCACCAAAACCGAGGGCGATCGGCAAGGTTCCCATAAGTGCTGCCATAGTTGTCATCATGATTGGACGGAAACGCACCAGACACGCTTGATAAATCGCTTCCGATGGTTTTTTCCCTTCATTCTGCTGGGCTTCTATGGCAAAGTCCACCATCATAATGCCGTTTTTCTTGACGATGCCCACCAGCAGCATAATACCGATGAACGAGTAAACATTGAGCTCAACATGGAAAAACATCAGCGTTACTAATGCACCAAAACCAGCCGAAGGCAAACCTGAAAGAATTGTAATCGGGTGAATAAAATCCTCATATAAGATACCGAGAATCAGATAAATCACCAGAATCGCAATCAACAGTAATAGCAATAGATTCGGCAATGAACTTTGAAATACCTGACCTGCCCCCTGAAAGTTCGTCGCGATGCTATCAGGAATGACCGTACGAATGAGGTTTTCAATCGTTTGATTTGCTTCTCCAAGCGATGCACCAGGAGTGAGGTTGAAGGAAATCGTGGCAGCATTCATCCGACCAACATGATTGATCATCAACGGCGCGACTCCTGGAGATATTTTGGCAAATGTGCTCAGAGGAATTGCCTGTCCGCTACCAGAATTATTTGTAATGTTATTGGTGGAGGTATTACCAGAATCATTGCCGGAGACATTATTAGCGTTGCTACCAGCATTGTTACTACTACTACTACTACTACTACTGCCAGTGTTAATATAAAGTTTCATCAAAGCATTGGGGTCTTGCTGATACTGGGGTTCCAGTTCCAGAATGACCTGATACTCGTTGCTTGCTCCGTAGATTGTTGATACCTGGTAGGAACCATAGGCATTTCTGAGTGTACTTTCGATTTGCTGAGCAGTAATCCCAAGGGCTGCAGCTTTGTCACGATCAATGTCAAGTTTGACTTGAGAAGTCATCTGTAAATCGCTGTTGACATCCTGAAGCTGTGGCAGAGTCTTCATCCTCTCAACGAGTTGCGGCACATACTCTTGCAACGGTTGGACATCAGAACTTTGCAGTGCGAGTTGATAAAGCCCAGTGGTTTGCTGAGTACCAACGGGAATCGCTGGGGGATTCTGTAAGAACACCTGAATACCAGGAACCGTGGCGAGTTTTGAGCGCAGATTTTGAATGATTTCCTCAGCACTCATCTTACGTTCGCCTCGCGGTTTTAACCGAATAAACAAACTCCCAGAATTACCTGCAACGGCTGCCCCGCCACCAGTTGCACTAGCGCTCGCCCCGATATTAGAATTTACCGCATCCACATTTGGATCTTGACGCAGCAAATCAACCACCGCTTGCTGGTGCCGCACCAAGTTATCAAAAGAGGCATCCTGCGCCGCTTGAGTAATGCCTGTGATTTGCCCGGTGTCTTCGCTGGGAATGAAGCCCTTGGGAACCACCGCTAACAGCCAAACTGTGACAAACAGCATCACAGTAGATAAAATCATCGTCGTGCGGTGATATTTTAAGACCTTTTTGAGAGTCCAATCGTACAGAGCGAGAAAGCGATCAAACACATACTCCGAAGCTCGATATAACCGACTTTGATGCTCGTGATCTACCGGACGTAGAAAACGACTGCACAACATGGGAGTGAGACTGAGGGAAACAAAGCCTGAGACGAGAATCGAAACGGCGATCGTCACAGCAAACTCATGGAACAATCGTCCCAATAACCCACTCATAAACAGCATGGGGATGAATACTGCCACCAATGACAGTGTCATCGATAAAATTGTGAAACCGATTTCCTTCGAGCCATTTAACGCAGCTTCTAGCGGACGTTCGCCCAGCTCCATGTGACGGACGATGTTTTCTAGCATGACGATCGCATCATCCACCACAAAACCCACCGAAAGCGTCAACGCCATCATTGATAGGTTATCCAACGAGTAGTCCAGCAGATGCATCACAGCAAACGTGCCAATTAGCGAAACAGGTAACGCCAAACTAGGAATCACCGTTGCCGAGAGGTTGCGCAAAAACACGAAAATCACCAGCACAACCAGGCAAATCGTCAGAATCAGCGTAAACCGAACATCATCTACTGAGTCTCGAATCGATTGGGACGCGTCATAGAGAACACCAATTTCAACGGAATCAGGAATCTGATCTCTTAAATTCGGCAGCAGTTTCTTAATCGTGTCTACCACTTGCACCGTATTAGTTCCAGGCTGCCGTTGAATCGTCAGAATAATGGCGCGAGTATTGTTGTACCAGCTTGCGACCTTGTCATTTTCTACACCGTCAATCACTCGACCGAGTTGCTCCAGGTAGACGGGTGCCCCATCTTTGTAAGCGACAATTAATTTTCGATAAGCCGCCGCATCTGCGAGTTGCCCGTTGGTCTGCACCGTATAATTCTTGTGATTGCCTGAAAGACTTCCGGTTGGCAAGTTGACGTTCCCTTGTTGAATTGCGGTTTCCACCTGATCTAGCCCAATTTGCCGACTTGCTAATTGCTGTGGATCAAGCTGAATTCGAGCCGCATACTTTTGGGAACCGTAGACTTGTACCTGAGCCACACCATTGATTGTGGACAGCTTTTGTGCTAAGTAAGTCTGGGCATAGTTATCTACCTCGGAAAGGGGCAGGGTGGGAGAGTCCAAATACAGGTAGAGAATCGGCTGATCGGCTGGGTTAACCTTACTGTAGCTGGGCGGATTGGGTAAATCGTTTGGAATTTGTCCTGATGCCGATGAAATCGCAGATTCCACATCCAGAGCAGCATCGTCAATATTACGATCAAGGTTAAATTGCAGCGTAATCTGAGTTCTGCCCAAGGTGCTGGTCGAGTTGAGCGAATCGAGTCCAGCAATGCTGGAAAATTGCTTTTCCAAAGGACGGGCAACCGATGCTGCCATTGTTTCTGGGCTGGCTCCCGGTCGCGCGGCACTCACCTGAATCGTTGGATAATCCACACTCGGCAGATCGCTGATCGGCAGCAAGCGATAGCTCATGAAGCCGAAGATGAGAATCGCCGCCATGACCAGCGTCGTCATGATCGGGCGGCGAACAAATATTTCCGAGAGATTCATGAATCGCCTCCTGCTGACTTCGAGGACTGATTTCTGCCTGACCCTGAAGAACGATTTTTTCCTGATTTGGAAGAATTAACTGTGGCGGCGGAATCCGAGGCAGTTTTGATGCGGATCTTGCTGCCCGTCACCAGATTTGCTTGACCATCAGTCACAACCCTCGCGCCTGGTTGCACTCCTTTCTGAACCACGGCGAGTCCATCTATGGTGTTGCTGACTGCCACTGGGGCATTTTCCACTGTCATGTCGGGCTTGACAACGAAGACAAACTGTCCATTCGGTCCGTTCTGAACTGCTTGTGCAGGAACAACAGTCGCATTCGGTTCTTGGGTGAGCGTCAGCGTTGTGTTTACATATTGACCAGGAAACAGGTTTCCCTGAGCGTTGTCAAAGTCACCAATAAGTTGAATCGTACCTGTGGTGTTATCGACCGTATTATTGACAAATGTCAAAACACCTGGTATTATACGAGCATTATTGCCGGAGAATGTGACATCTACCTTCAGCTTGCCATTCTGTATGTACTTTTGAACCTGCGGCAGATTCGATTCTGGCACGGAGAAGGAAACTTGAATCGGGCGAATTTGGGCGATCGTCACGAGGGGATTCGTGCCGTTTGCTTGAACCACATTGCCCTGTGTCACCAGAATGTTGCCAGCGCGTCCACTGATTGGCGCATAAATTTTGGTGTACGTCGATTGCACTTGGACATTTTCCAATGCCCCCTGATCCGAACTGACAACCGCCTCAGCGTTCTTAATCGCTGCTTGATCGCCCTGCACAACTGCCTCAGCATTAGTAATCGCTATTTGATCACCCCGCACGACTTGCTCAGCATTCTTGATTGCGACTTGATCGCCGCGCACGACAGCCTGAGCATTGGCGATCGCCTCTCGATCTGCCTGAAGCGTTGCCGCAGATGCCTGATTATTGGTAGAGTATTGTTGAGCTTGGTCCTGGCTGACAGCACCCTGCTTGTACAACTCACCATAACGATTGCTCTGTGCTTGGGCGTATCGGGCTTGCGCTTCATCCTTCGCCAAAGTCGCCTGAGCCTGTCGCACTAACCCTTGGTCTTTAGCTAATGTCGCTCTAGCTTGCTCTACCTGCCCTTGGTCTTTAGCTAACGTCGCTCTGGCTTGCTCTACCTGCCCCAGGTCTTTGGCTAACGTCGCTCTGGCTTGCTGTACCAGCGCCTGGTCTTTCGCCAAAGTCCCTTGAGCCTGTTGGATAGCTGCATTTTGTGTGCGGTCATCGAGGGTGAATAGAAGTTGTCCCTTTTTCACGTCTTGACCTTTCTTGAAATAAACTCCAGTGATGCGCCCACTCGCTTGGGGCGTAATCGATACCGTAGACGCCGCTTGCACGTTACCAATCGCCTGCAATTGCACTGGAACAGTTTTTTGCATCACCATAGCCACTGTCACAGGTGTGACCTGCGGTCCTTTCCTGGCAGACTTTCCATCTTTGTCAGGCTTGGCAGCACCCGCATGTATACCATACAAACCCGCCGCAGCAAGCAACGTCACGCCCAGGATGACCAAGCCAGTCCGTTTTGGAGACGAGGACTTGAACTGTGGTTGCGTACTGTTCTCAATCAAATTCTCATTTTTGATTTCATGATTGATTTCATGGGTCATAGGAGTTAAGGAATTCAAAATTTATAAGGTACGGCATTAAGAAAACCAGTGCTCACGGATGCCTAGCTGGTAACAGTATGGGCATTAAAAGTATAAAGTTCTACTTTTGTAGAGAAAAGTAGGAATCGGGAGGATCCCAAACGTTTAAGTTTATTTTTAAACGCAAAGGGTCGCAGAGGTTGGCGCAGCGAAAAGTTCTGCAGGAGGGTTTCCCTCCGTAGGAAACTTTTCAAGACAAAGGAACACAGAGTATGAATCAGAGTTACTTTGTTTTGCGTTCTTTTGGATAAGAACGTTGTACTTCATTTACTTGCAATGTGCTGTATTTATCTGTGTCCATCTGTGTCCATCTGTGGTTGATTATTTCTTTATGTACGTTACCCAATTGCAAACCGCTATACTTAGTAATTACCGATTCTTTATCCCAGTCCGAATTAACTGACTCAAATCTGCAAGAGCAGTGGCATACTGCGGATCAGCTAAAGTTCCAATGGTGTGGTTTTGTGCCAATGCTTGCTGTTGTGCCTCGCTTAAGTCCACCGTAATGTCTGGTGCAATACCGACATGATTGATATCTCGACCTTTTGGTGTGTAGTACCTGGCGATCGTCAGTTTCAATGCGGAACCATCCTCCAGTGGTTCGACGGCTTGAACTAAACCCTTCCCAAAGGTGCGAGTTCCAACTAACCTGGCGCGATTGTCGTCTTGCAGCGCCCCCGCCAAGATTTCGCTGGCGCTAGCAGAACCCCCATCAACCAACACCACTAAGGGTTTGTTGGTCAGAGGATGTCCCGTGGCATTGTAGCGTTCTTTAACCTGATCCCGATTTACCAAAGACACAATCTCGCCTTGCTTTAGCCACATACTGGCAATTTCCAAGCTAGCATCCAGCAGTCCACCAGGATCAGACCGCAGATCCAGAACATAGCCCTGCACCTGCTGCTTTTCCAAAGCTTGAATCGCTTGACGCATCTCTGGGGCAGCCGTTTGCGTAAACTCTGGCAGACGGATATAACCAATCTTTCCCGTTGGCGTTGTTTGCGTGCGATAACTTACAGGATGCAGGTCGATGTTTGCCCGAGTCAGCTTAAAGGTTTGAGCTTGATTGCCGCGTTGAATCACCAAGACAACTGGGGTTCCAACAGGTCCCTGAATCCGCTTGGCGGCATCGTTGATGTTCATGCCCTGAATAGGTTGACCGTCGATTTGGACAATCACATCGTTCGGCAAGATACCTGCTTTGAAAGCAGGGGTTCCTTCAATCGGGGCGACAACGGTTAACGCTTGGGTTTTTTCATTCTCTGCGAGTTCAAGACCTACACCAGAGAGATTGCCAGCAAGATCGTTATTCAGGGCTTTGAATTCCTCGGGGTCAAAGAACTCAGTGTAGCGATCGCCTAACTTCCCTACCATTTCTCGAATTGCAGCGTACGCCTGTTCCTTAGAGCTATAGGAAGGGCTAAGATACTGCTGTCGAATCGCTTTCCAGTTTTGCTGGTTGAAGCTGGCATCAACATAATTTTGATCTAGGATTTGCCACACCTGATTCACCAATTTTTGGGGGGTGGGTTGTGTTTGAGCCAGACTTTTTGAGACATACAGACTAGTCCCTGTCAGGATCGCTGCCATAACAGCGACTTCTATTCTGGTGAGGAGTTTTCGCTTGAACATGCTTCGACTGATAAAAATGGGTTAACAAAAAACAGTACTCTTAAGTAGGTCGGTACAAATAAAGTTAACTAGTTAAGGCAGTCATTAGTTTTCTGTAGGGTGGGCATTGCCCACTAATATCTCAAATGTCCATCACATAAACTTTTATGGGCAATGCCCACCTTACAATTGCTTTTTAAACCGAAACCCACATATTTAGAACACTACTGTGAGTTCTCTTTAGATTGCTTTTGTCGCTGGGCATAATTAGCCTTATAAATCTCCTGAATTTTAGTCTTTTGGTCAGGGGTGAGATTGAGACTAGACAATGCCTGACGCATTTTTTCACCTTGTTGCAATTTCGTTTGTAACTGTTGCACCTGATCTGGAGTCAGAACTGCCTCAATTTGCTTGCGAACTGCCTCACGCTTCTGAGTCCGCTCCTGCGATTGAGATGCATTTGATTGAGGTACATCTGAGGAATTGGAGCGATTACAGGCTGTTATTCCTCCAACAAGAATTGTGACGAGTAGAACGGTTGTTGCAATTGTCTTTTTCATTACGAAATACTCCATATAAGCTGTTTGCAATCAGCGAAAACACATCTAAACTTGCACAATTTACTTATTAGGGCTGTTGACTATTGACCTATTTTTGTTTATAAATTTTTCTTTACTTCTTTCATTAACCAATCTTAGAAGTTAATATGAATCTCTACATGAACTAGAATTCCTAAGCCGACCAGTAAAAAAGTACTCAAGTTATTGTGACTTTTTTCCTAGTTTGGGGAGAGTCAATTAGTCGGAACGGCTCTATCGATATTAAAGGCAGATTCGTTATAGAGGAAGAAGAGTTCTGAACGGGGCACCGATCAGGATTCTCTCATCGATTTGAAAAAAGAGGATTCAAAGGGGCTGATGTGTTGTTTGACTACTTGATCCCCTCTAAAATCAGGGAAATGCCGCTGGCTTCGTCGGTCCAGCCATTAATGTGGAACAGTTCTATGGTTCGCCTGACCTATCCATCGTTTCGTCTGTTGCTTTACCTGGAGTGGCTGTTGTTAGCCACGGCAGTGTTTATGGAAGTTCTGCTACCGTTTCAGTTGTCCTGGTCATTGGTGCTGCGAGTAGGAGCGATCGCTGCTTTTGGCTTAATGAGCTTCACACCGCCAACATCCAGGCTGGCAACAAAATTGTTTTATACAGCTGTGGAATTCGGTTTAATTTGGCTAGCAGCGACTCTAGACGGCTTATCGACTCGCTCCGTTTTCCTGCTGTGCCTGGTACTGGTAATGCGCAGTTGTCTGATATTTAAGCTATCAGGACAGTTGGTTGTCTTGGGCTTATCTCTTCTCTCCTATGGAACACTGCTTCTATCAAAACCCATTGTGGCTCAGAAGTTCAAACTAGCCGTATGGGATTGGCGATTGAGTAATGTGTTGTTGTTTAGCTTGACGCTGGTATTCGCTTTATTATTGATTAACGCCTTGCTTGCAGAGCGGCAGAGTCGAGAGCAGTTGCAGATCGCCCATCAGGAACTAGAAATCACCTATAAGCAATTGCGCGAGTATGCGCTGCGAATTGAAGACCAGGCTACTTTGCAGGAACGCAACCGGATTGCCCGCGAAATTCACGATGGACTCGGGCACACCCTAGCAGCCCAAACCATTCAAATTAATAACGCCTTGCTGTTTTGGCAGGCGAGTAACGACAAGGCATTAACTTTTGTTAAACAGGCAAAGCAATTAGGGGCTGAGGCGCTGCTGGAAATTCGGCGTTCGGTTTCTGTTTTACGCTCGAACCCCTTGCAAGGTCAATCTCTGGAATTAGCTATTGAAAAGCTGCTGACAAACTTTCAGCAAACCACAGGAATTAAACCATCGTACAAAATCAATTTACCATTATCCTTACCCACAGAAGTCAATACAACGCTTTACCGGATTGTGCAAGAATCGCTCACGAACATCTATAAACACGCTCAGGCGACAAGTGTTACCGTTGAGCTACTTTCTCACGGTGGGATGATTCATCTAGTGATCGAGGATAATGGAAAAGGGTTTAACCCCACTCAAAATACAACCGGGTTTGGGCTACAAGGGATGCGAGAACGCGCATCGGCGTTGGGCGCTCAGTTAAATCTGCACAGTCAACCGGGAACAGGTTGCCGCATCTGTGTTTCTTTTCCACCATCAAAACTGTTGATATGATTAGGATTTTGTTAGTTGACGATCAGCATATTATTCGTCAGGGACTCAAAAGTATGATTGAGTCTAATTCAGATATGCTAGCGATCGGTGAGGCGGAGAATGGGCAACGAGCGCTCGAACTTATACCGACGCTCCAACCTGATATTGTCCTCATGGATATCCGAATGCCCGTGATGGATGGAGTTGCCGCGACTGGTGCGATCGCTCAACAATATCCCGACACCAAAATTCTCGTTCTCACCACCTTCGATGATGATGAGTACGTTTCCCAAGCGATGCGGCTAGGGGCTAAGGGTTATTTGCTCAAGGACACTGAACCAGATGAACTGGCGCTGGCCATTCGATCCGTCTACAAAGGACATACCCAACTTGGTCCAGGATTGTTTGAAAAAGCACTCATGCCTGTTGCTGCTCCTGCTCCCTCCCTTGAACCACCTCCAGAATTGGCGCAACTTACACCCCGAGAATTGGATGTATTGCATTTAATTGCCTCTGGAGCCAATAACCGCGAAATTGCCCAAACGCTTTTTCTCTCCGAAAATACCGTTAAGAACTATGTGACGAATATTCTCAGCCGCTTAAACTTGCGCGATCGCACTCAGGCAGCCCTGCTTGCCCATTCTTTATTTCGTGGTGTTAACAATCGGCTACCCAGCTGAACTACCCCACCCTACAGACAATCAGTAAATCGCAAAGTTTTCCCAAGGGGCGATCGCTAACCTGACTCTACGTACAAGGTAGTTGCAAAAATTACTATTTTAATCATGAAAACTTATATGGTTGAGAAAGGTTTCAAAAAATGAAATCATAAAGAATGTAAGCCCTGCGGAAGAATTGCCATTGACTTCATCAAAACAATTAGCCCTTACGGATTCAGAAACCCTCGCTCAGGTTCTGAATTGCTTGAGTGAAAATATTTCCATTGAAACGCTGCGGTGCTTGTGACCAGAAAACTTTGTTTGAAATATTAATAAGAGCAGCAAGTAGTGGAGATAGTATTGAGAATACAAGCAAAATTTTCAATCAAAGTCCATGCGGGAGTGATATTAGATATCATTTAGATAAAATCAATAACTTTGAGCAGTTAGAAAGCCAAATAAACTTGGCTTTAAAAAGTAAAATTCCTCAAAGAATTAAAAAGGTTATCATAAAATCGCTATTGATTGAAATCTAATCCCATACTTAGGTTAAAAAATTTCTGTCGAATCCGAACCAATAATAAAAAACTTGTATTGCGATTCCTGTTTGTTGGTATCTCTTTTATTCTCGTTAATATTTGGGTCTATCTTCTCTGGTTTAAGATTAGCCGCTCTCGTAGGGAACGGCGTTTAATTTATTGCCAACTGTTTGGTCTTAAACAAAAGAAGCGCGTTTCTACGTCAAGTTGTTGAACGCAAATATCGAATTGTTGAAGGTATTTATATTCCATCGGCTTAGCAGTCTTTGGAAGTTGCTTAACTATAAGTAAAAATAATTTATCCCAGCCTACGGCTTAAGATAGTTCCGCAAAAATGTATATCAATTTACAAAAAGTTGGCGATCGCTCTGTTGGAGAAAAACTTTTCGATTTACTGACATTCTTTATGATTTCATTTTTTGAAACCTTTCTCAACCATATAAGTTTTCATGATTAAGAGAGTAATTTTTGCAACTTCCTTGTACGTAGAGTTAGGTTAGCGATCGCCCCTTGGGAAAACTTTGCGATTTATTGAAAGTGCCAGTGCGAAGACGGGGCAAATATAGCGAAGGTGTCACCAAATCCAAAGTAGCTACTAAAAACCTTATTGTCGGTGGAACCATAATATTGCCGTTTTTACGTGCTTATGCTTCTAATTCAAATTGGCAATATTATCCTTCTAATGTCTCTAATCCTTGCAGGCTATACATTCGACAATAAAAGGGTTGATAACACACCTGGACTAAAAATGTAGGATTGAAATCCCCGAAAACTGAAACCCTTCTGGCATAAGTATTTGACAATCCTACACAAACCGAAAAATCAAATCTTAAGATTACCTTTTTTTGGCAAGCTTATGATTCCATTTTTGGGTGACGGCAATGTTATGGTTCCAATGCATCAAAAAAGGATGCGATCGCTCGAACGGAAGAATAAGTATTACAGCCCTTAAAGCGGCAATGTTATGGTTCCAGTCGCGGCAATCTTATCCTTCCACCGACACTTATGATACAAGGCTTTCCAGTCCAAAAAGATGAGTGTTAAAAGCAGTTCCCGGATTTTATCCGGGGACTAATAAGAGTTTTTCTATGAAAATGGGAAACGTAAAAAGAATCAGCAAAACGCAAAGCTGTTCTAGACAAGTAATTTTGACGATAACTTCTAGTATGTGGAACCGAAAATTGATGTTTCTATTTCCCCAAAAACTCATCCTGGTAATTTTCTGCGTGATATTTGTGTCCTTCCAGGTCACTCCGGAGGCATTGGCTGAACCACCATCAATTGCTCTTTGCCAGGTATTTCCTGCTGACAATCCTTGGAATCGTGACATCTCAAATGACCCGGTCGATCCAAACTCAAGCAAATATATCGAAAGCATTGGCAAAGAAAAACCTCTTCATCCGGACTTTGGTTCTGAACCCAATCAACCCAGCACACTGTATGGCATCCCTTACACAGTTGTGAACAAAACCCAAGCGAAAGTACCTATTCATTTTGTATCTGACTATGGAGTTGAAGAAAGTAACCCCGGTCCATACCCCATTCCGCCAAATGCACCAATTGAGGGTGGTAATGATCGCCACGTACTGGTGCTAGAGAAAGATAACTGCAAATTGTACGAATTGTACAATGCACAACTACTGGCTGATAATTCTTGGAATGCTGACTCAGGTGCTGTCTTTGACCTGAAATCAAACAATCCACGCCCAAATTCGGATTTTTGTACCTCAGCGGATGCAGCAGGACTACCGATATTGCCAGGGCTGGTACCTTACTCTGAGGTAGAATCGGGTGAAATCCGACACGCTTTGCGGTTTACGGCAAAAAAAACACAGCGAGCATTCATTCGTCCTGCCACACATTACGCTAGCAACTCCACCAATCCCAATTTGCCGCCAATGGGTCTGCGTTTGCGATTAAAGGCTAACTTTGACACCTCCAACTACACAGGTCAAGCGCGAGTGATTCTCAACGCACTCAAGAAGTATGGTTTGATTCTGGCTGATAACGGCGGGAACTGGTTTATTACAGGCGCTCAAGACTCAAAATGGAATAATGAGGATCTAGCTCAATTAAAACGGGTGCCTGGTAGTGCGTTTGAAGTTGTTTCCAGTGGACCGTTAGTACTTTCAAGTGGAAATTGTAAACTCAACGAAACACCTAACCGTTGATGCTTCCATCGCTCAGAAAATTCATTTTGGTCATAGTTTTGGCTGCAATTGTGTCTTGTCAGTCAACTCCTACTTCGCTCTCCAAGCGTACTGTGCCCTCCAGTCAAACCAAAACGCCTGACAACTGGGCTGTTTCTAAGGCTAATTCTAGCCCAACAATTGCAGGCTGTCAGGTATTTCCTGCAGATAATCCTTGGAATCAGGATATTTCGCAAGAACCTGTAGATGTGAATGCAGACAAATACATTGCTAGCATTAACAGGGGAGGAAAATTCCTCAACCCAAACTTTGGTTCCAAAGCCAAATACGGCATTCCTTACACAATTGTGGACAGTACCCAACCGAAAGTACCTGTTCAGTTTGAGTATGTTGATGAGAGCGATCCAGATCCATACCCCATTCCGCCCAACCCACCAATCCAGGCTAGTGAGGATCGCCACCTCATAATCTTGGAGAAGGATAACTGTATGTTATACGAGCTATATAACGCGCAATACTCTGAAGATGTGGGCTGGAGTGCTGGAACAGGCGCTATCTTTGACCTAAAGTCGAACGCCCTACGCCCAGACTGTTGGACTTCGGCGGATGCAGCAGGTCTGGCAATACTACCAGGACTGGTACGTTACGATGAAGTCGCATCAGGTAAGATTCAGCACGCTTTGCGCTTGAGCGTGAGCCAAACGCAGCAAGCATTCATTCACCCTGCCACTCATTACGCTAGCCGATTCACGAACCCTAATCTGCCGCCAATGGGACTGCGTTTGCGATTGAAGGCTAGCTTTGATACGTCTAGATACACTGGTCAAGCACGAGTGATATTGAATGCACTTAAGAAGTATGGTTTGATTGTTGCCGATAATGGGACTAGCTGGAACATTACGGGCGCACCTGACCGAAGATGGAATGACGATGACTTGAATCAATTGAAGCAAGTTCCTGGTAGTGCATTTGAAGTGATTGCCAGTGGAGCAATACGCAAAGAGTGTTAGGGCTTAGGCGCATTTGTAGGGGCGTATTGTGAAACAGTCGCCAGGAGGGTTTCCCGACAGAGCAAACTGTTGAACCCGAAGGGCAATACGCCCCTAATGCTTGTTTTGACAAACCTCCAGTTGTTTGAGTTCGTTGGGCTTGCTGATAAAGTAATCTTTTAGCCACAAGCAGCCCCGCGTTAATAGTTCATCTAAGCTTTCGAGCCGCCACAGTTTTACCGTACCGTCAGTTCCAGCCGTAGCAATTAGTTTGCCGTCCGGGCTGAAGCTGACACTATTGACCAAGTCTTGGTTTCCCTGAAATTCAGCAACCTGCTGCCCAGACAAGTTCCACACTCTGGCTGTGCCATCATCTCCTGCAGTGGCAATTAACTTGCCATCTGGGCTAAAATTAACACTTTTAACTCTGCCACTTTGCTTACGCAACGAAACAACTTGCTGTCCAGACAGGTTCCACAGTCTGGTTGTACCATCAGCGCCAGCGGTTGCCAGCAACTTGCCGTCCGGGCTAAAACTGAGGCTATAGATTTTGCCTTGATCTAGCTCATACTTCCTCAACAACTTTCCAGACAAGTCCCACAGTTTAGCTGTGC
Source organism: Kalymmatonema gypsitolerans NIES-4073 (assembly GCF_002368435.1). Taxonomy (GTDB): domain Bacteria; phylum Cyanobacteriota; class Cyanobacteriia; order Cyanobacteriales; family Nostocaceae; genus Kalymmatonema; species Kalymmatonema gypsitolerans. The sequence goes on from NZ_AP018268.1 coordinate 4,800,514, forward strand.
CATCATCTCCTGCCGTGGCAATCAGCTTGCCATCTGGGCTAAAACTGACGCTATAAACCCAACCTTTATGCGGCTTGAATTCAGTCACTTGCAGTCCAGAGAGGTTCCATAACCTGGCTGTCTTATCGTCTCCGGCTGTAGCAATCAGTTTGCCATCTAGGCTAAAACTAATGCTGGAAACCCATCCTTGATGAGCCTTAAATTCGGTTAGTTGCTGCCCAGAAAGGGTCCACAGCCTAATTGTACCGTCAGTTCCTCCTGTTGCAACCAGCTGTCCATCCGGGCTAAAACTAACACTCCAGACTTTGCCTAGATGTCCCTGGAATTTGGTTAACACTTGTCCGGACAGGTCCCACAACTTCGCTGTCTCATCATCTCCCACTGTAGCAATCAGTTTGCCATTGGGGCTAAAAGTAACATTGTTGACTTGACGTTGATGTCCCTTGAATTTTTTAAACTCCTTTCCAGACAAATCCCAAAGCCGGAGTGTGCCATCCTCTCCTGCCGTGGCAATCAACTTACCATCTGGGCTAAAACTAGCGCTACTAACTTGGTATTGAGACCCTTTGAACATAATAACCTGCTTTCCAGATAAATCCCGCACCATAAGTGGCTGACCTTGTGCCGTGGAGGCAATCAATTTGCCATCGGGACTGAAGCTAACGTTATTGACTGTATTTCGGTGTCCTTTGAATTTAGCGACCTGCTGTCCAACAAAATTCCACAACCTTATTGTCCCATCATATCCTCCTGTCGCAATCAACTTGTTTTTGGGGCTAAAACTAATACTACGGATTGAACCGTGATTTCCTTTGAGTACAACAACCTTTTGAGTGGATAAGTTTCGCAGTCTGATTATGCCATCTTCTTCAGCCGTGGTAATCAGCTTGCCGTCGGAGCTAAAACTAACACTGTAAGGACCACCTTCAAATATAAGAACCTGGTTTCCAGATAAATCCCATACCCTGATTGTCTTGTCCTCTCCCGTTGAGGCGACCATTTGACCATTAGGGCTAAAACTGATGCTATTGACCGAACGCTGATGTTCCTTCAATTCGGCAACCTGCTGTCCGGACAAATTCCACAGCCGAACTGTGCCATCATCTGATGCCGTGGCAATCAGTGTGCCCTCCTCCTTTAAAGATGCTAAAGGGCGTTCGCGAAGTGAGTCGCGAACGCTTAAGGGTTTAAAACTAACTCCATTGACACTGGCTTGATGCCCCTTGAGTGTAGTAAAGGGTTGCCCAGACAAATTCCAGAGCTTAGTTGTGCCGTCATATCCAGCTGTAGCAATTAACTTGCCATCGGGGCTGAAGCTGATGCTATTGACCTTATGCCCCAAAAAGAGGCGATTTCGTTCGTGAATTTGATTGAGAATGCTCTGGAGAGCAAACACAGGAGATACTGCTGGATATTTTTCTAGGGATTGTTCGTCCTTGACAAGTTTTTTTAGCTCCTGCCCATTTTGCAAAGCAGAAACTAATGCATCGATTTCATTGCCATTTTCAAATTGTAACCAGTTACTAATTCCTTGTTGCTCTAGTTTTGTACCTGAGAGGGCTTCTTGTTGCTTGTGCAAAGCTTGAACTCCCAGAAGCCATGCGATCGCTGCCCCTACCAAAGATACACTAAGGATAACAGACCCGACGCGAATCATCTGTTGAGCTTTAGAAGCTGCCGACTGCAAAATCCGATTGGCTTTTTTTTGTTCCTTTAGAGCCGCTTGTGTCTGTTGCTCTTCCAGTTCAAGGCTTGCAGCTAAAAATTGATAATCCTTATCGCTCAAACTTTTCCCAACTGCCCAAGTTTTTGCATCTTGCAATTGTTGCCCACATAATAGATGTGAGGTGTCGCGACCGGAAGTTTCCCAAGCAGTAAACTTTTCAGCATAGGGACGCAAATTTCCAAGACTTTGCTCCACCCAAGTTGAGTTAAAAACGCATCTGTAAATATCATTATAAATACTTAAGTTTTGCAATCGCTTGACGACCAAGCCAGATAATTGCAATTGCATTTGTTCTGGACTCCCATCAAAAGCAATTTCTCCCGATAGCAATTGTTGATACAGTCCTAGCAGACGACAGGCAAAGTTTTGATTTGCCAGTATGCGATCGCGTATCGTCTGCAAATGCTGTTGCTTATCCTGCGCTAACCAATTTTTTATCATACATTGTTGCACAATTAAAGCCACTGACTCCGCCTCAGTAGCGGTGCCAATGAATTTACTATTAGTACTAATTAACTGACACAACCATTGCGTGAGAAACGGTTGCCCTCCTGTCCATTTCAACACCTCTTTCATCACGGCTTGAGGATTATTTGCAACTCCAACTAACCCGGATTCTAAAGGTTTAGCTTCATGGAGTTGAAATCCTGTAAGTTCAATTGCACGAGTTTCAATATTAAATGGTGTGCGGTTGGTATCGCCAATCAATTCTCTGGGAGTTGCAACCCCCAGCAGTGCAAATGTTAAGCGATGATACTTTTGATTCTCGGCGCGTTTATTGTAACAACCACAAAGAAAGCCAAAAAAATCATCTTTAAAATCTACAGAGAGAAGATTATCTATTTCATCAATAAAGATAACTATATTTTGAGTCAAACGCTCAAGAACTTCCTCTTCAAGAAACTTATTCAAACGCACAGATGGCAGAATATGACGTTTGGAATCGCACCATTGTTCATCGTCAATCGCTAAATTAAACTTACTCACCAGTAAGCTAATAAAACTGTTAAAAAATAGCTCTGATGTAGCTCCCACCACACATAACTCCCCCATTTCAATAGCAGCGATTACAAAACCTTCTCGTTTCAACCGCATCATAGTTCGCACCCGCAAACTGGACTTGCCCATCTGGCGAGAGTTGAGGACATAACAGAATTTCAGGGCTTTTAATCCTTGGTACAACTCAAAGTCAGCTTGCCGTACAACATACGTGGAAGCTTTTTCGCTCAGGCTTCCCCCCACTTGGTATTCATCGCCCATTTTAGATGCTGCACTCATAGCGTTAAACAATAAAGATAAAGTTTTGGGAGGGATAGAAACTAGTTTTTAGTTTCATATTTTTATCAACATTTTATCCCGTAGCATCAAGGGAACTGGCTGAGGGGGTGACAAGGGGGATGTAACCTAGGCTTGGCTTGCCTTTCACTTTAATGATTGCTGAAAAGATGAGAATTAATTTTAGCGATCGCTAACGGGAAAATAGGGGTTTTGAGTGCTGATGAATAAAAAAATCTGGATGTGTGCTTTTGATCTTTTCAGCGTTCGTCGCCTAAAAGGCTAGCCCTCTCAAGAGTTGACGGCGGTTGTCACCCCCTCAGGGGAACTGGACTTATCCGGATTTTTTTCATACTCATCATTCTCCACGTGATTTTCCCGTATTTATTAGGAAAACTATTGTCTTGGCGTCAAAAATACTTCCCGGATTTTATCAGGGGACTAATAAAAACTTATCAGCAAAAATGGTATGTAGAATTTTAGCTGCGAGGAAAAAATTATGCCTTTATGTACACCAACAATTGTTGGTCCAGTATCGGAATTAAGCACATCCCTACGTATTCAAGGGGCGTTACCAGGAGCGACTATTTTGGTTGTTTCTGTTGGAGCTAATCCAAGGGACATAGCCAAAGACATTGCTTCTGGAGGTGATGATCGAATATTGCTGCTTCCAGGAATCACTCTTCAAAATGACGATATTTTAATTGCGGTACAAGAACTAGGAGCAGATAAAAGTCCTGAACCGCCAAAATCTCTAGGACTATCAGTACAAAATGTTCCATCAATACCTAGCCAACTTGGGCATGTTGGATTCTTGGGTCATCCATATAAGTGTGGCGAGCATTTGTGGATTACTGGGGCAATTCCTGGAACAACAGTCGAGGTTGAATTTAATGGCTCAATCAAAGGTAGTGTCGTTGCTCTAGAAGATGGCGCACGATTAACATTAAGTGAGGGGCTTCCTGCGGGAACAGTAACTGTATGGCAATCTATACCAGCAGGTAATGGACCAAGCGTCTTTGGTCAACCTGATGATGCAGTCACTTCTCGACAACTTCCGCCACCTGTAATTAAACAGCCAGTGCTAGGTTGCCAGACAGCTGTTTTGGTAAGTAGTGTCTACGATGGGGCAACTGTAACATTGCAACGAGGCTCAGGAATTGTTGATGTTGCTGGATTCGATAGAAATGCACTCTGGTTTAGATTAAGTAAGCCTCTTGATGAAGGAGATTCAATTTCAGTAAAGCAAGACTTATGGATACGATGTGAGCAAAATGGTGTTTTTTCACCTAAAGTGCCTGTTGGAAAACCACAAGAAGTTCCTGCACCCGTTATTATTCCTCCCTTATGCTCTGGAGCAAGGTTTGTTCGCGTTGCAAATCTTACACCTGGTGCGTTTGTCTTTATTGAGGTGAATGGAACTAAGTATCGCGGCATGGCTCCACCGAACAGTGCTGTGTACGACTTTATGGTTGATCCACTGCCTGTAGGTGCAGTGACAGCTATTCAAGAATTATGTTCTGTGCCCAGTCCACAAAGTTCACCAGCTGTTAAAATTGATCCACGAGCAGCAAGCATTCCAGCTGTAAAACTACTTGAACCATTGTATGCCTGTGGTCGAGTTGTATTTGTAGAACAGGTGCATCCAGGAGCCATATTACAAGTCTGGCTATCAGATCGCCAGACTGGGCAGAAAGCTCCTATCAGTGGATTTGTTGCTGTTTACGATACACAGGCAATTATCCCAGTTGCACCATACCTTCGGGAGAAAGACAAGATTTGGGCTTTACAGTGGGCATGTGATGATACTCCCGTTGAATCGAATGCAGCTGAAGTCTTGCCACATCCTAATATAGAACCACCAATAATAGTTGAACCTGTTTCCAGTGGAACAAATAGTGTTGTTGTTGATAATGCTGTACCAGGTGCATCAGTCGAAGTTTATCTTTCAACTCAAGATGGAGTATGGGGATTAGCTGGAACAGCATTTGCATCACCAAAATCAAAGACTACAGTTCCACTGAACACAAAACTTGCTATAGGGAATAAGCTACGGGTATCTCAATCGCTCTGTGAACTTAGGACTCAACCAGAAAGAGTTGTCACGGTAATTCGACCAGTTCCAATGCTCCCGATTTTGGATAAGCCATCGCAAGGGGCAACAGGAGTTGATCGAAAGCCTACGCTATCGTGGCATGATCCGGGTGCAGGTCAGGATGGTCGTGCAGACAGTTATGAGCTAGAAGTCAAACGTGGCAGCACTGTAATCATTGCATTAACAACAATTACAGGCACGAGTTTTCAAATTGCAACGGATCTTGATTATGCGACTAACTATACATGGCAAGTCAGAGCAAAAAATACATCTGGTGTAAGTGGATTTGCCTCTTCTTCTTTCACAGTAAAACCGGAGCCACCACCACCTCCACCTGTGATTGAATCCTATGATAGAAATACCTTTACTCTGAAAGGCAAACAGTTTTTGCCATCTCATACTGTGTATGTTCGTCTTACAGTGACAGGTAGTGTTATCAACGCCTATGGAACTGTCATCAATGACTTTAGATCAACATTCCCACTTTTACAGTTTACTTCTGATTCTGCTGGAAACTTATCAGCAGTTATTGACCCTAAAAATGTTCTTCCAGCTCTTCTTATCGATGATCTTGGGAACTATGTGTACGGTTGCGCTCCCGGAGAACGTCTATCCTTTTCTGCACATGATGGACGACCAAACTCTAGCGATATAACAGGAATACTTTGGAGTAATACGTTCACGATCACTTGTTGAGGTTGAGCCGAGACATTTACATCTTCGGAAATTAAGGCGCTCAAATCCCTTTTATGTATTAGTTTAATAAATTATTACTTCCTAATACGGGATGCCGCTATAGGCAACGAGAAATCTAAAACTTTCAGATTGTATTTCCATTTTAACTCTAAATGGCATATGACCAATAGTCCAATCTGTGTACCTAGGAAATAAAGGCATAAAGTTGAGAAATCTTCTCAACTTTATGCCTTTATTTCCCTAATTTCCATTTCCTGCTGACCATCTTTTACGGAAATATTGACGATACAACTCATAGCGTGGCTCCACATGGTTGTTTTGCAGTTCTACTAGTCCCAAATCATACAATTTTACTGCGTCATCTAAATTTAGTTGTGAGTTAAATTCGAGTGGTGCATCTGCTAGTATTATCGTTTGTAGCGTTTGGTTCAATCGGGAGTTAGATTGTAAATTATGCCACAATCGCTCTAAATGGTTACGGTAAATACTGGACGCAGTGGGGGCTATTTGTAGAAGTTGCTCCAAAGTCACTTCCTGCCCTGCAATCATCTGCAAAGCTTTTACCACTAGATAAGGGTGCCCTCCTACCATCGCCATAAGTTGTTCAACTTGCTCCGAGTCCCATTGCAACCCATGCTTCAAAGCTAAAGCAAGCACCTCTTGGGCGTTGAAATCTCTCAACTTTATCTCATACCCTGCATTAAATGGCGACTGGTTGATATTCAGGTGAGTGTAAACTTCAGTATGTAACTTCACCAATCGTAGTTGTGCCCAAAGTTCGCTAGTTTTCGCTTCTTCATGCCAGATTCGCAGCATACCCAGAAACTCTCCGGCAATTTCTTGATAGGGGAAAAGTCGGTCTACCTCATCTAAAGCGATTACTAAAGGTTTATCCCCTGGTAACACGTATCTTTCAAAACATTTTCTGCACTTTATTTTGCTGTTGTGATGGCTTTTATCCCAGTATTCCTCTACTTGTTGAAGCAAATCTAGTTCAAGGGCGATACTAGTCATGAACCACTGCAAAAAATTATCTAAGTTGTTGAAATCTTCTTTGCTTGCATACCGTAGGTTTAGAACAACCGTTCGGTATCCCTGTTGTTGGGCATGATGCATTACATTTGACATCAGTTCTGTTTTACCCATCTGCAAAGGCGCCTTAATTCTTAGTAGCGCACCTGGTTGGGATATCTGCTGGTAACAACGAGTTTCGATAGGGAAGCGCTCCTGATACAGATTGATGGTGGGTGCGATATTTGCTTCTTTTTCTTTTTGAGGGAGTGAAGGTTTCACAAATGTACTACTAATTGAAGAAGTGCTTTTCTCCCATTGCCGTTGCAACGCTTGCCGAAAATTAGTTTTTTTTACCTGCTCTCCTAAAGCATCTGAAAGTTTGTCCCACAAATCCTCACCGATTTCTTCAATTCGCCTCCGACTTAGGTGACATTCCTCGGCGATCGCATGATAAGTCTTTCCTTCCCAAGAACCTCGCAGCACCTGTACTTCAGCATCGCTAAGGTGTTTTAGAGTTACTTCAAGTATTAGAGTATTTACTAATTCAGATGCTTGTTCCCAGGTAAATTCTGATTGATAATACATAAAACCCTGCGTTAATGGAAACAGATAAAGTGACGAAAGTAGATTAGAGTCCCAAATCCAACACTTTGTACTATGGGCTTTTAGCTGGTTGTCTAGAAATTAAATTCACGACTAAAGCAGGTGTTTCCAGACATCAAAAAAATTTGATCTTATTCGGTGCGTGAGAAAGCCGCATCTAAAAAGTAATATTTAATACTTGACATTTAATACTTGTTCATGATTCTGACTTTTCACGGCATGTGGAAAACGTGATTTAGAGGGTTTCCCAAGCCCTGATTTTTCTATCATTAATTCACCGGGAAAGGCAGAGGGCAGGAGGCAGGAGGCAACTATGTATGCCTCCGACCTCTGCCCACGACGCTCAACGAGTAAGGGTATGAAGCCCCCTCCAAATCTTCGATTTGGTGGCAACGAAATTGGGAGGCGTTTCAATACCCTTCCAATTGGCTCACGAATGCCCTCTGCCCTCTGCCTTCTTGAAAATTATCATTAATTCACAACTATTGCGAATTAGGCTGTGGAAAAAACTACGCTGTTTCGTAGTTTGAGGACTTACCGTGAAAAGTCAGGTTCATGATTTTATCAACCTTTTCTCCGATGAAATGAAGAAAACCGAACTTATCCGGAATTTTTTCATACTTATCATTCTCCAGGTGATTTTCCCGTATTTATTAGGAAAACTATCTGCTTGGTGTCAAAAATATCTTCCGGATTTTATCAGGGGACTAATAAAAACTTATCAGCAAAGATGGTATGTAAAGCGAGACCAAACTATTAACGCGCTCGCTGCGCTCGGAATTCGTGCTCCAAAACTAAGGTAGTCGATGCGATGAACCCTTTAGATTTACAAAGTGGTGAGAGATTGCGATCGCCTGGTGTTATGCAAGACAGCAACAAAGGTGATATCCAATGCCAAATTACTGCTTCAACTCGATCGTTAAATTCCTTGGAATGGTCAATTTTTTGTTCTGTTTAGTCAACAAAGGAGATAATTTTGCAATTTCCGGATAGGTCCATTGAGATAGGTAACCAACGTATTTTTAGGAGTAGTTACATGACAAAGTCATTCACGGGCATAGAATTCATCAAGGCTCTCTCTGAGGGCACTCTACAAGATCCCATCGAGCCCATCGTCAAGGAAGGGCTAGTAAAGCAGGATGAGAATCATCCTGACACCGTGCTGTTTACCGAGGGCGTGGGTTGTCACAACTGGCTCACCGTCTCAGTCGAGGCGATCGAGCGGGTCGAGTTCCTCCGCCTGATGCCGTGTAAAGACCATCAGCATCCGTTCGTTCGCCTCTACCTGAAACCGCCCTCCAAAGATAACAAACAGTCTGCCTTGTTCGCGTCCCTCCTGGACAACCCTGCGGAAGGACAAGTTCGCGCGACCCCGCAGCTAAACGCGCGGAACTGCAGCGATGACGGACTGCTGTGCTACGATTGCTTCGATGTGAACGGTCAGTGCGTGTGCAACTGGTTCTACAATGGTTACTACATCGGGACCACGGACTGCGGGAGCCAAGCGGTAGCTGCCCTTAGGCAAGGGTCGCCGGGTTTTCAGCCGCCCCGCGCTATGCCCAGTCCCAGGCAAGTGTTCGCCTCTGGTACAGCCTTCGCCCCTGCCGAAATGCCCGGACAAGCCCAGCCAAGCGCGGGTAACCCTGCAGGAGGACAAGTTCGCGCGACCCCGCAGCTAAACGCGCGGAACTGCAGCGATGACGGACTGCTGTGCTACGATTGCTTCGATGTGAACGGTCAGTGCGTGTGCAACTGGTTCTACAATGGTTACTACATCGGGACCACGGACTGCGGGAGCCAAGCGGTAGCTGCCCTTAGGCAAGGGTCGCCGGGTTTTCAGCCGCCCCGCGCTATGCCCAGTCCCCGGCAAGCATTCGCCTCTGGTACAGCCTTCGCCCCTGCCGAAATACCAGGACAAGCCCAGCCAAGCACCGTCCAAAGGTGCTTCTACGGCCCGACTGCCTTGTTCGACTGTCAAGGAGCCGGCATCACGGGCGTTCTTCTGCGCCGCTGGGCTCGCTTCAGTTGTGAAAACCGCCCCATGTTTGGGTGTTCTTCTGGCGGTATTGCTCTGGTCACACAGTGATAAACCGTTCTCGCAGGGTTTCGGTTATTGGCATAAAGATCGCGCCGAACCAGGCCCTGCACTTGACCAGAGTTGCATTACAGTCTTCTGATGTCCAAAGGTTAAAGCCACTATCGCGCGCAGTCAGAGGTAGCGAACATCCAGAGTTATGCAACAGGGCATCTCTATCTCCCCCGGTGAGGTGCCCTCATCCCTCAAACACTACCAGAGTGGACAGTGTTCACTAACCTTTCAAAGATTCATTGGGGTCAACCAGCGATTGCCCTTCAATCAGTTGAGACAGAGATCGGCGATCGCTCTGTTGGAGAAAAACTTTTCGATTTACTGGCAATGCTTAGACACGCCAGTTAAGGCTTCAAGCCCATAACTAAAGTTATGGAAATTGATAATTTTGAATGAGCGAATTTTGAATTAAGCGTATCGGTTAAACTTGCGCGATCGCACTCAAGCAGCCCTGCTTGCCCATTCTTTATTTCGTGGTGTTAACAATCGCCTACCCACGTGAACTACCCCACCCTACAGACAACGCTTAGACAGGCCACTTGAGGCTTCAAGCCCCAAACTTTAGTTATGGAAATTGATAATTTTGAATGAGCGAATTTTGAATTTTGAATTCCCCAAGGGGTGATCCACCTGTTGGATAGCTTATCGTTGCTGATATCCTTAAAGCGACAAGAGTATTGCAAAATAATTGTCGAGGGAAAAGTAGACGATGGAAATCGCAACAGTTAAGGCTCCCCGCTGGTTTGTCCGCAGAGATATAGATGGTTTATTTGGGCTTTTTCTCGACAACTTGATTCAAATATTGTTGATTGTTAATTTGTGTCAAGGAGTGCTTGGATTTCCTCCCTCCCTGGTATATGGGCGCATTTTGCCAGGAATTGCTTTAAGTTTAATTGTCGGTAACTTTTATTATGGTTGGTTAGCTTACCAAAAAGGTCAACGTGAGCAACGGGATGATATCACTGCTTTGCCTTATGGCATTAACACGGTAAGCCTTTTCGCTTATGTATTTTTGGTCATGTTACCTGTGCGATTGGGGGCGATCGCCCAAGGTGCATCATCAGAACAAGCTGCTGAACTAGCATGGCAAGCAGGTTTAGTGGCTTGCTTAGGTTCAGGTTTGATTGAATTAGTCGGTGCATGGATTGGGAATCCTCTGCGTCGCCTTGCTCCCCGTGCAGCAATGCTTTCAACTTTAGGTGGTATTGCCATCACCTTTATTGCCATTGGCTTTCTGTTTCGGACTTTTGCCAATCCCGTAGTCGGTTTAGTTCCCTTAGGCGTGATTCTCATTACCTACTTTGGGCAGGTTCGATTTGCCATTCCTGGTGGTTTATTGGCAGTTCTTTTAGGAATTGGTTTGGCATGGGGAACAGGTTTGGTAAGTTGGGACAATGCCAAGTTCGTCACTGCATTACAACCAATTGGAGTTTACATACCAAGATTTTGGCTAGGGGAATTATGGAATAGCCGTGCAGTCTTACTAGACTACTTCAGCATCATTTTACCAATGGGGCTTTTTAACCTTGTCGGTAGCCTGCAAAATTTAGAAAGTGCTGAAGCTGCCGGAGATACTTATCCTGCTACCCCAAGTCTTGCAGCTAATGGCATTGGTACGCTTGTTGCCGCTGTTTGTGGTTCTTGTTTCCCCACTACCATTTATATCGGACATCCTGGTTGGAAAGCTTTAGGGGCAAGAGTGGGTTACTCGATTCTCAATGGTATTTTCATGGGGTTGCTGTGCCTCACTGGAACCGTGGCAATGCTTGCCTATTTTGTCCCGATTGAAGCTGGAATGGCAATTGTATTGTGGATTGGTATTGTGATTGTGGCTCAAAGCTTCACAGCAACTCCTACTCATCATGCACCTGCTGTCGTTGTCGGTTTGTTACCAGGGATCGCAGGCTGGGGTGCATTAATTGCCAAAAATGCACTACGGGCAGCAAGTCTCGGAACGCCAGAAAAACCTTTAACACCAGCGTTAATTGAGCAATTTAAGCTCAGCGATACATATATTGATGGTGCTTTTGCTTTGGAGCAGGGATTTATTTTTTCAGCGATGATTTTGGCTGCTATCACAGTTTATATTATTGAGCGTGACTTCAAAAAAGCTGCCTATTGGTCTATTGCAGCTGCTTTACTCTCTTGGGTGGGTTTGATGCACAGCTACCGCTGGACTGTAGCAGATACTGTTGTCAATTTGGGTTTTGGAACTGGAACGCCCTGGGCTGTCGGCTACATTTTGCTTGCCATTCTCTTTTTCTACACGCAATGGCAAACGCGTCATCAAAAAGAAAATCAAAAGGTTGTTCAATCTCCATCACAAGAGGCTAGCGAAGGGACGCTAAGAACCCAAGGAAAAGATAGGTAAGCTGTCACGCCTACAAGTTGCACTTTTTGTAGGCTAAAGTCCTTACAGCAAGGCTATCGAGCCGGAAAATTGTATCACCGACAGCTTAATCTTGTACCGAGAAGGGAGCCATTGCCCAAATTGTAACAAATCTGTCATATTGAGCATGACAAAGCTCGATTGACAACATAAAAGACTGCAAGCAAGAATGCTATTAGCATGTTCTCATAAATACAAATAATAAATAGAAATCAGCAGCAATATCCACATGGGTAAACACTCCACTTTCTCAAAACCGATGAAAAGCTAATAATAGCTATCAATAATTTTGCTTTATTGGTGACAATACTGGAACCAGTTCTTTGGACTGAAAGCTTCTTCTATAAATAGACTGAAACGTTTACGAAGATACAAAATATTCTTTAAAGTAGAGCAATGAGTAACTTTCACCGTAAGCAATCACGTCGTCATACCCAAAAAAATAAAAACATACCGTCCTTTTTTAATAAACTGCAAGAACTTGGCGGAACTGTAAGTGAAGTCAGTTCTCAAATCAGCGAAGATATGGTTAGCGAGGTAACAAGGTTAAGGCAAGATATTGTCAAGTCAGTTAAGTCGGCTACAGACTTTGGACAAGACGTCGCTCAATCTACTATTGAACGAGGGAAAGCAGTACAACAAGGAACACGTCAGTTTTTTGGAGAGAAGCTGGAGCAGAATCAAGACTCTCTTAAGAAGAAACTAGAGGAGAACCAAGCAGCAAAGGAAGCAGCTGCAAGGGCACAGATTGAACAGATTGATCTAGATGCAGTTGACAAACTTGTAGCTGATTTTTGGACAAAATTTCCCAACGCAAAACCTGAACAAATTGCTCAACGTCTGCTTCGCCGACAGCTCCTGCGCGTAAGCAGAACTTCTGTAGTCATGAGTGTTGTTCCGCCTAAAATGGCAGAGTCTGTCGGCGTTGATTATATTGAAATTGCTCTCATCCAAGCTGAAATTATTTTTCAGATCGCAGTTGGTTACGGTTTTGAACTACAGGTTCCAGAATGTCAAGATGAAGCGTTTGCAATTATTGATCGCGTACTTAGAGCCAATAGATTAGCGATAATTGGTCTAAGCGCAACACAAATGATTCCATTTGCTGGAGGATTTATTAATACAGGAACTGATACTTATTTAGTTTATCAAATTGGAAACACGGCTCAACAGTTTTATAAATCTCTAATTGAAGAAGAGGTTCCAGGGGAAATTTTAAACGCTTTTAGACAAGAGACAGAAAGGCGATACAAGCAACGTTTATGGTAGCAAAAACTGACAAATTACAGCAAAATTTACCAGTCAGAAGTCAGGAGTCAGGAGTCAGAAGTAAAATTTGCTCTATTTCTGGCTCTTGAGTTGAAAAGGTATACCTTAATTAAAGATGCAAACTGCTGTATCTCCAAAGCTTGACGTTTTCTGTTAGCACCAGCTTGAACAACTAAGAACACCAAATCACCAAAATCGTTTTAGTGTGTTCCCATCAATATTATTGTAGAAGGGATGAGCTAACTGCTCAGCACTGAACCCCAGTAAATTATCCGCTAAAACAGAGAGTTGAGTCGCCCGAGTTGGGGTGGCGGTGACGGTGCTAGTCAATGGCAAAGGAACTAGTCCTTGTGGGACACTAAGTGTAATACTCAGGGAATTTAGTACTGATGATAACTCTAGATCACAATTAGAAAGCAGCCCAAAGGTGAGATTATGGTTGATGACTTCAAACAAGTCAGCATAAGGGTAATCTCTTAGAGAATCTTTGACGAAGTCGGCGATAGGTTGCAGTGGCTTGAATCCACTAACGTCAAATCCATCAATATAATCGAGGCTGACAAAAACATCTGCTACACTGTCACACGCCGGAATTAAGATGTCTTCTAACTTAAACAAGACAAGCCCATTGCTCTCACCCGCAGGGGTACACGTGATTGTGTTAGCAAACGGGAAAGAAAATTCCATCGATGCAACATCAAGTGTCACGCTCAACGAACTCAGTTGTGATGACAAATCTAAATCACAATGATAGAGTAGTCTAGAGACTAGATTAGCATTGATGACCTCAAACAAGTCAGGATGTGGATAATCTCTTAGATAATCTTTGATAAAGTCAATAATCGGTTGTAGTCGCTTGATTCCACTTGGGTCAGGTTGTTCAACATATTCCAAGCCAACGATCACATTGGCAATACGACTACGCTGTGTAATAAAGATGTCTCCTAATTCAAGCGAAACAAAGGTCGAGTTACCTATGAAGCTATCAAAAATGAATTGGTTTGACATAATTTAAATTTTATGATATTAAAAGTATTCCCCAATAGGATAACGATTGCTTAGTTTTCTGTCATCCTTATCTTGCAAACTTGGCGAGCGCAAGTTATAGGGTAAGGGCTATTGGCTACTCAAGCAAGATTTGAGTTACTCATATTTCCATTGGGTGAGACCATTATAAGTATCGACATAAAAAATATACATAAATACATAAATATATTTACCAGGAGTCACGGTTTTTGATTGTGGTAATGCTGTTGTATCTTATGAACACGTTTGGGAGAATCCACTGAAACGATACAGTTGTTGAATGAATATTGCAAGAGCTTTTGCAGTCATTTGAAGGCGACAAAATCAGGCTACACAAAAAAAGTCAGTTTCGTGGTATAATAGCAACCTCAAGAAAATTAAGTACGAAAGAAGGCGGATGGATGCCCGCCGACTCCTAGTGCAGCGGGCGCAAAAATAACTAGACAGTTAGGAACAAGTAAAACCCTGGTTGTGTAAGTACTTTTCTCTACTCAGTCCTGACTCCTTTTACTCGCACAAGTTTAGGATAAAGAATATGCATTTCTTAAGTCGTTTTGAGCTTGCAGCAAGTAAAAATTCCAGATTTTAGCAGCCCGTGAATAGAAAGCAAAAAGTGCAAATCACGCAAAAGTAGCCGATAAAGTTACCTGTGAATGGTCAGTACAGTAGAACTAGAGATACTATTATTAAGATATGTTGATAAAACCTAAAGAGTGACGTAGCTCTATCTTGCCAAAAATATAAAGCAGAACATTTAGGAGGTTATGGTTCCAGTTTTACAAGTAGGCGATCGCGCCATTAGCAAAGACGAACTCATTCCCCTATTGAAGCAGTACGGAATTCTGCCGCAGTTGCTGCGAGAGATTATCATCGACAGTGCGATCGCTAAGCTTACCCTGACACAAGAAGAAAATAGCCAGGCATATAAGCAGTTTTACCAACAGCACCAGTTGAATTCTGAAGATGACCTACAAGCATGGTTACAAGCCCGTGGTCTAAACCGCGAACAAGTAGATTATCTAGCCACACGTAACATCAAACTGGAACAATTCAAGCGCAGCACTTGGGCAGACAAGTTACAATCATACTTTCTAACGCGTAAGGCAAAGTTAGATCGGGTTGTCTATGCTTTGATTCGGGTTAAAGATATTTGTATAGCCCAAGAGCTTTACTTCCGAATTCAAGAAGGGGAACAGTCTTTTAGCGAACTTGCTCGCGAGTATTCTCAAGGTCCTGAGGCTCAAACAGGCGGCTTAATAGGTCCAGTTGAGTTGGGAACTCCCCATCCAGCCCTGGCAAATATGCTGGCATCAGTTCAGCCTGGTCAGCTTTTACCACCAACACCATTAGGAGATTGGATTGTCATTGTACGGCTGGAAAAGTTACTGCCAGCTCAGTTAGATGAAGAAATGCGGCAGCGACTGCTCAATGAACTCTTTGAATACTGGCTACAAACTCAGTTAAAAGAGAATTTACAAAACGTACAGCCTCAATCTCCACAACATCCAGATGAACAACAGGCGTTTGTCAGCTCAGATACGACTCCATAAGTTAGCTTAAAGAAATATAGCAATCCTAAATCATAAGCCTTACGGGCTGCCTTCGGCTACGTGAACAACAAGATTCCCGACTTCGCTTTTATTTGTCGGGAAGCTAACCCAATGGATTTCCACAAATCAAATAGGATGGCTATATTCATCTAAAAAGTAACGGTAATTATCCCACTTCCCCTAGTTAGTTCATCTAGTTGGGTGAGGCAAGACTGCTATAACTCACCGTATTTTAAGTACAGTGGGTTGACAGGAAAGAGGATTGCTATGTCTGCTTTGCCAAATATCGAAGCAAAAGTAAATGAGTATATTGATGCTAATGTAGAAGTTCACAAATTTAGTGGTTCAGTATTAATTGTTCAAAAAGAGAAAGTTTTAGTGAGTAACGGCTATGGCATGGCAAACTATGAACTAGACGTGCCTAATACACCGCAAACAAAATTTCGTTTAGCCTCAATTACTAAACAATTTACTGCAATGGCAATCATGCAATTGCAAGAAAAAGGATTGCTCAACGTTGATGATTCTATAAATAAATATATACTTGACTATCCTGAAACAGGTAAACAGATTACTATCCATCATTTGTTAACTCATACTTCAGGAATACCTAATTTTACAAGTTTCCCAGATTATCTGGAAACTATGATGATACCTGCGCCTCTAGAAAAAATTATTGCCAGATTTAAAGATAAATCATTGGAATTTGAACCAGGTGAAAAATACAACTACAGCAATTCCGGTTATATTTTATTAGGCTACATAATTGAAAAGGTTTCTGAGAAGGCTTATGAAACATATCTTAAAGAGAAGATCTTCCAACCTCTTGGCATGAACAATACTGGCTATGCCCATCACAACCCCATAATTAAAAACCGTGCTTCAGGTTATTCTATCGGTAATGATGGACTGCAAAACGCAGATTATATTGATATGTCCATTCCTCATGCTGCGGGTGCTTTGTACTCCACAGTTGAAGATTTATATCTCTGGGATAGAGCCTTATATACTGAAAAGCTTTTGAGCCAAACTTCTTTAGTTCAGATGTTTACTCCTTTCAAAGAAAACTATGGCTACGGGTGGTATATCACAGAAGTCTTCAACCATAAAGTAGTTGGTCATGGCGGTGCAATTAATGGCTTTGTTACCAATATTGAACGATATGTCAATGATGATGTATGTATTATTGTCTTGAGCAATAATGTCTTATCACCTGTTGGTAGAATGAGTCAAGATTTAGCTGCCATTGTCTTTAATGAACAATATGAACTGCCCAAAAAAAGAATAGCGATAGAAGTTGATCCAAAGATTTATGATGCTTATGTTGGGCAGTACGAACTTGCTCCCAACTTCATTCTCACAATTAGCAAAGAAGACAACCGTATTTTTGCTCAGGCTACAGGACAACCTAAATTTGAAATTTACCCAGAATCTGACACAAAATATTTCTTGACTGTTGTTGATGCCCAAATAACCTTTGTCAAAGATGAAAAGGGAGAGCTAACCCAGTTAATTTTGCATCAGAATGAACAAGATATTCCCGGAAAAAAAATAACCTGAAGAAACATGACTCATTTCTATATAATGAGTGCAGTTTTTTCCAGCTTCACAGAACAGGCGATGGGCCTAAGCCTGGCGGCACCGCAGGACTCAGCCCCGCCGGGTACGGCGATCGCTGTAAAACGGGCACTCCGTGCCAATGCCCTTTGCGCACACTCCCCGCGTTCGTGCGGAGCGCAGTGCCCCTAGTACTCCATGGCACAAACTTTGCGGGTTTGTAGTGAGCGATTTATCGCTCAAGGCGCACTCTTCGTGCTTACTACGTACCCCTCAGGCGTTGTCTTGGCGGACTACTAGTGTAAAAGTGAACCCACAATTTCCGGCTGTTACACAGTATCATGTACTAAGCTGTGAAGAAATGTAAAGAATACGATGCAGGATAAAGTCGTTGTTGTTGTCGGTGCGACCGGTGGTATTGGTTCAGCTTTAACTCGCAAACTAGCCGCTACAGGCGCACAGTCGGTACTGGTAGCCAGAGATGCTGCTCGGTTGGCAAAACTGGCATCTGAGTTACCGGGGCAAGTTTTGACAGTGGCTTGTGATATTACTAACTCCCAAGAAGTAGACACACTGATATCCAAGGTTATTGACCACTTTGGTCAAATCGATATTTTGGTGAATGCAGCTGGTGCTGGTATCCTTAAGCCCTACAACAACATAGAACCAGCTGATTTGGATAGGATGCTAGATGTGAACTTAAAAGGCAGCTTCTACACTTGTCAAAAAGCAGCCCAGGAGATGCAAAAGCGCAAGTCCGGTCACATCTGTAATGTAGTAGGAATTCTGGGCAAGCATTCAATGGCAATGGCAGCGGCTTACTCTGCTTCCAAGTTTGGTGTCGTCGGTTTCAGCAAGTGCATGGCAGAGGAACTCAAGCGCTTTGGCATCAAGTTCACGTTATTCTACTTTGGTGGGGTAGATTCTCCTTTCTGGGACAATGTGAGCTTGAAGGTAGACCGGAAAAAAATGCTCAGCCCTGAAACTGCTGCCAATGCGATTTTCTTTGCCCTGTGTGCCGAACCCCAAGCCGTACCGATGGAAATTAACATCCAGCCAGATAGTCATCTGTTTTTCTAACTTGCTGGTAAAAATGCTAATAGCTCATTGCGTTGCTAGTTATTAGTTATTGGTTGTTCCACTAACGACAAACCATTAACCAGTAGCAATTCACTATCTGCGAATCTAGATTCTTGCTTAGGAATGACCTGAAAATCCAGTAAAAAAGGCAAAATTTACAAACAGATAAGCAGTTGCGCTGGATTTTCACAGTATATGAAAATTGATCACGTTCACTTCTATGTGGAAGATGCCAAAGCGTGGCGCGATTGGTTTGTACACCATTTGGGTTTTCAAGTAGTCGCTGATTCTGGTATTCCGTCAACCTTCCTACAAAAGGAAGACTGTATTCCCTTAGAAGGTAGGAATGACGCTCACACTTGCACGCAAGTGGTAAAAAGTGGTCCAGTCTACTTTTTGCTGTCTTCTGCCCTCTTACCCTCAAGCCCAGTGGCTGAGTTTTTACGCCAGCACCCGCCTGGTGTGGCAGATATCGCTTTTTGTGTTGAAAATGTAGAACAAGTCATTTCGCTTGCTCAAGTGCATGGGGCAAAAGTCCTGCAACCAGTTCAACAACACGAATATGGTCAGAAATACATTAAATGCGGCAAAATAGCTGCTTGGGGTTCCCTGTCTCACACGTTGATAGAAAGGGGAGTGGGGCGAGATAAGGGAGATGAGGGAGATGAGGGAGATGAGGGAGCAATATTTTCTTCCTCATCCTCCTCATCCTCCTCATCCTCCTCTTCCTCCTCATCCTCATCTTCTTCGTTTGCTGCTTTAGACCATATCGTGCTGAATGTCAATGCAGGTGATTTAGAACGTGCAGTGACTTGGTACCAAAATATCCTTGATTTTCAACCCCAGCAAACGTTTAACATTCAAACTGCTCGCTCTGCTCTATATAGCCGGGTGATGGTTTCGGGCAACGGTGAGGTACAATTGCCAATTAATGAGCCAGCTTCAGCCAATTCTCAAATTCAAGAATTTTTGAACGTGAACCGAGGACCAGGAATTCAACATATCGCCCTGCGGACACGCAATATTGTTGATGCAATAGCCCAATTTCGTGCTACTGGTCTATCTTTACTCCCAATTCCCAAAAACTATTACTCACAGATTAGACAGCGAAAAGGACTTCCCCTGTCTACAGACGAGCTGGATGCTATTGCCCGACAGGAAATTTTGGTAGATTGGAAAGAAAATACTTTTTTTGGGTCGAAGAATATAATCCCCGTACTACTGCAAATTTTTACTCAGCCTATCTTTCGACAGCCGACCTTTTTCTTTGAGTTTATTGAGCGTCGTTACCAAGCTCAAGGTTTTGGCGAAGGAAACTTTCGCGCTTTATTTGCAGCAATTGAAAATGAACAAATCAAACGTGGTAGTCTCAAAGATTTTGGATGACAGATAAGAAATCCAAAACGGACTTATTAATTTTTTAAAAGTACACAGCAGCAGCATCTGGGATAACCTGTTAATAATTATTTACATTTAAAAAACCAATGTTAAGAATTATTACAGATTTCGACGGTCCCATTATTGATGTTTCCGAACGGTACTACCGTGTGTATCAATTCTGCTTGGATAAGATTCGACGCCCAAACCAACAGGTACGGCAACTTGCCAAAGCGGAATTTTGGCAGTTGAAGCGATCGCGCATTCCGGAAAAACAAATCGCTGTTATTTCTGGTTTAGATGAGGAGCAAGCACAGGAATTTTCTCAATTGCGACGACAAACAGTGCATACAGAACCTTACTTTGAGTACGACACCCTTGCTCCTGGGGCTGTAGAAGCACTGTTAAAAATCCAACAGGCGGGTGTTGATTTGGTCGTCATGACGATGCGTCGGGTGAGAGAATTAGATTATGCCTTCAAAAAGCACGATTTAGGCAAATTTTTCCCAGAAAATCGCTGTTACTGCCTGAGCAACGACTACGTGAAAACCCGTGACATCGACGATAAACCGTTGTTGATGGCACGGGCAATACAGGAACTCCCTCCTGCTTCTGATATTTGGATGGTGGGGGATACGGAAGCCGACATCATTTCTGCCACAAAACACGGTATTAAGGTCATAGCAGTAGAGTGTGGCATCCGCGATCGCGCTCAACTAGAACCTTACCAGCCTGACTTAATTGTCTCTGATTTAAGTTCTGCTGTGGATTTAGTCCTAGAGACAGCACTACAACAAACAACTTGAAGAGCGCAATAGGGCAGTAAGGAATCGGATGAACCTATTCCTTATTGCCCATTAAGTAGCCGTCATGAACTGCGTACACCCTTCGGGTATCTCCTGCGGAGACCCTGCGGGAAACGGTTCGGCTGAGCGCGGTTCGGAGTTCGGCGAGATCACTCGAGCCGCTGATCTCACCGTCGAAGCCCTGCTGTAGCGCTGCTTCACTATTACCCATGAAAAACTTATTAATCCCCCTCGTTGCTTGCGCTTAGGGGGTATGGGGTGGGCTTTTTTCAACCCAGGTCTTTCATTGTCCCTAGCTGTGCCTAGCTACTTAGCAAAAATCGATTTACTTTAAAAAACTAGTGATAAGCCATAACAATACGAAAGTTACCACCGTAGAAAATTGATTGTCTGTCCAACTCAAAAATTGTATTTGGGGTAGCAGCCAACTGGCGACTAGTCCCCCTGCAATTAAGCCCGTAATCAGACCAATAAGCGTTAATAAAACGGCTCTACCAAACTTTCCTTCCTTACGATTAAGAACATAAATACTTACACTCACCCCAAGCACTAATGCCAATTGCAAAATCTGGTCGTTTCCAGCTGGTCCAACTGGGTAAAACACGCTAATGGCACTCAATCCAGTATACCAAGCTCCAGGCAACAGCAAATTGGCTGGAGTTGGCTTATCTAGGGCTCGTTGCAGCCACGCAGGCGACTGCTTGCGAGGGGAGAGACTTTCTTTTGATGGCGGTTGTACGAGGCGCTCTGGAAACCGGATGCGTTCGGGCACTTTGATTTTGCCTTCTTGGCGCATCCTTAAGCGCTCCATTAAAATGGCGTCATAAGCAGCTTCTATAACTTCTAGACGTTTAGCATCGCCACTGTATTGCTCCAATAGGCGATTGCGAACATCCTGAATTTCATCGAAACTAGCATCTTCTGATACCCCAAGTTTTTCGTAGGGATTGTGCTCGCTCATGGGAGTTTATCACTTTAGCCTCAGTCGGCGGCAATATCTTGCTAAAGAAAAAACGACTATAGTTTTATGTTGGTCGAAACCAATGTTTTGGTCAATTCGTATGTCTTACCCGGATAGTAGCATAGGTAAGCTACATTAATTTGGTAATTTTAACTATAGTCACTTTAACATATAGCCATAACTCCGTGTATACCCTCATGTCGTTCATTGACCAGAGCTTTACTCTAGAATTTAAGCTAAAAATACCTAGAAGCCATTTTTATGAACAAATTTTTTTTTGTTTCAGATTTGACAATTTACTGCACTTTTACCGAGTTGGGAATAATTTAGCCTCAGATGTCTTGTGCCATAAAGCCGCATATAGATTTAAAATTGAAGCGTTTTAAATTCTTGTGCAACTGGGACAAAGCTTGTATCGTAGTTTACTCAGTTGCCATAGCTAAGGTCAAAGCATCTACCTTTGGGACACAAAGTTGACAACAAAAAGCCAGACACACAACTCAGGGGTGGCATTACCAGAATATTTACGCCCTCATTGTTGAAAATCCTGATTACACTAGTATTTGAATAATCAGGGAAATCATGCCTTAGCCTTGTAGATACATATTGTCCCCCAAAGTGAAAACCGCTTTTAAGACGGAATTCGCTTGTTAATCCTATAAATTTTTGTGCAAAGTGATGGTCATGGCTCCTGCCAAGATTCTTGTAGTTGATGACGACCCTGCGGTTCGGAATTTAATCCAACGCTTTTTAATCAAGCAAAACTATCAGGTAGAGGCTGCAGAAGATGGTAAGACTGCTCTAGCGCTGTTTGAGCAATTTAACCCAGACTTGGTGATTTTAGATGTAAATTTACCAGACGTCATTGGGTTT
Organism: Kalymmatonema gypsitolerans NIES-4073; assembly: GCF_002368435.1. Taxonomy (GTDB): domain Bacteria; phylum Cyanobacteriota; class Cyanobacteriia; order Cyanobacteriales; family Nostocaceae; genus Kalymmatonema; species Kalymmatonema gypsitolerans. The sequence goes on from NZ_AP018268.1 coordinate 4,822,900, forward strand.
AACCTCTGCCAAGAGATGCAAAGCCGTAACGGAGTTTTTGTATTGATGCTAACTAGCCGTGCAGATGAAGCGGACAAGATTCGCGGCTTTTCTAAAGGTGCTGATGACTATCTCACCAAGCCATTTGGTTTGGGAGAACTCGAAGTCAGAGTGGCAGCAATTTTAAGGCGTCAGCGTGTTGTCACTACGGCAGAACAGAAGCGCCTGGTATTTGAAAAGCTGATGATTGACCCCGTACGGCGGGAAGTCACACTTAACAGCTTACCCGTGCTCTTAACTGCTTTGGAATTTGACTTGTTGCATTTTTTAGCTAGCCATCCAGGTCGAGTTTGGCGACGCGCTGAACTGATTCAGGAGGTGTGGGACTATGAGTACGTCGGTGACCAAAGGGTTGTAGATGTACATATCGGTCAAATTCGTAAGAAGATTGAGGCTGACGCCACCCAACCAGCATTAATTCAAACGGTGCGTGGGGTTGGGTATAAATTTGAATGCCCTTCTCAAATCCAGCCGTCTGAAAAATCGCAATAGTAAGGAATATTGCCGCCAAAATATGTGAATGACAATGGTTTTACTTGGAAGCTAGGTTAAAAAATTAACCTTAATACAAAGCCTTGCTCCCAGTGACCACACAATCAAAAGCCAGGCATTGCTTTGAGGTGTAGATTTGTTGAGTTCAAGAACTGGATCATAACCATAATCAAGTCTAAAGGAGGAAGCATAAAGGATGAAGGATGAAACAGTTCATACTTTATATTTCATCCTTTAGTAGTATTTTTACCTGTTGAGAGCCAAGCAAATTAAGTGCTGGCAAACACATCGGACTATTTCTGTTACGTTTAAGCTTGATAACTTCAAAAAAATTCGTGATGGTGCAAGCGATAATCTTGAGTGGCGACTTCCGCCACTCAAGATTTTTGATTGCTGATATGCTGCATTAACGAAGGTAGGACTTACGCACTGTACAAATTAACCATAATGTGAATCAGGATAATTCGTCGTTTCAGGTGCTTTTACACAGCCCTAATTTGCGAGCAAATTTGTTGTGTTGGACGCTGAAAATAGCATCTCGGGCTAAAACACCCAAACTACGTTTAGTACATATGTACGATGCGTAAGTCCTAGAAGGGAAAAAAACGGACTGCTTAGCCGTTTAAGATGCTTATCACCTAAATGGCGCTCCTCATATTGTGCTTCAACTTCCTCACTTAAAAGCGCCGAAAAAAATAACCCTGATACATCAATACAAAGCCTTGAGGTTGTGCCGCCAACACAGCAAAGGCGGTGTTGGTGGTTATGGAACGCGCAAAGGCGCGATCGCCCGTTTTGTGACCATTCCAGTAGATATTACGCAGCAACTGACGGTTCATCAATTCCAAGTTTTGCTTAAACCCCTGATTTGGGCAACGCATTTCTATTTAGCACTGATGAAACAAAGTTTCTAGATAAACCCGGGCTGCGCGGCGATCGCTATCCCCATTTTGAAGTAAAAACAATGACAGCGCTGCCGTCAGTACACGCTTTTGATCCCAGTCTGGATGTGTTTCCAAGTAGCTTTTGAGTGATTCATGAAGTGTTTCGGGAATTTCTGTAAATATGCTAACTGTCGCATTCATAAAATTCGTCTCCTTTGAAGTTCTCCAATCGGGAAACTTGCCTCTAATAAGCCATAGTGGGAACACACAGCCCAAGCGCCTGTCCGACAAGAAAGCGGCAACAGCTTAGGTAATTCTACACAGCAGTTCAACGGACTAAAAAAGCAAGCCGCATCATTTTGCGTCAAAAGGGGGTGGGGTTGTCAATGCTGCGAAATATTAAGAAGGAGTTGAAAAAAAATAATTTTCTACGAAATAATCAGGCTTTCTGGCTATTTTTGTAATTTTTCTTAATAAAAACTCAGTTTCTGAAGACCGCTGCCCCCCAGAGAAAGAAATCCCCAGTAATACAGCAAGGGCTTGTAACAGCGTTAAGCACCTGTGGAAAATAGGAAAGTGCCTGTGGAAACTCTGTGGAATCAGTGAGGAAAATTCCAGTCAATGATAAGAATTACAAAAAATATGAATTTCAGGTCTAGTAGAGAAAAAACCGATTTTAACGGCGATCTCACTGCAAGTCGTATATAATTTTTTCGAGACACCAGTCAATAGGCTTTAGCAGGAACGTAGCAGTATCGCCGATCGCCTCTCAATCAACAATGCAAAATTGTTAAAATTGATACATATAAATTTTAAGTGGTGGAATACAACGAACTCAACGGCAGCATCGTCTGCGGAAATGCCCGTTTCAGCGCCTTGGGTAATGGTTTGGTGCGGCTGGAATGGTCAGCGGCTGGTCAGTTTGAGGATCGTTCCACCGTTGCTGTTATTCAGCGCCCAGAACCCCTACCTTTCAAAGCTATCAGCGTTACAAACGATGGGGTGCTGAACCTGCATACTGAGTACATCCAGATCGTCTATCAACCGGATGCTGAGCCATTCAACGACGCTAACTTGCAAATCCACTGGCAAATGGGGAAGTGTTCAAGAAGGTGGACACCCTCCGCCGTGGATACCCAGAACTTGGGCGGTACCTTCACGAGCCTCGACGTCACTCACCGAAACTTTTACCCCACAGGAGTTCATCCAGCCTCTGTTGAAAAAAGCTATCCCTATACTCAAGAATTTCCCTACAAATCCCTAATATCAATCCACAAAACTCTGCGCGATCGCGGCGAAACCACTGACTTTGAGGAACCGCCCATCTGGTATCTGGAACGCTACCGTTCTGAGGAATTGCCTCCGGAGTTACAAGAGTTTCTCAAACAATGGCATCACTTTCCCCCTGGAATCATCAGCCAAAGTGGTTACAGCGTACTCAACGATTCTGCTAGCGCCGTGATAGACGATAATTGGCTTAGCGAACGTGACTCGAATTGCCAAGACTGGTACTTCTTTGCCTACGGTTTAGACTACGCCGCTGCTCTGTTCGACTTTGTGCAGCTGTGCGGACGTATACCAATGCTGCCACGTTGGGCTTTTGGTATTTGGTTCTCCCAGTTCGCTCAGATCAGCGATACACATTATCATGAACTTGTCAAGCAGTTTGACGAACTCGCTTTGCCTCTGGACGTTTTGATGCTTGATGTCGATTGGCACGGTTCCGGTTGGTGCGGTTGGGACTGGGATCGCGATTTATTCCCGGATCCTCAGGCGTTTTTGGACTGGGGACACGGCAGTGGGCTGCACTTTGGCGCTAATGTGCATCTTGAAGGAGTCCCACCCGGTGACAGCCAATTCCAGGCTCTTTGTGCAGCAAGGGGACTAGATCCCAGTGACGTCAGAGCAGGTAAGGTTTTCGCGGTGAAAAACCCAAAGGTTGAGTGGATATTTGATACTTGGCATCCAGATAATATTGGCGCGAACAAACTCAATACCACTGATCCAGAAGATGGCTGGCTCCTGTTTAATCTGGCAGAGCAAGAGGAGGCACGCCTGTTTATGGAGGTACTACACAGCCCCCGTGAGGAGGAAGGCATCGACTTTTGGTGGATTGACGGCAGTAATGCCACGTATCCGGGTGTAAATTCCCAGTTGTGGACTAACCATGTCTATTTCACTCATTTAGAAGCCAAAACAAATCGCCGTGCTTTGATTCTCTCGCGCGCAGGTGGAATTGGTTCGCACCGCTACCCATTGCAGTTTTCTGGTGACACATACTCGCACTGGGAAATTCTCCAGTTACTAGTGGATTTTACAGCACGAGCGGGTAATGTGGGGGTGGCTTATTGGTCTAATGATTTAGGAGGCTTTTTCAACCACGTGCTGGGCGTGCCGCTCATCGATCCGGAACTTTTTGTCCGGTGGGTGCAATTCGGCTGCTTTAGTCCGATTGTACGCCTACATTCAGACCACGGTCAGCGAGAACCTTGGGCTTATGGATCTCGGGTACTGCAAGCCATCCGTCTAGCCTTTGAAAGGCGCATCCAACTGGTTCCGTATCTGTATCACTTGAGCCGAATTACCTACGACACTGGTTTGCCGCTGTGTCGTCCAATGTATCTGGTTTATCCTGAAGATCCACAAGCTTACCAGGTACCAACTCAGTATTTTTTAGGCGATCGGCTATTGGTTGCCCCAGTCGTTGAAGCTGGCGGTTATCGCCAAGTCTACCTACCTTCAGGAGTGTGGTGGCAACGCGAAACAAATCAATCGTACCCAGGAAATCAGCACCTGCACCTTTGGGTTCCCCTCAACCAAGTACCAGTATTTGTCCGTGCTGGCACGATTCTACCTCTTGGTGAAGTCTCACTCCGCGTTGGCACTGCGCCGCCTGCTTCCCTAATATTGGAAGTGTATGCGGGGGCAGAGGGTGAACTAGATTTTTACGAGGATGATGGTGAAAGTGCAACCTATCGTACTGATGCAGGCAGCCGCCGCCTATTTACCCAACGCTTTTCGACTCACCGTCATCTTCTCACCTGTGAGCCAGTGCGGGGAAGTTACCACGGCATGCCAAAAGAGCGCAACTTCCGCATCCGCTGGATTGGCTTAGCCCCTGGTAGTCGGGTTGAGGCGATTGGTGTCAAGGTGAGTCACCTAAGTTGGGTAGAGCAAGTGTTGGAAGTCACTTTGGAGGAGGTTCCCCAGTCAGCAAGTTGGCAACTGGTCGTCATACCCTCACAATAGAAATGATGAATTATTTTTTCCGTTCCTGTAACTTGCGGTAAACGTCTTTTATATCAACTTTATGGTGAGCTAAAGCGACCAAAGTGTGGTAGAACAAATCAGCAACTTCAGAAGCGATCGCCTCTGGCTCATCATCCTTACACGCCATCACCACCTCAGCAGATTCCTCGCCAATCTTTTTCAAAATCTTGTTATCACCGCCTGCAAACAACTTACAGGTGTAAGAACTTTCTGTTGGATTATCGCGGCGATCGCATATCACAGCAAACAATTGCGACAATGTATCCCCTGGTGGTGGGACGATTTTTTCATCTATTTGATGAAAACAGCTGCGTTCACCAGTGTGACAGGCAATATCTCCTACCTGTTCTACCCCGACTAGTAGCGCATCACTATCACAGTCATAACGGATGCTTTTTACTTTCTGAATATGACCAGAACTCGCTCCCTTATGCCACAATTCCTGACGAGAACGACTCCAAAACCAAGTTTCTTGAGTTTCCAAAGTTTTTTGTAGGGACTCCCGATTCATCCACGCCATCATTAAAATAGTGCCATCCAGATAATCTTGGACAATCGCTGGCACTAGACCCTTTTCATCGTAACGAATTTTTTCCACAGGAATGGCGTGGTGTAGTGAGTGTAAATCCGAAGAAAACATACCAGATGCAATGTTGCTGTTAGAAATAGCTCCTTCGTTCACGATACCATTCTAAATAGGGCATCTGATATGTTTTTTTACTCACTATTCTTTGCCAACTTTAAACGACACTTTTATGCATTGCAGATTGCATCCTAACAGCACTCAACGCCACTTTGTGAGCCTTTGCTGCTTCACCGTACCAGTCGATTGCCGAGTTAAAAGCAGCTCGGTACCAATCCTGGTATGCCTCTGATAAACGAGCGCGAATCTCGATTGGCAAGTCTTGATTGGACTTGTACAACATATTGTTATTTTCCTGGTTCAGCTAGTTTACTAGGATATAAGTTCTAGTATTTTACTACGATATAACTTATAAGCAGTGTTTACCCCTATCCTAGGATAGAGCTTTTTATTCTCACTGTAGGAGAGAACCTTGGTAAATACAACGATTAAAACTACAAAATCACAAGAAATCTTTGCTGCTGCCCAAAATCTCATGCCAGGAGGAGTCAGTTCCCCTGTGCGAGCGTTCAAATCCGTGGGTGGACAACCTATCGTTTTTGACCATGTCAAGGGCGCGTACATTTGGGATGTGGATGGCAACCAATATATCGACTATGTCGGCACTTGGGGACCAGCCATTTGCGGTCATGCTCATCCTGAGGTGATTGCAGCACTCCATCAAGCCTTGGAAAAAGGGACTAGCTTCGGTGCGCCTAGTGTGTTAGAAAATATACTAGCAGAAATGGTCATCAATGCCGTTCCTAGCATCGAAATGGTAAGATTTGTTAACTCGGGTACTGAAGCTTGTATGGCAGTGCTGCGGTTGATGCGAGCTTTCACCGGACGTGATAAACTTATCAAGTTTGAGGGCTGCTACCACGGTCACGCCGATATGTTCTTAGTAAAGGCAGGTTCTGGTGTAGCCACACTGGGTTTACCCGACTCTCCAGGCGTTCCTAAATCAGCTACCAGCAACACTCTGACTGCTCCTTTCAATAACTTGGAAGCTGTCAAGCAACTGTTTGAAGAAAACCGCGACGAAATTGCTGGTGTCATTCTAGAGCCAATTGTAGGCAATGCTGGGTTTATTGCTCCCGATGCTGGCTTTTTAGAAGGTCTACGAGAGCTAACTCACGAGCATGGGGCGTTATTGGTGTTTGACGAGGTGATGACGGGCTTCCGCATTGCCTATGGCGGCGCACAGGAGAAGTTTGGCATCACCCCTGATTTAACAACTTTAGGCAAGATTATCGGCGGTGGTTTGCCAGTAGGAGCTTACGGCGGTCGTCGCGATATCATGTCAATGGTTGCTCCTGCAGGTTCGGTCTATCAAGCTGGAACGCTTTCTGGTAACCCCTTGGCAATGACTGCTGGAATTAAAACGCTGGAATTGCTGCAAAAACCAGGTACATATGAGTATTTGGACAGCATAACTCAAAAATTAGCCGATGGCTTGCTGCAAATTGCTAAAGAAACAGGTCACGCAGCTTGCGGCGGTCAAATCAGTGGGATGTTTGGTCTATTCTTCGCCAATGGACCTGTCCATAACTACGAAGATGCCAAAAAATCTGATACAGCTAAGTTTGGGCGGTTCCATCGCGGTATGTTGGAGCGTGGCATTTACCTAGCACCATCTCAATTTGAGGCAGGGTTTACTTCCATTGCCCACACAGAAGAAGATATTGAGCGGACGCTAAAAGCCGCACAAGATGTGATGTCTACTCTGTAAATTAGGTATTGGGAATTGAGGATTGGGTACTGGGGAAGAAAATTCCTACTCCCCAGTCCCTAATCCCGAGTGCTTTTTTAACAGCCACAGCCGCTGTGACCGCAGCCTTGGATTGTTTGATGCCCTTCAGCACAGGCTTCTGAGCAGTAGTATTTACCGTCCTTTTGAATGGCATCCTCTAAGGAAACAACACATAAGCAAGGTTCACAGGCGCATTTTAATTGGGTTACGTTGGTCATAATTTTCTCCTGACTCGTCCTAAGATTCATATATTATATATGAACAAGTATTCATATATATTGGAAGAGAATTCAAATTTTTTGTATGTTGGATAAGATAAAAACCTATACATTAAATACCGTATTTATACGTGTACAGAGAGATTCCCCAATTCAAAATCTAAAATCAACAGGGTTTGACTGACAAAGCCTTTTGAGAATTTGAGCTTTTTATTTTTTGCAAAAAAATAGTCTTAGTGACAGAAAAATAATTTGTTTTTCTAAGCTTGGCAAAATTTTTTAATAGAAACAAGAATGACTTCTTATTTGCAATAAGAAAATTACCCAATGCCAACTCGCCTCGTTTATGGGAATGGAATGAAACAATGAGTGAGAAACAATTAGAGAGCAGCAATATAGGGAATTTTCGTATATTTACGCTTGCTTGATGTAAAACTAGCTTAACTTTAGTAACTCTTCAATAGAATTTTAGAGAAATTTACCTGGTAAGAGATGATTTGCAATTTAATAATGAGATTAGAGTTAAACGCTCCCCGTTATTTTTCGTGCAGCGAGTTAAGAGTTCATGAGCTACTGCATAAATCCTACGTGTCCCAATCCGGAAAATTCGGCGTATAGCCAGAGGTGTCAGTCTTGTGGCTCACAACTGCTGTTGCGCGATCGCTATCGAGTCATCAAACCATTAGGTCAAGGTGGTTTTGGAGCAACGTTTTTAGCTCAAGATCAAGCCTTACCTGGAGAACCGAGTTGCGTCATCAAGCAACTACGCCCTTCAGGAACAGCACCACAAGTTTTGCAAATGGGACGGGAACTCTTAGACAGAGAAGCCGTAACTTTAGATCGGATTGGCAATCATCCTCAAATACCACGGCTGCTGGACTATTTTGAAGACGGCGAACAACTTTACTTAGTTCAGGAATACATTCATGGTGCCACCTTACAACAGGAGATTAAACGCAACGGAGTTTTCAGCGAAGCAAGAGTGAACCAATTCTTGAGCGAACTTCTACCATTGCTGCAATACATCCACGAGCGAAAAGTGATTCACCGTGATATCAAGCCTACCAATATCATTCGCCGCGCTCAAGATGGCACATTGGTTTTGATTGATTTTGGTGCCGTTAAAAACCAAGTTAGTCAAACATTAGCAAACCCAACCGAGCAAACAGCATTAACTGCATATGCCATAGGGACTCCTGGTTTTGCTCCTCCAGAACAAATGGCAATGCGTCCTGTCTTCGCCAGCGATATCTATGCTGTAGGAGTGACATGCATTTATCTCCTCACTGGCAAACCTCCTAAAGATTTAGATTACAACCAGACAACGGGTGAAATGCTGTGGGAGCGACTGGTGCAAACGAGCGACCACTTAACCGTAGTCTTGCGGAAAATGTTGGAAATATCAGTTCGCAATCGCTACCAATCACCACAGGAAGTCCTGGAAGCGTTGGAGCTAGAGCCTTATCTAGATAGTTTTGCGCAAAGTATGTTGGTACAATCCTGCACCGTCAGCAAAGAACGAATGTCCCAAAATTGCGAAGAATCCGGTGTTTTCTCGATCAACCCTACTGCTGTCTCAGGACTTGGGGAGCCACAGGTGAGATCTGCTATTCTGGCAATACCAGCCAAGACAGGAGATACCACTGCCACATATGCAGTCGGAACAGAACCAACAGTTGTGACAAAACCAACAACTTTAGTGAGGACTCATACTGGCTGTCATACTGGTCAAAATTCAAAAACTCCGCGTCGGTTGGATACTCAGGGTCTGTTAAGAGACTACTTGAAAGGAAAACGGAATTTTGCCCTATACAATTTGAGTATGCTCACCCTGCAAGACGTTGACTTATCAGAAACAAATTTTCATTCCTCACAATTGGTGAAAACCAATCTCCAAGGAGCCAATCTTTACAATAGCAATTTTGCAAAAGCGAGTCTCAACCGAGCTAATCTTAGAGACACTAATTTAAGCAAGGCGGATCTCAGTCATGCCGATTTAGAAGGGGCGGACTTGCGAGGTTCGGATCTCAGCTATGCTTATCTCAACAATGCCAATCTCCAGGGAGCTAATCTTTGTGGAGCTAATCTTACTGGTGCCAAAATTTCTCAGGAGCAGTTAGCACTGGCTAAGATGAACTGGATGACCGTGCGCCCTTGTGGTAAGCCAGGCTTGTTGTGATTTCAGTAGCTGGTGTACATCTGTTGCCTATTTTATCACTTTAAGAAGAGAAAATCGCTCAACGACTCATTAATACTAAGTAAGTCGGCACGATAAAACTAATGTATGTTTAGTTTTGTAAAAACGGTGGAATGAGCTATTTTTAAAGTATTCGTTGGCTTTACATTTAGTTACATAGGTTGATTTTTTGACGCCAACTTACTTATCGGTTTGTTTTTTTATACCTGGAAGTAATACCAATTCTGTATGAAGATACGCTAAATCAAGCTTAGACTAGAATCTATGCTGCAACCTTTCTTCCGAAACAGAGTTTGGCGCAGCTTCATAAAGAAACGGTATAACAACAGCAGAAAAGCTTGTTTGGTAATGTCAACAGACTAAATGTTTAATACGGCGGCTCCCCTCTCATATCGTGTCCGCTGAAAGACCAGCCCTCTAAATATTGACAAATAACATATTTTATGAACTTGTTTCACGGGATAGCATCAAGAGTTGCTTTGTATTGCTTGAGCTTTCGAGCCGTGGAACAGTGAGGATGTTTGCCATCAACGGACAGTGGTGGTCGCTTCTTTTTGGGACTTCTGGGATGTTTGCGAATTTTCCATCAGGACTCGCATCATTACACTGACGGGGCTGGCTTCTACAAAAGCATCAAATATGGGAGATAGCATCAGCGCTGAAGTACAATTTTGGTCTTACCTCCTCAGAGAAATCACATAGTGTACCATTTGTCAATATTGAGAGGACTGACCGAAACAATTCGCTCATTCGCTCATTCAAAGTTCAACTTAGGAAAGAAAAAGTAATTTTGAATTAATTAATTGAGGGTACAAGCCCCTAATTTGAATTATGTAAAAAAAAGAAACTGCGAAGCATCATTATTCAAGCCCCTAACTGAAGTTAGGGGGTCTTAAATTTTGAATTTTGAATTGATAATTTTGAATGTTTGAGAAGCGAGTGACGTAAGCGACCTAACGACCAAGTTCAGCGGCGGCTAGTGACTTATGAATCCTGACAATAACCTTTATTCCGCCGTTGCAACGACTTGTTGGGCTGCTGCCCCCGACCGCTGGCTTCGCGGTGTCAGTGATCTAAAAACCATAGAAGAATCTCTATGCATACAAAAACTTTTTTCTTGATCCCTCAGCAAGTATTACTACCCAGAGTGGCATACAGTATAAGAATATCCAAATTATTTAACTATTACGATTTAGGTTTTCAGAGCTTGAAGTCGCTTGGCAATTATTCTCGGCAGTCTGTTGTTGAGACTTCTTTGAGCGCGCGATCGCAGATGCCAGATTCCATTCTCCAGCCGATTTTTATCTATAGCCGATCCTTTCTATGAAATGGGTCGCTTCTAGTTAGTTTGATCTACCGTTCATTTACCTCAATGATGGCAATCACCAATCTCATCCGGTTTAATAACCTCGGGGGCGCTATCTTCGGCGGTGTCACGACTGCCGTTGTCTCATTACCCCTGGCTCTGGCCTTTGGGGGTGGAGGCCCTCGGCGGACTCTATGGGGCAGTTTGTGGCGGCTTTTTTGCCGCCCTGTTTGGCGGTATCCCAACGTTGATCTGTGAACCGACCGGGGCAATGACCGTAAGCCCTGTCTACAGGTTCTCGTGTAGCACCTGTGCTGTAGGGGTAAAGCGCATCACTCTTTAATAAATTTCATTTAGTTCATTTATTGCACTACTCCTCGTCAGAGGAGGCACAAGGAGGTATTCGTGGATTTTTTGTCCTTATTTTTAATGGACTTCGTTAAGCAGTTGCAGTCCCCAACACTCAGCTTTCTGATTGGTGGTATGGTCATTGCCGCTCTCGGTAGCGAATTGGTAATTCCAGAGGCGATTACTCAGATCATCGTCTTCATGCTGCTCATGAAAATCGGTCTGACCGGTGGTCAGGCGATCCGCAATTCCAACCTGACGGATATGGTGTTACCCGTAGCGTCTGCTATAGCAATAGGAATTCTCATTGTATTCATCGCGCGCTATACGTTGGCCAAGCTGCCGAAGGTCAAAACCGTAGATGCGATTGCGACCGGGGGGTTGTTTGGTGCTGTGAGTGGCTCTACTATGGCCGCCGCCCTGACGGTACTGGATGGACAAAAAATGCAATACGAGGCATGGGCTGGCGCACTCTATCCCTTCATGGATATCCCAGCGCTCGTAACGGCGATTGTGGTGGCTAACATTTATCTCAAAAAGAAGAAGCGTAGTGCAGCAGGCGAGTCTCTCAGCAAGCAGGAGTATACCAGTCCCGCAGGAGAATATACCAGTCCTGCAGGCACGGCTTTCAGTAGCGCAGGCGCATCTCTACCTGCAGGCACGTCTTTCAGTACCACAGGCGATTATCCCAGTCCCGCAGGCACGTCTCCCAGTCCCGCAGGTGATTATCCCAGCAGCCGACAAGAGTATCTCAGAAAGCAACAGTCTGCGGATAATCGGGTCAAAATATGGCCGATCGTGAAGGAAAGCCTCCAGGGGCCTGCCCTATCGGCAATGTTGCTCGGCATTGCTCTTGGCATATTCGCCCAGCCGGAAAGTGTCTATAAAAGCTTCTACGATCCCGCCTTCAAAGGCTTGCTTTCGATCTTGATGGTGGTCATGGGTATGGAGGCTTGGTCAAGACTTGGCGAACTACGTAAGGTGGCTCAGTGGTACGTTGTGTATAGCGTAGTGGCACCGTTTGTGCATGGGCTTATCGCCTTCGGTCTCGGCCTGATTGCCCACTACGTCGCAGGATTCAGCCTGGGCGGTGTCGTGGTTCTGGCCGTCATCGCCTCCTCCAGTTCAGACATCTCAGGTCCGCCCACGTTGCGAGCCGGTATCCCGTCGGCCAATCCCTCCGCCTACATCGGGGCCTCCACAGCCATCGGTACGCCCGTTGCGATCGGCTTGTGTATACCGCTCTTCCTCGGACTCGCCCAGGCGATAGGCGGCAGGTAATCCCAGACGGGTCGCGGTCTGTCGGCCCTCCCTTGACCCGGCAGACCAAGCGACTCAATATATAAGATCAATTACGGTAAGGAGGTAACCAACATGGCCAAGCCAGCCAAAAAGCTCGTCATCGTCACGGAAAAGATTCTGCTGAAAAAGATCGCCGATATCATCGAAGAATCCGGGGCAACCGGTTATACGGTTCTGGAAACCGGCGGTAAAGGCAGTCGCAACGTGCGCTCGTCGGGACAACCCAGCGTTTCTGACACCACGGCGAATATAAAATTCGAGGTGCTCACCCCGGATCGGGATATGGCCGAGAATATTGCGGATCAGGTCGCAATAAAGTTTTTCCTCGATTTTGCGGGCATGATCTATATCTGTGACGCGGAGGTACTGTACGGGCACAGTTTCTGTGGACCAGACGGCTGTTGAATCGAGACGACACAGACCGAAAAAGCCGGGTCATGACCCCGGCTTTTTGGTGACCGTTACTCAAAACGTTAGTCGATTTAGATGATGCCCAAGCGGAGAAGCTGATTGTGACTCAAGATAATCTCAACACCCATTCGCCCGCGTCACTCACTGACAACTAAGCTTGTCTCGATCCAGGCAACCGCATCCAAAGCATGACCATCTTTGATCGGTTGCCTTTTTCATACCCCCCGCAGTTTTATGACTTCCTCAGACCCTTAACCTTCATCGTTTTAAACTCATGATTCTGTCCAACTTTCTGCCTCCTTTCAGTGGGGGGATCGCCGCTCTCATGGCTCCGATACCATTCCTGGCGACCGTTGTTGCTGAGGATTCACCTATTATTCTGTCTGGCGTATTGCTGACGCTGGTGGTGATTTATCTGGCCAGCAAGTTCGGCGCAGAAGTCGCTAGGCGATTGGATTTTCCGCCCGTCCTGGGGGAACTGGTCGCCGGTGTGATTGTCGGTGTTTCGGCGTTGCACCTGGTGATCTTTCCCGAAGGGGGGCTGTCTGCCTCTGACTCGGTGATTATGACGGCGCTGCAAGGATTGAATCAATTGGCACCGGATGCGCTGACCCGGATCTTTGAGTCGCAAAGTGAAGTGATTTCGGTTCTGGCTGAAATCGGCGTGATTATTCTGCTGTTTGAAATTGGACTGGAATCCGATCTGCGGCAACTGAAGGAAGTGGGAATTCAAGCCACGGTTGTCGCCTGTGTCGGAGTCGCGGCACCTTTTGCGGCGGGCACGGCAGGGTTAATGATGCTCTTTCATGTAGCAGCAATTCCAGCGATTTTTGCGGGGGCCGCGTTAACGGCAACGAGTATCGGCATTACCTCTAAAGTGTTATCAGAGTTAGGTCAACTCAAATCCAAAGAAGGGCAAATCATTGTTGGCGCGGCGGTGATTGATGATGTCCTCGGCATTATTGTCCTGGCTGTAGTCGCCAGCTTAGCCAAAACTGGTGAGATTGATGTCGCCAATGTCATTTACTTGATTGTCAGCGCTACGGCATTTTTGATTGGATCAATTTTGTTGGGGGGTATCTTTAACAAAAGTTTTGTGGCGATCGTGGATCAGCTCAAAACCCGTGGAAATATTGTGATTCCGGCATTTATCTTCGCTTTCTTTATGGCATTTTTAGGGAACGCCATTCATCTCGAAGCGATTTTAGGTGCCTTTGCAGCAGGTTTGGTGCTCGATGAAACCGATGCCCGGAACGAGTTAGATGAATTAATCAAACCGATCGCCGATTTACTGGTACCCATCTTCTTTGTGACGGTGGGAGCGCGTGCCGACCTCGGTGTTTTGAACCCGGCGGTACCGGAGAATCGGGCAGGACTATTGATTGCTGTCTTTTTGATGGGGGTGGCGATTATTGGCAAGCTGATCACAGGTTGGGCAGTGTTTGGACAACCCGGCATCAATCGAGTGGCGATCGGGGTTGGGATGATCCCTCGAGGTGAGGTGGGCCTAGTGTTTGCTGGCATCGGCTCAGCTAGCGGCATTTTGGATAAGCCGCTGGAGGTGTCGATTATTATCATGGTAATTTTGACAACTTTCCTGGCTCCACCTTTTTTACGGGTTGCCTTTGGTTCATCCACGAATCCCATCCCAGAATCTACCACGGCTGGAGAAACAGCAAGTGAGTAACGGTTTTACGAGATTACGGCTGTTTACCGAAAGAATGGGTTTAAAGCCCCGTCCTTCGTTTGACGGCTTTATTGACGAATCGTGTCAAGTATGCCATAATGATAAATGGCAATGCGGTAATACGCCTAGATAGCCAACGTTGGTTGCTCGCCCTTCGGGTTCAGCAGTCGCTCATGGGGGAAACCCCCAAGACCGCGCTGCTTCACCATCCACAATGCTCAGCTGAGTGCGACATAGTGTGGGAATGAGAAAAATCTAAAGAATTGAATAAATCCTTTCAAACGCGGTCGGACAGTTCGTGTGCGCTTGTGGACGTATCCAAGCGGGGGTATTTGAATGCTTGCATTCAGATATCTAGAGAGGACGGATGAAGCAAGAATCTCCATGCCTTTAGGCTGGAGAGTGTTAATCAATGGGTGTGGTCAAAAGTAGTTGGTAAGTGAGCGATCGCTTAATATCCCGCAGCTAAATATAATGATAATCGCCTGAGGTGGGATGGGGAGGTGGAGCGATGCTCCACCTCCCCATCCTCATGACAAACTAATTTCGGCTCCTTGTATTTCTAAGGGGAAATGAAGGATTGGTGAGGCTTCTGGAAAACTTTTTGGGAAAGCTGACATGAGTAAATAAGCACCAACAGCAATGCAGTAGAATTTTGACTTCACAAACTCCCGAAATATGGGAGTGTTTTAAGAAGATGTGAACTCAAATTGGATAGTATTATGAATCAAAATTACTCTGACATTGTCGAACAAGTGAGTCAAATCCTACTTCAAGCTATTCAAACTATCTACTTATACATTAGTTTATGGTGTAGCAGATGGGGGAAATGGCTGACGAGAAGCATTATCATCTGAATTTAATCATTTTCAGTTTATTCTAGATCGGGCACATCTTAAACAGCATATTTATGCGACAGCTGAAGCAATGGAATTTAGTGATGAAATGCGTTCTATTTAGATAAAACACATCCTGGATTCAATTGATAGAGGTTACGTTAAAAGAGTGATTAGTCGTCTCAAACGTTGGCAAGGAAAAGGTCAAAAAAGTGTTTTAAATTTATCCAATTATTTGTTACGCTTTCAGGATGCTGTCCGCTACCCTAGCCATCAAACGCAGACTCGTTCGGTTAGATTAACTCAGGCGCTGGCGAAGCCACAAAGCAAAGAGAGGCAGAGCAAGTCGGTAACCTTGTTCAGCACCGTAAATCAAGCCTTTGTGCTGCAATCCCGCGATCGCTCCTTGGAGAGAACCCCCTCTGGACAGGTAATGCTTGTGAATGTAATCTCGACTTTGCGGCTTGTCCGTAGGGTCTAACGCCAAGGACTCTAAAAGATGCGTCTGATTGGCTGGAAGCAGCATGAGTAATGACTCAAAGACCATCGATAGGTCAGCTAGGAGTTCTTGGATTGCCTGCTGGACGTGCCAATCGCGAATTAGCCCGTCAGAAGCTCGTACCGACTTTAGGCGTCGCACCAGCGCCGAAGCATCGCCTAAGTGTCCCTGCACAGCATTGACAAAGAGTTCCAGCGCTTGCGATCGCGGATCGAATGTCAGCCCTTCGGCATGCAATCCCTCCTGAACCCAAGCGGCGACAACATCATCGGCTAAGGGAGCCAGTTGCACTATTTCCAAATTATTGCCAGGTTCATCGAGATGAATGCTGATTTCTGCGATCGTGGCGATTAATACATAACTTACCTGAGTCTGACGCTGAATCTCGTTCCTCAAAAACGTTTCCCAGATTCCATTGCGATCCCAAGAGCGAATGTGGGGGAAGCTTTCCAAAATCAGCACCACCCGTTTGCCCGAAGATTCGGCTAACTCTTGCAGGAGATGGAGTAATACCTCAAATGCTCTCCATTGTTGCTCTTGGCTCTCTGCCCGAACGGGTTTCAGTCGCTGTCTGCCAGTTGCTTCGTCTTTCAGAACAAATAATCCACATGCCTTGCCTTCAATCCACTCTTGCATTAGCGATCGAGCGGCTGCACTTTGAAACGTCTGGTCTATACTCTCGCACAGCAATTGCACAAAGCGCTGACCATCGGTAACTCGGATGCAGTCAACCTCCAAGATTTGAGCGCCAACTTCTTGAGCCGCCCGCCGCACTAGAGTCCGCCGTCCGCTTCCCGGCACTCCCACAATCAGCAGGTCGCCGTCACGCGCTAAAACCTGCGTGATGCGTTGAAATTGAGCCTGCCGCCCTACTAATGCAAACGGTGCTGACAAATTTAAGAGATTCACGGGTATAACGTTCTGATTTGAAGCTTGATTATCTCGGAAGTCGTTTACTCTGTCGGCGCGTGAGTCAGGGCTAAAGTTTAGCATGGCTCTGCCATAAGTCGATTCTTTCATTTGAGTTAGAGCATTTTGAATTTTGAATGGCTTAGTGACTCGGCAAAGCGGTTTAATGTGGCATCACTCTATGCTTTCTATTGGCACTTTTCTATAGTGCTGCTATAGTATGGCACTATTTAATCGTGCTATATATGTTTTAGCACGGTTTGATAGGTATTTACTCATGGTTCATCTATCCACGACCGCACAGCGTCTTGTCCAGCCGACAACTTGGCAGGCAGGGGTGATTTGGGGAGTAACCACGACCAACGTGATTGTCGGATTTATTCAGAAATCAAAAGCTGAAGAAGCGATAGCGGCGCTATCCAAAGCCGTCACGACTCAAGCAACGGTTATCCGCAATGGGGCAAAATTCGGATTCCCTCCAGTGAGCCGGAGAAATCAAACTGCCTATTAGAAATAGTGTGTTTTTTCAAAGATAATTACGACCGACCCTTACTCAACAGGCAATTCCCGTGTTAGAAGCATTCGTCTTCGCAACAATATTCTGCGGATTTTTGGGCATCATCCTTAAAAACAACCTGGTTATGAAGATCATCTCTATGGATGTCATGAGTACGGGGGTTATCGCCTATTACGTGCTGATTGCATCGCGAGATGGCTTATTCACCCCCATTATTTCAGACGCCGCAAATGGGGCTTACGCCGATCCCGTCCCCCAGGCAGTCATATTGACAGGAATTGTGATCGGCTTTTCGATTCAGTGCTTAATGCTGGTCGGTGTCATGAAGCTGGCACGGGATAATCCCACCCTGGAAAGCAACGAGATCGAGAAGAGCAATACGCCATGAATACCATTACTCTCGCATGGATCGCACTACCGTTTTTTGTGGGGTTCACCATTTATCTGCTCCCCAAACTTGACAAAACCCTCGCACTGTTCACGGCATTTGCTTCTGCTGCATATGCGTTGCAGCTATTTGTCGAACAGTCGCCCCTGACACTAAAGTTGCTGGATCATTTCAGCGTCACGTTAGTGGTCGATCGGTTAAGCGGCTACTTTATCTTGACCAATGCGCTAGTCACAGCGGCAGTCATCCTCTACTGTTGGCACAGCGATAAGACGACTTTTTTTTATGCACAAGCCATCATTTTGCATGGCAGCATCAATGCCGCGTTTGCCTGTGCAGACTTTATCAGTTTATACGTGGCGTTAGAGGTGAGCGGGATTGCTGCGTTTCTCTTGATTGCCTATCCCCGGACTGATCGCTCGATTTGGGTTGCCTTGCGCTATCTTTTTATCAGCAACACGGCAATGCTGTTTTATCTGGTGGGTGCGGTGCTAGCCTATCAGACAAATCATTCGTTTAGTTTTGCAAGTTTGCGCGGAGCACCACCGGAGGCACTTGCCCTGATCTTTCTGGGACTCTTGGTTAAGGGGGGAATCTTTGTATCGGGATTGTGGCTACCGTTGACCCACTCCGAAGCGGAGACGCCAGTGTCGGCATTGCTGTCGGGAGTTGTGGTCAAAGCTGGAGTCTATCCGCTAGTGCGTTGTGCGCTGATGGTGGCTGAGGTCGATCCACTCATCCGGATTTTCGGAGTCGGGACAGCGTTGCTGGGCGTGTTCTATGCAGTCTTTGAAAAAGATACCAAGCGGATGCTGGCGTTTCATACGGTTTCGCAGTTAGGCTTTATCCTCGCCGCACCTAAAGTAGGTGGCTTTTATGCACTGACTCACGGCTTGGTCAAATCGGTACTCTTCCTGATCGCGGGTGCTTTACCGAGCCGCAACTTCAAGGAACTGCAACATAAGCCGATCAATACAACGGTCTGGATTGCTCTGGTCATCGCCAGCTTTTCGATCTCAGGCTTTCCCTTGTTGTCTGGCTTTGGGGCAAAGGTGTTGACGACGAAGAATCTTCTGCCCTGGCAAGCGATCGCTATGAATATTGCGGCTTTGGGAACAGCCATCTCGTTTGCCAAATTCATATTCTTGCCGCATAAAGCGGGCGGCGAAGAGGCAGTAAAGCCCGGTTTCTGGCCAGCGGCGATCGTGCTGCTCGGTGGCCTGTTTGCGGCAAACGTTGTCTATTACGAGGCTTATACCATTGAGAATATTGTAAAACCACTCGCAACCATCGGCCTTGGCTGGTTGGCGTATCTTTTGATTTTTAAACGATCCATACTCAAGCTGCCCCGTGTTATGGAGCAATTTGAGCATCTGATCGGTGGGATGAGTTTAATGTTGCTCCTGCTTTTCTGGATGGTGATGGCATGATTGGGCATCTGAATCTGATATTACGACTGGCCATCTGGTTTTTGCTCACCGCTAATCTGAGTGTGGCAAATATTATCATCGGCGTCAGCATCGCACTCCTATTACCGGGGCGTCCCAAAACCCCAGAAGCATTAAAGGATTGGCTGCGGGCGCTGTGGGAAACCCTCGTGGCGATTCCGCAGGCATATAAGGAAGCCTTTGAAATGATCGTCAGTCCCCATAATTACGAAGATGTGACGATGGAACGAGTCAAACCCGGACGGACACCCGGACTCATCTTCCTGGATATATTTCTGATCACCTTTACGCCCACAACTATTGTCTTGAAATACCACGAAAATGGCTGGTACGAAGTCCACTGGGTGCGACGGAGGAAAAAGCGATGAACTTAGCACTGATTGCAATGATTCTGGCTCTGCTCATACCCATGTACGAGGCTTGGCAGGATGAGAATATCTGGCAGAAGATGTTGGCATTTGCCAGTGTCGCCACTAAGACATCAATCATACTCCTGGTTGTATCAGTCTTACGGGATGATTGGATGCTCGGAGTTGTAGGGGTAATCATCCTGAGTGTGGGTAATGCCGGATTAATGTTGTTGGCACAAGTCCTTAAACGCCTGAATGAACTATGATCAACGCGCTTAGTTACATTTGCATAGGTATAGGAATTTTCTTCTGGTTTTGGGGAACTTTCCCCCTAATCGGCGATCGCTCGGTATTATTCAAGCTGCATACTCTTTCGGTTGCAGATACGCTAGGGAGCATGCTCATCATCGTCGGACTGCTCCTTCCGAAGGTACCTAGCGAATGGCCGCTGCTCATCCTTGGCATCATCACCTTAGCAATTTGGAATACAGTGCTGGGGTATGTATTGGCATACTGTTCCAGCACGGGAGGAAACGATGAATGATAGCTATATCTATGTCATAACTGCCCTGCTGCCGTTGTCCGCGCTCATGCTGTTACTTCAGACCAATCCCTACCATGCCCTGGTAATCCAGGGAATACAGGGAGCGGTGGCGACATTAGTATTTGCGGTTTTGGGGGCGGCGGATGTTGCTTTGACCCAAGCCTTGATGGGTACTCTGCTGGCGATTACGCTTTATGCGATCGCGGTGCGTTCCTCGCTGGTGATGCGTCTTGGCGTGATCGAAGACGGGGCGAGTGAGACAGATGACGAGTCTCTAGCAGCCGGACAAGCCGTTAGCGTAGCGACTTCGCAGAAGTGTGGCCATCTTGAGCAACTGATGAATGACTTACGAACAATTTTTCACAAACACTATATGCGTGTTGAGGTCGTTCCGTACACGAATACGCAGGCTTTGCACCGGGCGCTGATAGAAAAAGAAGTCCATGCCACCTGTGCCAGACGAGACTACGATAATCAAGACTTTGTAGCGACTGAGGACGAACAGCAACCCTATCACACCACAACTAGGGTTCGACGCCTCTATGACATCATGCGAACCGAACTTTCGTCACCAGCGACAAGCCTAACCTATGTAAATGCACCAGACTTAGGGGGGGAACATAAATGAAATGGGTCTACATTGCAGCGGGGATAGCGCTGTTCGTCAAATTCCTGATCATGCCCAATCCGGCACCGGACTTATCGCTGTCGATCGTCCAAACGCTTGTACAAGAAAGTGGAGTACCTAATGCAGTTACGGCTGTCATTCTCAGGAATCGGCTGTATGACACGATCTTTGAAGTGGTGGTATTTACGATCGCGGTAATGGGTGCCAAGTTTCTACTGGCGAATGAGAGGCCGTTTTGTGCGATCTATCAGTTCACCGATCAACCATCCATTATTATGGCGCGTCTAGGAGCGACTATTGCCGCGTTGGTGGGTGTCGAACTGGCGATTCGGGGGCATCTGAGTCCCGGCGGTGGTTTTGCGGCTGGGGTGGCGGGCGGAACCGCGATCGGTCTTGTTGCGATTACCTCATCAACGGAGTGGATGCAGGCGATCTATCAGCGCTGGCACGCCGCTACATGGGAGAAGGTTTCGGTTCTGATTTTCATTGTCCTGTCGGTTATAACTCTAGCCGGATTTGAATTACCCCACGGAGAGTTGGGCGCACTTTTCAGCGGCGGGGTTATCCCCCTGCTCAACATCCTGGTCGCAGTAAAAGTCGCATTGGGGTCGTGGGCGGCTATTTTGGTTTTTATTCATTATCGCGGATTGTTGTGAATTAAGTGGGTGGAGCGATCGCTCCACTCACCAAACTGCAAGCAAAAGCACGCTTTGTTATTCTTCTTCGACTAACTCTAATTCTTCTTCTTCTTCTTCTTCGTCTTCGCTTGTCTTCTTCACAGAGTTAGCAGAAACAACAGCCCCCATTTCTAGTTTTTCACGCACCTGCTGCTTAATTTTGTCACTAAACTCAGGCTTTTCTTCTAAGTACTTAATGGCGTTGTCTCGACCTTGAGAGATGTTCTCGCCATTGTAGCTGTACCAAGCTCCTTTGCGGACAAGGATACCAGTTTCTTCCGCCAAATCTACAAGACAACCCAAAGTAGAAATACCTTTGCCAAAGATAATGTCAAATTCCGCGATTCTAAAAGGTGGTGCAACTTTGTTTTTAGCAACTTTGACTTTAACGCGGTTACCAAATTCCTCTGTGCCTTTTTTCAAGGTTTGAATCCGGCGAATGTCTAGGCGTATCGAAGCATAATATTTCAGAGCGTTACCGCCAGTTGTCGTTTCTGGGTTACCGTAGCTGACACCGATTTTTTGGCGCAATTGGTTAAGAAAGATAACTGTGCAACCAGATTTACCGATGTTACCAGTAATTTTACGGAGGGCTTGGCTCATCAATCTTGCTTGAAGACCAACATGGGCATCACCCATATCGCCTTCAATTTCAGCACGAGGAACGAGTGCTGCTACAGAGTCAATCACGACAATGTCAACCGCAGCAGAACGGACAAGCTGATCGACAATTTCTAAAGCAGTTTCCCCGGTGTCAGGTTGGGAAATGAACAAATTTACAATGTCAACACCCAACGCCGCAGCATAGGTGGGGTCAAGAGCGTGTTCAGCGTCAACATAGGCAGCAATACCGCCGCTTTTTTGCACTTCGGCAACCGCGTGCAGTGCTAATGTCGTCTTACCGGAACTTTCTGGACCATAAATCTCAATGACCCGTCCTTTGGGTAAACCGCCACCTAACGCCAGATCCAGGGTCAGCGCCCCACTCGAAATCGTCTCTACCTGCATCCGGGTAGCGTCGCCCAAGCGCATAATTGTTCCTTTGCCAAAGGTACGCTCAATTTGGTTGAGCACCATGTTGAGCGCTTTTTGCTTGCCAGCAACATCAGTGGTGTTAATAGCCATTCGGAGCCTCTATATATGGATCTCGGGAGTGTGGGTTTAGGAGTTGGAGTAGAACAGATATACTAATTTATTTAAACACACTTTGCTAGAGAATAACTTGTCAATAACGAAGTGTGACAATATCCTAGCTCAATTGCCGTTTCGTTTGGGTAAGTATAAACAACTATGTAGCAAATTTTCGCGCGCAACATGATATCTGCCTTCTGCTTGAACAACGACATCACCAAAATCTGCTAGAATCCGATATTTGCTAGGATTTGCATAATTATTTTGCACTTATTTAGGGTTTGATGACTGCTGATTATCCTGATCTCATTGCTGAAACAGCGCTTTCAGTCGCTGGGTTAACCGACTATATCCGCTTTTTACTAGAACAAGATGAGGAATTGCAACGAGTTTGGGTGACTGGAGAAGTTTCCAGCAAGAGCCACCATCGCAGTGGGTTATTTTTTACGTTGCAAGACCCAAATAGTGGTGCAGCAATTAAGTGTGTGGCGTGGAATAGCCAATTGGCAAAACTGGCACAGATACCCGTTCCAGGTGAACAGTTAATTATCTTGGGAAGTATTCGGCTTTATCCTCAAAGGGGAGAATATCAGCTTTCCGTTTGGCAAGCTTTGCCGGCGGGTGTTGGTTTGCAAGCGCTACGCCTTCAGCAATTGCGAAAACGGTTGGAGGCGGAAGGGTTTTTTGAGCCGCAAAGAAAGCGATCGCTTCCTCGTCATCCCCAGGCGATCGCCGTTGTGACTTCACTCACGGCTGCGGCTTGGGGTGATATTCAAAAGACACTAAAGCAAAGGTATCCAGGTTTACACGTTATCTTCTCGCCTGCTACAGTACAAGGTGAGCAAGCGCCAGAGTCGATAGTGAAAGCCATTCAACGGGTAGAACAGGATGGACGTGCTGAGGTACTGATTTTATCACGGGGCGGGGGTGCGGTTGAGGAATTGGCTTGCTTTAATGATGAACGGGTGGTGCGAGCCGTTGCTTGTTGTTCTATTCCAGTGATTACCGGCATTGGTCATCAAAGGGATGAGTCGTTGGTAGATTTAGTTGCAGATGTTTCCGTACATACACCTACGGCGGCGGCGGAACGAGTTGTTCCAGCGGTAGCGGAATTATATACTCAGCATCGACAGCGAGTCGTTGCTTTACACCAGAGCGTACATTATTCGTTGAAAACGGCACAAAACCAACTGGAAGAAATGCGAAACCGCTTGCGACGCTTGCGGTTAGATAGACAAATGCAGCAGGAAATGCAGGAACTCAGTTGGAAGCGTCAGCAATTGGTGGGTGCGACAACGACGCAATTGCAGCAAGCAAGGCAGCACGTAGAGATGTTGCGCCAAAAGTTAGCAACTCTTGATCCCAAAGCTGTTTTGCAGCGTGGTTATGCGGTGGTGCGTCAGCAAAATGGTGCAATTGCTCGTTCTGCTGCTGAGTTGGCTGTGGGTGAGGAGTTGTTGGTTCAGTTGGGTCAGGGTGAGGTTAAAGTTAGAGTTACGGAAGTTAAAGAGTAACGAACCGCAAAGACACGAAGGGCGCGAAGAAAGTTTATGAATCAAGGTTGGAATTATGAGGCTAAGGTTGCTGAAATAGAGAGAATTATTGCTCGTATTGAGGCGGGTGATTTGGAATTAGAAGAAGTGTTTGACGAATTTGCAGCGGCTGTTGAGTCTTTGCGTCAGTGTGAAGCTTTTTTGCAGCAGCGACAGCAGAAGGTGGATTTGTTGATTGAAACGTTGAAAGAAGAATAAATGTTAGTTGATAAGGATGTTATTGTATTTACGTAAAAAAATAAAAAGTCGGAAATCAAACACTTTGAAATGGGAGCATCCCAAATGTTTGAGTTTATTTTTAAACGCAAAGGATCGCAGAGGTTGACGCAAAGGAACACAGAGTGTGTCTGAATCAGAGCTACTTTTTTTTGCGTTTTGAAAAAATTGGGATGCTCCCGTTGATACTCCTACCGCACACTCTTTTTGTTCAGTTATTTCTCAGTGGCAATGATGTGTAAATCTATTTTTTGATGTCTGATTAACTGCATTAATCGTTGCGTAAAGGAACCTTTGAGCCATCTTTTCCATGAGGATTGCTGGCTTTCACCTAAGACAATTTGGGTGATGTGATGAGTTGCTGCAACCTGAGCGATTTCTTTGGCGACGTTGTGGTTCTTGACGTGTAAAAATTCGCCGCCAAACTCTCGGCACAGTTTCTTGCATGTATCGATGTGTAAACTTTCTTCTTTGGTCAGGAAACGCTCGGGGGCTTCTACAAACACAGCGTACAGCCGGGCATTCATATAATTAGCAATGCGTGCCGCCCGACGGAGCAATTGTACTGAGTTGGGATAGGTAGACACACAGACTAAAACTCGTTCGTGGATATTGCAAGTCTGTCCGACCGAGGTGGAGGTGTTTGCTTCTTCCTCAACGGTATCTGCGACTTCTCGTAATGCCAGTTCCCGCAAAGCAATTAGGTTACGACGCTGAAAGAAGTTTTTGAGGGATTGCTCGATTTTCTCAGGTGCATAAATCTTGCCTTCTCGCAAGCGCTCTTCTAGAGTTTCTGGTGTGACATCAATCACAACAACAGCATCAGCTTCGTCAAGCAGGCGATCGGGAATGCGCTCTCGCACCACGACACCTGTAATTCTCGCTACAAGATCATTCAAACTTTCCAAATGCTGGATGTTGACGGTCGAGTAGACATCAATTCCAGCAGCCAAAATCACTTCCACGTCCTGGTAGCGCTTTTCTCTAGGTGAACCTGGCACATTGGTATGAGCGAGTTCATCAACCAACACAAGTTGGGGGGAGCGCGCTATAATTGCGTCCGTGTCCATTTCTTGCAGGCTGATGTTTTGATGGATTTGAGCTTTTTTAGGAAGCACCTCTAGCCCTGCGGCTTTAAGAGCGGTGTCTCTGCGTCCATGAGTTTCCAAGATGCCAATGACAACATCAATACCATCTTGCTTGAGAAGATGTGCCTCTTCCAACATTCTGTAAGTTTTGCCGACACCTGGAGCCATACCAATAAAAATCTTATGCTTCCCACGTCGGGCAGGCCGGATGTAGGAAGTGTCGGGGCACGGGGTAGAGGAATGGAACATAATCAGAGGACTAAACGTTAGGTTGCAAAGCGTCTAATGCCACGTTCAGCTTTAAGACGTTGACTCCGGGTTCGCCAAAAATACCCAGGAATCTGCCATCGGTATTTTTGGCTACTAGGGTTTGAAGTTGGTTGGGGTCAATACGGCGGGCAGTGGCGACACGTTGCACCTGTGCTTGGGCTGCTGCTACGCTAATATGTGGATCTAGACCGGAGCCAGAAGTATAAACTAAATCTGCGGTCGGCTGAATATTGGCGCTTTTAAGCTGTGCCGCTTCCGCTTGAATGCGTTTGAGGAGTTCGGGGTTGCTGGGGGCGAGGTTGCTGGCTCCTGTCACTCCTGTGGTGGCAACTTCGGGTTTGGTGCTGTACTCAATAGCGCTGGGACGGCTCCAGAAGTAGCGATCGCCCCTAAATGGTTGACCGATTAATGCCGAACCAATGACTGTTCCTTGAGGGTTGGTGAGTAAGCTTCCATTTGCCTGGAAAGGAAGTGCTATCTGTCCGCAAAACAGCATGAATAACGGATAGATTAATGCTGTTAGCAGCCATAGAGCAATGGTAGAACGAATAGCTTGATTGATTTGGCGCGGCTGACTCATCAGAATCTCTCCGGTTGAAAAATGACAACGAATAAATAAACGCACAGGCTTAGGGTGACAAGTCCCAGGAGGGCAATGGTGTAAGATGCAGAACGTGATACTCCTGGTGTTGCTGCCTGTACTGCTGGTGCTAGCAGCACGTTAAAACACAGCAGCAAAAATAGACTTAAAGGAATGCGATTTCGTTTGCAGGCTAGGAAGGCAAACACTTCAGAAAAATCTTGTGGTAAATATCCCATAATTCAAAATCCAAAATCGTAATTATGCCAAACCCACGGCAGTAATCAGCACATCAATCACTTTGACGGCAATGAAGGGAGCAATAACGCCACCGAGTCCATAGATAAAAATATTGCGCTGCAAAAGTTGATCTGCTGTTAGCGGTCTAAACTTGATACCAGTTAGTGCTAATGGGATAAGCGCAGGAATAATCAAGGCGTTGTAGATCAAGGCTGATAAAACGGCAGATTGAGCGCTTGCTAAACCCATAATGTTGAGACTGCCAACGCCAATACCGGCGAAGATAGCGGGAATGATGGCGAAATACTTGGCGACATCGTTGGCAATGGAAAAGGTGGTGAGTGCGCCACGGGTAATTAGCAGTTGTTTGCCAATGGTGACGATATCAATCAACTTGGTGGGGTCAGAATCCAGGTCTACCATATTGGCAGCCTCTTTCGCCGCTTGCGTGCCAGAATTCATTGCCACTCCCACATTTGCCTGTGCCAAAGCCGGAGCATCGTTAGTACCGTCTCCAGTCATGGCAACCAACTTTCCTTGCGCTTGTTCGGTACGAATCACCTCAATTTTGTCTTCTGGAGTCGCTTCGGCAATAAAGTCATCGACTCCGGCTTCTTGGGCAATGACAGACGCAGTGATGCGGTTATCTCCCGTGAGCATAACGGTTTTTATCCCCATGCGCCGCATTTGATCAAACCGTTCTCGAATGCCCGGTTTGATGATGTCTTTGAGATAAATCACTCCGTAAATGTCGTGGTTTTGACATACAGCTAACGGGGTTCCACCCAATTTGGAAACTCGCTCGTAGGCTGTATCAAGTTCGGGAGTTAGCTGTCCATTTCGGGAGCGGACAAATCCTTTAATCGCATCCACAGCACCTTTGCGAATTTGCACCCCCTTCGGTAAGTCAGTGCCGCTCATGCGCGTTTTGGCAGAAAATTCGATACCTTCTGCTTGCTTGCGGTCAAAATCTAATCTTGCCCCTAATTTCTCTGCTAGTTTGACGATGGATTTTCCTTCTGGTGTTTCATCAAACACACTAGATGCCAGCGCAACTTTTGCGACTTCATCAAGGGAATGACCGTTGACAGGAATAAATTCCTCTGCCAAGCGGTTTCCTAAAGTAATTGTACCTGTTTTATCTAATACCAAGGTGTTCACATCCCCGCAGGCTTCTACTGCCCGTCCGGAGGTGGCAATCACGTTGAACTGGGCGACTCTATCCATCCCGGCAATCCCAATGGCACTTAATAATCCTCCTATGGTGGTGGGAATCAGCGCCACCAGCAAGGCAATTAACATGGCAATACTTACTGGCGATTTTACGTAGATAGAAACCGTAGGTAGAGTCGCAATCACCACTAAAAATACCTGAGTAAGGACTGCCAGCAAAACTGTTAAGGCAATTTCATTAGGGGTTTTGCTACGGGCAGCTCCCTCTACTAAGGCAATCATTCGGTCAATAAAGCCTTTGCCTGGGTCAGATGTGACACGAATGATCAGTTCATCGGAGATAATGCGTGTTCCTCCGGTGACGGAACTGGCAATATCTGTCCCTGGTTCTTTCAATACTGGTGCAGACTCCCCAGTGATGGCAGATTCATCAACGGAGGCAACACCCGTAATGACCTCTCCATCGGCGGGGATGATATCGCCAGCAATCACCTTGATTTGGTCGCCGCGATGTAAAGCTGTGGAATTAACCTCTTGAATGGAACCATCGGGAAGAAGTTTACGAGCTTTCACATCGGATTTTGTGGATCGCAAAGCATCTGCTTGCGCTTTACCCCGTCCTTCGGCGACTGCTTCGGCAAAGTTGGCAAAGACAACGGTAAAGAACAAAATCAGGGTAATTAGACCATTGAATAATCTGGGATTGTCACCGGGAGTTGGACCAAACAGGTTAGGTGCGATCGTCACTAGTCCTGTGATAAGTGTGCCTACCCATACCAAGAACATCACTGGGTTTTTGAGCATATGACGCGGGTGCAGCTTGACAAATGCTTGCCGAAATGCTTGCCTGTAGAGTCCGGCTTGTTTGACTTTGGTCTTGTGTTTGCTTTTTTGTTGCCGTTTCGTGGATATTTCCATTTTGAATTTCTTATGAATACGAATTTTGGGCGTTGCTGATTCAAAGTATGAATTTAGGTTCGCGCAAAGGCGCAAAGTCGCAAAGACAAGGGTTTTGAAAATTAAACTTAAAAATTTCATACCTCAATTCAGCAACGCCGAATTTTGAATTGTTCATCCGCCTCTGGCAATTTGAAATGCTTCTGCCAAAGGACCTAAAACGAGTACGGGGAAGAAGGTGAGGGCACCAAGAATCAAAATCACGCCCCCTGTGACTCCTGTGAAGAGTTTGGTATCAGTTCTTAGAGTGCCTGTTGTCACAGGAACGGGTTGCTTGCGGGACATACTATCCGCTAGTAGCAGTAGGGCGATGATGGAGATATAACGCCCTGCCAAAATACTGACACTGGCGCTGAGGTTCCACCAAAGGGTGTTATCTCCTAATCCTTCAAAACCAGAACCGTTGTTAGCTGCGGCTGAAGCGTATTCGTAAACCACCTGGGAAACTCCATGAAAACCTGGGTTACTAATGCCTGACAAAGTATCGGGAAAACCAAAGACAATAGCCCAAGGAATGAGAATGGCAAAGGGATGAACTAACAAGACGACGCTGGCAAGGACGATTTCTTTTTTCTCGATTTTGCGTCCTAAAAATTCCGGAGTCCGTCCCACCATCAACCCTGTGAGGAACACTGCCAAAATCAAGTAGATGAACAGGTAAGCTGTGCCAGTTCCCTGACCTCCCCAAATGATTTGCAAGAACAGATTAAAGAGAGTGGCAAAACCACCTGGTGGCATCAAGGAATCGTGCATTCCATTCACTGCACCACACATGGTTGCTGTGGTCATGACCGCCCACAGTGCTGTTTGCGCCCAACCAAACCGAACTTCTTTGCCTTCTAGGTTGGGTTGCTGTCCTCCTAATAAGGGATTAATGAGGGGATTTCCTTGAAACTCACCGACTGCGGCAATACCTACTAAAAAGACAAAGATGATAAAGACCATCCAAAACACTAACCATGCTTGCTTGCGGTTGTTGGCAAACACACCGTAGGTGTAAATCAGCGCTGAAGGGATGGAAATCATTGCCCAAGTCTCTAAGAGGTTAGAGAACCCATTGGGATTTTCAAAAGGGTGGGCTGAGTTGATACCAAAAAAGCCACCGCCGTTCTCTCCGAGTTGTTTGATAATCTCGAAGTGGGCAACGGGACCACGGGCAATGACTTGAGTTGCACCCTCCAGGGTGGTTGCTGTTGCTGGACCTGCTAAGGTTTCTGGCACACCCGCCAAGATTAACAACAATCCCCCCACAATAGATATGGGCAGCAAGATTCGTGTAATTGACCTGATGAGGTCACTATAAAAGTTGCCTAAGGGTCTGCCAGTTAAACCGCGAATAAAGGCAATACCTACTGCCAAACCCGTCGCCGCCGAGGTAAACATTAAAAAACCAAGCGCAAAAGTTTGACTGGCATAACTCAAGGTTGTCTCGCCAGAGTAGTGCTGTTGGTCTGTGTTGGTGAGAAAGGAAATAGTGGTATGCAATGCTAAATCCCAACTAGGCGCACCTAATCCTGTAGGATTGAGCGGTAACAATCCTTGAAACATCAGGATGAGGTATACGAAAATCCCCATGATGAGATTGCTATACAGCACTGCTTTAGCATACTGCCAGCCTGTCATGTCTTCCTGCGGATGCACCGCACTAAAGGCGTAAATGACTCGTTCTAGCGGATTTATCACAGGGTCAAGCAGTGTTCTTTCTTTAAGGAAAACGCGAGCTATATATCTCCCAAGCACGGGAGTCGTTGCTATGACGATGAGTAACGTCAGAGCAATTTGAATCCATCCTTGTAACATGAATTAAAAAAGCTCCTGATACATTATTGTTGAATTTTTGATGAAACACTCTTTGTGTGAGTAGTGAATTGGATGGTTTTTGTTAAGGGCAACTTTCAACGCGGGAACCAAGGCTTGACTTAAGGCAATAGCTAGTACATAATCCCCATACCAAATAATAGGTTCTGCACTCGCTAGGATAAGTTGATTATCTCTAACGATGCCCAGAACAAAGCATTTTTCTGGCAACTGCAAGCTAGTTAAAGCTATGCCACAATGGCAGCTATTGAACGGAATTTTTACACTTATTAAACCTAATGCCATAGCCGCATTTTTGCGAGCAAGAAAACAATGAAAAAATGTTCTCGATTTAGTATTAATTTATATGATTCTTTAATTTTTGCCAAAAAACAAGTTGTAGAAGGATATAAAACAAGATTTATTTTTTTCTAAGCTGCGTTTAGTTGCAAGTCTATATGTAAGCTGAAGGTGTTTAGATAGTATCTATATCTAACGTATATTTTTTATATAAACGCTTTTTTAGCGTAATAAATATGGTATGCAGGATAAAATGAATAGATAAGTTTAATTGGAGTTGTCCAGTTAACATAATTCATAGCAAGAAGCAATTAATGAATGGTATCTCTAAAAGCTAGATTGCCTGGAAAAGAATCGCCTTTAGGCAAGTCTTTGCTCATCGCTAGTCTGTTTACATTTGTTATAGCTCTGGAGTTCTCTACGCCAACTGAATACGTTTTTGGGTATCTCTACACGGGACCGATTTTGTTGGCGAACTCTTGGCTAGGTCGGCTTGCCACCTTTTATGCAACGGTCGTTGCTGTGTGCTTAACCATGCTAAATTTGTTAGTGCCAGGAGGTGAAATGAGCAAACCTTCCACAGTTGCAAGTAGAGCGATCGCCGTGATGGCGTTGATAGTGACAGGTTTCTTAAGCGATCGCATTCGGCGTTCAGAAGAAGCGATCGCCCTAACCAAAGCAAAGCTAGAAGCACAAGAAGAATTGGTTAGACTACGAGAAGACTTTGCTTCCACACTCACCCATGACTTAAAAACGCCGTTGCTGGGAGCAATTGAAACTCTCAAAGCTTTTCAACAAGAAAAATTTGGTGCAGTTTTACCAGCACAGCAGAAAGTTTTAGCCACGATGGTACGCAGTCATGAAACTTCTCTCCAACTCCTAGAAACTTTATTGGATGTCTATCGTAATGATACTGAAGGCTTAAAGCTTGACTTAGCACCTGTGGATTTAGCAATGTTGGCAGAAGAAGTGGCTGGGACTCTCGCTGATTTAGCTGCAAATCGTCGTGTTTATCTCTCGTTGAGCTATGGTGATTCTGATTGGCGGCGATCGCTCTGGGTTAAGGGTGATAACCTGCAACTTCAGCGAGTTTTTACCAATCTCTTGGTAAATGCTATCAACCATTCCCGGCGCGGTGGTCATGTTGAAGTCCTGTTAGAGCCGCAAACCTCGTATCAAGTTGTAAAAATTTTGGATACAGGTGCGGGTATTAAGCCCGAACAGTTCCCCCACTTATTTGAGCGGTTTTACCAGGGGCATAGCGATCGCCAAGCCAAAGGCTCTGGATTGGGACTTTACCTATCTCGCCAAATTATTGAAGCACATGGCGGTATAATCTGGGCAGAGAACAGAGTATCCACAGGTGCTATCTTTGCTTTCAAACTCCCCGTTTACCCATTTCAGTCCTCTCTAACTGTGTCAGATGCCATCTACCCCAATTAAAATTCTCCTAGTTGAGGATGATGAGCTCTTCCGGTTGGGCTTGCGCGTTCGGCTGCAAGAAGAAACTGGGTTAGAGATTATCGCTGAGGCTGAAGATGGTGAAACAGCTATTGAGTTAGTCAACCAAAATTCTCTTGATGTGGTGCTTTTAGATGTAGGGTTGCCAGGAATCGGGGGAATCGAGGCGTGTAGACAAATTAAGCAGCAAAATCCGAATCTGCCAATTTTAGTTTTAACTTCCCATTCTCAAAAATCCCTGATTGCGCGGTTAATTGAGGCAGGTGCTCAAGGCTACTGCCTCAAAGGAATTGCTCCTGAAAAGTTGGTGTTGGCACTCCGTTCTGTGGCTGCTGGGGCATCTTGGTGGGATGAAACTGCAACCAAAGAAATTCGTTCAACATTTGCATTCGATCCGTCTCAACCAGACTCAGAAAATATTTCAAAACTATCCAATCCTCTCACCCATCGCGAACAGGAAATCTTGTCGCTATTGGCAGCAGGAAAAACCAATCAAGAAATCGCTCTTGCACTCTACATTACACCTGGAACAGTGAGGGTGCATGTCCATGCCATTTTGCATAAACTCGGAGTCGGCGATCGCCAGACCGCTGTTGTTGTTGCTTTACAAAAACGATTAATTAAAAGCGACTTGATGATAGAAGAGTAAAACTCACCATCATATCTGTTGATTCAAAACTCAGGAGTATATAAGCCATCATGTGTCGCATTCTTTTTTCAAAACGGTATTACCATGAGGTTATTGATGGGACGATGCCTTGAGTTTGTCGATAGGGCGATCGCTTCACTCCTGTCTAAGTCGAATGCCACAGTAAGATCGCAAAAATTTCTATCCTGTAAAGTACCGAAATAAACCAGCCTCCTTGCTCAACCCCTGCACTCCATGCGAGAAACCACAACTGCATCGCCCGATCACCGTCCACCCCTCTTATCCAGCCAAGACGCAGGCTGGAATGCCATTTTTCTGGAACATTACCGTCAACCAGCGCAAGAAATATCTGAAACCAACTTGACTTGTTATCTGATCAATATCTACTTGGGGGAACCGATTGAGGTAGAGCGGTGGATGAACGGACGGCTGTTCAAGGATTGCCGAGTCAAGGGCGATATTCTGATTGCGCCTCCCGGTGTTTGTCCTAAAATCCGTCGGCAACAAGAAGGTGAGTTTCTCGTGCTGCGGCTAGAACCCAGGTTAGTTGCCCATGCCGTTCAAGAGTTGGTTGAGCCAGAGCAGCTTAAAATTATTCGGCACTTTAGAATCCGAGACCCGCTGATTCACCAAATTGGGTTAAATCTAAAGACAGAATTAGAGACAAATGCAGTAAGTAGCTATTTATATGCAGAGTCTGCTGCACATCTCCTATCGATTCATTTAGTCAGGCGATATAGTGAGTTTTCCTTAACCCCACGAAATTATGCAGATGGTCTTTCGCCTTGCAAATTGCGTCGCGTCATTGAATTCATTCACGATAATCTAGCGGGTAACTTATCGCTGGCAAAGATCGCCCGTGAAGCTGGCATGAGCCAATATTACTTCTCGCGGCTGTTTAAGCAATCGATAGGCGTTTCAGTCTATCAATATGTGATGCAGTGTCGGATGGAACGAGCCATGCAGTTGTTGCAGCACAATGAGTTAATGATTGCTGACATTGCTCGTCTGGTTGGGTTTGCGGATCAGAGCCACTTCACGCGCCAATTTAAGCGTCTGGTTGGAACTACCCCGCTCAAATTCCGCAATCAATAGCAGGAATGTTCTAAAAAAAGCCGAGATTGACAAGACAGATTTCTGGCGAGTGTCTACCATCGAATTTGGCACAATACAGGAAACTCTAATGAAGGTCTTTGTGACAGGCGGAACAGGGTACATTGGTAGCGCGGTTGTGCGATCGCTTATCGCCCGAAATCACACGGTCATTGGGCTTGCCCGATCCGAACAATCGGCACAGCGCCTCACAGACATGGGAGTTCAACCCTATGTCGGTGTTTTGGAGGATATTTCCAGTCTCGCCAGTGCTGCCAAAAATGCGGAGGCCGTTGTCCATACCGCCTTCAACTATGACAACTGGAGCAAGATGGACGAATCCTACGCCGCCGAGCAAGCTGCTGTTTCGGTCATGCTGGATGCAATCGCAGGTACAGGGGGTCCCTTCATTTATACGAGCGGTGCTGGGACGATCGGTGATACGGGGATGACCGTTGCTGCCGAAGATGTAGTCCCCAATCCGCCCCTCTTCGTGCAGGTGCGTGCCCAAATCGAGCGGTTGGTTCTTGATGCCGCCAACCGCAGCGTGCGTAGCATTGTGGTGCGTCCCGGTTTGGTCTACGGTCGTGGTGGCAGTGGACTGGTGAATCTCTTGATTACATTGGCACGCCAAGCGGGGGTAGGGCGTACTTTCGGAGATGGCGAAAATGCTTGGTCAACGGTTCACATCGACGATCTAGGCGATCTCTATGCTCTCGCGCTCGAAAAAGCACCTGCAGGCTCAGTCCTCCATGCTGTTGCGGGCGAACCGATCACCATGCGGGAGATTGTGGCGGCAATCAGCCGGACTCTGGGGTATGGCGATCGGATAGAGGCTTGGGCAATCGAGGAAGCCCACCAGCAGTATGGGGATCTGGCGGACTCGATCGCCAGTGAGAAGCGCTTGAGCGCGGAGCGAACCAAGGCATTGTTGGGCTGGACGCCTGAAGCTCTGTCCATTATTGACGAGCTTGAGCATGGGTCTTATGTATCTATGATGAGGAGTTAAGGACATGATCGCGATCAAAAAAGGACAACCACTGGTAACGCTCATCACCGTCCACACCTGCAAACCGGAGGTTCAACAACAGCTTGTAGAACTGCTGGCAGAAGCGCTGAACACCATCTATCGGCACGTACCGGGTTTCGTTTCTGCGAGTATCCATAAGAGCTTGGACGGTGTACGGGTGACGAACTACGCCCAGTGGCAAAGCCGTGAAGCGTTTGAATCTGTGAAGGATAATCCAGCTATCCTGCCCTTTGCACAAAGGGTTGCTGAAATCGCCTCGTTCGATCCTCACCTCTATGAAGTGACCGAGGTGTATCACGCCTGACCAAATGCTCTGGCAAACCCTAACGCTATTTTCTACTGCTTTAGTGGGGGTTGTAGTGTCTCGACTGATTTGATTAACGACTAACCACTTCCTTTCATCAAGGTTTTCTCTACTGCAACTGTTTTATTCAGCGGCAGTACCACCGTAAATGTTGTACCTACACCCACTTGACTTTCCAGAGTAATTTGTCCTCCGTGCAATTCAACTGCATTTTTGACAATAGTTAACCCTAGTCCGGTTCCAGGAAGATTGGCTGTGTTACTACTCCTAAAAAAGGAGGTAAATAGCTTGGGCTGGTCTTCTTGTGGAATGCCAATACCTTCATCTTGAATACGAAAAATAACACTTTTATTGTCACAAATAAGTTCAAAGAGAATAGTACCTCCTTGTGGAGAATATTTTATGGCATTTGAAAGTAAATTGGTGAGTATATGCCGAAGCAATTTTTCATCCATCACAGGTAGGTCTTCTCTTTTGCAGCCGTAAACGCACTGCTCAACAAAGTTGAGATGATACTTTTCGCCAGCGCTCAACTGTAGCTGTTCGACTAAATCTAAGCAAAGGCTGATTAAGTCTATGGGAGTTGGTTCAAATTTAAGTTTTCCTGCTTCTGTTTTGCCGATAATTAAAACATCTTCTAATATCTGAGTCAAATGTTTTACGCTTGATTTAATTCTATTGTAATGTCGCTCTTTTTTCTCATAAGATAATTGCTCGCCACAGTTCTGGAGAAAGTCACAAGATAACAAAATAGTCGTTAGCGGCGTTCGGAATTCGTGAGATGCAATGGTAATAAAGTCGGATTTTATTTTACTAATTTCTCTTTCTTTCTCTAGTGCTAAACGTGTTTCTTCGGCAAGCTTACGCTCGGTAATATCTTGGGCAATTCCTACTCGACGATAGACTTCTCCAAGATTGTTGTAAACTGGAAAACTGCTATCCCAAATCCAACGTAAAGAGCCATCTGGCTGCACAATTCTATATTCATTCTGGTAGGCGCTATATGTATTTTGGTGTATGTTAGTAACTACGCGCTCTTTGTCCTCTGGATGAATAGCTTCCAACCAGGAATTGGGGTTAGCATACAAACTCTCGCGGCTGCGTTGCCACACTTGCTCGTATGCAGGACTGATATAGATAATTTTGCAGATTTTTAAGTCTTGAAGCCAAAAAACTTCTTGAATGTTTTCTGCTAATTGGCGAAATTTCTCTTCGCTTTGTCGTAGCATTTCCTGCGCCATAAGCTTGGAGGTAAGTTCTAGCTGCAACTGGGCGTTACTTGCCTTGAGGTCTTTTTCCTGCTCGGTTAAAGTCGAAACGAGCTGGCTGATGTTTCGAGAGAGATTGGCGATTTCATCTTGACCTTGCAGAACGGGAATTTTAACTTGTTTCCTACCTTGACGGATGTAGTTGGCGGCTTTGGCGATCGCCAACATGGGGTTGGTAATTGCTGCTGTCACAAGCCAACCTAAAACAGCAAACAATATACCTAGTATCATATTCGCAATAAATATTTCCTGTTGTATATGCCTTATGTGAGCAAATGCGACATCAGTTTTTTGCCGTACGATCACCAACCACCCTAATCCAGGGTAATTCCGATAACCAACACTTTGAGCGTAGCCAGTTAGATAACTCTGACCATCCGACCAATTCTCAATCAGGTAACCATTCATCCCGCGTTGCGCTGCTTTAATACTTTTAAGGGATAGGGAATTGACAGCGTGAAACTCGGGAGGGGCTAGCAAAACATCACCATTCTGACTGAGGACAAAGATTTCTTTGTTGCGTTCTTGTACTGTGGGTAACAGGGACTTTTCCACCTCTTTAGACCATGTCCAGCTTAAATGAGCACCCAAAACACCTTGTGGCTGACCTTGAACATTGGTCACAGGAACCGCGATATCTACAAAACGCAGTGGTTCGTCTGTCGGATTGGGTAGCAATTTCGCCAGTTTTACAGCATCATGTACGTCACCGATGTAGGTTGCTCTTCGCCCGTCAATGAACCAAGGTCTTTGAGAAACATCCTTGCCTTCTAATAATTTTCTTGTACTGGCTTGAACAATACCCTTGTTATCAGTTAAACCTATCCAAGCGTAATCAGTATAAGTACTTTGCAGTTTTTCTAAGAGTGTACGCTGCTGTGAGACAGAATCTGGATTGCGGATGATATCCAGTGCGCTGATAATTTGAATGTCGCGATAGCGCTCAAACATCCCTCGGTCTAACTTATCAGCCATCTGGTAAGCGATTTGGGCTAGCGACTGACCAACATCGACTTTGACCTGTTCGCTGGTAGTGTGCCCGACAATCAGACTTGCTAAGATTGACAGCACAAAGGCAACACTGCCAATTGCCAGCCCTAACCGGGTTCTGAGGCTGTGGAGAGGATTTCGCTTGGCAGTTGCTAAGTTATGTAAAAACCTAAAAATGGTCGCCACTCCAAAATCCTCCGGTGTTGCATAGATCTAGTTAAAACCTCAAGGGCTGATGATGATTGTAAATTTCTCTGACTATATTAAATTCAACGCCTGTAAATCGTTTAGATTAATCAGATCATGGTTTTAGCATAACTGGTCAACTTGCTTATCTAAAAACGAAAACAGATGAGATTGGTGCCAAATCAGCATAAACTTTTTGGTGGTAAAGCTAATAAAAGAGGTTGCTGTGGCTAAATTTCTGTTCGTAACCGATTTAGACAATACCCTGGTTGGCGATGACAATGCGCTGACCGAACTCAACGATCGCCTGCAACAGACACGCCAAGAACATGGCAGCAAGATTGTTTATGCGACAGGGCGATCGCCTGTTCTTTACCAAGAACTTAAAGACGAAAAAAATCTTTTAGAACCAGATGCCCTGATTTTAGCTGTGGGAACAGAAATTTATCTTGACGGTAGTGGCAATCCTGATTCAGAATGGTCAGAAAAACTTTCATCTGGTTGGAACCGTGACCTTGTAGTCGCAAAAACGACTCAATTTTCTGAGTTGGTTCCGCAGCCAAACTCAGAACAGCGTCCTTTCAAGGTGAGTTTTTTCCTGCAAGAAGAGCCATCTGCAAGGGTTGTACCACAACTTCAGTCAGAGTTGCAAGCAAGTGGTTTAAATATAAAGTTAATCTACAGTAGCGGTATAGACCTTGACATTGTGCCCCATCACAGCGATAAAGGACAGGCAGTACAGTTTCTCCGCCAAAAGTGGAAATTTGTAGCAGAGCAAACGGTTGTTTGTGGCGATTCTGGTAATGATATTGCTTTATTCTCTGCTGGTAGTGAAAAAGGAATTATTGTCGGAAATGCTCGCCCAGAGCTACTTCAATGGCATAATGAACATCCTGCTGACTACCGTTACCTGGCAACAAATTTTTGTGCTGGTGGAATACTAGAAGGCTTAAAACATTTTGGTTTCTTAGAATGATTAGTTATCTCAAAGGAATCGTTGCTGGTATCCAAAACAATAATGGTAATCGCCATACACTGACACTGGAAGTGAATGGTATGGGGTACGATTTGCAAATCCCTGCACGACTGGCACAGCAGTTGCCAAATACTGGAGGCGAAGTGCAAATTTTTACCCATTACCAGATTCGAGAAGAGGTGCCATTGCTTTACGGCTTTGGTTCACCTGGGGAGCGAGATCTGTTTCGCCATTTGTTGAGTGTCAGTGGGGTTGGTGCCGCTTTGGCGATCGCCCTGTTGGACACTTTAGAACTCCCAGACTTAGTGCAGGCGATTATTGCCGGCAACACTCAATTACTCATTCAATCCCCTGGTGTTGGCAAAAAAACCGCAGAACGCCTATGTTTGGAACTAAAAAGCAAGTTAGTAGAGTGGCGTAAGACAGCAGGATTCTTCGTCGCGACAGGCGGTCCTGCACCAAGTATTCTAGAAGAGGTACAAATGACACTCTTGGCACTAGGCTACACTGCGAATGAGGTGAGTCACGCGTTGCATGTGGTGAGTGAAGACATTGGACTCCCTAAAGATGCTTATGTGGAAGAGTGGATAAAACAGGCGATCGCTCATCTCAGCAGCGAATATAGTCAGTAGTTGGATACCTAAGCCACAGAGTCATCTCCCTGAGGAGGCGACTAAACCGTGTATGAATCGTTATATATCTATGGGTGCCTCAAGAGTACACGCGAGTGAAGGAAGTCAGGTTTTGTCATGGTTTGCTCCAACCCGTTGAAAATCAAGAGACATCCAGAGTTAGCGCAAAGATAGACCAAAGCCCAAGCATTTTCCTTACGACTTGTGTGTCAATGCCCAAGATTTTCAAGCAGCTTAACTGATCCATCACGTTCAACATACTGTGCTCTGCCACACAGAAACCTTGCTCATAAGCAAATTGCCGTGCCTGCTCAAGTGTTGTAAAATTATTATTCACCAAAGATCTGCCTGTAAGGTTAGTACCTGTTTGTAATAGCTTCTGTAAAGAAGGGTCAAATTCTTGTGACTGCCTTAAACTAGCTGTGTCAATAAAGTCAGGGGTAATCCAGACGCCACCGTACTGTTGAAGCATCTCGCGAATATTGGCACACACAAGTTGTTTTTCTGCCATATTCAGATGTGTCAGCAACCCTTCACACAAAATTATGATTGGCTGTCCGACTTTTAGTAGCTCAACACTTTTCAAAAACCGACTTGGACGGCTAGTAGCATCAATTGAGAGAAAGTGCAGATTGGGACGTTTCCCAACGAGTTGTTCAACTAGTTGCTGTTTGCAACGAATCATTCTGGGCAAATCACTTTCAATAAATGTGATGTTCGGATGACAAGACATGAAAAGACCACGCGGTAGCAAACCGGATGCTAGTTCTAGAACTTGCCCTATTTGATATTGAGCCATGACTTGGTTGACGGCTTTATAGCGAGCTTCCACACGTGCAGTAAGCAAAGCACTTTTGTCTTGGTTTTGTGATTCAGATAGCTCTACCAATCCTTGCGCTTCTACCAATTGTGCCAATTCCTTGGCATAAGGAATATCTGTGAACTGTCGGGCTTTGCTAACCATGAAAGCAGTGTGGATGATTTTGTCATAGTCACTAGCTTGCATTTGTGTATAAGTTTGTTTGAATTACTATCAAGTAGTTTAAAGATAAACTTACAAGCAGAGTACGAGTTTTACTTATAAATTTGTTTTATAGTTAATAACTAGAACTTAATTGTATTAAGTAGGAAAAAACAACTTCCCTCACTTCTCTACCGTGCTTACAGACCCTTACGCTTGGATAGAAGAATCTCTGGCTACAATTCACCGTGCTGACTGGTATCGCTCAGTACAAACAATCCACGGTCTTCCAGGTGCAACGGTACTTTTGGAAGGACGAGAGGTGATTAATTTTGCCAGTAATGACTATCTGGGATTGGCTGGGGATCAGCGGTTGATTGCAGCGGCTACTGCTGCTGTCCAAGAATTTGGTACGGGTGCAACAGGTTCTAGATTACTCAGTGGACATAGAGAGTTACATAGGGAGTTGGAAAGAGCGATCGCATCCCTCAAACAAACAGAAGATGCTCTAGTCTTCAGTTCCGGCTATCTAGCAAATGTGGGTACAATAACTGCGCTTGTAGGCAAACGTGATTTCATTTTATCTGACCAGTACAATCACTCTAGTCTCAAAAACGGGGCAATCTTAAGTGGTGCAACCATTATTGAATATCCTCACTGTGACGTTGAAGCATTAAGAAACCAACTGAGTCAACAAAGGCAAAACTACCGACGTTGTCTGATCATCACTGATAGCGTCTTCAGCATGGATGGTGATTTGTGTCCTTTACCTGCACTACTGGAGCTAGCAGAAGAATTTAGCTGTATGCTGCTTGTTGATGAAGCTCATGCCACAGGGGTACTGGGAGAAACTGGCGCTGGATGCGTAGAACATTTCGGATGTACGGGAAGGCAGTTAATTCAAATTGGCACTTTGAGTAAAGCTTTGGGTAGTCTAGGCGGATATGTGGCGGGAAGTGCAACCTTAATAGACTTTTTGCGGAATCGCGCACCTAGCTGGATTTACACCACGGCGCTTTCTCCTGCGGATACAGCCGCGGCGCTCACAGCAATAAAAATAGTACAGCAAGAACCGCAACGCCGCACCCAATTGTGGCAGAATGTAGCCCAACTCAAACAGCTCATGGAACAGCAGCCAGTATCGCTGATATTACTACCCTCTTCCTCACCCATCCTCTGCTTTCAACTGCCAAGTGCAGCAGATGCGCTCAAAGCTGGAAAGCAACTGAAAGCTGCTGGCATTTTTGCCCCGGCTATTCGTCCCCCAACCGTTCCTACCAGTCGAATACGGATTTCTTTAATGGCAACTCATCAACCAGCGCATATTGAGAAATTGGTAGAGATACTTGCGCAAGTTTTCCCGTAATTGGTTGTGTTCCCACCGAAGTTGTAGAACTGGGTAGGAGGCTCGCCCTGACGGCATATACACAGTTGCGTTGAAAAATATCGCCATCCCCACCCTATTATTTTGCTAAAAATATCCTGGCAGAGATTCACATGAATATTGTGATTAAAATCACTGCTGAGTAAATTTTATTTATGGTAATTGTCCTGTGACAATGTAGCTCTTTACTGTTGTGACTCAGATCACTGCCTAGTCAACTAGATGATTGATATATATAATCCTGCTCATAACTATAATGTAGAGCTTGAGATTCATGTTGTGACTCAGGTCACTGCTTGGTATGTTTTTATCTGGGTGCTAAAACAGCAACAAAGCTAGTAGTATACTGTCCAAAAACTTAGCAAAGAAAGCAAAATAATGATCATTGCACCCAAAACTCTCATGAATCAACCAAAGATTTTTTAGATTTCATAAATCACGGCTGATATATAAACTAAGTTTTCAAGCCGTACAATTTTTCAACAGTGTTTCATATACGGATATTGTACGCAAGGTTATAGCGAAAAATGAGTTGTATACACGGTGCAGTCTCAGCAACAAGAAACGCTATGACACTTTACGAGAATTTAAAGCTGGCTTCATAATGAGACTTTACGAGAATTTAAAGTTGGCTTCATAAATCACATTTCAGGTGACAGGAAGTGAATCGAGGTTCCATCGGTAAAAACGCTTATGGTTATCAGGAGATCTCATCAAATTATTTAGAAGAATAAAATTTAAAAGCCTTGTTGTTAATACCTTTAAGCTCAACAAGGGAAAAGAGGGAAAATCTCAGCAGGATGGTTGTTCCTTATTTTTACTTAGCCACAACACGAATTATTCACACATTCTTTTTAAATATTTATAGGGAATTTTAACTAAATACGGAAATAATATCTAGATAATTGTATCTAGAACAAAAGAAATAAATAGGACACTCTTCGACAGAAGGTATTCCTCAATAACTTTTAAAGACCAATAACTTCTTATAAAGAAAAACATGAATATATTTACTCGTTTACTAAGTACATTTGCTATCTCTCTATCTGCTGTTGCTGTTATGCCTTACTTTGTAATAGCGCAAGAGCCTCCAACGACTCCCCAACAAAAAACGACGCAGAAGCTTTGCTCTTCGGATGCCGTGGAAGATTTGTTACCTCCACTAATGAGCCAGAAAAGTGAAGAACCGCTTTCCTACTTAGGGCAGCAAGGTTTTACACAAAACCCAGATGGTGCCTGGGTTTGTTATGCAAGTGATTCTAGGAAGCAGGGACGTTATTACACCCTATTAAAAGTCCAACAAATCAATGGAAAGCTTGTAGCCAGTTCTTTCCTAAAGGGCGGCATTCTCGTTGAAGGGCAGGACAACCGCAGCCTGGACTTATTCATGATGCTTGTAGATAAGCATACAAAGACAAATCAAGGGAACCGTGAAAGTATACGCAGATATCTGGAATCCTTCTTTTCCTTAGTGAAGGAAGCAAAGGTACAACCCTCTAATCGTGGTTACCTCTTCGACCAACCAAACAGCGCTGTTGTCATCTACCACTCTGTTACAGGCGAAAAACTTAAGGGGACAGCAATCACAATTAACATCAACTCGCCTCAGAATTTAACTTCCTCTCCAGTCTCATAAGGTGCATCGAAAATTACTTGTTGGAGGTAAATCCCTTGAAGTCAAAAGTTCAAAAAATTGTAGTCACCGTATCATCCTTTGCAACAGTAGTCAATGCATCTCAACCTGCTTCTGCTCAACTCAACGTTGGACACTATGGTATCCAACAAGGACTGGAGCAAAACTATCTCCAGTACCAGGTATCAGGGCGAGATTTAAGCCAAATGCGAGGCATTCCTGCATGTAGTGTAGGATTTGGTGCCGCTTGTAACAAGGCTGGAGCAGTCTTCCAGAAAATACTTGAGTCGAATGGTGGACCAACCTACGAGCAGTTGCTGATGAAAGCCGCTGGTGGGGAAGAAAACTTCCGCAATTTCGCTTCCTTTTATGGAAACAATCCCAATCTTGCTCAAATACCGTACGCCTCATTCTGGGAGAACAACAACCCTGATATCGTGGACGGGTATCGGTATCTTCTTGGGCAGACGGTAAGTCAGACTCCTCAAGAAGGTCTGGGACAAGTCACCAAAAACTTTGACTGGGCACCTTCTGGAGGTGGAAACTCGCTTGATCCTCGCAATGCCTTGCTGGATTTGAAATACTCTTATGGACGTCTGTTGCTTCAGGAGATTGCAAAAATTCCCGATGCTCAGCAGCAGATTCAAGCTATGGGTCTAAAGCCGGAGGAAGCCAAGTTTTTCTCGGAGAAACTTTCAGCAGCCAAGCTTGCGT
Organism: Kalymmatonema gypsitolerans NIES-4073; assembly: GCF_002368435.1. Taxonomy (GTDB): domain Bacteria; phylum Cyanobacteriota; class Cyanobacteriia; order Cyanobacteriales; family Nostocaceae; genus Kalymmatonema; species Kalymmatonema gypsitolerans. The sequence continues at coordinate 4,866,810 of NZ_AP018268.1, forward strand.
TGAATGGTAATGAACAGTCTCTCAAAGAGACCATTCTCAAAGAACTCTCCGTGCCATATTCACCAGATGGTGGTGATTTCAACCGTCCAAATCTTGGCGTTCCCAAAGCTGATTGGTTCGCTGGGGAAACTGTCGCTGGAGAAGTCGTTTCATGGGAATCTCCAGTATGGTTAGAGCCAGAAGCGATCAGTCTTGATCTTCCTTCCAGCCTTGCACAAGTTGATTTTCCTGGCAACATAGCAGAAGATACCGTATTGCAACAAGGCTCAGGGAGTTCTTTTCCAACTTGGCTAATTGGCGGTGCCGGTCTTGCTTTACTGCTACTTCTTCTCTCCTTCGGTGGCGGTGATTCCTCCGGTCGCGGTGGTAGCAGCATCGCAGCTACACCGCCTGTTGGCACTTCCTCTTCCTCTGGTGGCGGCGGGTCTGTTCCTCCTAGCGGCAATGGTGGTCCTCCCGGTGAAAACCAAATCATTGAAGTGCCATCCACTCCTCCCGTAACTGTGCCTGGACAGGAAGTGAAGAAGGTACCGGAGCCAACAACAATAACGCCCCTTGTATTAATGATCATTTTCATTTACATGGTCACTCTCAAGCACTGGCGTACACAAACAAAAGGCTAAGTTTTTCCCTTCTGCAATTTGGTGGCTTATACCAATTCAAAAAATGATAGCGACAGATAGAACCTATATATGAGCCATCATGTGTCGCATTCTTTTTTCAAAACGGTATTAGCTCAAATATAGAAGTACTCGCATTCTTCTGTTTCCTTGAAGAATGCGAGCGTTAGTTGTTGAATTTAGTATGGTAGATGCCTATGGTAGCCTTATGAGCTACAAAACTTGCTACTGACCTGGTTGATTGTTCGTGTTTGAATTAGGTTGCGCTGGAGCTACTTTTGCCTCAACCTTCACACTTTTGACACCTTTAATCTCTTGCGCCAAAGTAGGAATTTTATTCAGTTGTTCTTGAGTAGGAACAGTTCCTGCTACAGTCAGAGCACCTTCTTTAGCGTCAACTGTTAACTGACTAGCTGGCAAATTCGCCTCTAACTTGCCGCGAACTTCGCTTTCTAAATCAGCATCGGCTCTTTGCGCATCACCGCCAGTAGCATTGTTACGTTGTTCGCGTGCTCTAATGTCAGACTCTATTTGGTCTTTACGAACTTGACCGGTAGCGTCTTCTTGAGTTTTTTCAGCAGTTTCTTTTGTTGGAGCGTTAACGTTTTCAGTTGTTCCCGAAGGAGCATCTGCACTCGTTCTAGAAGGGGGTTCTTCGCAACCAACCGCACCAACAGCTATAACGCCACTAATGATCAATGGAATAAACTTGTTCATCTTCTCTGTTCCACTTGAATGTTTTAAAAGTTTCATTGACAGAAGCAGTTATTAACAGCAGACAGTTATCTTTTTATCTACAAAACAGATACAAGAACACCCAAATCGTTGTAGAAATTCCCTGACTTCAATTACGGGAACTGACTGATAACTGACTGATAACTGAACACTGTTAATTGTGTGAGGTTGAGGAGCGAATCTTTCAAAGTCCAGACTCAAGAGTCAATAGTCCGGAGAAAGTAGTTTTTTAATGAGCGACTCATGACTGACGACTCATTAAATAGTTGCATCCCGACGGTCAACAATAGTTACCGGAGGTTGATTGTTAGTTACCGGAGGTTGATTGTTAGTTACCGGAGGTTGATTGTTGACAACGCGATCAGTGTAATCTGTACGAGTGTCTGCAACACCAGGTGCATTATAAATCCCAAACTCCTGAATACCCTGGTTTGTCAGAACAGTTTCAGCATGACGAATTTCATCATCTGTACCGTCTACTATCACCAAATAATCACCACGAGAGACCCGATCATTGTATACTCTGGCTCGTTCTTCAGGAATTCCCAAACCAATGAGCGCACCCAATAATCCGCCAGTTGCTGCACCAATTCCAGCACCAACAGCAGTTGTCGCCAGAGCTGTAGCTACTTCGCCTGCAAGTAATATAGGACCTACGCCAGGAATTGCCAAGGTACCTAAACCTACGAGCAAGCCAGTAATACCCCCTAATGTTGCACCGGTCACTGCTCCGGTTGCGGCTCCTTCATCAGCTTTGTTGCCAACACCCTTTTGCGTTTCGACACCAGCAATATCACCTTCACGAGCCGCATCTCTAGCAATGATAGAAATCTTATTCATCGGGAAGCCAGCATCTCTGAGTTCGCTAAGTGCATACTCAGCTTCACGACGGCTAGAAAATACCCCAACAGCACGCTTGTGTTCGCCCAAAGCCATTTTACTCCTCCATTTCATAGCGAAAAATAAGCACAAAATTATGTAGTTTCTACTTTGTTTTGCGCTCACATTACTGTTTTGCCTTGTTTTGGTCTAACTTGCATCGTCCGCAAGTGTAAGCTAAGCATCTATCAACAGATTGGTTACAGGGGAAATTGCGCTCCAATTGTTCGGTTCTACGACTTTCACTAACAAAGAAATCCTTATAACCTCGTAAATAAGTAGTGAATGCCTGCCCAAAATGCTGTCAGTCGCTCTTTATTGAAGGGGTGAAAAGTTGTGTACAAATGGATCTTGCCAAGTCTGAGCGAAGTTTTAGCAAATAGTCAATCAACAATAGCTGAATGCTCATCTGTCAAAGCACAGCAGCAGTGGCGCGTAAGCATAGCGGCGACACAACAGTTGTTATTAAATACCTTGGCAACAGCGTTACCTGAAGATACCCAAGGATTAGTTTTAGCTGCGCCAGCACCTGTCTTCAGCGAACCAACACTAGCTCAAAGCTTACAGACAGTCACTTTTACGGCAAAGCCATTTAACCCCTTGGCACTCATGCCATTTCAAATGCCTCATGCTGTGGCTGTGGCAGATGCATTTGCTCCTGGTGAGTCAGTTTTACCTCTGTTAGGAACAGATCCATTGGCTAGGGAGCAGTTTTGTTTGGTTTTCACCAAGCAGTTTAGATTAGTGCTGGTTTTAGCACAAGACACCAATGGTGATAAAAGTTTTTCATTTTCTTTTGATCCAGAAGTCGTTGAGTTAGCATGGCGATCGCTCGGAGCAAGAGTCAGATTAAGTCATCCGCAGTTGTTTGCCGATTTAGAGAAATTAGTACAAAAGTATTCTCCAGAAACTCCAGATTATCGCATAGTGATGGAGTTCACTCGGTTGTTGCTAACCCAATTTCCACAACCAGAAGAAGACACGGGAACACGGGTACACAACGAATCTTCATTACCCGCCAACTCTACTTTGTGCGAACCCAAAGTTTCTTATTCCCCAACCCTAGAGGGAAGCCCAAAGTCCTCTATTGCCCAACGGGCACTTCGTTCTATAGGAACTTCTGCACCAGACGCTTCTGGTTCACCCTACAAAGTGGCAACCTCTAGCCCCCCATCTCCCCATCTCTCCTCACCTCGTCCTGATGTAGAGTTGCTGCAAGCTTTTGCTCATGAAGTTCGCACCCCTCTGACTACCATCCGCACCATCACTCGTCTACTGCTCAAACAGCGTGATCTGCCTGCCAACGTTATCAAGCGTTTGGAACTGATTGACCGTGAATGCACTGAGCAAATTGACCGGATGGAGTTGCTCTTTAGAGCAGCAGAACTGGAAACATCTCCCACCGTAAAATGCACACACGCTCAACTGACACCAATGTCTCTCGAGCAAGTGTTGCAGCAAAGCATCCCTCGCTGGCAAGAAGCAGCAAATCGGCGGAACTTGACTTTGGATGTGGTTTTACCTCAGCAGTTACCCACTGTCATCAGTAATCCTACCATGTTGGATCGGGTTCTGACTGGTTTGATGGAGAATTTCACCCGCAGCTTACCCGGTGGTAGCCATATTCAAGTACAAGTCATTCCTGCTGGGGATCAACTGAAATTACAGTTATTGCCGTTACCTCAAGCTGGAGATAATGGGAAAGCATCAGCATCGACCTGCACACCGCCAATTCGCAAAGCTCTTGGTCAATTGCTGATGTTCCAACCAGAAACGGGTACGATAAGTTTGAATCTCGCTGCAACTAAGCATTTGTTTCAGGCGATCGGCGGTAAACTGATTGTGCGCGAACGTCCGCGTCACGGAGAAGTACTAACGATTTTCCTTCCCTTGGAAGTCAGCAGTCAGCAAAAGTGGGAAGTGAAGAATTAATCGTTGATCACCGGCATCTGATTTATGGAAAGCCAAGCTCTTTTCGGCGTTGCTAGCCGATGCGAGTAATTAACTGATTAACACGGGGTCTGCCGAAGCGTTCCCAGGCGTTACCACCACGCAGAAATAGTTCCATCCAACGAACTGATTTTGACCCATCAGCCATTGACCAACCAGAACTCCCTGGAGAAAAAGCTAAAGTTCCTTCTGGCACTTTAAAACTACCATCGGAGTACACTGCATCACTGACGACATCACCCACGCGGACGACGACCTTCTCTTCAGGTTTGAGGTTGACAGAATGTGATGGGATGGTGGTTTTGATGTTACCGTAGCCATCAATCCAAGCAACGCGATCGCTCGGGGGATCGGGTATATTGCTTGGGTTCAAAACTTCTCCTAAAAGGCTAAAGTCGCCTTGAGCAATCGCCGCCGCCGCATTGGGAAACACATCACGAGAACGAAACTGCGACCCACCTCTAGAAACCTTGACTATATGCACTTTTTGTGCATATTCTTTGATAAAAGAGAGACTGTAACCAGCATTAACGCCTACGACTGTAACGCCATTGGGTAGCAAGGCATAAGTGAGTCCTTCGCCTTCATTATCCAGTCTAGGTTGTTTATCATCTTGACGAGGCGCGCAGTTGTGATAAATTAAACGCTCTTGGGGACCGGGGTTAAGACCAAGTTGGGCAATCCAAAAACCTGTCGCCAGAGTACTGAAAGCAGGAACTGAGAGAGTATGAATCTGTGCTTCCGGTAGTCCTATGAGTAAACGTTGCGTCACTTCAGCAAAAGCTGGGTCACCATTACCATAATCTGCAATCAAGGTGATGAACATAAACTTAATCTCAAATGGATGATTGTGGTGGATTTTCAGGGGCGATCGCTAGCTGCGCAGTCAAAGTAGAACCTTCATAGAGTTTACTTTTTACAGACAGAGAGCCACGGCAGCGCCATAGCAATAATTGCACAATTGATAAGCCCAAACCAACACCACCAGGATCTTCAGTTGCGACTGGACGTACGCGATAAAAGCGGTCAAGGATTTTGGGAATTTCGCTATCGGCAATACCAATACCAGTATCGCTAAATTCCAATTGCACATAATCACCCTGAACACGTGCTCGTACCCAAACCTCTCCACCTTTGGGGGTGAACTTAATGCTGTTGGAAAGCAGATTAATCACAATCTGCCTCAGCCCACCGCTCACACACCAAACACGTGGAAGGTCAGTAGGTACAGTGTAAGCTAACATGATACCTTTTTCTCGGGTTAAGGGCTGGTAGATACTAACGACTCCAGGCACAATCTCCGACAGACGCACAGCCTCTAAAGGCATCCGCTCCAAATTGCGCTCTAACTGCACCAGATCCAGCACGCCAGTAATCAGGGCATTTTGGCGATCGCATTCTTGTTTGAGCATCTGGAAATAACGCTGTCGCTGAGGGGGTTTGAGATTAGGGGAATTTAAAAGGCTCAGAGCTGTCTTCATATGTGTTAAAGGTGCGCGCAGTTCCTGACACACATTGCTCAAGTATTCATCTTGAAGTTGCAGAGTTTCGTGCAATTTCTGATTTTGCTGCTGCATCTGCGCAAGACGCTTTGTCGTTCTTTGACGATGAATTTCATCGTGTTGCTGGAGTTGTTTTGCCAACAGTTGACTTATGAGTGCTGGCTCGCTTGCGGGGGGACAAATAAAATCGTTCGGTATAAACACGGATGATTCTGGTGTTATCCCCTGTTTGATAACATCTAACACTCGCTGAATGACTTTTCCATCAAAGGTACTTATAGCAAGTAACGGCGGGTTTTTTTTTCTGTTCGTTGCCGAATTATTTCTGCGTCTTCTAAATGGTCTATGAGCCAGAATGAGAAAGCAAAACTGCGGCGACAACACCATCAGAAAGTATTCCCGACGCAATTGGCTATTTGGTAAGCTCTGTATTCGTATATTACAAGACGTACACAGCAGGCTGCCCCGTGGGGAAGTTGCCATTGAGGAGCTGTTTGCCTGTGGTTCCAATTGAGGAGGCAGCGCGTTGCCTCTGTTCCCCGGAGTGTCTATGCCATGCGACTGCCGTGGAACTACCGTTGGCAGACGCACAGACGCGGAGAGTTTTTCACTCCTGGTGTGCGCATCTTTGTCGCTGACGGACAGCCCGCTCAAATCAGGGAACCCACCCACGTAGGTGTTCTCTTCTACTCCCTCTATTCCTCTGCTGCTTTCCTCAATATGCAAAGTACGAATGACGTCAGATATTCTCAGTTGTTGGTGATAGCGTTCAATTTCTGAGTGCCAAATTTTTCCTGGTGGTAGCTTTACCCACAAAGTGGCTGCAATCTGTTGCTCAATAAGTAAATCAATTTGTGATCTGACAAGTGACAGTAGACTAGCAGGACTATGGGGCAATGGTTGAGGAGGCTTTTGCATTCCCAAAGCCAGCTGATAAACCGACACATCCTGAGCAAAAGAAAAATTCATGGGCAAAGCACAACAAGGAAAAGGACTAACCAAACGATACTGCCTTCACTTCTCATTTTATAAGAAAGCCACAAAAAACCCTAGCTTATAAAGATAGTTGAGCAGCGGATATAGCTTATGTAGAAAGACAGAATAACCAAGAAAAATATTTTTTTATCTTTTATTTTCTTTGTTTCAAACAACTATTTCCTCCCCTTGGTGGGTGAAGCGAACTTTTTTAATATTCCATTCAACATGACTTAATAAAGTTTTGCGAAGGCTGCCAAATAGAGCAAACTGCTCACAACTGGAAAGAGAAGTGAATTGACGCTCGGAATCAGGGGATATTTGTAAATCAACTGTTGCGACTCGATTTTTGACAGTGACACTATACCCAGACAAGCTAAAATCAGCACTGTCAAATTGCTTTATGATGTTACCCACCGCACTTATCACAGGTTCTTGCTTTGGTACTAAGACTTGTTGTGGAATCAGTTCTTGACATTCAGTATCACTTGTAAATAAGCTGACGTTAACAGTTTTTTTAGTAACAGCGACAGAACTCAAAGAAGCCTTATTTTGGTTTGACATTTCTTCAGTTGAAGATATGCTATCAGTTGCTGCTTGTGCAGCAAGTTGGCTGTTAGTTGTTGTATTGGCTGTTGGCATTGTGCTTTCAAGATGATGAGAGATGGGATGAAAACTACAGCTGCTGAGGCTGGCAACTATACCCACAACCATAAACGGAACAACATATTTTTTGCTGGGCTTCATAACTTTGTTCATAATTCTATTGTCCCTAACTTTTGCTATTGACTACACTTTTGCTGCCATCAAATCCGCATAAATTCTGGACTTATGAACATTCGTCATATTTTCAAATAGCGTTCCCTTAGTCAATCAGTAATCTTACTGAAATCTTGCCATTTGTCACATTTTCAGTTTTTTGCTCAATTTCTTAAATAGGTAGGAATAAACAGAGCGAAGAAGAGCGAAGGTAATAACGCCTGAAACTCGCGCCCTCTTACTAATGACTAATGACTAATGACTGAACGAGTTAACTTTATTTCTGCCATACTTAGTCTTTTTATTCATTGTCTTATTCATATTGCGGTGTCTTGACTCCTGTGGTTTCAGTCATCCATTCATAAATGCCCTCACCTGTTGTCAACCATGTATTAGGTTGATTTTTAATATGTAATAAACATTGTTTTAAATACTTAAAGCGCAGTGGCTGACCCACAATAAACGGATGCAAGCTAATAGTCATAACCCGCCCTTGAGATTCTCCATCTAACCAAAGTTGGTCAAATTGATCTTCTATCGCTTGGGCAAATTCTGCACCAGAAAATCGGTTATTCAAGCATAAGGTAATATCATTGGTCTCGAGACTATAGGGAATTGCCAACAAGCGTCCGTTGGGTAAATAATACCAATAGGGTTGGTCATCGTTTACCCAGTCAGCAGTATAAAGAATTCCCGCAGAATACAACAATTCAAACGTTGATTCTGTAACCGAAAACCCCGGTGTTAACCAACCTTTTGGAGTTTTTCCAGTGGCTTCTTCTAGTAAACTCAGCGTTTTATCAATTATTTCTATTTCTGCTTCCCTATCCATGCCACTATGACCTTTGGAATTGTTAAGACCATGTGCCATCACTTCCCAATGATGTTGCTGCATGGCTGCGATAATTTCCGGATAAAGTGTGCAGATTTCGCCGTTCACTGCTGCCGTCACGGGAATTTCTAATTCAGCAAATAAGTCAAATAAGCGCCAAATCCCAACTCGATTGCCATAGTCGCGCCAACCATAATTGGCAATTTCTGGATAACTATTTAAATCAGGTTGAATTGCTGTCCCCTGTTTGCCAAAAGTGAAGTGTTCAACATTCATCACCACCGAAACAGCAACTCTGGCATTATTCGGTAATTTCAGAACCGAACGTTGTGTCATTGATTGAAAAAATGGAGGTTGCATAATTAAAAATTCACGCAGGCAAAATTCAAAATATATAACTTATGTTGATTATTTCAGCAATGGTCAAAAGTCAATAGTCTATATTAACTATGATTTTTAGCTGATTACACAAAAAAAGAGTAATTTTAGATATATTAGACATTTTTTTGTATAATACACAACAAAAAATTAATTTTTAGTATATATCGCTACATATTAATCATTAGGACCCAAGGGTTGTCCCAGCGAGGCGCGTACCCTCAGTTGGATGCTCTTGGCATCGCGCGAGATAATGACCAGTACAAGGATAGTTGCCAAATAGGGCAAGGAAGACAAAAGATAAGGAGATATATCAACTGCCAGTCCTTGTAAGATTAGCCCAATTACACTGACTGCGCCAAATAAGTAAGCATCCAAGAGAATTCTTTCTGGTTTCCACCAAGCGCGAAAACAACCAGGGCGATCGCCCCACCAAACATCACAAGTCCTAGTTCACTCTCCAATAACTCGCTTCCTAAGACTTTGTAAAACTATATTTTTCACTTTATTGTTTACACATAAATCATTTTTTTTCTTTATAAGAACTATATCAAACCTTGATTGTTTTTTTATTTTTTAACCTTTAAAAATTTCGGAATCTTCAAATTATACCGGGTAGTATTAATTAGTTAACTTTTTATCACTTTTTTGTCCCCATATGATATTAGCAATCTCTTCAAGTTTCTTGGTCGGACTTGTGACTGGCTTAGTTTTAAGCAAACCGCAAAAGATAGAACAAAAAAAGGTAGAAGCCACCAAGATAAAATCGAATCATCCTGGATGGCTGGAATCAGCGTCGTACATAGTAGGAAAATACGACGAGTAGGGTATGGTCATAGTTGCCTTTTCCCAATTAGGGAAACTTTCAGGGCAAACGCATAGTATCAATAAGACATTTGAAATATCAATAAGTTAGATTTCCATCCCATTAATGGTTATATGAAATCTGGTTGATTAGTTATCGTATACAGCAGTCCTTGGTCACCAGTGGTAGCAGGTTAATCTACTAATGAAACCTTTTTGTTCAAGTAGGACTTGGCAACTGGCAACTAAGGCTTCTTCGAGTTCCTCAATGGATTCAAAATAATGATTGGCGATTGCTTCATTCGTAAGTGTCCACAATCACTTGAGGGGAGAAACTAGCCCTTTGTAGATTGCAGAAATGCGATTGCGCTCTCTTGCGTGCCCCTTGGGCAATCGTTTAGGGCGGTTCATTTTTCAAGACTTTACCTTGGGAATTACTCCCTCAATTCCCTCAACATACCAATCCATCGCCAGTTGTTCCTTATCACCCAACACCTGACCCTTAGGGACTCGCACCATACCATTTTGGTCTTTCACCGGACCATCAAAAGGATGTGCAGCACCGCTCATAAATTCCTCGCGTTTCCTTATGACCAATTGTTGAACATCTTCAGGAATCACTGGATTCAAGGGCGAAATATCGACCATTTCTTGAGCAATTCCATACCAAACTTCCTCAGACTTCCAAGTCCCGTTGAGCACAGCCAAGGCTTTATCTGTATAAAATTTACCCCATTTATTAATGGCTGATGTTAGGTGAGCTTTTGCACCAAACCTACTCATATCAGTGTTGTAGCCAAAAGCATAAATACCCTTTTCCTCTGCTAGTTGAATAGGAGCGATCGAGTCGGTATGCTGCGTTAGGACATCCGCACCTAAATTAACTAAAGCTTGGGCAGCTTCTCTTTCTTTAGCTGGATCATACGAATTTTGCACCCAAACCACCCTCACTTTTGCTTTGGGATTTGTCTGTTGCAGTCCTTGCGTAAACGCACCTATTCCGCGAATGACTTCAGGAATTGGGTATGAACCAATAAAACCAATCACATTCGATTTTGTCATTTTGCCAGCAATCATACCAGTTAGGTATCGCGGTTCTTCAAAGCGTCCCAGATAGGTACCGACATTCCTGACGCGTTTGTATCCAGTACAATGTTCAAAAACAACATTGGGAAAGTCTTTTGCTACTTTCATTGTGGGGTTCATATAGCCAAAAGAAGTCGTAAAAATTAACTTATTGCCTTCTAATGCCAATTGACGAATCACCCTCTCAGCATCCGCACCTTCGCTAACATTTTCCACAAAAGTCGTTTTCACTTTCTGCTGAAGATTTGCCTCCATTTCTCTGCGACCTAAATCGTGGGCATAAGTCCACCCAAAATCACCCACAGATCCAACATAGACAAATCCTACCTTGAGAACTTCATTCGCTGCCATAGGGGAAGCTAGAACTGGGACTTCACCTTGTGGTTGAGACTGACCGCCACTACAGCCAGCAAACGTAAAGCCCGTTCCTACTAAAGTGGCATACTTTAGAAATTTTCGACGCTGCATATTTATCGATTTGTCTACCAGGTCAAACTGTTATAAATAATTGAGATATAAATGATTTCGATTATACAAACTAAAGATAAACTTTGACAGAATAAAGAAGAACACATAACTCAGAAAAAATACTGTGTTCTCCGTACTAAGTTATAAGTTTCCCCCTGAGGAAAAATCAATTTTTGCAAGAAGTCTATTGATAAAAGGGTGGTATTTACCACCCTTCAAAGCAAGTGAAATTGTTAATTCTCGTTAGCGTACTAGTAAATACCGCAGACCAATTAGTAACAAAAAGATCCCATACAGCTTTTTCATTGTTTCACTGCTAATAAAGGGTTGATTAGCAAATAGCGCCCCAAACAAATTGCCAACTATCAGGCCAATTGCAATAAACACAGCATATTTGATATTGACGTTGCCGTTTCGATAGTAAACTATTGCTGCCAAAATACCGATTGGCAATATTTGAGCAGCAATAGAAGTGCCAGTGGCAAACTTTTGATCCATACCTATTAAAAGCACCATTGCCGGTACCATAATTGCACCGCCACCGATGCCAAACATACCTCCTGCAACCCCAGCAGCTAAACCAATAAGCAACAATTGGATGGCTATATTAGACATAAAAATGTGGGTAGATGGCTAATTATGGCTAATTATAGATTGATTTTCGAGGAAAATATCGATTTTGGTAGCATTCCGTGAACGCCTTTTTGTGGACTATTGACAACTTGAGTAATGCGAAAGTTTACGGCTAAACTACACAATACATAAGCATCTTCCGGCGACAAATTGATGAAGCGCTCTAAAAAGTCAATCATGTTTTTTAAAGCTAACTCTAAGGCTTCATCTAATGTTTGACCAAATCCCATTGTGATGATATCTGTGGGAGTTTCAGCAATTGGCATTGTCAATGGCAAATTCTTGCGAAGTTTAAGATGAATCTTGCCGTTCATAGAAGTTTCAATTGCCGTGACATTGACTTCACCATCTCCCTGTGCTGAATGTCCATCACCGATAGAAAATAGGGCACCAGGAACGAAAATCGGCAAAAAAATCCTAGAACCAGCCTGTAGTTCCTGGTTATCGATATTACCACCATAGTGACCAGGAGGGATTGAGTTTCGCAATGCTTCGGTAGTCGCAACACCTAGGATACCAAAAAAGGGTTTGAGGGGAATTTTAATACCACTACCTTTGGGAAATTCAGCGATGTTATCCTCTAAATTGAGGGGAATGAATCTCAAGGCGGGTTGATGAAACTGATGTGGTAACGCACCCCAACCTGTACGAATCGCATTGAAGCCAACGGGTAAACTGGGTGAGATTGCTTCTAGTTTTACTTCCAAAACATCTCCAGGTTCCGCACCCCGCACGTAAATTGGTCCAGTGAGTAGATGTGGTCCTGTTGCAACTTTGCGTTCTGGGGGAAGATTTTGACAAATATCCACGAAGGCAGGTGTGAGAAACTCCGGTGGTGCTTTGTCGTAAAGGTAGTAGCCAGTGTATGTTTCTACATCAACTGTGTCGCCAGAGTCAACAGTGAGTGCTGGTTCTAAAAGATGAGAGAACCCACCCAGATGCACGGTTTCTCTGGTGGCTTTGAGAATGTGGTGAGTCATGGCGGCTGAAGGTGCTTTGTCAGAATTATTGCCTAGAATAGCGGGTTTTATGCCCGAACTTACACAAAGTTGCATTGTTGCATTCAGTTTTGTATCAGCCGCAGAATATCTCTTAGGGGGGTACATTTACCGAATTTGAGGAGATATTATGAGTGGGCTTGCCCAAGCGACGAATGAATGCTGTCATTCTTCGGTTTTCTGCGTGCTTATCAGAGCGACGAGCTACGCTAACAGCATGACAAAATCGCGTTTCATACTTAAAATCAGCAATACCTTATTAGTCGTCTTTTAAATAATAAAAAACATACTAAATTTTCCTAAAGATAATTCATTTTTTATTTTTAGGCATAAGTATATTCTTAAAGTAGAAACTGGTTGATTTTCTCGTTACGTCTTTGCACTTCAGCCACTTATAGAGACGCATTGGCACTTTTCGGAGATGTGTTATGAAAGCCAAGAAAAAGTTATTAATGGCTATCGTCGGAGCAGTGTTTACGTTGCTGGGAACTGTAAGTAGCGCTCCCGCTCAAGCTTCCCTTTTTAACTTCAAGTTCCAGTTCAACGCTCAAGAAACTGGTGAGCCAGTTAGCGGTAACTTTGTCTTTGATGACTCAATCCCAGCGGGCGTGACACCTGACGGTGCCACTTTGTATGGAAACGCGAGTCCAGAGTATACCATTAATGCCGGAAAAGATGTCTTTAAAGGTTCTTCCAATTCGATTGTAGTGGGAAGTAATTTAGCGAGACCAGATAATAGTGGGCTTTCTGCAGACGTCATCGGGTTTAATGATTTTAAAAACTTTGATCCTACCAATCCTAAATTTTTGGCTACGTTTGCTTACCTACCTAATTCCCTGGGTTCCAATGCTTTATCCGATTTAGTTACGACTCTCCCGTCCTCCGGATTTGCGCTCATTAATACTCCCACAGGGGCTACCCTATCTTCCACAAATGCGTTTACTTCGATTTCGCGTGTCCCTGAACCTGCTTCTACATTAGGGGTATTAATGTTGTCTGCTTTGGGCATCGCTTCACTGCTGAAGCGTAAAAACTGGAGTTTAGACTAAGCAACATTTAAGTCGTTCAACTAGTATTACGGTTTGACGAAATGCTTTTAATCTGGCAAAAGAATCCATAGCGGTTGTTGAGAGTTGGTGAGCCAGCGCGTTGCGGGGGTTCCCCCCGTTGTAGCGACTGGCGAACCCGAAGGGTTGTGCTTCTCTCATCTTCCGCTTAAGGGGTGCTTGTTCTAACTACAAGCATCCCTTCATTTTTTTGCATTGCAACCGCGTAGCGATCGCCCTTTAGGTACTGCGCTGCGCGCAATCGCCTGCTTTAGTCTAAACTCCAGTGTCTAATGGTAATCGGTTTATTTCCAGGCACTGTGGCGCTAGTGTGTTCAATTGTTCTAAGAGTGCAGCTGACTTTTTGAAGTTAGTATTAAGCTATTAAGCTATTGTGTTAAATTTCTTTAAACCTTTGCTTAACTGTCTTAACTGTCTTAACTGTCCTTGCATTTTCTCTAAAAGTTTGAAATTATACGGTAGACAATCATTGAATTTGGCAGTAGCTACACGAGAAATTATGAGACGAGTTTTACAAAAAATCTTGGCAGCATTGCGTTCAGTTCATGTGGAGAAAATTGATCGGGTAAAGATTTTAGGAATAAATCCAAGTTTCGATTTCTTGCTGGAGCGCTCTCGACAATAAAAAGTAGGAAAAGTAATATAGTTGCGATAAATAATTGACTAGCTTGTTGATATACTGCTAAATTACGAGATAGCTCAATACACTTTTTTTCAATAGTAATATTTTGAGATCAAATGCAGTATCTCAGATCTTGCACCTAACCGTATAACCCTGGGTTTAGTCAAAAGCAGCGCAATAAAGCTACAGCATTTTTTTTGACTTTGCTGGCTAAAATAAGGGATTTAGGCTTTGTACTGTGTGTAAAAATTACATCAGTTTTTCTTGGTGCAAGATGTGAGGTATTCAATTTATTGCAGTCATGTAAGGTCAAGTTATCCTGCGCTGATAATAGGCATCAAGAAGCTGTTAGCGAAGTTTAGACAGTGGAACATTATGTTGTAAAAGCTTCCTTGAAAATAGTGACGCCATATTGTGTTGGCTTGAATACTTATCGTTAGGGCTGAGGGGGAGAAGGGGAGGGGGAGATTCATCGAATGCACGTTGAATTAGTTAAAGTGTTTTCTTCTGTTCAAAAATGATGATGACTACAACAAAATTAAATCACGCCATTGTAATTGGCGGTAGCATGACCGGACTTTTAACCTGTAGGATATTACTCAATCATTTTGAACGCGTCACACTCATTGAACGCGATATTTATCCTGTCAAACCAGAATTTCGCCGAGGTATTGCTCAAGCCCATCAACTCCATCAGTTAATGGTACGCGCTAATATCATTTTGGAATCACTTTTCCCTGGAATTGAGCAAGAACTTCTGAATTTAGGTGCAGTACAGATAGATTGGCCTAAAGATGTATTAATTGTTTATGGTTCGCAATTAGTGCCAAGATTTTCTTTCAATTTAAATACGCTATTTCTGGGCAGACCACTTCTAGATTGGACTATAAAATCTCGTTTAGAAGCTTTTAAAGGCTTCCACATTCTTGAGGGGCATGAAGTCACTGAGTTATTATATGACGCACTTCAAAAACGGGTGACTGGCGTCTTACTGTGTAGGAGCGACAACAGAAAAAACGATGACAGCCCATCTATTAACTCCTTACTTGCCGAACTTGTTGTAGATACGACTGGTCGAGCAACAGAGGCTCACAAATGGTTAGCAACAATAGGCTATACACTTCCAAAAAAAACTGTAGTTGATGCATCAATTGGTTATGCATCGCGTTTATATCAACCTTCGCCTGAATTCAAATTTGATTGGAAAGCTGTTCAAATGTACCCAAGACCACCGTATTTACGTGGTGGTGGAATCTATCCGGTAGGAAATAATCTTTGGCATGTTGGTTTGATTGGAATTAATGGCGACTATCCTCCAACTGATGAAGTAGGCTTTCTGGAGTTTAGTAAAACGCTACCAGGTTTAGAAATACATGAAGCGATAAAATCTGCAAAACCTGTGTCGAAAATTCACAGTTATCGTCAAACACAAAACCGTCTCTATCACTACGAAAAACTTTCTCAAATGCCGGATGGTTTTATTACACTTGGAGACGCTGTTTGTGCCTTTAATCCTGTTTATGGGCAGGGAATTACAGTAGCAGCTTTAAGTGCATTAACTTTAGATGATTTGCTCCAAGAAGAAAAATACAAGAAAGGCAAACTGACTGGCTTTTCAATCCGGTTTCAGAAAAAATTAGCCAAAGTGATTGCTCATCCTTGGTTACTGGCAACTTTAGAAGACTTAAATTGGAGCAAAACTAAGGGTATTAAACCCCAGCCTTGGTTTGTTTATAGATTAATTCAAAGATATACTTACCAGCTTTTACAAAAAGCTGCTAGAGAACCAGATATCTGCCAATCTTTTGCTGAGGTAATGCATATGTTGAAACCAACATCTTCACTTTTTACTCCTCGAATGTTTTGGCGTGTATTGCTGGAATTAACACCGAACAAAGCTGAGATAGTATCCGAAGATATACGAAAAATCACCGCTCAGAGATTAACTTGATTTTTCATAAGCGAAAAATTCTAATTTCTTAGTCATTTGATGTTTGGTGACCTAATTGGTCCAAACAGTACCAATCATTAGTAAGAATTCAGAAATCAGGAGCCAGAACTTAGAATGTTATAGAGAGCAAGGAATCTCATTTCTATGGATTCTGTGCAATTATTTATCCCTATAGCTGTAAGCATTGTTTATTCTGAATTCTGAATTCTTGCAATCATCAAGACAATTTGGAATAAAACGTCAGATATATGGACAGGCAATTAATAGAAAACAAAGAACGGGATATTCTGATTTTACATATTGCATTTGCCGCCCTTTGTGTGGTAATCCTCATGGTTCCTCTGGGGCTACCCATAGGCATTCGACTATTCGCCTTAGTCGTTATTTATAATTTGGCTATTCCTGGAATAGGTTTGTGGCTTAAACACAATGACTGGGTTGATTTGTGGCTATTTGTTTTCCCCTTTAGTCTCTTTATGGTCTTGCCAGATTGGTTTCTCTGCTCTGGGCTTGGTGTGCTGGTTTATCCCGAAGATAGTTTTATAAAAATTGGTCCAATACCAGTCTACATGGCTTTTATGTGGACTATTCCTCTTATTCTGATAATCTTGGCAGGAAAGCAAGTACAGAAGCATATTTCTCAGAGAACTGCTTACATTTGTGTAGCTACTGTTTCTTTGCTAATTTTTGGAGTAGCTGAACAAACAATGTGGGCATTGCCTTCATGGTCTTCTCAGAATGTTATGATAATTAATCACTGGGCTGTGTATTTGGTTATTCCAGAAATGCTTCTAGGACTGTCAGCCTATATTGCTTATGAAAAAATTAAGTATAAGACTATACTAAAAAAAGCTATGACTGCATTTTTAATAATGCTTTTGTTCTGGTTTAATCTTGTGTTTTTTTATTTTTTCGTAGAGAAGGTGCTGCTTGGGCTGCAAATATTATAAAATGCAATAGATCAACAGGGGCAGGGTAAGCGGGTTTTTAATATAAATTTTACTCGTTTTATTAGTTAGGCGATCGCACAAGTGAAAAATAAACAGCTTGACCCGAATCTTTGTTTTTTCTCTTCCAACCTGCCGCTGCGGATGACTTAATTCAGCTTGCCTGCAAACTCCAAAAAGCAATATAATTAGTAGTCTGTAATTCGTAATTTGTAATTGTATTGGTAATTACAAATTACAGTCAGATCTCCGACAACTTTTACAAAGTCGGGGTTCTTGTAACCCATTAGAATTAATGAAACAAACCACTAGTTGGGGTAGTTGTGATGATTTACAGCGGTTTTCAAGTAGATAAACCACGCTCTTTGGGGCAAAGAAAGGCTAGCCTTTGCCCCTACAAAAATCTGTGGTTCAATTAGCTGAAAATAGCTGTAATTTCTAATTCCTTCCTTTTCTAAATTTTTCTAGCTAGGCAGGCGGGAGTCCCCACACCATAATTTTTAATTTGGTGTGGCGGTGAAAGCCGTGTGAGTTGAGAAGCGTCTCCTGACCAATGCGAAGCGAGGGAAGGAGACAGCGCCGAAACGAGCAAACTCTTACGCTACTCAACAGGGCGATCTTGTTCTTCGATGTATTGCTTAAGTTGCTCCACCGTTACGCCGCCACAGGACGCAATGAAGTAGCCATTTGTCCATAAAACATCTTTTCGATAAAACTCATTGACCCGTTCCGCAAACTCTTTTCTAAGGTAGCGACTGGAAACCGTTTTCAGATTGTTAATGAGTTTGCTCGGTTCAGTTTGGGGGGTGTATTGAATCAGCAAGTGGGCGTGATCAACCTCTCCATTGAACTCGATTAACCGACCCTCCCACTTCTCCATTAGCGTTTTGAAAATTTCCTCCAACCTCGACAGCATTGGTTCATTGAAAATCTTCCGACGGTATTTGGGAGTTAACACTAAATGACACTTGAGGTCTGAAACGCCCCTTGCCTTATGGATAAAATCTTTGCTCATAGCATTGACACTAAGTATTTGGCTTGTGTTATGATAACACTAAGTCAAGCGTAAAGGTCGTAACGCAATGAAGACAACATTTCAGTACGGATTCTATCCAAACACTAAACAAAAACTTGAGCTTAATGAATGGCTCAGAATTTCTCGCTACTGGTATAACCGCCAATTGGGAGACAGGTTTGATTGGTGGGAGATGAATCGAACTCGTGTTGATGCTTGCCCCTTAGTGAGCAGCATTGCGGACTTACGCGACAAGCCAAACTTTTATGCTCAGAAGAAACAATTACCTATCCTGAAACAGGATTTGGTCAAAGTTTGGCATAGCGGCGAATTGCTTGATTTCTCTGGCGTGGATGCCAGTATTTTACAAGAAGTATCGAAGCGGGTAGACAAGGCGTTTGAGCGGTTTACGGTTGGAGATAGCAACGGCAATAAGTCAGGAAAACCTCGGTTTAAGACGGTTGCAGACTTCAAAACCATGACGTTCGCAGATGGTAAGGCAATCAAGATTTCTCTGGTTCGCAAGCACTGGATGTATATTCGACTCCCTAAACTGGGAGTTGTTAAAGTGCGAATGCACCGTGATATCCCAGTAGGTTTTACCGTCAAGCAAGTCAGTGTGACCCGGAAAGCTGACGGTTGGTTCATGCAAATCATGCTGGAAGACCCAACCGTACCAGAATTCAATCCTGATGAGGTCATCCCAACATGGGAAAATTCATTGGGGATGGATGCGGTGTTGCATGAGGATGTCTATTTGGCAACTTCTGAAGGTGAAAAATTGCCATCCTTGAAACCTCTGAGAAAGAATCAAGCAAAACTTGACCGGATATCGACGAAGCGGAACAAGCGGAAACGGGGCAGTCGTTCACGTCGCAAACTGGCAAAACGCGAAGCAAAACAACATCAACGCATTGCCCGTTCCCGCAAAGATTTTCAGTACAAAACCGCTCACCAATTGGTGAGAACTGGAAAGAAAGTCTTCTTCCATGAAGACCTTAACCTCAAAGGTTTAATCAAACGCAACAAAGCCAAACAGGATGAGGCGGGTACGTTTCTTCCGAATGGTCAAGCGGCTTCGTCAGGACTCAATAAATCTTGGTCTGATGCGGCGTTTGGCAATTTTTTCAAGACGCTGGACTACATAGCCGCAAAAGCTGGAGCAGTCGTCATTCCGCAAAAACCTGCTTACTCGTCAATGGTTCTCTGCTATCGAGATGAAATTATCTTCACCGAATGCGACATCAGAGACTATTGGGATGAGCAGCATTCTTTAAGGGTTGACCGCGACATCAACGCCGCAATCAACCTGAAAAGGCTTGGGTTGGGCATTTTCCCAAGCATAAAACGCCGTAGTGCGAAGTTAGCCGTAGTTGGAACTATGGATACTAGTACCACGAAGGAAATCCTTCATACCCTTCATCGGGCTGTTGGAAGCCTACCCTGTAATCTTTGATTCAGGGTAGGAGTATGTCACTTATTTTGAACCAGAGTTATTCGGAATCGCTGCGGTAATTTGACGTAGCAACATCACTCCCCAATAAGGAACAGGAGCAAGTAACACAGTACCCGTTCCCTCGAAGGTATTGACTAAAAACTCACCTGAAGTCATTGAACCAAAAATAGACTTAGTGGCTTTTTCAACACGATAATTTAAGGTACTTGTGCGAGCAATTGCAAAATTACCATCCACAACTAAACGGTCATTTTGCAAATGCACCTCCTCTACAGGTCCTTGTGCTACCATGACCACTTTACCTCTGCCTTTGACTTTTGTTTGAAACAAGCCTTCACCACCCACTAACCCAGCAACCAATTTATTTCGCTCAACACCCACTTCTACAGAACCATCACTTGCCCAATATGCCCCACTATCCAAAATCCATTCAGTGCCGTTTAATTCCATGATATGAAATCCAGATAAAGAAGGCTCCAAATATAATTCACCAGTTCCTGTATAAGTGGGGCGAAAAATGTTTTCACCTGTTGCTAGGGATTTCAACAAACCACCTGCTGAAGGTGCTTTAGATTGCATGGTAATATTGCCACGCATATAGTACAAAGCACCTGACTCTGTCTTCACTGTTTCGTTTTGCAAAATAACCTTGACTAAACGCAATCCTTCTCTTGCTATAACTTCAAAAATTGCCATTGATTTCCTCTTTTTTATACAAAGACGTAGACCCTAGATAATAGTCAGAGGTTTTCTCGATTCTCAAAAAAGGTGTGAATTTTCGGAACTCTACTTGGAGTTGGTCTGGTACAGATTGATTTAAAATTTCAGCAGCGCTAGCTGTTAAATACACTATCCTGGGATTTGAAGACTTCAACGGCATCGCCTAGCTGCACCTTACCCAATCTGGTATGTGTCAAATGCTGCCCGAACAAGATTTTATTTCTGACACGCCGATATGTTGCCAGCGTTACCATAGGTTGTTTCCCTCGGCTACCGGTGGTTTGGTTAGTATTTATAATTGCACAGCGCGAACACGGTTTCACGACCTCAAACATTACCTCGCCAATTTGCATAGTACGCCACTTATCCTCAGCGTATGGCTCACAGCCTGCTACGACTAGATTGGGGCGAAAGCGATTCATTGGCAAGGGTTCTGCCAATCTTGCATTCAGGTCGGTTAGGGATGCCTCTGAGATTAACATCAACGGGTAGTCATCTGCAAAACTAACCTGAGTTGGTTGAGGTGTGTAGTGTGGATCAGCTAGGCGGGTATGGTTCTCTCTAATACGCACCAAGCGACATTTTAGACCCATATAGTTACTAAGCCAATCTGCTGCTTCTGTTCCCTGGTCAATTGCTTGGCAGTGGTCATTCCAGACTGTCACATCAAGCTTATCCCCAGACTGAACAGACAGAGGTATGCGAAGTTCAGGCATGTTAGGTGCTCTCAACAAGAGGGTATCGGGATTCAGTTCTGTCTCAATTAGAGCCATCTGTGGAAACTTGCGCTGTGTCAGGAAGCCACCCTCTGCGTTGACAACCATCCAATTGCGGTCATATTTGAGTCCCCAAGTATCGATGTGGGAAGTTTTCAACGCAATCCCTCTACAAGATTTCACCGGGTAGATGTTGATTGCTGAGAGAACGGGGGTATTCGTCATAATGACTTGGTTGCGCGAGTGGCATTGGCTACTGTGAGCGCGACGATTACCCTAGCGGCAAGCCGATGACCATCACAGACCCAACTGCTGAATATACCACATTAGCAAACATTTATAGCAACAAACTGAATCACCTCTGCCAAACCTTCCTGTGTTTTCAAGTTTGTGAAAACAAAAGGTTTCTCACCACGCATTTTTTTTGCATCCCGTTCCATGACAGTTAAATCTGCGCCGACATAGGGAGCTAAATCAGTTTTATTGATTACTAACAAATCAGACTTAGTAATTCCAGGACCACCTTTACGGGGAATCTTATCACCAGCGGCAACATCGATAACATAAATCGTTAAATCCACCAATTCCGGACTGAAAGTTGCAGCTAAATTATCACCGCCGCTTTCCAAAAATACCAAATCCAAATCTGAAAACCGCGCCTCTAACTGTTCAATTGCTGCCAAATTCATCGAAGCATCTTCCCGAATAGCAGTGTGAGGACAACCTCCAGTTTCGACACCCAAAATGCGATCGCCTACCAAAGCCTCTGAACGCACCAAAAACTGAGCATCCTCCTGTGTATAAATATCATTCGTCACCACAGCAATCTGATATTTATCACGCATCGCCTTACACAAAGCATCAACCAAAGCCGTCTTCCCAGAACCCACTGGACCTGCAACACCAACTCGAAAAGCGTTCATAAGCAATTAGTCATTAGTCATTAGTCATTGGACTTTGGACAAAAAAGCAAGTTCGCGTGTGATGTCATGGCGATCGCATACAATTTCCGCCACTTCTTAAGCAACCAAATTTTGCTTCATAGCGATCGCTCGTCCAAAATCCGTAGTCTAACACTTTAGGGTGCCCAATGGGGTCTTAAAGCCGCTACAACTTACGCAAGAACCGTTTTTCATAGCTTCCCGAGTAGACTTTTCTAAAGCGACAAATTACATCACATCCAAGTTCATGAGCCCTCTTCGTAATGTCGTCAAGCAAACATGAGTTAGCGTCAATGTACTCGCAGGCAGTACAGCATTTAGTTGCAACACACAATTCAAGATTTTCTGGCTCTGTGCCGTAAATATGGACGGGCCACCAAAAGCACTCAGACGGTTTTACACCCTCTGGATGCAGCCTGCACAGGTTTGTTTCGGTTAGAAACTGACAATTATCTTTTTGATTGTAGAGGTAGAACCCGTCGTACTTAACACATCGAGACTCGAATTCACTAAGTTCACTTGCTGAGTTGCCTGCGAGCCACTGAACAATTGCTTGATATTCTTGTTCGGGCAAAAACAACAGACCCGCCTTGCAGCAGCTAGCTTGAGTTAGCTGACATGCATTAGCAAGAGAGGAGTTTATGGAATTGATAGGTTTTTTCATGTGTTATTTTTGACATCGACACTTATAATAGGCTATGAGAAAAAATTAAAACAGTGAACAGTGAACAGTGAACAGTAAACAGTGACCAAAAAAACTAATAACTGATAACTGATAACTGTTAAAATAGCTCCTCAATTTCCTGATTAGCACTTAGCATTCCTACCAAAACTTCGCCTTTTTGTGCCATACCGTCTGGAACCGTGCTTTCCTGTAATTGTGGGGTTTCTGTATCACTTTCGTCAATTTTGGGACGGATCAAAGTCAGAATTATTCCAAGCAGCACCATTGCTGCACCAATGAAACTGCGAGCTGAAAAGGTTTCGCCGAGTAGCAAAAATGCGACAATTGCCCCGAACACAGGTTCTAGAGCAAAGAATAGTGCTGCTTCGTGGGCAGATATCCATTGCTGTGCAACTGTTTGGAACAAAATGACTATAGCAGTGGCAACTACGCCAAGGTAGATTAGTACACCTAAACTCGTTTGAATTGCCTCAATGTGTTCAGTCACTCCGAAACCAGCCCACAATATGCCTAGCACTGCTACAACCCAAAGCTGGATTGTAACCAATGGTATGGGTGGGTGGTGTGGCGAAAACATCTCAAGCACAATGATATAAACGGCATCGCTGAAGGCAGAACCCAACAACCAAAAGTCGCCGATAAGAGGCTCCCCACTGTTCCAAGACATCACCCCAATTCCGGTAAAAGCAAGTATCACTGATAGTACCGCCCTAACGGATAGGCGCTTGCGAAACAGTAGCTCAAACAAGGTGACAAAGACCATGTTGAGACCAAAGATAAATGAAGCTTGGTTTGCACAGATAGTTTCCAATCCAATCGTTGCAGTAGCAAAGATTGCAAAAAGTAATACTCCGAGAATTAGCCCGTCACGTACTAACTTTAGACTCAGGTTACGAACAAACGGGGTAAGAATTATTGCCCCAATTGTGAAGCGAATTGCAAATTGCGTAGCTGGCGAAAGACTAGCGATCGCCTCCTTGATTGCTGCAGGAATAGTTCCCAATATTAAAGCTGTAACAACAATCAACACAACACCCAGAGAGTGTTTGTGACTTTCTGGAATAAATTTTATCATAGACTACTTGTAATAATACACCTGATGTCCTCAAGCAATCACTAACATACTCCCCAAAAAATGACCAGCCCTACGAGCCCACCCAAAGCGGGTAGGCATGACGAATCAACCTATAGAAATCCCCTACTTCTCAGGCTAAGCGCGAGTACACTCCCACACCGCTATGGTATATTGCATCCAAGCACATTTGTTGTCGTTTCTTTTGGTCTCTCCATGCCTGACGAATTTCTTCTGACAGACTGTGGAAGGGGTCGAAATACATGAAGTACTGACCTGGCTTGACGGATGGTGCTGTATAGACACTTACACCCGTCTCACGGTTGTAGTATTCGTAGGAATGAATGCAACGCTTGCCACCACCGCCAGGGGCATCTAAGACAAATGTTGGGGTGTTGAAGCCCGCAGTCACACCACGCACATTCTTTTCAATTTCGATAGCAGTTTGAACACTAGTGCGAAGATCTTCGACACCTTTGACCATGTCATGTTGGAAGACATAATAAGGTTGGACGTTAATATAACTCAATCGTTTAACGAGAAGCTGCATTTTTTCAGATGTGTCATTGACGCCACGCAGAAGTACCGACTGGTTACGTACGCTTATACCACGCTCAAACAATTTATCCATAGCGCGTTTGCATATCATCGTGATTTCTTTAGCGTTATTGAAGTGCGTATGGATAGCTACTTGTTTGTGTAATTTACGTCCTAAAAGAAATACTTCCGTGAGTGCGTCTACCCACTTCTCATCGCTGAGAATTTTCATTGGCATGACGGCAAGCCCTTTAGTTGCAAAGCGAATGCGTCGAATATTGGGCATCTGAAGTAACCGAAAACCGACTTTTTTAAGAGCTTCAGCAGATAGATTATATGTGTCACCACCGCTAATGACTATATCCTCAAGCTCTGGACGGGACTCAATGTATTGAAATGCGTTTTCCCAATGTTTGGAATTGAGGGACAGATCAACTTTCTTAACAGTTTCAGTGTCCGCGCCAATAGCATAGCTACGCGTGCAGAAACGACAGTAAACTGGGCATGCATTTACTGTCAAAAAAAGTGCTTTGTCAATGTAGCGGTGTGTCAGACCTGATACTGGAGCATCTTTCTGCTCATGAAGGGAGTCAAGTGTCAGCATCGGGTGGTCTTCATGAAGCTGGGTGCTTACAGGTATAAACTGTTTGCGAATTGGGTCATTCCAGGGGTCATTCCAGTCAATCAAACTCAGCAAATAGGGAGTGACACGAACATTCATTGGTGCCAAATAAAATCCCTTGCTCATAGCTACAATAAAATCGTCGCTAACGACGCCCTTGATTGTCTCGGCGAGCTTTATGAAGTCGGAAATAGAATTTTTTATCTGCCATTTGTAGTCGAGAAATTCGTTTTGAGAAACCTTAGCGAAAACAGGGATTTCACGCCAAAATTCGCCTTCTTGAAGCTCGCGATGCTCAAGAGTGTACATCAATTATATTGCCTCCATGAAAAAATTAGTTTTTTGTTTTTTGTACACAAGTAAGACAATATCATAAACAATAAAATTCGGAGCAACGCGATTTTGTAATATCCACGAACACATCTTTTTTGTCTTTTTGTCCGTTAAGACAGTTAAGACAGTTAAGACAGTTAAGTGAATAATGATATGGACAGTTAAGACATTTAAGACAGTTAAGACAGTTAAGTGAATAATGATATGGACAGTTAAGACATTTAAGACAGTTAAGCAGATAGTAAAAATTTTTATAACATTTCATGGGAGCAACGCGATTTTCTGAAGTCGGACAAAAACGAGTGAGGATGCTTTGCCCCACCAGAGGCGATCGCTAAACAGAAATTTCGGATTAAATCCTGACTTTTCACGGGATGTGGAAAAGAAAGAGTTGTTCTTTGAACATTAGAGGATGTCTGAAAAGTAAGGAAGCTCACCTAAAACTTCTCAGACATCCTCTCAAAGGCTCAACCTTTAATTTCCGACAGGCTTCCCTGCCTCTTCATTTTGCCCTAACTCCTAAACAACCTTGTATACTGCGTTTCATGCATCATACTTGCCAAAGACAAACCCCAGCTACAACAACCGAGTTCATCATCTTCCAAATTCATAATCTCCACGACTACATCACAAAGCAATCCTTGCAATGATCGCATTAACTGCTGTCCTACTGTTTGTCCCAAAGGAATCAGCTTTACTCCAGCAGTGATCATATGACTTGCCCAAGTATGCAGATATCCCAATAATGCCGCTTTGATATTGATATCCCAATGAGCAGCCCCAATGCCAAAAGCGATCGCATAATTGCAAGGATTACCAACAGCATTGACAATCGGCATAATTTGTGTTTCTAGTTTCCCAAGCAACTGGATGAGCGATCGCCCCATTTGCCAGCTAGAGGTGCGTAATTCTTCGGTTTCCCGAGCAGCAGATAACCACATATTCCAGTACGATAGCGCCTTGAAATCAGCCATTTTGACAGACTGATAAGTTCGTACCATCACCGCCGCCTCTAACCGTATTGCCCCGTAACGCAGTTCTGCCTCTAACCAATGCTGTAAGGCTGCTTGATGAGCGATCGTGCCATTCTCAACCAGCGTTTCCAATCCTTCAGAATAGCTATAAGCTCCCACAGGCAAAGCTGGGCTAGCTAGTTGCAAAAGACACAAAAGATTGCCATCAGTGAGTGTGATGATGTCCATAAGCACCTGGTACTGGGTGAAACGGTGAAAATTCCTCCTTGACTTCCAGCCCAAGTTTTTCTAGCATGGCGCGTAAAACTGGATCAGGAGATAACCGTAAATAGGTCGCTGTGATCTCTACTGGCACATGCCGATTTCCCAAATGGTAAGCTGCCCGTAGTAAATCTAGCTGTGTTTTGGCAGTGACAGTTAAAACTGGTTCTGGTATTGCAATAATTCTTACTAAACTACCACTTGTTTCATCTTGCAGAATATCCCCATCTCGTAACACCGTTCCTCTGGGTAAACCCAAAAACACAATTTGTCCATCTTTCTCAAAACGATGACGACTGCGGGTGCGTTCTTCTGCTGTTAAAGCCAGGGTTAAGGTCACTTGTGTATCAGCATTGGGCGGTTTACGTTGGGTAAAGGTTAGCATGATTTTCGTTGGGTGTAGGGAATCACTAAACTCTTTTTTACTTCTGCCTGCGGAACAAAGATAATGAATTGGGGGTAAAAAGCCGTTTAACAGCGGGTGGGACGTTTTGCATCGTCTTGCCATTTACCAACAACCTTGCGTTGCAGCACTTTGGCGGCAATCACGGGTTTGTTTTGGTAATTGCTAACCTTATAGATTTGACTAAAATACTATTTCCGACAGTTGTACTTAGTGCTAATGTTAGATAACTTACGGTAATTTCAAGCACTGAAAATTAATACCCGTACGTATATATTACTTTGAATAGTCTCTCGTTTGCAAGATATGACAACGATGATTAGGCATGAAAATGTTCTCCAATGTTGTCGTTTATTGGTAACAGAGCTTAATGGGTAAACCAGATAATCGAAATCAGGACAGGAGTGCATCTCAAACAATGACTAGGTTAAGCATTGCAGCTTTAGCCTTATGTTTTGGTTGATTGCTACTCATGGGTGAAAGAAAATGTTATTAAAAACTCTTCAAACTTTTGAAACTCCCTCAATTGAAAGCTTGCTGAACCTTTGGGCACAGCGCTATATACCTGACTCATCGTTTATAGCCTTGTTAAAAGACCCTTTAAACTACAATTCTCTCATTGAGGCAAATTCCCCAGAGGGACGAGCCATAACTGTCACAAAGTTAACAGACAATGTACTAAATCTTAATAGCCAGATGGCTTGGTTACAAACCAAGACCCTCCACAATTACATTCCAAACGTATTAGATTTAAATGAGGCAAGGCGAATCACGCAATTTGCAACACGGGTGTATAGAAAACTTCTACAAATTTACCAGAAGCAATCACTAAGCCTTGCCCTGCGTACAGCACAACAGTCAGAAGCAGCCGGTTTTTTTGCGCCTCATTCATTTATATCGTTTATATCGTTCGACAAATCAGCACTCACTCAGATATCATACGAGCTTGAGCCAATATTACTGGTATTTCAAGAGCAACTCTTGGCATCTAGAGACTGGCGTGCTTTGGGCTTTATGACGACGCAGTTGAAATTTACAAACAAATTAATCCTAAGTTACCTGACACCTATTGAGCAAGTATTGCTTGGTTCCTACTTAAAGTTTATTGAGGAACAAGTCTCTATGCCTTGGCAACGAATTTGCACTGCTGCTGGTACACATAAGTTGGGGTCATCAGCATTATCTCTGGTAGAGCAAATGATATCAGTTGCTGAGGAAATAGCCCAGACTGTTCACCATCGGCTTATTCAATTATTCCCCAATTATCAGAGCCGGAGTGGTTGCTTAACAGATCCAGATGTGGCACATTCGAGCATTCGTGACCTGAATATGTTTCAATCCTACCTATGGTTATCTGTATTAGAGCAGAGCCTAGTTCCAGTGGAGCAGGAACTCGTTAATTTATGCAAGATGGTTTTGAAGGCAATAGAAGTCAAATGGGAGATAGCAGAAATATCAATTCAATTATTAGTGGATGAAGTGCTTAAGCGTTTAACGCCAGAACACCAAGCTATCTTGCTACCTTACACTCAAGCACTTCAGCAGATATTCTTGAAGGTGGGTTATCAGTTACGCAATTAGCCTGTGTTCCGATAAAGCGCCGCGATCGCCTTTTTCAATTGAATGCAATACAGGAGGGAGTGCGTTGCGGTTCCCCCCAGTGTCTAAAGTGCTGTGAGGATTGTAGGAGCGCACAGTGCTATAAAAAAACTGGCACATACCATCGAAGTATGTGCCAGTAAGTTGGCTGCTATTTTTCGCAGTGACAACCAAAATTAGCAAAATGCAAGCATGAGAAGAAGTCAGCTATACTGAATTCGCTATTGAGAATTTCCCCACGGATAAATCCAGGGGTTTCAGCCACGATCCGACTTACGTTTATTCCTCGATGCTTAAAGCCAGGGGCTTGGAACCTCGGCTGATGAGCCAGGAGTACACTCGCCATTCTGACTTCTGACTCGTGAGTTCTGTTTGGTCAATATTAGCCGCCAATGGTTGTGCGCTTAACTAAAGGGTCTGCGCCACCTTCCGCTTGTCTGTCTGTAGGTGTCCCGTGCAGTCTTGGATCGGGTACGGGTGGTAGGGGTTCTGGTCCTAGCGGTCTGGGATTTTCTACATACTCAAATTGCCCTTTGCCGTCTGGAGTAGGTCCTTGTGCCCAGCGACCTTGAGCACTTTCGGTACCTTCTGAGTGATTCCAGAACTGATAAGCAAACTCGCGCTTCTCCAATTCCAATGGGAAGGAACTGGGAACTGGAGTGTCTTCCAGTCCATCTGCTTTTAACTCTTCAAGGGCTGCTAGCCACTGGTTTTGATGCATGGTGTCGCGGGCAATCATGAAACTCAGGGTATCTTTCACTCCTGCGTCGTTGCTCATCTCGTACATCCGCACTGCTTGCAAGCGTCCTTGAGATTCCGCGTGGAGATTTGACCGGAAATCAGCCATCAGGTTACCACTGGCGACAATGAAGCGACCGTTCCAGGGGTAGCCTACGCTGTCGGCTGCTGTGGCACCCAAACCGGAAACGATAAGGTGTTGGGGGTTCATAGCTGCCGCCATAACATCTACAATCACATCCTGTGGATTGGTACCGCCCATAACCGCCCCCACCACTGGGTCTTGTGCACCTTGTTCTTGTAGTTTGATGGGTGCTTTATTTAATAGGTGAGCAATCATCGTGGCAAGCATTTCGACGTGACCGATTTCTTCGGTACCAATGTCCAAAAGCATATCGCGGTACTTTGCAGGTCCGCGACAATTCCAGCCTTGGAACAGGTACTGCATCATCACGGTCATTTCACCAAAGGTGCCACCGATGAGTTCTTGAATTTTCTGGGCGTAAATTGGATCGGGTTTTTCTGGTGGTCTGAAGTACTGAAGCTTCTTAGTGTGGTAAAACATTATTGTGACCTCATTTGCATACAGGGCGGCACAAATTCAGGCTCAATTGATATTTGTGTCGCCTATGCTTTCTAGGAAACCTATTTAATGCTTGCTCTACCTCACTCTATAGTTAAATAAAAAATACTGAAAAAATAAGTAAATTGACTGAGGTCATTGAGTTGTTAGGCAGAAGACTAAAAATTCTATTTGAGAGACTGCTGTCCTTGTAAATTCAAGAAAAAACCAGAGGTTCAGCCTCTGGTAAGATGTTACTATGAGTGATTCTGGTAAAAAGTAAAGCTGTATAAATTAATCCTCATCCCGTCCGTGAACTTGAGCAGGTGGACTGGTTGCCTCAACGGCGGTGAATGGTTCTAGGATTTTGTAAGTGTGGGATGCTCCTTTTGACACGACCCAGGAATTGCCAGTTTCTAGTAAAATGACTTGACCTTCAATGTGCAACTCAGCACGACCACTAATGACATAACCAACGGTTTCATATTCCCGCGTTGCTGGTTCTTTGGGTTCGCCTGGTTGTTCGTTCTCCCAAAGACGCATCGAAACAGTTTTGCCGGATGCGAGATACTTTTGACCTTGTTGACCTTTAGGGGAATAAGCGGAGTCTACTTTTTTAACACTTGTGTCAGGCATATTTGTTTCCTCAATTGGGTTTATGAAAAATGAACCGCCAAGGCGCAGAGAACGCACCAGAAAGAAGAGAAGAATAGGGAAGTGCTAAACTTTGATGGTTTTGCCTGTGCGGGCTGCTTCGTAAATGAGCTGCATAAGTCTAACGTCTTGCAAGCCTTCTTCGCCGGGAGTTTTGGGTTGTTTATTCTGCATGATGGATTCGGAAAGGTGATCCATCTCTAGGGCAAACTGGTTTTTTTCCTCAATTTTTTGCTCTTGGTTACCGTTCTTGTCCTTAATCACTAGGCGATGTTTGTAGTAGTCGGTGGCTGGATCTAATTCCAAGACTGCATCAGACCCGAAAACTTGAATACGTTTGGTATTGGAGTAGCCGTAGCTTGAGGTGCAGTTGGCAAGGACGCCGCTGGGAAACTGTAGCACGAAGTTGACATTTTCCTCGACTTCCCGGAAGCGGGGATCGCCAGGGGTACTGTACATCATGGCACTAATTGCTACAGGTTCCTCACCAGTAACGTACCGTGCTGCTTGCAAGCTGTAGATACCAATGTCGTAGAGGGAACCGCCACCTGCTAGTTTTTTTTGCATTCGCCAGATGTCAGCGGGGTCTTTGGGGTTGAGTGTGCGTCCGTGGTCTGAGGTGATCGACTTGAGCTTGCCAATTTTGCCACTTTGTGCCAGTTGAATGGTGGCGAGGTTGTACGGTTCATATTGGGCGCGGTAGGCAATCATCAACTTGCGGTTTGCTTTGTTTGCCGCATTAATCATTGCTTGGCATTCCTCAACGGTGTTCGCCATCGGCTTTTCACACATGATGTGTTTGCCTGCTTGCGCCCCACGAATGCTGTATTCAGCATGCATCCCGTTAGGCAAGATGATATAAATAACGTCTACTTCCGGGTTATTACGGATAGAGTCGTAGTTTTGGTAGTTATAAATATTTTTTGGGTCGATGCCGTATTGCTGTGCATACTTTTCGGCTTTAGGGCGATCGCCACTCACCAAAGCCACTAACTTTGACCTTTTGCACTCAGCAAACGAGGGCATGATCTGTTCGGTGGCAAATTTACCCAAACCAACGACTGCCCATCCTAGCTTTTTTTCAGGAGGCAAAGACGGTTCTTTAGATGGTGCTTGGGCGAAAGTACGTACAGGTTTGATAATGTGTCCGACTACCCCAGTGACACCGAGTCCCATGAACCCATAACCTGCTTTATGTAAAAGAGCGCGGCGAGATAGTTCTTTTTTGAGGGAGTCAAACATAGTTAGTTATTAGTCATTAGTCATTAGTCCTTAGTCATTAGTCCTTTGCGGCAACGAACTAATGACTAATGATGTTAGGGTTTCAGTACAACTTTGATGCAGTTGTCTTTCTTGTGCTTGAAAATTTCGTAGCCGTGGGGCGCTTGTTCTAGAGGTAAGCGGTGGGTAATGATAAATGTTGGGTCAATCTTGCCGTTCTGTATGTGCTCAAGTAAAGGACGTAAGTACTTGTGGACGTGGGTTTGTCCCGTCTTGAACGTTAAGCCTTTGTTCATGGCAGCACCCATCGGCACTTTGTCCAAAAAGCCTCCGTAAACACCCGGAATTGATACATGACCGCCTTTACTGCAAGAGAGAATGACTTGGCGCAAGGCTGTAGGTCTGTCTGTTTCTAGACGCACTGCTTGCTTTGCTTTGTCGTATAACGCCATAAAGTCGTTGCCGTGCGCTTCCATTCCCACTGCATCCATCACAGCATCAGGACCACGACCGCCAGTCATTTCTTTGAGGGCTTCGCCAACATCCACTTCTTCGTAGTTGAGAACTTCTGCTTTGCCGTATTCTTTCGCCATCTGTAGACGTTCAGGAACGCGGTCAATAGCTATAACGCGTTCTGCACCCAGTAAATAAGCGCTTTTGATAGCGAATTGTCCAACTGGTCCACAACCCCAGATAGCAACGATATCACCAGGTTTGATGTTGCAGTTCTCTGCTGCCATATAACCAGTTGGAAAAACATCTGTTAAAAATAATACCTGCTCATCCGTTAATCCATCAGGTATTTTGAACAAGCCTACATCGGCAAAGGGAACTCTGGCATACTCTGCTTGACCTCCAGCGTAACCGCCCATCATATGGGAGTAACCAAATAGACCAGATGGTGAATAACCCATCAACTTTTCTGCGATCCAGCTGTTCGGGTTAGAGTTGTCACACAGCGACCAGTAATCGCGTTGGCAAAAATAGCAGTTACCGCAGGATATTGTAAAGGGAACGACAACGCGATCGCCCACTTTGATATTCTTAACTGCGCTGCCAATCTCAACGACTTCCCCCATAAATTCATGCCCAAGGATATCGCCCTTTTCCATCGTGGGGATGAAACCGTCGTAAAGATGTAAATCAGAACCGCAAATTGCCGTCGAGGTGATTTTGACTATAGCATCTCGGGGGTTAATAATTTTTGGATCTGGCACCGTCTCGACTCGCACATCTTTGGCACCATGCCAGCAAACTGCTTTCATATTCAATAGTCCTTAGTTTAGTGGAGTATGGGGAGATGGAGAAGTAGGGGAAGATAAGGAAGAAGATACTCCCCCCACTTCCTCCACTTCCCCCACTCTCTTTCTACTTATCTAACTTGCGGGCGATCTTGATAGTACCCTTCTCTAGTTCCAGTTACTGGTTCAACTGTTTTTTCAACTGTTTTTTCAGTTGAATTCAAAAATTCTTTTGTGCTGCGAGGAAGTTCTTCATCAAGATTGAGCTTTTCGCGGACATTGTCAGCAGTTTCTTTCAGGCTTTCTTTGGCTTGTTCAATCAAGTTGTTGCCGTTAGTGGTCGTGTTTGTTTCCGGTTGTGCTTTGTAATAATTCGCCTCTGGTGTTGTTACGTTTTCATCTAGATCGACCGCTGCACGGAGATTACCAGCAGTTTCTTTCACCTTTTTTGTGGCTTTTTCAATCAGGTTGTTGTCGTTTTGGATATTGCTTGTATCAGAAGGTGTCCCCTTGTAATAAATACCCACTGGAGATTTCACGGTTCCATCACTACTGCCAGAAACCGATTCACCAACATTGTTGACTTTTTCTCTGACATTATCAGCAGTTTCTTTCAGGTTCTTTCTGGCATTTTCAACCAGCTTGTTGTCGTTTTGGATATTGCTTGTACCAGAGCTTTTATCAGAGCTTGTCTCAGAAGGGGTTCCCTTATAATAAATACCCACTGGGGATTGTACGGTTTCTTCAGCTTGTGCTATCAGTCTGTTACCGTAGCCAAAAGCCTGCATTACGAAAAATGTTAATCCTACTAGAAAAACAGTGAAAATCTGACGCAAGCGAGTCATAAAATTCCTCCGATATATTCAGTTTGAATTGAGTTAGTAGATAGTAGATAGTAGTTATTGGTTCTTTTTGAGAACTAACAACTAATGTACAGACGCGCCATGGCGCGTCTCTACAACGCTCCAACTATCAACTAACAAGCCTTAGGGTTTTAGCAGAACTTTGACACAGTTGTCTTTCTTGTGCTTGAAAAGCTCAAAGCCCTGCTTTGTTTCTTCAAGAGGTAAGGTATGGGTGAAAACGCGAGATGGGTCAACTTTGTCATTCAAAACATGATCCAACAACATGGGCATATACTTCTGACCGAACATTTGCCCCATTTTGATGGTCAAAGCTTTGTTCATGGCTGCACCCAGTGGCATTTTATCCACAAAGCCAGAGTAAACACCCATGATTGAAAGAGTACCACCTTTACGACAAGCCAGAATCATTTGCCGCAACACATGGGGGCGGTCAGTTTCTAGCCTCACCGCCGTCTTTGCTTCGTCGTAAACTCCTTCTAGACCCATACCGTGTGCTTCCAGCCCGACGGCATCAATACAAGAGTCAGGACCACGTCCACCCGTCATTTCTTTGAGGGCTTCGCCTGCATCGATTTCCTCATAGTTGATAGTTTCTGCATTGGCGAAGTCTCTAGCCATTTGGAGGCGTTCGGGGAATCGGTCGATAGCAATGACGCGTTCTGCACCCAGCATATAGGCGCTTTTCATGGCAAACAGTCCCACAGGACCGCAACCCCAAACTGCTACGATATCACCGGGTTGGATATCGCACATTTCCGCCCCCATATAGCCGGTGGGGAAGGCGTCGGATATGGGCAGCACTTTTTCATCAGGAATGCCTTGCGGAACTTTCACAGCACCGTAATCAGCAAATGGCACCCGTATGTAGTCTGCGAAGGCTCCTGCATAGCCTCCAAAAGCATGGGAATAGCCGAAAATCCCTGATGTACCAAACCCAAATAATTTGTCTTGTATCCAACCATTAGGGTTGGAATTATCGCACAGCGACCACTTCTGACGTTGGCAGTAATGGCATTGACCGCACCCGATAATTGAAGAGACGACAACGCGATCGCCCTTTCGCAATTTCTTAACTTCACTCCCAATATCGACCACTTCCCCCATGAACTCGTGACCAATAATGTCACCTGATTTCATCGTCGGGATGTAGCCATCATAGATGTGCAAATCAGAACCACAGATGGTTGCTGACGTTATTTTCAAAATAGCATCACGCGGGTTAAGAATTTTCGGATCTGGTACCGTCTCCACCCGCACATCATTAGCGCCGTGCCAACATACTGCCTTCATTTAAGCGTTCTCCTGTATAAGGCTGTGGGGAGGTGGGAGGAGTCACAGAGGGAGAATTTTCCCTCCCTCTCTCCCTCGCTCTCTCCCTCACTCCTTTTGTCCCTAGCTATTGCCTCTCGGTTGTCCTTCATTAGTGGCAATTTCGCCTGCTTCCATCAACATCTTGAATCGGCGCAATTCATCACCAATTTGCTGTTCTGGTTCTTCGCCGAAGAGTTTAGCGAAAGTAGCAGTCAATGCTCCACCAGGCGGGTTATATTCCATAACCACCTTGACCTCAGTCCCACGGTCACCAGGCGCTTTTTTGAAACGGACAAAACCCGAGTTGTCAACGTCTGCACCTTCTACTGAAGCCCACGAGATAAATTCGTTTTCCCGGTCTTCAATAATATCTGCATCCCATTCCACACTTGCGCCCAAAGGCGCAGTTGCAATCCAGTGAGAACGCTTGTTGTCGTACACTTTCACAGACTTGAGATGCTTCATAAAATTGGGCAAATTCTCAAAGTTGTGCCAAAAGCGGTAAAGCTCCGAAGCTGGCTTATCAATCGTTACCGTCTTTTCAACTTTGATCGCTTGACTCACGCTACCCGTGATTGCTTGCTGTGCTTGCTTGATCGTGCTTTGTTTTGTAGCACCCTGATAAATCAGACCGCCACCCGCCACAGCCGTCAACACCCCCCTGAGGGAGCGTTGACTTAAGCCCATTAAGACCATTGCACCACCGCCAATTAATGAAGCCCAACGCTCAGTTTCACTGGCTTCCGTCTGACCTTGATTCTGCTGATTCTCCGATGTTGATGCCACGTTATTCTCTCCTTTAGTTTTGTACAGACACGCTATGGCACGTCTCTACAATAAAAACGAACCATTAAGGCGCAAACATCCCCTCTTTAAGTTGTTCCTACGGACACATTCCAAGGGCGGGGGGGAACCCCTGCACGGAAGTGTCCTTTTCTTTGCGCCTACGTGGTTCGTTCCACAAAGACATTACATTGACACAGCTGCCCCTGTAGTCGGTTGAGCAGGCTTCACTTGTGAACCCACCTGCGAGCGATACAACTCTACAAGTCGCTGCTCGTACGTCAACAGATCTTTGTGGATTTGTGTAAAAATTGCAGTTGATATTGGGTCGGTTGTTGCTGCTATCAAGTTGCCAATATCGCCGATACCAGTTTGCACATCGCCCAAGGCAGAACGCAGCTGAAAAATATCGTCACTTCCTGTAAGCGCAGTTTTAACCTTCGCATACTGGTTAGCGAGATTTGCTGCTAAAGAAGGCTTTTCACCCAGTTCATCCAGACGCCTTTCCAAAAATTGGATGTGCTGCTGCTTATTGCCAATCAACTCTTGGAACAGAGATTTTATTTGTGCATCCGACTCTTTCTCAGTGTACTTTTCTAGAGCTTCCAAAGAATAACGCTCACCGGAAAGGGCTGTATTCAAAGCTTTGACAATTTCACCCTTGGTAGAACCACCCCAAGCATCAGCCAGTTTCCACCATTCTGCTCTTGGATCTCGCTCATCTGGTAAAGCTGCATCTTTGCCACCATAACCCAGACGACTCAATAGAGCTGTGGTGAAAATTGGTAAATCTCCAGGCTGACGTGAAGTAATCAAATTCCCATCAACGACCAAAGGCTCATCTATATAATTAGCACCCGCATTAATCATGTCTTTGCGAATTGCCAAGAAGCCTGTGGCTTGTTTGCCTTTGAGCAAATCGCCTTCTATCAAAACTTGTGGTCCGTGGCAAACTGCAGCTACCAATTTTCCTTGCTGCATTGCTTCTTGCACAAACCTGACTGTGTTGGGGTTGCGCCGCATATAATCAGGAGCCATACCACCAGGAATCACCACTGCATCAAATTCAGAAGCGATCGCTTCGGTTGTTGTGCCATCAGGTTGCTTGGAAAGTTTTCCTTGTTTGCCTTTATAAGTTTCGTTCACACGAGAACCGAGGACAACGACTTCCATTCCCGCTTGCTTTAAGGCGTTGTAAGGGACTTGAAACTCTGCATCCTCTACAAAGTTTTCAATGAGGATAGCAACTTTTTTCTTACCTGTATGATTACTTACCATTGACTTTCCTTGTAAATATCTATTTCTAATTGAATATTTGGTTGTATGATGCCTTTGGCTAGTAGTAACTGCTTACTACGTTCCTAAGCAGGAACTTCACTTGTTGGCGATGTTGGGAACAGTTCCGCGTAGTCTTTTGTAAAATTTGCCTGAAAATCTTCAAATTCCCCAGGTGTTACAGCATTTCTCAGTACTGCAAATACAGACCGAATGTGGGCGATCGCTGCCGTTGGCTCTACACCTTCTTTCTGACTGACGCGCTTGATAAATTCTTGCAACTCAAAGTGTTGACCGTTTTCGCCTTCTCGCCCGCGCAAATATTCGCCCAGTTCCTGAGGTAACTGTGATGCTAAATCTTTTGCTTCGTCGCCAACGATACGCTCTCTGATAACTTCTAGTGTGGCACGGGTTGCGCGTTCTGCTTCTTCACGAGAATTCAACTGACCAACACTTTGAACGTGTTTAATAAACTCGCCGTATTTCACTTTCTGCCTCCGTCACTAAATTCTTGGCTAAATTCTTGGCTTGCTCAAGTTGAAGTCTTCAGTATTTTTAAATAATTTTAAATATTAAGTATTTATTTTTTTTTACAGCTATTAGGAAGGTAACTCATTTTTCGATAGCTGGTCTTAGAAAATAGTTAGGAGTCATGAGTTGGGGTTTGACAAAGTATTTGTGACCCCAAGTCATAAATCCTAACTCCCTTATCACTCGACCATGAATTCATGTATTCATTATTATTACGCTGAAAAAGCTCTTATTTCGTCGATCTTAAGGGATATATCTTTTTTCTTTCTAAAGTGATACATTGATTGTTTCCTATCTTTGTTTTACGAGAAATAGCAAAAAAAGTTATGAGTTAAAATTGTGGTAGTTAGCAGAAGAAACCATTTCTTAACCTCTACTTCCTGAACTCATAACCTTTTATGAAGTGGCTATAACCTGAATTTATACATACAAGACTAGGCAGCAATGGCTAGCTTCTCTTCATTCTTAAGGAAGAAATTCTTTTACCCCTAAAGTCATACTTCTCTAGGAAGACTACCCTTTGAAGAGAAAGCGTTATCGTGAGGATGCAGCAAAGGCTAGAATTATGGCAGAAAAAAAAGATTTAGCACAGCAAAATAGTGATATTGAACTTGAAACGGATGATTTGCCACAGGTAGTTACCGAATCTTACGGAACTGGTGTTAAAGACCAGTCGGAACCTTTCACCGGTGCAGGAGCTATGCCATCTGAGTGGGCAGAATATACAGTAAACAGCCCAGGGCTAACTGCTGCAGATGAGGATGCTGTTTGGGAACAAGTTGCTAGAGTAGAGAAGGATGAAATTGGTGGCAGCCCAGAACTGACTGGGGGGGATATCGATGCGGCTTGGGAACTGGAATCAATGGTAGGTGATGAGGCTGTTGGTGGTACCGCTCCTACTCCCGATCAAGATATTGTTGATGAAATTGGTGCTGCTGTTGGTATAGAAATGGAGGACCAAGCCTTTCTACGCACAACGGAAATACTTGAGCAGCGCGACGACAGGCGTTGGGAATTAGACCCAATGTCCTCGCCAGATTATGAAGACAGAAGGGACTAAGTACGGGCATTGCATAAGTTCGTAACTTTTTTAAACGCATTCGTAGCGTTTTAAAACGCAGAGGGACGCGGTGAACCAGCGCTATGCAGGAGGGTTTCCCGACAGCAGGCGACTGGTGAACCCGTTCGCCGTCAGGCGTGGCGTCAGCCATAGGGAGTCAGCGCAGAGTAACGCAGAGCCTTTCTGAAATTAATTCGTTACGAACTTGTGAAATTCTGTACTAAGCAACAAAGAAACAACAAAGAAGAATAAAGAAGTTCTTCTCTCTTCATTCTTTCTTCTTCCTTCCTACATCAGACTCTTTGTCTCCTTATTTTCGAGTCCTTCACGCGAGTGGTCAAGGCTTAATTCGCCCTTGGGTTGAGAGCGTAACCAGAATGGTGTATCTCCTTCTTTAGCGAATTTGTGGGCGATGCTCCGGAGGAGCGCCCTATGCGCCAACCAGGCAGACCTTGGTTGCCTCCAGCGTGCGATCAAGGAGAAGGTTTCGCCGAAGGAACCTTCTGCGCATATACAGGCGATCGCCTCCCCGATACCAGCGCTGTCTCACCTGTAATAATGGCTACTTTTCCTTGTAAACGTCTATCCACGTTTCAACCTCGTAATACAATTTTGGATTTTGGATTTTAGATTTTGGATAGGTTTGTGTTTTCTGGATCTGGGTTCTGTCAATTCACCTGTGAGAATTATTTTTTTAATTGGTATAACAATTCACTCAAAAATTCAGAATCCAGAAGAAATAAGCCCTTTTAAGTTTTACGTTTGGATTTTGAGTCCTTTCTTATGACTGATGACAACAGAAATACAAAACTCTTGTGAATTCTGGATCCTGATTTCTGAATTCTTCGTTTTCTAATTGTTCTTCTCTTTGATTTCGATACATCTGTCTTCAGTGGGGTTAAACACCAAATGCACGTTTGATAGTCTTGCTACTGTTGGTTATTAATTGCAATCGGGGTTTTTTATGACATTTACTCAAACGAACGACCCAACTATTCGCGAAATTGTCCAAGCTTGGCAAGGCTTAGATGTGGATGAACAGCTAGCTTTGTTTTGGTTCATTTACAAAGAAATGGGCAAATCTATTACCCCCGCTGCGCCCGGAGCTAGCACTGTTTCTTCAGATATTGCTGACGGTTTGTTCAATCAAATTAAGGAATTATCCCATGAAGAACAGTTGCAGTTCCAGCGCGATTTGATTAACAAGGTAGATAATCAATATACCCGGATGTATGGCTCAATAGGCGATACTACCGAGCTACTGTTTTGGTATCGCCTAGCTCAAGGCATGGAAAACGCTACTATCGTTCCTATGCCTGCTGACTATAAGCTTTCCTCCCAATCTCAAGAACTGCTCAACAGAATTAAGCAAATTGAATTTGAGCAGCAAATTACTCTTTTCCGGGATTACGTTGCGCCATTCGGTGCTAAACCAAAACCAGGTGCCGAAGTTTAAAATTTCCAGAATTTAAAATAGCAGCCTCTTCGGCAAATAGCAAATAAAAAATCATAGATAAGCACAGAGTTAACATCTTCTATTCACTCTGTGTTTATCTATGTTGATCACTCAAGTCGTTGCACCCTAATAATAGCCGTCACGCCTTTGACTTGGTAATTTTCAATTTTCTAATTTTCTCGTACCTATTTTATCTCTCTTTAGACAGGTATAAAAATCTTGTTTTCAAATAAAATTTCTATCTTTTAACAGTGATTTGATTATGACTTAAATCTTTAATCTTGGAAGAGGCATGAGCAAGAGCAGTCAATATTTCTACTTTGTTGCTTTAGCAGAAAGATTTTCACAACATAAAGCAATGTTGCCATTCTAGGAATAGATTTGTTACTAATTTATCCTAGGATTTCGTGAATGATACGCAGAAAGAATGTTAGCAATTCAATTTATGTTGCTAACATTCTCCAAGCCACTAAAAATTTATTACCAATTAGGAGGTTTCATGACTTCTACAAATGTCAATGCAGTACAAGAAGCTGTAAGAGGAATTAAGGGTTTGATTATCGACGATCAGCTACTAGTGCTGGGGTTAATCTACCGCAACATTGCTCAATCAGTTCCCGCTGATGCTGCAAATAATTTGCCAACACAAGATGCTGCAAATTTGGTAACACGAGTTCAGCAACTGTCCCAAGAAAATCAGCTATCTGCTGTGCGTGACTTCCTAGGAGCAGAAAAAAATGACCAAAATGCAACGGTCCTCGATCCAAACCCAAGCAAGGCGCTGGGTGAACTTGTTACTGGCGGCGGAACTACAATTCCTGCTCATGAGTATAGCTCATTAAGCGCTGAAGCTAGGATAGCTTTCTGGTATCTGTTAGCACAAAGATTGGGAAGCAATGTCATTGGCGGTCTAAGTGAGTTGACACCAAGTGAGCAAGTCACAATTGTGTTGGACTCAATCCAAGCTCTAAACACTGATGAATTAGTGTCTTTTCTGACACAGGTGGTTTAAAACATTCTTAAAACATTCTAAGTTCTCTAGACGCTTGCTTTGAAGCTTCTGGTAGATTCCCAGAGAGAGGCTTCCTCTAGAGTACTGTGTGCTCAAAGAAATCAAAGAAGTGTAGGTGGGGCTGTGCCCTACCTATATCTGTTTAACTATCACTATTTGAAAATTCTTAAAAATTCGTATCTAAGAAGAGTTTTATGTTAGGACAAGACACTGCTGTTAGAGGAAATACTATCAAAAGAAAGCATCTTGTTTATAGTCTGATTACTGGTCTGATTATTGGTACTATTGCTGGTACGCCTATTGGCTGGATTGCTCATCAATACTATTACCAGCAACGTTTGGCTCAAACTTTGCTATGTCGAGAACGCAATAGTAGTCAGCCAGCCGCAGTTGTTGATTCTATCTGTGGTCGAGGATTTTAAACCAGTGAACAGTGAGTCCAGCGCTGCAGGCGGGTTTCCCGCCGTAGGCGACTGGCGAACCCGAAGGGTGAACAGTGAACAGTTATCAGGCGTATGGTGTGGTTGTACTGACACCAACGCTTTCCACCAATTGGTGGGGGACTTAAACCCAACGATAAAACTGATAACTGATAACTGATAACTGTTAAAGTCCCTCTATCTCCCCCATTTTCAATATAGGTATCATGTTGTCTTCCCCAGAGCAAACCGAAAACGAAGCTAATAACTCGAAAGCGCCGAAAGTTAGATTTCTTCAAAGTTTCACGCGGTTGCGTGGGGTTATTATACTGCTTGCCTTGATTCTCTTTATTGGGTTTTGGGCATACCAAATTGACATTGCATTGCCAGGAACGCCAAGTATTAATAACACGTATACACCCCTGACGCAGCCTACAGCCCAAGAGATTGGCTCGTATGATGTGCTGGGTAAGGTTATCAGTAAGGATGAAGCAGCAAGTTTGCTAAAAACAGAAGAAGGTAAACAGCAACTCTCAGCAGATAATGGAGCTGTTGCGATCACTGAGAATTTAGTAAATTTCGGGCGCAAAGCTTTTTATACAGAAACATTTGGGAATGAGGTTTTCTTGACTGATGTCACTGGTGCCTTAGATGGTCCAATGAATATCGGCAACTTGACGAAAGCAATATTAGCCCTTGGCGGTAAGCCTACAACAAATCTGCAAGTGACGATGGATCGGGATATGAAGGTGGGTAATCGCACTTTTAAAGAAGGCGATATCCTCAACACCGGGCTCGACGTTCCCGCTAATTCCCTCGTTCCATTGGGAATTATCACCCACATCAACGACGGCAAAATTCGCATTGGTATCACCTGCGCGGCATGCCATGCGACTGTTGATAAAGATACCGGACGCATCCTCGAAGGCGCACCCAACAACGACCTTGATACAGGCTTAATTGTCGCATTAGCCAGTAACTCAGCAGCATGGTTCCGGCAAACTGGTGTTAATCCTTTGACAATTCCCCGTGGTGAACATACTTACATCAAATCCAACAATAACCAAGCACGTCTACCAGATGCAAAAGCTTTAGAAGATGCTGTAGACGCACAATTGCTCACTTGGGCACCTGGCAACTTTGACTCAACCCCGGACAATAACAACAATCCCTCTCAAAATCCATCTTCCTATACTTTCGGTGCATACCCCTACGGCTGGAGTGGAAATTCTGCGATTGGCTGGTTCCACGGACTGACTTCACTCAACAGCAACGTTCATGGGACAAACTCAGACCAGACATCAACTGCTGATGCTAGCCAGCAGCTGCTAGGCATTGATAAAGATACGTATTTAGGCGTTATTCTGCAAAATGCCGCCAATCCAATGTTTAGGTTGCCACAAGGTGCTAAACCATCGGAATTTTTCCTGAAAAATGACCCAACTCCTGGCACACCTATCATCAACGAGGTGATTGTCATGCCAGGATACCCGAAGGGTTCACCATTTATCCTTGATGGGTTGATGGCAAGTTCACCGGGAATGCCAGTTGCCGCACAACTCAATGGAATGTCAGCGTTTCAAAACTCGCTCGCACCGCCGCCAAATCAATCTACCAACTCAGACGCCGTGAAGCGCGGGGCAACGATTTTCACACAGGCTGGGTGCGTTGAATGTCATAGTGGGCGGTATTTCACTAACAATCATGTCATTGCCGAACAGGAAATCAAATCTCAGCCTTCACGGGCAAAGGCACAAGCACCCGTCGCCCGCAACTTCGTGGCACCGCAAACATATCCCAGTAACGTGTCAGTTCCTCTGCCAGCAAACCCGCCTGTACTGGAAGTTCCCACAGACATCACATCAGAAGAAGACTTTAAACTTGCTTTTGCCATTGGCAACGCAGGCGGTTACAAAGTTCCTAGCTTGATTGGACTTCACGTTACCGCACCGTATCTACATGATGGCGGTGCCGCAGCAGGACCGGAAGCCCTGAAAGTGGAGAAAGATGGTTATGAGATTGTTAATCCTGACGAGCTGGGAATACCAGGCACGTTGTTAAATGGCATTTTACCAGATCCGAGTACCAGTTTGCGGGTACTTGTAGACCGCAACTTGCGTAGACAAGTCGTTTTAGCTAACCGCGCTCATTCTGACTTGCAAAAGTCCAATGCAGACGGTAGTGGGCACAATTACTGGGTGGATAAACAGGCTGGTTTTTCCACTCAAGACCAAACTGATTTGATTGAATTTCTCCTGTCACTTGATGATGATCCAGAAGTTGTGCCAGTACAAGCTCAGTAGGCGGACAGAATTTTTTGTAGGATGTGTGAGCCAAGGCTCACGCATCAATCGCAAAGGGCAGCATGGTTTAGAATACTGCTCGGTTAAGGAAATTAGGTAGGGCTGAAACCATTGAAATTTAGTTTTTTACGGTGTCCGAAAAGCAATACGGTTCAGTTAAGGATTGTTGATGATAGCGTAAGCGCAAAGCGAAGGCTCCGCCAACGCGCAGCGTGTCCCGAAGGGTCTTAGCGTGCCACGACGAATGTGCCATAGATTCCACACGTGTAGAGACGTTGCATGCAACGTCTCTACGTTGCCATCCTGATACTGTATTGGTCCGAAAAGGGCTTAACCGAGTGGTCACTGTAAATTTTAGAAATTTTGACAAGTGAGTAAGTAGCAATAAAACAGAAAATTGGCTTAAGCCTTGAGGTCGGCTTCTGCTACCATCAATCCCCACACAATACCAAAACGGATTCTGGTCGCACGACAAACCGCAAAATTAGTATCTTCAAGCAAGCGGTGAAATTCATCTTGGGTGTAACACTGCTTATGAGCC
Source organism: Kalymmatonema gypsitolerans NIES-4073 (assembly GCF_002368435.1). Taxonomy (GTDB): domain Bacteria; phylum Cyanobacteriota; class Cyanobacteriia; order Cyanobacteriales; family Nostocaceae; genus Kalymmatonema; species Kalymmatonema gypsitolerans. Next base: position 4,911,323 of record NZ_AP018268.1, read on the forward strand.
GGATCAAAAATTTTAAGTATAGTATCACAAATTTTACAAGTTAAATAATCTCTACACCAATCCAGGATAATAACTTTACCATCAGGCTTAAGAACACGTCTCATCTCTTTTAATGCAGCAAGTGGGTCATCGAAGTAATGAAACGAATTAGCAGATACAATCACATCGAAACTATTATTGTCAAATGGCAAGGCTGACGCATTTGCCGTCTGAAATGATACTTGAGGATAAGCGCTACATTTGAGTCTGGCAATCGCCAGCATCTTCTCTGAAATGTCTATCGCAACAATCTGTTGGGATGAATACTCAGTGAGCAGTAAACGTTCAAACTCTCCAGTACCACAGGCTACGTCAAGTACAGTATCTAGTGGCGATATCTCTGCCCAAGTTTTAAGGAAAGATAGTGTGTTAGCGATATAACTTCTCCAACGTACATCGTAAACGGCAGCTAATTGGTCATACTGTTTGCGAACTGTGGTTTCAGTCATCCTGGTTTTTGTAATAAGGGTTTTAGGTTAGCCAAGCACTTTGCACATACTTACTGTACATTACCCCTACTTGGCAAAAAGACTTGGAAAGTGACAACAACTTTTGCTTTATACCATTTCACGAAATGCCTGATATAAATGATTGGTCTTTAATTCTTTCCCCCAGCAAAGCTGCACCCTGCTCCCTACTGCCTATTTCTATCAACCTTAAAGTGAAACGGTATTAGCTCAGTAGCGCTTGTAATTATGGCTCGATTCAAACAAGCTATGGTTAAGGCTCTTACATGGAGAGTAAAATTAATTTAAATTATTTATTTCAATTTAAATTAATATCAAATTTTCTTGAAACAGAAGGAGCTTTATAACTAATAGGATTTACGCACACTCTACAAATTCTTGGCGTTCTTGGCACGGTAGTTGCTATCTCCTGCGGAGACGCTACGCGTTCGCCTTTGGCGTGCCCGAAGGGCTTACAACGGGGGGAACCCCCTCCGGTTCACCAGTCGCCTGCGGAGGGAAACCCTCCTGCAGCGCTGGATTCACCGCAACGCACTGCCTCGTCTTGGCGGTTTGATAAATTAAGCGTAAGGGCGATTTTTGCGTAAGTCCTGACTAAAAAGGACAATGAAGCTTATAGTTAAGTCTATTTTATGAAAAAACCACAGATGCACACAGATAATTTATCTGTGTTCCATAAGTCTGCATCGGTGGTTCTAAACATCCATTCATCATACTTTTGCAAGAAATCTATTTAATTACGAATTAATTTCCTGCTTCAGTTTCCGCTGTAATCTTGAAGCTAAGCTTATGCCACCAAGCAACAGTAAACCCAAGGCGGCAGTTGGTTCGGGAACAGCAGTGTAATAGCTTTTCACCCGAATGGGTCCATCTTGATCTGCTGGTGCTGGTGGTGCTGGTGGGATGATACCACGACCTGGGCGTAAGTCAGGCTGACTAGAGAATGGATTGAAAAACACCGTTCCGTTAGGTATGACACCACCACTATAGGTGAGGACGTTATCTGTGACGGTAACGTTTGTAAAAATATCATTGAGACCTGGAACGTTAGAAAAACCAATCTTCCCATCTCCATTAACATCTCCCCACTGCACTGGCTCATTATTGAATGGTGGAGTGGAATTTGGATTAGTATACGACACTGTTTCTAATTCAAAAACCAAACTTCCTATATCTCGCCCAGTAGCGTTTAAGAGGTTGTTGGCTACATCTGGGACACCATATTCTATGACTAGCCCAGGTGTTATTTCTGGTCCAAGCGCTCTTGGGTTTCTCGTTCTTAATATGTCTTCATTCTGTGTCGTCACGAGGGGTTCGACCAAAATGACGGCGCTTGCTGGTGTGAAAGAAGACAAAAGACTAATTCCTGTGACTCCCAAAGCAGAAAACACTATCTTGGTTGCTATTTTAGTCATGTTCAATTTTTGGTATCCAATATAACAATGGTGTGACAATGACTGCTGGTACACCTCAACCGTCACGGTGAACGTATCCCCGCAGTCTATTCGCAATGGAACCTGGCTGTTTCCTCAGTACTTTAAGGTGCAAATTTATATAACACTAAAAATCTAGCAGAAATCTTTTTTAGATATTAACAACTGTAAGAATACCTAAAAAAAAATCAATATTTCTAAATATTTGACAAGTTTTTGCGAATACTAGAAAAATAAGCCAAATGGAAGATGATATTTGACTAGATAAAAAGCTTAACTTTCCTGTTTTGGAATAATTGAAATCCCGCCGCTGCGTTCAAGCACCGCGTATTTAATTTGATCCATTCTTAATTTTGCTCTCCAGCCCTTGCAATTGGCGTGCAACCATTAGGATGTCTTCTTCCTGAAGCTGCGCCTTGTGCATAGGGTCTTTGAGCAATCGCCGATCCTCAACAAGAACCATCGTTGAACCCTCCCCGACCTAAAGGTACGGGGATTCACGCCACATCCTCAACTAGCTTTTCGCTCGTTATAGCTATCTGGCTAGGGATTAGTGACTCGTTGGAGACCCGCTAGTCGGGAGAATCAGACTGCCTGCTTTGGGACTCGCTTACGGGAATTGCGGGTTAAATGACGTTGATATGCCTCCAACAAGGCTGATTCCAGCCTCAAATACTCGTTTTGAGCATCTCGCAACACCAACTTATCCTGATTTACTGATCTACTCAAAAACGCGCTAAATAAGTCTCGATGATGCTCCGGAATGCCCGTGATATCCTGATGAACCCGCTCAGACAGTGGTTTTTTGATGCGACTGCCGTCCAAGTGAGTTTGACTTAGCGCCGTTTTTTGGGTAGAAAACTTTGTGAATGAACCGCCAGCATTTTCGGCTTTGCGCTTCAATTCTGATTGAACAAATCCTGGGGATTTAGCTCCTATGGCTTTCCCGTATCGTTTCTGCCACCCTTTTACGCTGACATTTTCAGTTTTAATGTGTTTGCCATGTCTCAAAATTTCATTGACAACACGACGGTTTTGGGATTTGGCATACGCAGTTTTTCTGCGCTCTAGTTCACGTTTTTTCTGTGCAGCTTTGCGTACGCGTGCAGATTTTTTCCACTGGAGCTTTCCTTTCTTGGGTTTCCCTTTCTTAACAATAACCTTACGTCCTTTGCGTGCTTCAAGGTTCGGCTCAAAGTTGTCAGGATTTAAGCTACGTTGGGAGCGTTGCATCCGTCGTTGCAAAGCTGTTATCTCTTTCTGGAAGGCAGGAACATCTTCAGCAAAAGGCAGTAATTCTGCGTGGCTGTCAGCAACAAATGCAATATTAGAAACGTTAAGGTCAAGCCCAATGAACCCATCAGAAACGTAATTCTGAGGTTTTTGGTAAGGCGTGCCTTCTAGGACAAGCTGAACAAACCAACGACGTTTACCATTCAGTTCACGCCGAAGAATTCGACAGTACTTGACGGAGCAAGATAGACCATGCTTGATAACAACGTTTTCAGAATCAATAATTGCTGGAAGCTCTAACCCTGCCCAGATAATTCGGTCGTCCTTCCATCGAATTCCTTGCTTGTTAGTTTTGCCCTCAACAGAGCGAAATCGACTTTCAACTCTAAAGCGAATATCTTTAGCTTTGCCAAATAGCACACGCTCAACGGCTTTAAAAGCACGAGTTGCTAGTTTTTGCTGTGTTTGAGCATCAATCTTTCGGGCAATCCACTGTGAGTCTTTAGCCGCTCGATTAGCATAAGCCTGCAAGTCATAATCACTAAATCGATATGCTTCACGTGCTTTATTGAAAGCGTCACTACGCGCTTTCTTTTGGTCACGGGATGTCTTCTTAGCTGCTTGATATGCCTCGGATTTGCGTACTAGTTCCATCCGCGTCTTAGCTTCTCTTAAAACATTGTTGTACAGTCGCATAGCTGCATTGAATCTTGCTTGTAGCTCTGAATCTTGCTTACTGTCCACTTTTAATGGCAGTTCTAAAACGAATGATGGCTTTGTACTCCGTGGCATATCTAATCACCTCCCTGTTTGGTATCCTATTTGTATATACAGAAAGAATATCATGGATTCCGGAAAATGAGTAGAACAAATAAAGTAATTGTACGGTTGACAGACAGAGAGAAAGAAAAGATTTTGACTTATGCTCAGAGCTTGGGAGTTTCTATGTCAGAGATTGTCCAAGACTGGATTAAACAATTACCCGACCCAGAACCAAAGAATCACGGCTGATAAATCAGCCCGTGTCGGTGAGACCAGTCCTGTTCGCGAAGCGTGCCCGAAGGGCTTAGGAGGGTCTCCCTCCGCAGGGAACTGGCTCTCCCGTTGGGCATTCCACCCCGATATAAATAACATATAAGGTTCAAGAAATTAAATGAATTGAACCTTATATTTCGGGGCTATCTGCCTCCCGCTTTATTTAGGTATACCGTCAATCAACTTAATTCATCTGGGGCGATCGCCTCTTCTACAGCAACATAAAAATGTCCAGAGCTACCAAGGTCAGAATTACCTACGCACTCAATATAAAGTATTTTTTTATACTCTATTCACCGTATATTAAAGCCAAGCGTTGGCGCTGTTTTACCCATTGTCTGCAAACTTCCGTAGCAAGTTGTCTCTCTTTGTCCGTTAAAAGTTCATCAGGTTTTCCAGAGACTATAATCCTGGCAACTTCTGCTGCTTTGTGGTATTCCACACCATGTTTGACTAGTTCTATATGGAAAAATTCCTCTTTTTCCTTAAGCGACATTAATAGCCTTTCGTGCATTAATCTTTCAAAATAATAGATTTAGTAAAGTTAACAATTTAAATATTTACAAGTCTCGAAAGGCTAAACTTCTCACTTTAGGAAGATAAAGAAATATTTTAAGAATGATTTAATAGATATCTTAAAACAATTTTGCTAACAAAATCCCCACCTACAGGTACTTAGATTCAGTTTAGAAAGAAAATCAAGAGCAGAGTATTCACGAATTCATCCATCAGTAGGTTTGTACCCAATGGTAGGCTGTACTACAGTTGCTGTTGTTATCAGCCGTCTACGTTGGAGGATGCATGCCGCAATACTTTGGAAAACTGCCCACAACTGACCAACCTTGGACAACCATCGGCACAGTACAAGCCGTACATTGGGATGAACGCACTATCAACCTTGAGTGTGGTGACTCACATGTTGCCATCAGCGTGCTAGCACCAAATTTAATTCGTGTACGGATGTCACCTAATGGCGAATTCACAAGCCGGCGTCCTTGGGCGGTAACACCAGATGATGCACAATGGGCAGTCATACCCTTCCAGGTGCGGGAAACTGACGCAACAGTAGAAATTGAAACAGAGCAAATACGTGTGAGTGTACAGCGGCAAAATTGCCGTATCACCTGCTTCGACAAATCTGGTCGTCCCTTTGCCCAAGATGCAGACATGGGTATGGGTTGGCGTTTGGGTGCAGTTGCTGCATGGAAACAGATAGAAGCCGACGAGCATTTCTACGGCTTTGGGGAACGTACGGGTTTTCTTGACAAACTTAGCGAAGTCAAAACGAATTGGACGGTTGATGCCTTAGATTACGGTTCCCTGACTGATGAAATGTACCAGGCAATTCCATTTTTTATTGCCTTGCGTCCTGAACTAGGATACGGTATTTTCTTCAACACAACTTTCTGGAGTCAGTTCGACATTGGCGCAGAGAAACCGGGTGTCTGGAAAATGGAAACTCGCGGCGGCGAGTTGGACTACTACATCATCTATGGTCCCGAACCAGCCGAAATTCTCCGCACTTACACCCAGCTAACTGGTAGAATGCCGCTATCGCCGAAATGGGCGCTGGGCTACCACCAATGTCGCTGGAGTTATGAGTCGGAAGTCGTCGTGCGCGAACTGGCGCGGGAATTTCGCGATCGCCGCATTCCCTGCGATGTCATCCACCTCGATATTGACTATATGCGCGGCTACCGCGTGTTTACCTGGAGTCCCAAACGCTTTCCTGACCCTGCAAAACTGATCGGTGACTTGGGGCAAGATGGCTTTAAGGCAGTGACAATCATCGATCCAGGTGTAAAGTACGAACCAGAAGCCAACTATCACGTTTTTGACCAAGGCATAGAAAACGACTATTTTGTGCGTCAAGCCGATGGACGATTATTTCACGGCTACGTATGGCCGGAAAAATCCGTTTTCCCTGATTTTCTACGTTCCGATGTGCGTCAGTGGTGGGGTGACTTGCACAAAAGCCTGACAGATATCGGTATCGCAGGAATTTGGAATGATATGAACGAACCAGCCATAGACGATCGCCCCTTTGGGGATGGTGGTAATAAAATTTGGTTTCCTCTGGATGCACCCCAAGGTGGAGATGGGGGAGAAATCAATTCAAAATTCAAAATTCAAAATTCAAAATTAGGAGTCTCTTCCTCATCCTCCTCATCCCCCTCATCTAAGGAAAGGGCGACTCATGCGGAAGTGCATAACTTGTACGGTTTGTCAATGGCGCGAGCTTCTGCGGAGGGTTTGCAACGACTGCGCTCTAATGAGCGTTCTTTTGTGCTAACTCGTTCTGGTTTTGCAGGAGTGCAGGGGTGGTCATCGGTGTGGATGGGCGATAATCAATCGTTGTGGGAACATTTAGAAATGTCCCTGCCAATGCTGTGTAACATGGGACTTTCTGGTGTAGCGTTTGTAGGTTGCGATATCGGTGGATTTGCAGGTAACGCCACCGCTGAATTATTCGCGCGGTGGATGCAGGTAGGAATGCTGTACCCCCTGATGCGTGGTCACTCGGCAATGAGTACAGCTCGTCATGAGCCGTGGGTGTTTGGGGAGCGCACGGAGAAAATCTGTAGAGAATACATCAATCTGCGTTACCAGTTGCTGCCATACATTTACACCCTCTTCTGGGAAGCAGCGACCACGGGAGCGCCTATTCTAAGACCATTACTCTACCATTTCTCGAACGATCCCACAACCTACACACTCTACGACCAAGTTTTACTCGGTCCCTCCCTCATGGCTGCACCAGTTTACCGTGCTGGAATTGAGCATCGCGCCGTGTACTTACCTGAAGGGAGTTGGTATGACTGGTGGACTGGCGAAAGTTACTCTGGTCCGGTTCATATCCTCGCCCATGCACCATTGGAAAAAATGCCGCTTTATGTCCGTGCTGGTGCAATTATCCCCATGCAGCCTGTCATGCAATATGTTGATGAACATCCACTTGAGCAGCTAAGATTACGCGTTTTCCCTGGTACTGGTGAATTTACACTTTACGAAGATGATGGACATACATTTGAGTACCAAAAGGGCGCTTTTGCAACTATAAATTATCGTGTCTCATCTGATGGAGAACAAACAATTGTGGAAATTGGAGCGCGAGAGGGAGAATGGACACCATCGCCGCGTGAGGTGATAGTTGAACTCGTTGGAGTTGGTGAGCAGCAATTTCAAGACGATGGTAAACCACGTACTTTGAAGTTTTAAAAGCCAAATATTTTCAAAAAATAGCAGTGAATACTCTGCGCTTTGTACCGCAGGGTAAAGAGCGGAGTATTCACTGATTACCAAGAAGGGGAAAGGGTAAAGGGTAAACTCCCTTTACCCCTTCCAAGCGCCTTTATGGCGTTTACCCCTTTCCCGCCTTTATGGCTTCTTTTCCCCACGGGTATAACGCCCGTGAGTAGCATTGGAACAGGAATGTACGTTAAGCCCAAGATGCCTACTGTACTTGAGTTGTAGCCTGAGCCTTTAAAGGTGTCTATTCCTGTGATAAAAAATTTTATCACAGGAAAAATAGCCTGAAAGCTTGAATTCCCGATGAAAATGAGACCTTGAAAAAGGTAAAAATTTTATTGTTATCACACGAATCAGTCGGAGCGCGTACATTTTGGTTCCATTGCTACTCACACGCGTTGTTAGGCTACCACGTTAACAGAAAGATTAATCCTCAATATTTAAAATCCAATGAAAGTAATTTTCGCTTTAATATAGGATTTCTACATAGCCTTCCGTTCCATTAACCCGAATTCTCTGTCCGTCATTGATCAGTTTGGTAGCACTTTCTACTCCGACAACTGCTGGTAAGCCATATTCACGTGCGATAACTGCTCCATGGGTCATCAGTCCACCAACTTCGGTGACTAGGCCTTTTATGGATACAAACAATGGTGTCCAGCTAGGGTCAGTAAATGAGGTGACTAATATATCTCCATCTTGGAGATCAGCGTCTTCCATGTTTAAGATGACACGTGCTCGTCCCTCTATAACTCCGGAAGAAACAGGTATACCTACAATAGCTTCGGCTGGGAGATTTTCTCGTTTGTACTCACCTGCAATGATTTCACCATCAGACGTGATAACACGTGGCGGAGTTAGTTTTTCATATAGTTTGTACTCGTCTTTTCGTTTACTGATGATCTGGTAATCCAGTTTATTTGTGCGTACGACTTCGCGAAGTTCTTCAAAAGTGAGATAGTATATATCTTCTTTTTCATGAATAACGTTGGCTTGTACAAGTTGTTCGGCTTCTTTCAGTAAAGCCTTCTTATAAACGAAGTAGCGATTAATCATGCCGTATTTTGGATATTCACGATAACCGATGAAATTCCGGAGCAGGCTGATCATTCGTTTTGTTTCTTTGGCTTTTTGTTCACCATCCGGTAATTGCTTCAATCGATCTAATAACTCTTGTTCTTTTTTCAAAGCTGACTGTCGTCCTTGCTCAAATTTCCGATTGCTTGCACCAGGCTCTAAGTTTTTGATGTTACTGAGAATCATGGGGATAAGTGTGGTTGGTTTTTCGCTCCAACGAGTTTTGGTAATATCGATTTCCCCGACACATCGCATTCCGTATTTATTGAGATAAGCATAGACAGCGTCATGGATTTCCTGTCCACCATTAAACTTAACCAGGTCATCCAAAAAGTTATCATCTTTTACATGTTGTAAATAATCAATTACTTCCGGATAAGGACGAATCACATCTGCGACATCCAATAACGCCAGACCCATGGACGAAGTAATATTGTCGGGTACAGATTGAGAAAGCGTGTCTGCTACGTTTTTTTCACCTAACCACTCCTTCATTTTTTCATTGAGCCATGATGAAGTATTCATAGCCGTCATAATCACACCCAAACTTTGTGGATCAAATAAACTCTTCTTTAATTTCTGGGTGTCTTCCAGAATAAAATCAAATAAATCCGCTCCTGATTTCGTTTGGATGTTATGTTTTAAATCGTCTATCGATCTTTGACTACTCTTAATCAGATCAGGAACGATTGTCGGATCGTATTCGATTTGTGTTTGAAAATCCGCAGGCGATATACCTTTATTGCTTTTACCGGGACTTAGTTCTTTTTTATCATCTGGTAACGATTTTATAAAATCTCCTCGCTCTATGATGGTCATAAGTGCGTCTTTTATGAGCGGATCAGATTTTCCCAAGACATCTACTATAATTTCTCTTCTAACAGGTGAAGCCAGATCATGTGTGATATCAACAAACAACCGTCCACCAGCTTTATACATGGCTCGAGCAGCTGTTAACTGGAATAAAGACAATCCCAATGGTTTCATGGGGTCAGTCATCATTTGTTGATGACCGACAGATACATAGACGTGATTTTCCTGATCATTCGCTTCAGGGATCGGGTATAAAGTAGTGATCGGCCGACTCTGGACAATGTAAAATGTATCATCAACCAAACACCATTCAATGTCCTGGGGACGGTCGAAATGTTCTTCGATCTTTCTGCCCATGCGCTCAAGCTGTACAATCTGCTCATCCGTCAGCGCTTGCCTGTTCTGTCTCTGTTGCTCAATCTCCTGTTCTTTCGTACCGCCATCTTTTAAGGCGTAAATAGCCAGTTTCTTGGTGGATATCTTCTTATCGATAACCTTGCCGTTACACACTTTATAGATATCAGTATTCACAAGGCCTCTGACCATGGCCTCACCAAGTCCGAAGCTGGCATCAATGGATAACACCTTCCTATTAGAAGTGACGGGATCGGCAGTAAACAAAATTCCTGCCACCTGCGGAAAGACCATCTTCTGAACAACCACAGACAGGTGGACTTTACGGTGATCGAAGCCGTTTTGAAGGCGGTAAATTACTGCCCTCTCGGTAAATAGCGATGCCCAGCACTTGCTGATATGCTGATAGATTGCCTCCTTTCCGATAATGTTCAAATACGTATCCTGCTGGCCTGCAAAAGAGGCCGTCGGTAAATCCTCTGCAGTTGCGCTGGATCGTACTGCATAGGCATTTTTTTCATCAAGCCTGGAGAGGAGGCGGGTGATCTCTTCATTAATATCTTGAGGAATGGTTATCCCTTCAATGACCCTGCGAATCTCACCGCTAAGTTCACCGATTTTATCCCGGTCTTCCACCAATAGATGCGATAACTGATCAAGTAATTTGTTAATCGACGACGTTTCCCCAATGATTCTTTTAAAGGCTTCAGTAGAAATACAAAAGCCATCTGGTACGCGTATTCCTTCAATCCTGGAAAGTTCCCCCAGGTTCGCGCCTTTACCCCCAACAACCATGATTTTTGTTTTGTCAATGTCCTGAAAACCAAGCACAAATGAACTCATCAGTTTCCCTCCTTTGGCAATTCATACTTTGGTAATTTTGACTGCATCACAACCGATCAACTCTCGACGGTCGGTGGGGCGTTGTTATGCGGCGATCAGCTATGCTGGGCGCTCTGCGCCATCGCTCACTAGCTGCCGCTACCGCGATGCTAAAGTGTTTTCAGGATGCCAATCTGCTCGGTTCAGGCAATAAACAAAACAGTCATCGTCGCCAAACCTTCGTGGTTCAACAAATTGGAAGCCAAGACGTTCATAGAAGCGGTGAGCGCGAGTATTGCTGGCAAGTGGATCGATGAGGACAGTCGTCACCCGCGGGTCGGCAAAACATCGAGCTAGGGCAAGCTGCATCATTCTTGTGCCGTAGCCTTTGCCCAAATCTGTTTCTTCCCCAATCCAGATATCAATGGCACGAAGATCCGGTGCAACATCGCCCCAATAACGGCTTTCGTCACGCGCTGGATCGATAATTTGGACAAATCCAATGGGACGACCCTTGATCTCAGCAATTAGTTGCTCTCGACCGTCAGGATTGCGACTCAGTTCTACCTCCCAATACCAATCATCGTTGGGATCTGCGGCAATGACATGAGGTTGACGATCCCAGTGTTGTAGCAGGTTCAAGTCCGCAGGGGTTGCAGGGCGTAGATCGATCATAACTGCACAAGCCTCGTCCGTTTACGATCGCGCATAAATGGTTGCCATACCTTGCGGTTCATTGATGTATTTACCACTATGTAAGGGGCTGTATGTCTCGTTGTAAAGACACAGGCTCTGAGGATTTTTGGCAATAAACTGCATCATCTGTCGATGAGGTTCACCCCGGAAGAATTCTTTCAGGCTGTTTTCAGCAAACCCAGTAACTCACCATAATCACTTCATTAAGACCACAGATACCTGCTTTGACTTGCATACAGCCTTTAGCTTTAGCAGTCACGTTCTTGATCCACAAAAGCTGTTTCCACATCCAGAAAAAGCCAGCGCGATCGCGAAGCGGGCGCTGTGCGCCATCGCCCTTGGCGCAAGCCGTACCCGGCTTATCGCGAGCCACAAAACCATTTACAAAAACGACTGCTTCTGGGCTTTCTGGAAGATTGATTCGGTAAACAGAATAACTCATACATCAATAATCCTAACCGTTACAAGTAGGCACAAGCTAGATGGACAAAACAAACATTGCCAAATTGCACGAGTTAAGCGATCGCCGTACCCGGCGGGGCTTCGCCCATCGCCTGCCCTAAATCCATAATGACACGTTGATCAATGGGTAATCCTGCCTCAGCTTCCTTGCACCTGATCTGCTGAAAACCAAAGCTTAGTTCAACTTCAGGCAAAATCTGGAAACCAAGTTTTGTTTGAACTCTCCACGCTTTGAAAAACGTGGATTCTAGACTGTTGTTGCTCCGCGGGCTAAAAGCCACACTCCGCAACGTTGTCTGGTGTTTTTTTTACAAAACACGTTGGCTGGTTCAAACAGCCCTACCCGCCTCAACATGAGTCAGGCTGTACGGCTACTTTAGAATCTTCCAACCATGAAGATTTTACGTGTTGATGGCTCTAAAAAGACTTTTCAACACAACCCCATATCTTCAATTGTCGTGGTTCAGTTCACTAACACGTTTGTTTTTTGGAGTTTTTCATCCTGTGCAGTGTTTCTTTGTCTTACCACGATCTGGGTATAAGACACAACAGGTTAAAACCTGTTGAGTCGGATTTCATCCCCCTATTTTTAATAGGGGGATGAAATCCTCCCACGTTAGTTTTGATAGAATGGGGCATTCCACTCAATGTCGAGAAAGGTCGATAGTAATATCCTGTGATAGTTCTGTTTTTTTGCCCAAACACAAACAAACGCGCTCAACCAGTTCGCGTCTAATGCCTCTGCGTCCATAAGCGCGTGTGAGTAGCAATGGAACCAAAATGTACGCGCTCCGACTGATTCGTGTGATAACAATAAAATTTTTACCTTTTTCAAGGTCTCATTTTCATCGGGAATTCAAGCTTTCAGGCTATTTTTCCTGTGATAAAATTTTTGCTCACAGGAATTTGACTGTTTTAAGGCGGTGACTAGAAGCTAAGTGCACTAAGCATTTTAGGCAAGCGCGTACATTCCTGTTCCATTGCTACTCGCGCGCGTATAAAGCCCCTGTCTAAAAAAGAAGATTTTTTCGCCACATAGTGCGATAAAAATCAGCGTCCATACTTGAAACCCCTGATGGCTGCGTGGCTGGGGTTCCCTTTCCCCTTTCCCCTTTCCCCTTTCCCCCTCTTGTTCATTGTTCCACTCTTATGCTTGTTGAACGCCCGGGCGACCATTTTCGACAACGAACGAAGCAAAGGTGCTTATCGGTGCGTCCGAACGGCTTACGGTTGTGACAAAACGCAGATCTGTTTGCCAGCGTTCGTGGTTGAGGTTGACTCGGAAGTAGCCACGGCGATCGCCATCGAAGAACTTAATATGTGGATTCTCTGGGATCATTGGACCGTAGTAGGGACCGTAGACAATTCGGTCGCCGTTGGTAGTGAGCGAGGGGGTGACGAACTCACTAGCCACAGTAGGTGAGTTAGGGTCTTTGAAATCCAGTTTCAGGTCATTAACAAATGTAGAGTGCCAGTCCCCAGTGATGACAACCGGATTGGCAATCTTTCGGCCTGCAATATGGCTGAGGATGCGGTTGCGTGCAAGGGGATACCCGTCCCAAGAGTCGTTCCAAAAGATTTCGCCCTCCCCTATCTTATGATCCAACTCCGCCATAAGCACTTGCTGGGCAATGATGTTCCAGCGTGTTTGGGAACGGTCCAAACCCTCAAACAGCCAGCGTTCTTGCCTGTCGCCAGTCATTGTCTTTGCTGGGTCCAATGCTGCCTCACAACGGGGCGTCTCACCATCACCGCATGGTTGGTCGCTGCGATACTGTCGCGTGTCAAGCACGCTAAACTCAGCTAAATTTCCAAAAGTCAGTCGCCGATAAAGGAGCATATCCGGTCCTCGTGGCACGGAAAATCGGCGTAGGGGCTGATGCTCGTAGTAAGCTCTATAAGCAGCAGCTCGCCGCTCAAGGAAATCTTCAACTGGATCGTTTTTTTCTGAGAGATCGTCAGTGTAGTCGTTGTCTACTTCATGGTCGTCCCAAGTGACCACAAACGGGAACAAGGCATGGCATGATTGTAAGTCTGGGTCAGTTTTGTACAGAGCATAGCGGAGGCGATACTGCTCTAGAGTTTTTGTCTCTTGCTGAAACTGCTCTGGTAAGGAAACATTACGTACACCACCTGTAGAGTCGATACCATATTCGTAAATATAGTCACCTAAGTGGAAGACGAGATCTAGCTCTTCGTTTGCTAAGTTGCGGTAGGCAGAGTAGAAACCATCTTCCCACTTTTGGCAGGTGACAAACGCAAAGTTTAGCTGAGAAAGAGCAGCGCCAGGAAGTGGAGCAGTACGAGTCCGACCAATCTGGCTGACTTCACTGCCAACTCGAAATTGATACCAATACCAGCGATCAGGCTCTAGTCCTTGCACCTCGACATGGACGGAGTGGGCAAACTCTGGAGTAGCCATGGCTGTGCCACTGCGGACAACTTGTTGCATATTTTCATCCCTGGCAACTTGCCACTGCACTCTGAAGTTCTGCTGCGGCATTCCACCTCCTGAGTTGAGTGGCTCTGGTGCTAGTCGTGTCCACAGGATCACACTATCTGGTAGTGGATCTCCGGAAGCGACACCCAAACTAAATGGATAAGCAGAGAATTTAGGCTGGGCGTTAACTCTTCTGGGGAACTGAGTGGCGATCGCCAACCCACTCATGGCTCCAGCACCAATCATAAACCGCCGCCGTCGCATCTGGCTTGATAGCAAGCGCTCAACATCGAACCACTGCATACACTTCTCCCTTAAGAACTGTTGTTGACGCAACTTAAAGCCGAGCAAGTGATACCGAGGTTCGTTTCTACCAGTACACTAAGGACTATTGTCAAAACCTTCAAAAAGTTTGATTGGCTTATGAAAATCTGAACAATCAGTGCTAACTATCAGTTCTACTCTTCCCCGTAAAGCCCGACCTCACTGTGCAAGATAAACGTATCAGCTAGATATTAAATATTAGTCAAGTGACAGTTAAACTCTGTTTAAGTGACACATTGGTCATAGCAGAACGTAGAAGCCGATTAAAAGGCAGAAGCTTTAGCCAATGAAGTTGAAACTTTAGCAGCAAACCTTCAAAAACCCGCAATTCCTCTGCCAGCCAATTTCAACTCACTGCATCTTTTACCTCGCGCTTTTTCAAGAAATTGGACATGAATGGTCGCTCAAAGACTAAATAAAACCAATAGCCAATAAGTAACGACAGTGGCATAGCGAGTACGTAAAATATAGCTATAAACTTAATTGGTGGCAATTGAAGATTAAGAAGGAAATTACCCACCACAGTGACTACGACTCCATGAGTGAGATACAAACTGTAGGAAAACCCTCCCAGTGCAACAGCCCAACGAGTCTCAAATAGCCGTAAAACTGGAGGTGCTTTTTTGCCTTCAACTATCAATTTAGTGCAGTACATCAGTAGAGAAGCAGCTGCCAAACCACAAAAACTATCACCAATCCACCTGTCTAATCCTAGTCCTTGCCACTCGGTTATCAGCGCAACAACAAAGAATATAGGAGCCAGCACACCCCAGGGTAAGGATTTTCTCATTGCTGTTAAATGCGGTTTTTGAGAAAATCCAATATCTGCTGCTGCCATTCCTAAGGCAAATAAGCCGAGAAACCAAGGATGGGCTGGTTCCAAAAATCCATTCAAAAGATAGAACGGTACTAAGGCAATTGAAAAGGCAGAGATGATAGCCGAAAATAAGCCGAAACGCCGCCGTATAGGTAATAGTAATAGTGGAAAGAAAAAGTATATCTGCCACTCAGTGGCAACAGTCCACATTGGTGCATTAATAGAACCAAGTGTGTCGCGACTAAGATTGTGAATGAGTAGCAAGTGGGTGATCACATCAACAGGGGAAAAGAAAGGATGGAAATCGCCATATTCTGGAGATTCATGCCAATGAAAATTGAAAAATTTAATCACTCCTAATACGATGATTGCTATAAGCAGACTAAAAAGAAGAGCCGCATAGTAAGGAGGCAAAATTCTACGTGATCGCCGTTGGATATAATCCCACAAACCTCTTGAAAGATAACCGCTTTGCGAACGGGCTACCGGTAGCATGAGAACGTAACCAGAAAGCACAATGAAAACTGCTACAGCAAAATTTCCATATCTTAGAGTTTTACCTATTAATTGCAAAAATACAGGTTCTTGCCCCATGTATCGATTTATATGAACCATCACTACATACAGAGCAGCCAATCCACGTAAACCGTCTAAGTAATGAAGACGCAACCTCTGTTGGGTAGATTTGTCAGATTCCGATATTTGCATTGAATGACTCTAGCCGCTAATTTCATATTTGCTTAACAATCGACTTGCCAATCTAATAAGTTGTTGGTTAGCAGATTATGTATTTAATAAAGTAAAAAAATCTTTGAGCAGTAACTGTAAAGGTTTAAAAAAGAACCATGAATTTTTTTTAAAATCTTTTTTTTTACGTAATTTCATGGTTTACTTATATACATAATAAAATTAAAAATCTTCATTTTTTCGCTACTAACTAAGTAATAATTCGTAGTTTATGAGTACAAACTCAATTACTACTCACAAATTATTCCTTGTATTTTTCACTTTTCGGTTGCTATGTCCTGTTCAGGCATTCAATTTCATATATTCTTAATAAAAATTCACATCGTTGTTGGTTAATCAATTGCTTCCAAAGCAAATTTGCTTGAAAATCGGTCTTGTTGCTTAGATCTCTACCAGCCCTAACAAGACAATCTATGACTTTAATTCTCACTAACGACGACGGGATAGACGCTCCCGGTATTCAAGCGCTCCGCAAAGCTGTCAATGGTAAAGAAATAATTATCGCTGCTCCTCGCGACCATCTTTCTGGCTGTGGACATCAAGTCACCACCACTCAACCAATTCACGTCCAGCAACGCTCCCAGAACGAGTATGCTATTGGAGGCACTCCCGCCGATTGCGTCAGAATTGCTTCAACACATATTTGCAAAAATATCCAATTTGTGCTGTCTGGGGTCAATGCTGGGGGCAACATGGGAGTGGATGCTTACATTTCCGGTACTGTCGCCGCTGTGCGGGAAGCAGCGATACACGGGATTCCTGGAATTGCAGTTTCCCACTACCGGAAACGCCAGTTGAATGTTGATTGGGACGTTGTGGCACGGTGGACGGCTAACGTTTTAGCTGATTTACTCAACCGTTCTCTGGAACCAGGAACTTTCTGGAATGTGAATTTGCCTCATCTGCTACCAGGAGAACCCGATCCAGAAGTTGTGTTTTGCCAACCCTCTACCAAACCATTGCCCGTCAACTACCGTATTGAGGGCAATGATTTTTACTATGAGGGTGAATATGGCAAGCGCGATCGCACTCCAGGGAGCGATGTTGATGTCTGTTTTTCAGGAAAGATAGCTGTAACCAAACTGACGGTTTAATTAACGAAATGAAGAATAAAGGCTACAGGGTAAACATCGCTTAGGCTTTATGACTTTATGCTTTTCTACTCAGATGGTTCTTCAATCATTGCCATCAAGCGCTCTAAACTTTGTGTCAGTTGGGTGAGTTTTTGAAGAGAATCATCCTGGGTTTCAGCAAGAGTCTGCACAGCATCACACAAAGCAAGGATCTGATATCCTTGCTGCTGTAATTGCTTTCCTTGTTCTTCAACTTGTGAACTGAGAGTATCGACTCTTTCAGCCAGACGTTCAATCGTCTCAGTGGTAGCAAGTACTGCTTCCCCAATTTGTTCAACAATCGATTCCAAGCGACTAACTTTAACTCCAACTTCTGCTACAACCATTTTTTTAGCACCCCCATTTCAGATTCATTACAGTAGATTTACTGTTATTTTTGAACAGGTGAATATAAGCAGCAGTGCCAAATAGCGACTGCCGTCTCAAGACTATGTGCGATTTCTTCCAGACACTCGTGTAGACGCCTTTTTAACAGTGAACAGTGAACAGTGAACAGTAAACAGTTATCAGTTAAATACGAGTGGTCGCGCGTCCCCCACCAAGAGCACCAGAGAGCGTTGGTGGCGGTGAGCGCATCCCCCAAAGCGCCCGCCTGACTGACTCAGGACTGATAACTGATAACTGATAACTGATAACTGATAACTGATTTAAGAACGCCTGACTGTCATCAAAAGAAACTTAAGCGAATTTAGAGTACAAACAGAAAATGTTGCTCCATATTCTTTACTTCAACATTCTTTACTTCAACAATACGCGTCTGGGTGATTCCGCTTAAAGATAAAGTCATTGTTGGCTTATAGTAACAACTTGACTTTTGTGATAACTCACACCTGTTAAGAGCATTTTGCAAGACGAACCATCCAACATCCAAGTATTTATCAATAACATCAACTTTTTAGGAGGATGGATTTTGCCGTTTGTTTGCATAAGCCAGGTATGAGTTTAACTTTCCAACTGATGGACTGAGTTGGTAGCAGATCCTAACACACTTATTTTCAATCGTCACATTTATACTGTTTTCTCATCTTTCATAAGATATATTTATTCGGCTTTAACTTAAATTTATAAAAAATGATGATCCCAGGAACTCTTGATGAAGATTCGGTGAAAGTACCGTAGAGCTTGATTTCCTTTTGAGAAGCTAAGTCTATATTCAAGTTAATGCTACGTAATAATACGTTGTTCATTAAATAATTGGCTTAACGATGTACGAGATATCCTGCACGACTGTTATTGAAAGTGCAACTACCGACACTTGGGAATTGCTACTGACTCCTCACGCCTCAGTAAATTCAAAATTTAAACGATTTTTGGACATTCTGGGGAGCCTGGTAGGACTATTGATTTTAGCTATTTTGTTTGTGCCAATAGCGATCGCAATTAAAATCGACAGTCCTGGTCCAATTTTCTTCACACAAGAACGTTACGGATTGAACGGAGTTCCATTTCGTATCCGCAAATTCCGCTCTATGGTTTCTGACGCGGAGAAGTTAAAATCTTTAGTCCAGAACGAAGTCAACGGATTAATCTTTAAAAATAAGAGTGACTTTCGAGTCACAAAAGTCGGGCGCTTCTTAAGAAGTACAAGCCTAGATGAACTCCCACAGTTTTGGAACGTTCTGGTAGGCGAAATGAGCTTAGTGGGGACACGTCCACCGACAGCAGATGAAGTCGCTCACTACAATCAACGTCACTGGCAACGTTTAAATGTTAAACCAGGTTTGACTGGCGAGTGGCAAGTGAACGGTCGTTCTCATATCAAAGATTTTGAGCAAGTCGTTGACTTAGACTTGCAGTATCAGAAGAAATGGTATCCAATGTACGACGTGTTATTAATCGTGAAGACATTCTTCATGATCATTGGTCGAGTCGGAGCTTTCTAACCACGTGATTAATAGTGTTAAATTATCAGTTATCAGTTATTATCCACAATCGAGTTCAATAATCTTCTTTTGAGAAAGTCCGCCTACGCGGGCTTTGTTTATTTACACCAGATTTTTAGAACTAATTTTTAGAACTAATTTTTAGAACTAATTTTTAGAACTAATGCAATAATTCCTCTACCTGATGCTGACTCCATAAAGTTCTATAAAGCCCTGGTTGCTGCAAAAGTTCTATCTGCGTACCTGTCTGAACTATTTGACCCTTGTCCATCACTAAAATTCGGTCAGCAGCAGCAGCAGCAGAGAGTTGATGAGTGATGAAAACGACTGTTTTTCGTTGCGTACCACCAGAGAGATTTCTTAAAATGGCTGTCGCTGTTTGATTATCTACGCTGGAAAGGGCATCATCCAAAATTAACACTGGGGCATTGACAAGCATTGCCCTAGCCAAAGCAGTACGTTGCCTTTGACCACCAGAAAGAGTAATGCCGCGTTCACCAACAATGGTTTCATATTGTTGCGGAAAATAGCTAATTTCTTGGTGAATTTGCGCTTGTTTCGCCGCGTCTTCTACCTCTTGTTGTTCGCTAACGGGGTCGCCGTAGCGGATGTTATTTTTAATTGTTGTACTGAACAGGAAGCTATCTTGAGGGACATAGGCGATCGCACTCCTTAAATCAGCTAAGGCGATTTTGGTAATGTCCACCCCATCTAAAAATAACTGTCCTGGTTCAATATCCAACAGTCTTGGCACAGCATTTGCCAAAGTTGATTTCCCCGAACCAATAGCGCCCACAATTGCCACCGTTTCCCCAGGAGCTATGGTAAAGTTTACGTTTTCTAGCGCGGCAGTGGTGGAACCAGGGTAGGTGTAACTGAGGTTTTTTGCTGTGAGTTCTCCTTTCACCTGCTCTGGCGGCAGATGAATGACATCTGATGCATCTTTAATTTTAGGTCTGACACTAAGAATTGCCTCAAGCCGATCAATGCTCACTTCACCCCGTTGGTAGGCTGTAATCGTAAATCCTAACAGAGCTGTGGGGAAAACCAGACGCTCTACGTAAAGCAGGAGTGCGATAAAGTCACCAATAGCAAGGCTTCCATTCACTATCCGTATAGCTCCCATCCAGATGATGATAAAAGAACTCACGGTGGCTAGCCCACGAATCAGAGGAAACAGTGTGTTTTGACTTTTTGCCAGTTTCAGATTAGCCTGCAAGAGTTGGCGAGTGTTACCGGCAAAGGCACGACGCTCGTTTTCTTCTTGTGAGTAAATTTTTATTAAGGCAATACCGCTGACATCCTCTTGAATCAGTTCGCTGATGTCGGAGAGTCTCTCCTGCACGTCTAACTGTTCCCTGCGTAAGCGATTGCTAAACAAATGCACCAAGAAAAACATCACAGGATACACTGCCAGTGAGGCTAATGTGAGATCCACACTGAGCGACAGCATGACTGGCAGGGTAAGAACGTAGGCAAATATCGTATTTGCTATACTTAGGACTGCAAAACCTAACAGACGCCGGATATTGTCCACATCACTCGTCGCCCGACTAATCAAATCGCCTACGGTATTGCTGGCAAAATAGGACGGTTCCAGTGTCAGCAAGTGTCCAAAAATCCTTTGTTTTAGGTCAAATTCCACCTGACGCCCTACGCCAAACAGCCAAATCCGGGAAGCCATCCGGATCAGCCACATTGCTGAACTAAATAATACAATTTGTAATACAAGATTTCTGACTTGATTTAAGTTGAATTCTATTGAAAGTTGGTCAACGCAAGCGCGAATCAACAGAGGGATGTAAACACCCAACCCATTAACAATCAACAAGGCGATAATACCTAGTGTCGCCTCCCGCCAATGGGGGCGTAGGTATGCAAACAGTTTAGCCAGCCGTCGTGATTTTGCCATTCAAGCAATTACAAAAACTAGGGGGGTAGGGGTGTAAGGGGGTAAGGGTGTGGGGGGGAAAGGAAAATCATGGGCGGGGTGGGGAGGTTGCCTACCAAGAAAAAAAGATTTGTATCCATTGAGAGTAGGCGCGTTTCAACAAGGCGTCCTTGTTGAAATCCCACATTCTTATAAAAATTAGGGGGGTGTGAGGGTATAAGAGGGTAAGGGGGAAGAATTCTTTTGTAGCATACTTTAAAAAACACATTCTTCTGATATACCCCTACTCACCTACACCCCTACACCCTTTCCTTTCCCCTACACCCCCACACCCGTATTCCCCTACGCCCCTTTGAAGTAACTTTTCAATATTAGACTAAGCCAAAGCCGAGGTGTCTTCATACTACAGGCGCAAAAAGCAACTCATGACTCAAAAATAAGGTCAGCTACGACAGTATACCGTGCTGACCCAGGCAGATCGCTCAAATTCAAAATTCAAAATTCACGCGTTCAAAAAAAAAGCAAAGGATACAAGCCCCCAAAGCGCTTCGTGGAGAATGTAAAAAATGTTTTCACGCCTACGCGTAGCGCGCTTGATACGGCGTCTTTGTTTCAAGCCCCCAACGCGCTTCGTGGGGATTGTTAATTTTGAATTTATAATTTTGAATTTTGAATTAAGCGAACGGGTTGACTCATTTTCTAGCTCAACGCCTATCTACCCACGCAAGAAACCGGAAATATAGGTGAGATAACTTTCCCACACTCGCGTTGTTTGTTGCAGTGCTTCCGCATTAGGTACAAAGTCTTCCAGTCGCAACCCTCGTCTGCGAATGTCAGTTAAAGTCGTCGTTTGCGCCAGGTATGGTGTCATGCTGACGTCCGCTACAGTATTGTCTTGCCTGAATGCCACAAGCGTCCCAGATGTTGGCACGGTTGGTGCTATGGACGATGCAAGCCGCCCTTGGACAATGTCAAGGCTTGCTATGGATGGCTCGCCCACGATTGCTACAGGTGAACGTTCCAGGAAATAGGCAAAAGCTGGTGTACTTGCCAACAACAGAATTGTCAGCGCCCAACCAATTAAATATCCTCCTGGTGCGTCCATTCCTCCGCCACCTTTTATCCTCTGTGCTGCAAAAATCATCAGTAAAATTGATGCTCCCAGAGGTTTGAGCGGAAAAGATATCACATTCCACAAGGAGGCGACAGCTGGTTCCCTGGGATTGATAAAGGACAGCAAGACGACGACGAACAGAATGACTAAGAATAATCGTGCGACGTAATTCCCTGAGGGAAAGAATCTCTGGAACAAAGAGTATAAAATTGTGCCAACAAGCAGCCACAGTAATACCCGGCTTAACAGTACAAATGTCATAGATTGACTCTCAAAGCTTCATTTTGCGGTCAGCCTACAGGTTTTGGGGCAGTGGGGTTATTGTATCGTCAAATTGTAATCGTACTGTTACCTGACTTCAAATACCTCACACCCTCACACCACGACAACCATCGTAGTGATTTTAAAGCAATTTCTTACAACTGCATCCAGTATCTGTGATTTTCCAGATCAGTAATCTGCCTCCCGTAAATTAAATTAATTTAGTAGTTGTCAAGTCAAAAGGAAAAAATATGTCGCCTGGAAAACCCACCATTTTAGTGACAGGGGGAGCTGGATACATCGGTTCGCACACAGTGCTTGCTCTAAAGCAGGCTGGTTTTGACGTGATAATACTCGATAATTTGGTGTATGGGCACCGCGATTTGGTAGAAAAAGTTTTACAAGTAGAACTTGTGATAGGAGACACAGGCGATCGCGCGCTATTGGATGACCTATTCAAAACGCATGATGTAGCCGCTGTCATCCACTTTTCGGCATATGCGTACGTGGGGGAATCGGTTAGCGACCCGGCGAAGTACTACCGCAACAACGTTCTCGGCACCCTGACCCTGTTAGAAGCTATGCTAGCAGCGTCTGTTAAGAATTTTGTATTTTCTTCTACTTGTGCAACATATGGCGTGCCTGAAGTTGTGCCAATTCCGGAAGACCATCCCCAAAATCCGATTAATCCCTATGGCGCGACCAAGCTGATGGTAGAACGGATTCTATCTGACTTTGATGTTGCCTACGGTTTCAAGTCAGTACGGTTCCGCTATTTCAACGCCGCTGGTGCCGATCCCAATGGTAGGCTTGGCGAAGACCATAACCCAGAAACCCATTTGATTCCCCTTGTGTTGCAGACAGCGTTAGGTAAGCGCGAATCTATTTCCGTGTTCGGCACTGATTACCCCACGGCTGATGGGACGTGCATTCGGGATTATATTCATGTTAGCGACTTAGCAGACGCTCACGTTTTGGGATTGGAATATTTGCTCAAAGGTGGTGACAGCGAAGTTTTTAATTTAGGAAATGGTAACGGTTTCTCAGTCAAAGAAGTGATTGAAACTGCAAAGCAAGTGACAGGAAAAGATATCAAAGTCGTAGAGTGCGATCGCCGTCCTGGCGATCCACCAGCACTGATTGGTAGTGGGGACAAAGCCAAAAAAATCCTCGGGTGGCATCCACAATACTCTTCTCTCAAGGAGATTATCACTCACGCTTGGCAGTGGCATCAAAGTCGCCATAAGTGAGGAGTGATAATTCCGTAGTGTAGAGACGTGCCATGGCGAGCCAGCGCTGCAGGAGGTGAGACCAGCGCTATGCAGGAGGGTCTTCCTCGTGCCGGCTCTGGCGTTCGCATGATTGCGTGCGCTTTGCGCATACCCGAAGGGGTCTCCCGAACTCACAGCGACTGGTGAGTCCAGTCCTGTTCGCGAAGCGTGCCCGAAGGGCTTAGGCGGGTTTCCCGCGCCCCGGGAACTGGCTCTCCCGTTGGGCGTCACGTCTCTACATTGTCGTGCCTAAAACCTATCTCCTCTTGACCATTCGCAATACCCCGAAGAACACACCCACTGCTAAAAGACCTGACAGGGCGATCGCCCAAAGTGGTATTCCCTGTGTTTGCCCCTCTGTTACGTTTTCTAGATTTTGATTGACATTTTGTACATTTACTCCTCTTTCTGTTGACACTGAACCAGCTGCTACAGTCACCGCAAACTTTAACTCAAATGGCTGAAAACTCTTTCCGTCTTTTGGTTTGCCACTCAGCTGTAGCTGATAAGCTCCTGGTCTGGGAAAGGTAATTTCAGTACCAGGTATGCCTTGATACCGTTCAGCAGCAACAGGTTGTAAGGGTGGTTCGAGGAGTGGTGGTTCCTTAGGTGAGTGAGGTTCAGCGTAAACAACTAATTGACAATTACACTCTGCCAAAGGGATAGCTTTTCCACCTTTACGAGTCAGGGCAAACCAAGTTTTTGTCGCTTCCCCAGCGCGGGGATTATCATTTGGTTCTAGATGTAAGGTCGCGCCAACATCTGCTGCGGTCGTTACTTTATGGGCAGAGGCGATCGGAGTGTTTGTTGTGAATATTACTAAAATTCCTAGTAATATTATCGATTGAAACAACCTCACCCCCCTAACCCCCCTCTCCGCAAGCAGAGAGGGGGGAGTACTTTTTCCCCTTCTCGCTTGCGGAGAGCAGCGCCGTGCGGGGGTTCCCCCCGCCCGTGCGACTGCGGAGGAGGGGTGGAAAGAGGGGGGAGTACTTTTTCCCCTCCTCGCTTGCGGAGAGCAGCGCCGTGCGGGGGTTCCCCCCGCCCGTGCGACTGCGGAGGAGGGGTTAGGGGTGGGGTTACGTCTTTTTTGGGGGAACATAAAATTTCTGTAAAGATAACATTGACCAAAAAAAGCGCCAACGCACCAGCAACACACCCAGCGTCACAAATCCCAGAAGCACTGCTGCTAATTTATTCCCCCAGCCAGATTGAAAAGAACCTAAGTAGTGGGAGCCAATAATCACAGCATGAATGCAGCTTAACAGCAAAGCGGGTACGCTGAATAGATGAATGAATCGCCAGCGCTTGCCCAATGACTTCTGCAAGGAGTCAAAACTGGTGAGGGCTGCGGGAGTCATTAATACCAGTGCTACAGCACCCAAAGCCATACCCAACTGAAACTCTGGCGGTAAGAAAAAGAAAGCTGCAAAATTCCATTGCAGGGAATGTTCCATCATATGGGTGGTGTGAGCACAAGACAGCACAAAAGCGCCTACTCCCAACGCACGACGGTAACGCAAAAGTGCGGCATACAAGCTGCTGATGGGGCGAGCAACAAGCGCCAGGATTAAACAGATTAACGCAGCGTGCCCAGTGTAATCTACCATTGTGTCACC
This sequence comes from Kalymmatonema gypsitolerans NIES-4073, assembly GCF_002368435.1. Taxonomy (GTDB): domain Bacteria; phylum Cyanobacteriota; class Cyanobacteriia; order Cyanobacteriales; family Nostocaceae; genus Kalymmatonema; species Kalymmatonema gypsitolerans. Next base: position 4,936,503 of record NZ_AP018268.1, read on the forward strand.
AGTCCGCAGCAGCGTTAGCACACCGATGGTGAGAGTGACCCAACCACCCAAGCGAAACAATTGACTGCGCCTGTCTTTACTGACCAACGATGTAGACACACCTACACCTATCATTGTAGGCAGAGTTCCCAAGCCAAAAGCCAGCATTGTTGCGCCACCCATCCACCAATTGCCAGTTTCCGCAGCTTTAATTTGGGCAGCATACAAAAAACCACAGGGCATTAAACCCCAAGTCATACCCAAAAGCGCTGGTGTCCACCACCTGTTTTGTAAAGAAAGCTTTATCATTCCCTGACTGAGGGAGCTGTGTAGACGATTTTGCACCAGAGGGTGTAGTAATGGAATTTGAGGCAGAAAGTCAGGTTTTATTTGTCCAATGCCAAACCAAATCAGCAGAACGCCAGTCAGAATTGCCATCCATTGGCGTAATTGGCTACCAATTCCCGCCATTTGTCCACTGGCGAGCAACACTGAACCCAATGCTCCAATACCAGCACCCACGACAACATAGCTTAACATTCGCCCCAAGTTCAAAAGTGCGTGAAACTGCAATTGCTGTCGCCAATGGGAATCCTGCTTATGAGACAGGGAAAACGCCACCGCCAAAGGTCCACACATCCCAAAGCAATGTCCAAAACTTCCTAAGAACCCCAGAGCCATGATAAGCAATAAATATAGCATCAGCGATTAAAAATTAAATAAATGACAACAATTAAGAAGAAAAAATTAATAATGAATATAACTCATTAAAAATACTATGCTTTTTCTTATATTGATGCTTTTTTGACTTAATTATCTCTAATATTTCTGAGTACTTTTTGTAGGAACTTCTATAATTGTTGTATTTTGAATGATTTTTCCGTTAGAAACTAAACTTTCATGAGTGTTACTATTTAAACTAACAGTAATCCGGTTTTTACCAGGTGGCAAATCTTCTAGATAGTACCAATTGCCATACAATCTGGCAATTTTTTGTCCATTAACATAAAGATGAGCGTGACCTTCTCCAGGTTTAGCGGCTGTATTGACACTTAGGAGTGCGAAGCTAAAGTTAGTAACTTTTACCTCCAAATTGCATCCTTTCTTAGCATCTGGATGCACAACTAAGTTCACTGAGGGTACAGGTTGACCAGGAGTAATTTCCATTGTCTTGTGATGATGAGTGCCATTACTATCTGGAGTATCACTGGCTATTGTTATGTTCCCCAGTACCGTCAAGCAAATGAATGCAGTAGATGCTAAGAAAAGTCTTTGGAGCATTGCTCTTAATTTAAAAGTTTCATGGGAACTTTATATGAAGTGACTTGTTCTGTCAAAAGACACGGTGTCAAACTTGGCGTTTGCGCTATTGTATGTCAGGAATACAGGAAGGTGACAAGGGGATAACCAGATGAGGGGATTTTGATGAGAGATGTGAAAAAACGGTTTTGGCTGGTACTTTTGTTACTGCTGACAACAGTTGCTGTAGTTGTCACGAGCGTGTTTGTTAAGGAGCATGGGGAGTCAGTCATTTACAGTATTAGAGTTGACAATTCCCTCACTGCAAATCAAGACGCAAACACATCAAAAGGGAAAGATGTCAAGACAACCAGACGCAAAGATACGGAGACAAAAAATTTAAGCGCGTCTTTGCGTCCTCCTATCCCTGCTTCCTTACAAGTTTCTGGTGAGCAGCTTTTCGCCCATGTTCAAAGGTTAAATTTTACACGCCATACTCCAGCAGAGCGATCGCGGACTCGCGCTTACATCACAACCGAACTGAAAAAATTCGGCTGGAAACCTCAGTTAGAGAAGTTTGAAGATGGTGTCAACATCTTTGCCGAAAAACCGGGGACAGATAAAAATGCCGGAGCAATTCTAGTCGGTGCTCATTACGACAGTGTTTATATCTCTCCTGGGGCTGATGACAATGCCAGTGGTGTTGCTGTGGTGCTGGAAATTGCCCGACTTTTGGGTTCGCGTCCCACTCCTAGAACATTGCAACTCGCGTTTTTTGACAAGGAGGAAGCAGGGCTTTTAGGTAGTAAAGCTTTTGTGACAAACAAGAAACATCTAGAAAACCTGCAAGGTGTAATTGTTATGGATATGGTGGGTTATGCTTGTCACACTCCTGGTTGTCAGAAATACCCCACAGGTTTACCAGTGACTCCACCTAGTGATAAAGGTGATTTTTTGGCGGTGGTGGGTGATACGGAACATTTGCCACTGCTTCATGCTTTTCAAAATTCACAGATGCTTCCTCCAATCTCTTTTAATAAGGAGAGTAGCAAGGGTACAATTGAATCAATCCCACCTGTGTTAACACTGCCAATCCCCCTCAAAGGTTTATTAACACCTGATACTCTACGCAGTGATCACGCTCCATTTTGGTATCAAGGAGTCGGTGCAGTGCTGGTAACGGATACCGCAAATCTACGTACTCCTCACTACCACCAACCCAGCGATGTACCAGCAACTCTCGACCGCAAGTTTTTAACAGGAGCGGCGCAGCTTGTTGTAAATACGACTAGTACGTTATTAGAAAACAGCGATGCCTTGGAACTCCACCCCTAACCCCTCCCCGGTGGCGGGCAGGGCTGTTTGATTATTAGGGTTTTGTGGATGCATGATGAGGAAATTTCATCCTCATATCATGTAACGCCCTTGTGAAGGATGCTCAAGCTTTACCAGCCTTCCCTGTTCCATCATGCGTTGTTCTACTGCCTGCCAATTTGGAAGTTCAGCACTTTCTTGATGCCAATGCACAAAGGATGCTTCGTCGCACCACAAAGTCAGCTTTGGCATGGCTCGACGGTGTGCCCCTGTATTACGGTAGGTTAGCATGGATGCTTTGTCTTGCCAGGCACTCAACGTCCAAAACTCGTTCGGTCGCCAGCGAAACTTAGTTGAAACGTACTCAGTATGGTATGTAAGATAAACGGCAGCTGATAAAGAGGTCTTCTCACTCGCGCACGTGTTGCAGATAGAAACACCATCTCTACTATCTCCTCCTCCTCATTTGCTTTCCACTACAACTTAGAATTGGTAGCAAGTTTTTAGCGCTGGCTTACCATTAACTAAAGTTAAATAAAGACAGCACTTACCGAGTTCAGAATCCCAACAGAAAATTGGAATTCCACAACTGGATGATGCTTCTGTCACCACCTCTGATAAATCTCGAAAAGTCACATTCTTAAATGAATTTAATGCCGAAAGAGCTTCTGCAAGAATAAATAATAAACCTATTTCACTTAAACCTCTATTTTCCAGTGAAATGGTATTGCCAGACAACAATTCTTTTAGTTCAGACTCTGAGATATTCAATCCAAGGAGATAAATACCTTTCTGAATTTCGTGACTGTATAGAGTTTGAGATAATTTGGACATATTGTTGCCCTACCAAGAACTTCCATTATGGATAGTTGCTAAATCAAAACTCTGGGGATTATGCAAGCATCGGCTAAATAAATAGTTGGCGTTGCTGAATCAAGGTATGAATTTATAATTCATGGCTGTGTAGAGACGTGCCATGGCACGTCTCTACAAACAAGGATTTTGCATTTAACTACAAAAATGTGTATAAACATAATTCATAACCAAATTCAGCAACGCCAAATAATTGCTTGTGTCAATACGATTCAGTTAAAGCTAAAAACTCGAAACCAATTTGGTTGAGTTGAGGCACGAAACACAACATTATTAGGCATTTGTTGGGTTTCGCTTACGCTCAACCCAACCTACAATTCTTCTTAACTAAACCGTATTGGAGTTTATGTCAGTTAACCAGAGACCGAAAGTTCTGGAAGTCTTGGCACATTTGTGGTGTTAGACTGTTGCTTAGTAGAACCCTGAGTTTGTAAGCCTAGAGGGGTTATATCCTCTATCCAAGGCTGTAGTTCAGGTCGATACTGATAGCTCTTGAACTCTTGGTGCATTTTTGCCACCTGGGTGTTAGTCGGTACACCTCTGGTTTTAAGCCAGTAACTGAGTGCGCTTAAACCAAACTTCGCTGATGAGGACAACAAGCTGAAGAGATTGTAGAGATTTCGCACAGCCAAGACGCCCTTTAGCCCAAAGCCTTTCCACTGGAACATTATGTACCAGATGGCAAGGTAAAAGTAGGCATATGTCAGACTCGTAAAAATGTTATGGCGCTTGGGTTCAAGCTTTGCGTTTTCTAGATAATTGCCATAGTGCTGAATTGTGGAGTAATGTCCAAGCAATTGATCGGCTCGGTAGGCATCCATCAATCCAATGTTGGCACCTCGATCAACTAGCTTGCTAAACTGCTCGTATACGTCAGAAATCACTCTTTTGCCAACACCAGCATTCTTCAAGTACGCACGAATATACTTCGGGTCTAAAAACCATTTGCCCACGTACATGGGTAGAATCAACCCGAAGAACCACATATACTCAAAGTAAATGCGCCAACTCATGATGCTGGCATGACCAAGATGCTTGGAGTGATTTTTCATGGCATGGTTAACCGTGCGCGTGTAAGCAAGATTGAAGCTGTTATAGAGAGCACGCTTTTCCTCAGCGTCAGGTTCACCAGCCAGCTTAGCGCGGATGATTTCCGTTACACTTTCAATCTCAAACGAAATCATCGTTGTCCCCAAAGAATAGAAAGCGTCGAAAATGCAAGCCGCATCGCCAAGCACATACCAGTTATCTGGGGAGAACATAACCTTGCTAGTGTGGGCAAGTCTTGGTAAGTAGTGAAAGTCAACATTCTCACCACTCGTTAGCAAGTTATACAAGTTGGTATGATTTGCCTTCAGGAAAGCGTAAAACTTTTCCTGAGTGTTGATGTCAGAAGCAGGAATCACATCATGGTGCTGGACAATGCCAATTGATATTTCCTGAGTGTCCTTGTCTGTAGGAATCATCCACAGCCAGTGACCACAACCAAACCAGTGGTTGGTGGCATAGTAATGGCTGCAGGTGGCACCGAAGGGGTCATAACCGTCGTGGAAAATGGTCCGGTCCACATATTTGACGCGTACCCAAGCTGAGCCGGTGTTGACTCCAAAAAGATTTTCTGGTCCAAATAAGAGGTTGTCTGTCTTGTGTCCGATAATAAACTTACGACCCGAGCCATCGATGACATGTTTGGCTTTCAGTTCGATGTCCTCGTTGCTTAGCTTGACCTTGACTGTTTTCAGGGCATCCCCTGGGGTCAAATCTACATCAACCACGCGACCATTGTAGAAAACAGCACCCATTTGTTTGTTCATCCTCAGTAAGTCCCGCTCAAATTTAGCGCGGTTCATTTGATAAGTTTGAATGGGTGAGCGTCGATTGGACCAAACGTGGTAATGATCGTCGGTTGTCTCTGTTTTCGCCGGGTCTTTAGCCCAGTGAAAGTTCAGCCCGGATTTTGGAGGATGGTTTTCGACTAAGTACTCATGGAGACCCAATTCCTTAGACACAAAGAGCGTCGCAATTTCGACCATTGATTCACCAAGTTTGAGGTCTTTGTCTGTGCGCTCTTCTGGGCGAGGGTCAATCAGTGCAATTCGGAGATTTGGGATTTTAAGCAAGAGGTGCCGAGCTTGACAAACTCCTACAAAACCTGCACCCATAATGACAACGTCGTATTCTAGCTGTTGAGTAGTATGCATTTACGGCTCCAGTTTTCATTTATTAACAATCAATTTGCAAATCAGGTCAGTATGAAACGCTGAAATTTTTAGGCTTGTTAGTTTCCAACCTCACACCTTGGCTGTAATTCTGCTCGATATCGGTAGTTTTTGAATTCCTGCCGCATTTTAGCCACTTCAGTGTTAGTAGGCATATGCTTAGTCTCTTGCAAGTAAGCCTTCTCGCTAAAAGCTGCATCTGATGCTCCCTTCAACAAACTGAAGAAGTTGTAGAGATGGCGCGGAGCCAGCACTCCCAAAAGACCAAAGCCTTTCCACTGGAAGAGGATGTACCAGATAGCAGTATAAAAGTAAGTCTGTTTTAAGCTGGCAAAAACGTTGCAATGCTTGGGTTCAAATTTTGTGTTCTCCAAGTAGTCGCCCTGAGCCTTAACCGGAGTGTAGTCTCGAAACAATTGATCGGCTCGGTACATATCTATCAACCCGATGTTGGCACCTCGATCTACTAACTTGTTACACTGCTCGTATACTTCAGAAATCACTCTTTGTGTACTAGGAGCTTTCTTCAGATACGCACGAATATACTTCGGGTCTAAAAACCATTTGCCTACATACATTGGCAAACTCAACCCAAAAATCCACATATGCTCCAAGTAGATGCGCCAACTCATGACGCTGGCGTGACCAAGCTGCTGCGCACGATGTTTCATGAGATGGTTGACTTGACGTGCGTAGGCGATACTGAAGTCGTTATAAGCAGAGCGCTTCTCCTCAGCATCTGGTTCAACAGCCAGTTTGGCGCGGATGATTTCTGTGATGCTCTCAATGCCAAATGAAATCATCGTTGTCGCCGAAGAATAGAAGATATCGAAAGAGCAAGCTGCATCACCAAGCACATACCAGTTGTCTGGGGAAAATATGACTTTGCTGGTGTGAGTTATTCTTGGCAAGTAGTAAAAATCAAGTTTCTCACCAGTGTTCAGCAGCTTATACAAGTTGGTGTGATTTGCTTTCAGGAAGGCGTAAAATTTTTCCTGGGTGTTGATGTCACAAGCAGGAATCACATCATGGTGGTGAATGATACCAATGGAGATTTCCTCAGTGTACTTGTCTGTGGGAACTATCCACAGCCAGTGACCATAACCAAACCAATAATTGCCGGCATAGTAATGGCTGCAAGTTGCACTAAATGGGTCATAACCATTGTGGAAAATGTTACGGTCTACACCTTTGACACGTACCCAAGCTGACCCTGTATTCGCTCCATCAAGATTTTCTGGTTCAAACAGGAGGTTGTCTGTCTTGCGTCCGATAATAAACTTGCGACCTGCACTATCAATAATATGTTTGGCTTTCAGTTCGATGTTGTTGTCGCCCAGCTGGATCTTAACTGTTTTTAGGGCATCACCTGAAGTCAAATCTACGTTAACCACATGACCTTTATAGAAGCTAGCGCCCATCTCTTTGTTCATATGAAGCAAGTCTTGCTCAAATCTGGCGCTGTTTATTTGAGTGGAATCGAGTTCAGGTTGTCGATTGCACCAAATGTGATAGTAGTCATCTGTGGTCTGTGTTTGAGTTGGGTCTTTCGGCCAGTGGAAGTTCGAGCCAACTTTAGGCAGATGATTTTCAACTATGTAATCATAAAGCCCCAGTTCTTTACTAAGCAAGAGTGTGCCAATTTCAATCATTGACTCGCCAGGTTTGAAGTCCTCTTCTAAGTCCTCTTCGAGACGAGGATCAATGAGGGCTACTCGAATATTTGGAATTTTGAGCAAGAGATGTCGGACTTGGCAGTTACCAGCAAATCCCGTGCCCAGGACTATGACGTCATATTCAGATACTTGAGTGGTGTACATTCGTAACTCCATATTACTTGAGTAGACTAGGTGTTTTGTACAACCAGCGCGATTATTCTTTCAGGACCTCGCGTCAGTGCAATTGGAAAGGTGAGGACTTTAAGCTGACTAGTAGAAACTGTCTCCTGAAACAAAACACAATCTCCTTGTGTTTGGGCGATCGCCAAATCGATATTCAAAGCATTCGTGGCTTTACGCAGGGCTTCTACCGCCGCCCAGATGCGCGTACCTGCCTGATCCAGCGAGTCGTTAACAGCTAGCAACTGTTGCATCAACGGCTCCCGAGCATAGCTTAGCAAAGCAGTCCATTCTTGCTGCGTTCTGTGTGTTATGGGGGCAATATCACAACCTTGTGATCCATAACCAGCAACACACAAGCAAAAACGGTCATCATGAGAAAGGGACACATTCACAGCTTTTTCTTCTAAGCCCTCAAGCACTGGTTTGCCTGAATTAAGCCATTTGATTTGAACTTGTTGGAAACCTGCAACCTGCAAGGGCATTGAATCGAATTGAGTAGCTGTGTAGTTGATTGTCTTGTCTTCAGCTTCGACTGAAGTTGGTAGCGATGTGTTGACCATTTAACACTTCTCCTTGCTGTTGAATGCTTGAAATACCTGTATTCAATAGGTTTATGCAGCTGCATAAAGACCACAGATGGGGGGTGAAGAGCTGATTGCCTAAGTGTTAACCTACCTAATTACAGGTGATGCCATTAGTTGGCAGGATTGAGCAGCTTAGCGATCGCCCTTGAGAATATAGGCACTTCTCGTTGGTGGCGTTCTGCTGCAGATAGCCCATGTAAGCCTGGAAGATGAGCCAGTGAAACGAATGGCACAGTAATCTTGAAATCATCAGCCCAGCGAGCCAGTTTACTACGTAGGATCTGTTCATCTCGTTGACTGGGGTTAGCCAGATCTTCAGCCGTGGGATGGTCCTCTCGATGCTCCAGAATCCGTAACTGGTAACCCTCAAGCCTTTCTATGACCCGCCCATCCTCGTCAAGGGCAAAGACGGTACTGCGATATTGTCGATCAGAACGACCCTCAAGGATGGCAACTCCAATACATTTGTTTGAGACATCTCCATTTGGGCGATAGAGTTCGATACTATCGATGCGGATAGGGAGGCTAATGTCTTGTGGAATGACAAGCTGTACAACCTGGAGCAGCGAGTCTCGAAAAAACGGATCTCCAAGTAGTAAAGGTGTTGAAATCCTCTCAGCAAAGCTGTCCTTACCTGTGGACGAGGATGAGCGCATTTCTGTGCTGAAGACACACTGGTTAGCGTTGAGGGTGTAAACCTGGTGTAGGCGCTGAAAGCGAGGACCCTGGAATAGCAACCAACTGTAAAGATCTTGCTGGGGTTGAATATCTAACGGGGTTTCTGGGAGTTCAACAGTTGCTCTGGGCACATCGCTATCGATATTGAGGACAAAAGTTGCTGAGAAATGATCCATAGCGAAACCTGTCTGCTCTGTTCTAATCCCCGCGCGCACCCGTTGCTTAGCACCAGCAGACCAGTCTTCAATTACCTCTGCGTGAATTTCAATGTCCACGCCCTTTGTGGGGTCTACCACGATGGGTCGCTCAAGGCGGATATCTTCAATACGCAACGCCTGGAAGTGGGACTGACCTGTGGCGTAAGCAACAACTTGAGCCATAGCCTCCAGACCAAACACGGTTGGAAACAGGTACGACCCTTTATAAACGTGATCCTGGACGTAGAGATCCTGCTCTAAGCTAAGGTGAACGCGTGAGACAACTTCCACGCCTGGTTCGACGTAGAGGAGCTGCTCTAAAAACCTTGATGCAGCTGGTAGTGGGGGAAGCGCTGGCAACCATGTATCAACTTTTACCCTTCCCGCAACCGCAACTTGGCGCTCACCAGGGTCGTTCAGCATCAACTTAAGGAATCGACGCACTCCCTCTTCTTTGGAGATGGAATATAGCCCGAGCTTCACTAGAGCCGGAATACTGCCCATGCGTACCCCCATGCCGACCTCTTCCCACACAGTGAAGGCGATGGAAAGAACCGATGTTTCTGGATGTTCCGCCTCAAAGCGGCGCAAAATGAGATCTAGCGCTTCATTTGAGAAGGCATACCAAGCATTGCCTGGCACACCTATGATGCCGATGAGCGATGCGAAACCCACAAACAGTTTTGGTGGATTGTCTTTCAATGCATTGCAGAGATTGAGAGCGCCAACGAGTTTAGGCGCAACTTCCGCACGCGCTGCCTGAGCAGAGACCTGGTCTACCCTTCTTGGCTTATTTAGTCCAGCCCCGTGGATCACGCCTGTGATCTTGCCCATCTCTTGGCGTATCTGGTGAATGAGAGCTAAAACCGCTTCTGGGTCAGTAACGTCGCACTGATAATATCGGCAAGTCAGTCCTGCGTTGCTGAAGCTTTCAAGAGTGCTAACAAGCTCGTTGCTCTTGCCTTGCTCACCAGCTTGTTGCTGATATGGTGAACTGCCAACTAGCGCCATGCGTGCGCCTGTCGCTTGGGCAAAGGCAAGGGCACAAGTAGCAGTGATACCCTTAGCACCACCAGTAACCAGAATAACATCATCTGATGACCATGAAATCGGTCTTCTTTGGTAACTTTCTGGATGCTGCAGAACTGGTCGGGGAATACGTCGAGTCAGTTGTGAATCATAGCCTGCTGCTACGTAAGTCTCAGGTGTGGACAGTTCATTCCTCACACGTTCTGCTAGTGCAGCAAGATTAACATCACAAGAAAAATCGATCGCCCGGACTTTTAAATCGGGTCGCTCGAAATGGATACTACCTGCAAAGGCTGTTGCACAGCATTGCTCGATATTAGCTATCTGTGGTTGCTTGCCGAAATATCCACCACCAAACTGAATAAAAGCTAAGGTCATGGGCTGGCGCGGTTTGCTTGAGACAGGTGTGAGTGCTGCCGCAGTGTGTAGTCGCTTGATGCTCTCTTGCAAGCGAACGTTTGCTGAAAGCTGGTCAGTTGGTACTTGGGGCAGAACAGCAATCAAGTGGGAGAAATCGACACTGGTAATCAGTGGCTGCTCCTGTGCTTCAGGAAAGGGCTTGATTTGAACGCGGGCACCCCGGCTTTGCAGGTCTTGGTGCAGTGCCTCTGCTACGCTTGCCTGGTTTGGAGTGCAGAGAATCAATACGTTTGCAGTTTGCCACTGGTTTTGTTGGCTGGCGGTGGGAGTTGCTTGAGCTTCCTTGGCTACATACTCGACAATAAAGTTACGCGCCCAAGACTTTTCCTCAAGGCTTGTCAAACTTGCGGGTTTACTTGCAGGGATTGCTTTACCGTTGGTGGTATTGGGTGTACTCAACGCTAACTGCTCTGGCTGATTTAGGATGCTTCCTTCTTGAAAAAGCTGCTCTAGAGCCTCTGCAACCTCTGTCAATGTGGCATTGGCAAATTTTGAAGGGTCAAGGCGTCCTGCCACTCCCGCAGACTTGGCTGCTTCTGCAACGAACTCCCCTGCTTTAATTGAGTCAAGATTCAAATCGCTGAGCAGACGTAAGTCCAGAGATAGGGTTGCTCGTGGAAAACCAGTACGTTGTTCTAAAAGGGACAGCAGAAGATTAGATATTGATACTGAAGCCTTGGGTGCTTGACTAGGTACTTGAAGCTCCGGTGCGATTGGGCAAAGCCCACTGTCGTTCGCGGAGCGTCTCCGTGAGGAGAAGGCGATCGCTTCAACGTCTGCTTTCTTATTCGCTATAACTGCACGAATCACCTGAGCGACTGCTTGTAATGTGGCATTGGCCAAAGAAGATGGATCGACCTCACCTGCTACACCACATTCTTTTGCAACGGTAGCAACCAGTTCACCAGCCTTAATAGAGTCTAGGTTCAAATCGTCAAGCAGCCGTGCTTGCAACGTGATACTTTCTCGCGGATATCCTGTCCGTTGCACAACCTGATCGATTAAGAGTTCCTCAATCACCTCACTCTTGTTGAAGTTCCTGGGAGCTTCAACTGTTGTTTTTGGTTTTGGTTCGTTAGCGATCGCCTTCTCCTGACGGAGACGCTCCGCGAACGGCGGTGGGCTTTGCCCAATCGCAGCAGTCGGTACACCGCTTTCTTGAATTGTTACGCCATTATTGTTGTTTACGGCATAAGTATCAGGAACTGGGAGCAATGGCAGAGTTTCCAAGTCTGCTCGAATCACCTCAGCCAAAAACTTCCCTCTGTGAGAGAGGTAATTAAACAGCGCTTGAGACACAACCTGGGGTGAAACATTGGTCGCGTCACTGGGTTCAATGGGCATTGACTTCACCCAACCTCCAGAGGTCGGTAGGGTAAGCGATGGAGTGACAGCCGATACTTTAAATTGTTGCGCACAGGGATTTTCAATGAAAATACGATCCGACGCTGGAACAAACGGGCGGACAAGACGGTTTTCGTAAAGCGCTTCCCATCGGATTTCGCCACCGTGGACAAAAAGGCTGGCTAACACAGTATTTAAATCCCGATCCAATCCAGGTTTCGATTCAATCGGAAGACATACAGGACCGCTCGGTTCAGTAATATCTTTCACCAGGTTGGAAAGAACTTTTCCAGGACCTACTTCTATAAGCAAATCACATTCCTGGGCGAGTTTTTTAACTGAAGCGATAAAATTCACTTGCGCAAGAACTTGGTGTGCAAAATGCTCACGTAGTTTGAGCCCGCGCTTGACTTGCTGTCCATCCACGCTAGAAAACAGCTGTACGTCTGTTTCCCCAAGTAGCTCAGGAACTGGTGCGCACTTTTTCAGATGCTCAGCTGCTGCTGAAACCAATTGAGAATGAAAAGCATTGGAAACTGGAAGCTGATACGTCCGGATTTCATGAGCTGCGGCAAGTTCAATCACTTCCTGAATGCTTGTCCGCTCACCAGATATCACCACCTGCTTCGGACTATTAATATTTGCCACAACTGCATAGCCACTGACTTGCTTCAAGAGTTCAACAGCCGTCTGTTGTGAGCAGGCTAAACTGACCATAGTTCCTGCATCGTTTCCAGGTGCAGACATGGCTTGTCCTCGAACTGCCGCTAAGCTAAGCAAAGCTTTGTCATCAAAGGCACCTGCTACCCGAAAAGCAGTCAGTTCGCCAAGACTGTGCCCCGCCACGGCAACAGGCTTGATTCCAAGGTTAGCAAGTTTACGGGTCCAAAGCAGGGAGGCAAGGCAAATAGCAGGCTGAGCAACTTGGGTTTGTGCGAGTGTGGCTGACCACTCCTCGATTTGCTTGACATCAAAAGTCCGATCGAGTGGACGGAATATGAATTGACTAACCGCTTGTGCTCCTATCTCGCTCAGCCAACAATCTGCTTGCTCCACGAGTTCGCGGGCACAGCTATGGCGCTCAACAAGTGTACGCCCCATATTCAACTGTTGAGAGCCTTGACCGGGAAACAGAAAACCAATTCGGTTGCGCGAAACTGCGTTGCTGATCCAGACATTTTTCTCAGGGCTAATTGCCACCTCTCCCTTGGTAGGAGGCATTTCGTCCAGCATCTTTTCAAGTTGCTTGAGAGTGCGAATCAGCTCCTCTGGTCTTTCAGCAATAACAACTGCCCGAACTGGTGATTTCAGATCTAGTTCACGGGCAAGGTGCGCTGCTAGATCGACGAGTTCGCCGACACTGATTCCTTCTGCAATGCTTAGAACAGCCTGAGTGCGTTGACGCAAGGCGGGAATAGACTCTGCACTCAGCACAAACAGTTCTGTATCCTGTTGAGAAACAAGCAAAGCACGCTCTTCAATAGACGTTCCGAGACGAGAAGAGGGACTATCACCAGACTCAAGAGTCACGTGGCAGTTGATGCCGCCAAATCCCATTGCAGAAACACCTGCTCGGAGAGTCTCTGTTTTGCTTCGGACTTCTCCTTGAAGGATTGGGTAAACAGAGCGAGCGGCAGTCTCAAAGACCTTATTAGGTTGCTTGCAACCAGCCGTTGGCGGCAGAATTCGCTGATTGACTGCCATCACAGCTTTAATGAACCCTCCTACGCCAGCCGCCGCTTTGGTATGACCAACTATTGATTTGAAGGAGGTGATGCCACAGCTGCGGGTAGTCTCTTGTCGATCAGAACCCATGACCAGTCCAATGGCTTCCAACTCTGTGCGATCGCCTACAGGCGTACCTGTACCATGCCCCTCAATAAAATCAACATCATTTGGGCTGTAGCCAGCGCGAGTATAGGCACGCAAAAGGGCGATCGCCTGACCTTCGCGTTTGGGTGCAGTAACGCCACCCCTTCCATCAGAAGATATACCCCAGCCACGCAGCACGGCATACACATAGTTGCCATCTCGCCGAGCATCCTCCAAACGCTTCAGGACAACAAAACCACAACCTTCACCTGGAATAAAACCGCTGGCATGACGGTCGTAAACCGTCATGTCCTGACCAGTGATCGCACCCATCTTGGCAAATCCAACGATTTCAAAAGGATCTAGACTGACATCAACACCGCCAGCAAGTGCTAAATCCAGATCGTTATTAGCTAAAGCTGTAGCTGCAGTAGCAACTGCGATCAGTGAAGCAGAACAAGCACCGTCCACTACATATCCGCCGCCGTTAAAGTCAAGAAAGTTGCAGATTCTCCCAGCAATCGTGTTGGAAAGGCATCCAGCTAGGGAATCCTCAGTAATCGGTTGGAATGCCGACTTGTAGTACTCCTCGGTAGTCTCTACCAGTTCATTTACCAGTTGTGATGGCAGCCCTCTTGCCTCGGCTGCAGCGCGCATTGCCCGTTGAACAAAGGGCCAGCGCAAGCGCATCATGTGCGATCGCATTTGCTCCCCAGTCAGGGTGTTGCCAAGCACTACGCCTGAACGTTCGGTAACAACATTTCCACGCGTGTACCCAGCATCCTCCAAAGCCTTGAGTGCGACTTCAAGTGCCAGCCAATGGACAATGTCTGCAGACTCAACGGTTCCTTTTGGAAGGCGCTTACTAACCCAGTCGAACTCAAAACCATCAATGACAGCGGCACGAGTCCCGTAAGTCTTTTCCGGTGCAGTGGGATCTGGATCGTGGTACTCAGAAAGCGGCAGTCGCTGCTCAGGAATCCTGCGAAATTGAACCCGCTTTGCAAGTATATTTTCCCAAAGCTGTGGTAAATGATGCGCGCCGGGATACCAGCAACCCATCCCGATGACCGCAATAGCAGGATTAGACATGAGACGCTCCAGTGTATTTAATGACACTTTCAATTTAAATTGTTTGAAATTGCTGCTGAAGCAGGTAGTTTTAATGCAAGTAGGTTCAAGCACCTTCACTCTCTTCAGGCAATTGGCTAGATGCAAATCAACCCAAACCAGGTTTCGGACCCCTGTTTTATCCACATAATAGTCATCAAGTCCGACTATTTTTATTTATTTGTAGAAAATTAAATAAATAAAAATAGCCGCTATTATGCTTGTGTGCCAAGTGTTAAATTTTTGTTTTACAACCCTTGGGTGTGCCGAATAATTAAGTCCTCTCAGTTGTACTTATGAAAAATGCGTTTCGGAATTCTCTGATGTCTCAAAGGTTTTCCCTACAAAAATTTTTGCAAAGCAACTGCCTGTTTTTTGCTAAAACAGATGTCCAACTCATCTGATTCAAACTCCTTGACAGCTTTTCTTTGGCAATCACATCAAACGCCAAAAGCATTCGTTTTGCTAACCTCTAGGCATCATTGTTGCACAAGCAAGGTAGCGTACCATAACCTCATCGACAGCCTTGGGGCATTGTTTATGGAAACAATCAAATACAGTATGAATGTTAATTTTGGCGTATGAGATGAATGTTGAAAACAACACACACAATGAAATCGCTTTTTGGTGTTACTTGCATTTGCTATAGACATTTTTTAGTTGCTGATGGTATATTAGTTTTTGGTTCGGAACCTGTCAAGGGGTAAGAACCAAAAAAAAGATTTTTCAGGGAGCATCATTAATGAAGGTAATGAAAGTTTCAGAAGTGTGGTTGTGTGTAGGATGCCAACAAAAAAAGAAAAAGTCACTTTCATCTGTGACTTAGAGACAAAAAATGAACTGGAGTACTGGGCGAAAGAAGAAGGACAAACAATTAGTAGCCTTGTCGGACGGATTGTTGGTGAAGCGATCGCCGCAAGACAAGGTAAAAAACCTATCAAAAAAGAAGCCGAACCAGAGCCAGCAAATATTCATGAGTTAGTTCAGCGCAATATCAACAAGCTGCGACGGCATACAGGCATTAAAAACCTCAAACAAATTGCTAACGCTGAGGTTTTACCGACAAAAGATAATTTCCTTCTGATCATGCAAGCCTTGGCTGTACCTGAAAAACTACAGCAAAAGCTTTGGTTTGCAACATATGGCAACAACTCTAATCATGAGGAAGGCATCGAAAATGGAACTACTTAAAGTTCTCAACCAACCTCACTGGAACTATTTCTTTACCCATGAGGGTGTAACAATTAAAGCTCCTAGCAAGCAGGCTGCAACACAGTTAGCTTTGATGTATCGGGAGTGCCTGATTGAGACAGCCCACAGAATCAAAGGCAAGGTAAAAATCGGCTGGCGGCGCTGCAAGTGTCCCATCCAATTTTTTAGCTGGATGGCATTAGAACAACCACCAACAGGATATGAAACGGCAGAAGCGATTTTACGCACAGGTGGGGCAGTCTTTTGTTCTCTGCTAGATCTGCCAATGCCGTTACTAAAGCGGATAGTGCAGGTAGCAGAAAGTCAAAGACCCATCTCCATCGTGAGACGTTCTGACCGCAAACAAATCATTATCAATAAACCAATGGAGATAGCTTTACAAACCCCTGCTATCGAAGCAACCCAACGCATAATGAGTCATTTTTGGTGTCCCAGCGACTTAGAAATACTAGAACGTAAATTTCAGGTTGCAAGCCGTTTCCAGTGGCGATATCATGCTGCACTTAATCAACGTACTTGGGCCATATTAGAAAGCGAATTTGAAACCTTCGAGGTTAACGGACAGTGGTATTCACAGACTACTTTCCTCATGAACCCTGAGCCTATACCTTTTCCTGAAGATGCCATAATTTCGGACCTTGGTACGTTAACAGATAACTGACAGGAGGCTGCTGCTTTGACGAGTAATTCTCCAGGTTAATACAGGTGGCTACATTCCTAGCCAGTGCCGCGCTACAGCAGAAATTCCACAACTGACTCAACCTGATGAATTGGAGACGTTTGTGGTATCAAAAAAGGTTGTGTTGCCAAAAATTTTAAACACTAAATGTCTCAATTCAAACAACTTATTTAATTGTCTTAACTAGGAGTAACAACCATGTTCCTGCAAGAAAATACCCAAATTTCACAAGAAATGCCATCACAGATGGTAATGATTGAATTAGCAACTAGCTACTGGATTTCGCGAGCGCTATATGCTGCGGCGAAGCTTGGTATAGCAGATTTGTTGAAAGACGGGCCAAAAAGTTGTGATCATCTGGCTTCTTCAACTGGAACGAATGCAGGATCTCTTTATCGACTCATGCGTGCGCTTGCTAGTGTGGGAATCTTTGCTCTCGACGAACAGGAATCCTTCACCTTAACACCACTAGCCACTTATCTCCAGAGCGATGCTCCTAACTCAATACGTGCCTTTGCGATTAGTTTTGGTGAGGAACATTACCGCGCTTGGGGAGATATTATCCACAGCATAGAGACTGGCGATAGCGCTTTCCAGAATTTGTACGGTATGCCAGTCTTCCAGTATTATGCGCAAAACGCGCAAGCGGGAAAGACTTTTGACGAGGCAATGACGAGTGTTTCGGCAACGGATAAAACCGAGATCCCTGGGGAATACGATTTTTCATCTATCCGCAAGTTAGTTGATGTTGGTGGTGGACGGGGAAGTTTCATAGCCTCTATCCTGAAGGCAAATCCCACAATCGAAGGTATTCTCTTCGATCAACCGTCTGTAATTGAAGGAGCGAAGAGTGTTCTGGAAGCGGAGGGAGTTTCAAAACGCTGCGAACTCGTTGCCGGAAGTTTCTTTGAGTCTGTACCCAGCGGTGGCGATGCCTACATTCTCAAATACGTCATCCATCTGTTAGATGATGAACGTGCGATCGCTATTCTTAAGAACTGTCACCGTGCTATGCTGGAAAATGGAAAACTTTTGCTAGTCGAGCGGATCATTCCACCTGGCAATGAACCTTTCTGGGGCAAGTTTCTAGACATCCATATGCTAATAGCCATTTCAGGCGGTCGTGAACGTACAAAAATGGAATATGAAGCTCTGTTTGAGGCTTCTGGCTTCAAGCTGTCCAAAATCATTACCACAAAGTCAAACGTAAGCGTGATTGAGGGAATCCGGCTGTAGCCCTTGTTAGGTGTCAAAACAAAGGCAGCCCCAATCGCTCATCCGAACGCAGAAGGTAAGACAAGAGCGTCGTGGCGGCATACGCCCCTTTCCCTACTTGAGTGAGGAAACTCCTTCAAGCAAGTCAACTCACACAAAGAGGAAGCCCAAAGAGCAATATGAGTGAATCCCCCGCTACACCCGGTACTCCGGGTTAGCGGCGGGAGAAAAGCGACAAGCTGCTGAGAGCAGAATTTTTAAGTACATTGACTCATGGGGAATCTGGGTTAGACACATGATTTAATCACCTGTAAGAGTTTGGAAACGAAGATAACAGCCAATCTGATCAAGGAATTATCTAAAATCCGATGCTTCTTGTGTATTTGCACCTGATTGGATAGCAAAATACAGTTGATTAAATTCTTTATTTGGTAATAGACCTGTTGGATCTAAAGCCAGATTCTCTTTAATACCATCCACAAGATACATATCGATTTTACCCTTATTTTTAGCAGTAATTTTTCCTCGATATTGAACTGCAAAAAAATCTTTAATTAACTCATAAGTAGCTTGGGAAATATTAATGCTTCCAAAAATACCAGACGATTCCATCCGGGAAGCGGTGTTAACAGTGTCACCCCAAACATCGTAAGCAAACTTTTTGTGTCCAATCACACCAGCTAATAATGGTCCTGAATGGATACCAATACGAATGTCCCAGTATGGTTGGTTCAAAACCTGCTTCTCTTTTTTGCGCCATTCCATGAAGGTACGAATGTTGATAGCAGCGAGTAGAGCATCAATGGCATGGGTTTTGTTAGGAGTAGGAATTCCTCCAGCACACATATAACTGTCACCAATTGTTTTCAATTTTTCCAAATTATGTGCTTCGATAAACTGGTCAAAGCAAGAAAAACAGTAATCCAGTTCATCAACTAGTTCTTGTGGGGTCAGCTGTTCTGATAATTTGGTAAAATTCCTGAAGTCTGTAAACAGAACAGAGGCACATTCATAATAAACAGGCTGAACTGTACCACTTTGCTTGAGTTCAGAAGCAATATCTGTTGGTAGTATATTTAAAAGCAATTGGTCAGTCTTGCGTTTTTCTTCTTCTAATTGAAGATACAACCGATTTAACTCTTCAAAACGTTGAGCATTACGAATGGCTGCTGATAATTGCACGGCTAGTAAATAGCCAATCCGTACATCTTCTTGAGTGTAGATGTTTGGTGCTCTTGTGGCAAAGTTGATAGTACCAATTACCTGATGATCGCTTTCTAAAGGAATGATGACCTGCGATTGATACTGGCTAAGAAAACCGCTTGCAGAATTTTCCTGAATGAGTTGAACTTGACCTGTTTTCAGGCTTATACCAACTGCACCCATGTTTGTCAGATCAAAAAAGTCAAATTCGACAGTAGGACCAAACAGCCTCACTACACGCCAAGAATTGTTAGTGTTGCACAGGCAAACACTACAATGCTCGAAGTCTAACAACCATTTTGCTTGTTTGCCCACAACCTGCAAAATCTCATCCAACTTGAGCGAACGATTCATTGCGATCGCAATTTCATTAACAGCAGCAATACGACTGGAAAGCGCTTGCGCCTCAGCAAGCAGGCGACGGGAAAGAACCAACAGTTGTTGATAATCCTGTTCGTCCAGCCTACTACCAATAAAGGCAGGGATAAAAGTCATAATGTATCAATTTCGAGCCCAGTCGCGTCAATATATCGATTTATACTCGTAAACAAGTCTGCTGTGCCAACAATCTCAAATATTTCAGAATCGTCCAAACCTAGGTTATACAGGTGTTGGTAATCTTTACTCGTCAGTTGATGGAGTTCAGTAGCGGCTTTCAAACCAAAACTCATCACTGCTTTTTCACGCTGAGGAAGCGGACAAGCTGCAAAATCTGATACCAAGGTTTTTAAAACTTCCTCACTCATCCCCAAGGATGATAATCCATGCAAGTGGACATTCAATGCATAATCACTGCCATGTGCCTGGGAAATCGCAATTCCCAGCATTTCCTTGAGTGTGCGTGGAACATCTCCTTTTAGGACTGTAGCGCGAAATTTCTTCCAGTTCGCTTCCAGCACATCAGGATTGATTGCCATTGATTTAAAAAGATTTGGTACTATACCAAACCCAAGTTCCACCTGGATTTCTTGATATATCGTTTTGACCTTGGTATCAGTCAGATGCCCGTATTCAATTATAGGAAATTTAGCCATTGTCATCTCTAGCCTGACTAGGGAACATGTTTGAGCCGCTCAACTCAAACAAACTTGTACTAATTAGTACAAGCTATATGTTTTGATAGAGAAATAATACTTAGGTAGAGACCCCGTCAGTAGATAGTATAACTTCTTGTCGGATTTGCTTGATCGGTAAAATAACCATAATCCTCATTTTTATCTTATCAAAGAAAATCTATCAAAAGTATAGTAATAATGATTTTTGATTTCAAGAAGCGCATATTTTACTCAGAAATCTATACTTTTGAGAGAATAGGTAATAAAAAAACACGCAAAGAATTATGCAGGCAGAATATCGGCAGCGCCGTGAGCAATTGATGTCAAAGATTGGCAATGGTATTGCAATTTTTCGCAGTGCGCCAACGGCGGTGATGCACAACGATGTCGAATACGCTTTTCGCCAAGATAGCGATTTCTACTATTTGACAGGGTTTAACGAAGCGCAAGCAGTAGCAGTTTTAGCACCATCACACCCAGAACATCGGTTTGTGCTGTTTGTACAACCGAAAGATAGGGAACAGGAAGTTTGGAGTGGTTATCGGTGTGGGGTAGAAGCGGCAAAACAAGTGTATGGTGCAGACGAAGCTTATCCGATTACCGAACTTGATGAAAAGTTGCCCCAGTATTTGGAGTCATGCGATCGCATTTACTATCATTTGGGACGCGATCGCACTTTCAACGACAAAATCCTCAACCTTTGGCAGCGTTTGATGCGGACTTATCCCAAGCGGGGTACAGGACCAATTGCCATTGAAGATACTGGTCCCATTCTTCATAGCATGAGGCTCATTAAAAGTCAATCAGAATTGGAGTTGATGCGCAAAGCTGCTGATATTGCAGTTGAAGCACATAATCACGCAATGGAGTTTACGCAACCCGGACGCTACGAGTACGAAATTCAAGCAGAAATCGAACATATCTTTCGTCTCCGGGGTGCGAATGGACCAGCTTACCCCTCAATCGTGGCTTCTGGCGTGAATGCGTGTGTTCTGCATTACATTGAAAACAATCGGCAGATACAGGACAAAGAGTTGCTGCTGATTGATGCTGGTTGTGCTTATGGTTATTACAACTCTGATATCACGCGTACCTGGCCAGTGGGAGGAAAATTTACGCCAGAACAAAAGACGCTGTATGAGATTGTTTTGGAAGCACAAAAGCAAGCCATAGCCCAAGTGCAACCAGGGAATCCCTACAAACTCATTCATGATACTGCCGTCCGCGTCCTGACAGAAGGCTTAGTCGAACTTGGCATCCTCAAGGGTGAAATTGACAAGCTTATTGAGGAAGAGAAATACAAGCCATATTATATGCACCGTACTGGTCATTGGCTAGGTTTAGATGTTCATGATGTGGGTGTGTATCAGCACGGTGAAGATAAACCGCAGATTCTACAACCAGGTCAAGTGCTAACAGTAGAACCGGGACTTTATATTGTGCCAGATACCAAGCTCGCTGAAGACCAGCCACAGACAGACCCGCGTTGGGTTGGTATTGGGATTCGGATTGAGGATGATGTTTTGGTCACAGCTACAGGTCATGAAGTTTTGACTGCTGGTGTGCCGAAAGAAGTCGCCCAAGTCGAAAGATAAGGGACTTCCTTTCTTAAAAAATATCCAAATTTTTCTTGTGGGGTGGGCATTCCGGCATACGTGTCAACAATCACGTGAAAACCAGTATAGAACAAGCTTTAAGAGATTGCCTCGTTCCCAGCCTCAGGCTGGGAATGCCTACTGGGAGGCTCTGCCTGCCTTACTTGCGCCCCCACCGCATTTCCTGCTTAGACCACCGCGCCCGAAATTTTAAAAGGGTTTTGGCTTAAAATGACACCAATGGAGTGTCAAAGCCAGTACTTGGGATAAGTCCTCTCGTGTGCAAGGTTATTGAAAACCACAGCGCACAGTACCAGAATAATAGAACCTTCAAGTGCCGGGGTTAGCAGAAATTGCCAAGATGCTTTCGTCATCATCACAACTAATGCAACTGCTCCCGAAGGCGGATGCAAAGTTGCTGTCAGCTGCATCATCCCAATCGCTGTCGCCACTGCCATTCCCATCGCCCAAGGTTCCGAACCGAAAAGATGTAGAATAGTCAAGCTGACTAAAGCAGCCACTAAATTACCGCCAATCACATTACGGGGTTGAGCCAAGGGACTGTCAGGTACACCAAAGATCAATACGCTCGTCGCACCAAAGGGAGCCATCAGCAGAGGAGAATTCATTTTCACGGAGAGGTAAGCCGTTGCTGATATTCCCAGGAAACTACCAAGCCAACTCCAAAAGATATGTCTGTGATGAGGTTTATCTAGAGAAACTGAACGCCTACTCCCGCGTATTTTGAACCAGTAATTCTTGCATTTCAACTGAACGTTTTTATAATTCAATCTGGATAGATAGGTGTAATGAATTCGCCCTTTGGGTAAATAGCCTTTCATAATTCTCCATAGCGACCAAAACAAACAGGCCTCAACTTGGGAAAAATGCCTGCATAATATCAGGTTCGGTTGATTACTTATCATTCCTGAAGAACCCCACCCCCGTAAAGCTACGCTTCACGTCCCCTCCCCGCTTGCGGGGAGGGGATAAAGGGGTGGGGTGCAGTCAACGTGGAAATCATAACTAATTAGCCGAACATGATATAATACTGTGTCCTAGCCAACCCTCAAATTTACAAATGAACAAGGGAAGCAATGACAAGTTTGGACAAACAAATACCTCAAATTTGTAAACAGGCTGGCTCTACAACGTAGGCTTTTAACCTGCTATTCCATTGGTATATCCAGTCAACAAATTAGCGTTTCTACTAGTACAAAATTCACATACCTTCATTTGTGCAAATTGAAAAAATTTAGCTGCTTCACAAATGTCATGAATTAATGACATATAGTTTTTAGAATATCCTCTAAAGCTTGTAAATAAAACTTATAAAATATCAGAATAACTAATATCGGTTATAAAAAATAATTATAAATAAAACACAGTCGCAACTTCGCTTACAAGACTTAGTCTTTGTATATGTGATGCAATAAACCACGGATAGTCTATTGTTCACGCTTGTAAAATTAAAAACAAGATGTATTGAAGACTACAGATTGAGTTGATTTAGAACTCTGTCTGTAGAGCAGATCAACTTGTTCCTACGGTACACGTTTAGTAAAACAGCATCATTTACGCTGTTAGGTATCGCCTGCCCTAATAAATATTTGCAACGGGTAAAGTAGCACGTTGAAATTGAACGTAGTCTTTCTCATCGCCCTTCCTTTGTGATTGCAGGGGGAGCGAAGTTGAGGCTTTGACGAATCCGTAAAAGCTAGAACAATTACTACAATTTCTGGTGCATGAATTTTTTCATCTGTAACTGAATGAAGCAGAGATGACTTGAAAGCAAACTCTGCTACTCCCTACCCGACATTTAGTTAGATTTTGAACTATGAGAAAAGCTGTTTTCCTGATACTCCCTATTACCTTAATCCTCTTCTCTAACCAGAGAGTTCAATCCCAACAAGCAGAGTCTTCCTTTGATCGTCCCTACTTGGCGTTAGTTAAAGGAGACACTGCTAACAGTTGTAGCTTTATCTCCGCCGATCTGCTGGAACGGACGGCAGACATTGTTGACGATTTGTTGTTTGTCCGCCCAGGTGACTCGCCAGAGTGGGTGAGGTATAAAGTGCGCTTCGTTCCCGATCAGTCTTCCGGTAATCCGTTGCAATGGACGGGGCTTGCAGGAGGAAACTATATTAAGGCTGTTGTAAATTTCCGCAACAACAGCGTCCAATCCCGCAGCTTTACAATGGCGATTAATTACAACCAACCAAATCAAAAACTGTGCCAGTGGGAGGTACGAGAAACACAACAGGCAATTAAATTGAATTCTCCAAGTTCAACTGTAGGGCAGTAAGGAGATTACTCCCTGATAAGAATTCGTAGAAATTGTAACGCGATGACGGGAAGACGGGACTTAGCAAGAGAGATGTTTCAATCCCTGATAGGAATTCGTAAAAATTGTAACAAGAGCAGGAGATACCTCGCCAGCTATCAAATAACAAATTCTTTGTCGTCGTTAACAGATTACTGTCGCTCTACGATGCATCCAGCCAAGTTGGTTATCGACTGATGTATACTTGTTATACCAATTCTATGTGAGGCTGCATAGAACTGTAGCAGGACTTACGCAACAGGCATGCGGCGATCGCCACTAAGAACTAGACCAAGGACATAGGGATGGTGGGGCGTTTAAGTTGTTGAATGAGGTAGTTTGACAGTAATCCATGCTTAATACCGTTTCCATATGAAGATGCATAGAAAGAACCCCACCGCCTGCAGCACCTCCCCTGATTCATGGGGAGGTTAGGAGGGGTAAAAATAATGTGCAGCTTCACAGAGAATTGGTATTACCCCTCAATTCATGCGATCATTTACAACAAATAGGCTTGAAAAAAGTTTTTTGATTTTAGAAATAAACATGATTATGTTGCCCTACCTTTAATGCGCGATACGCGGAGCGTCAAGCCTCCGGCTTATCGCATTCTCAATTTTTTTCACATACCCTGTCATTAAAGTAGGAAAAGTAGGAAAAGTAGGAAAAGTAGGAAAAGTATGATGTTTTTTGACTAGTGAAATAAATCTGAGGGGTTCTGAGGAGTGTTGATTCTCCAGCCGGATGCCTAACAGCACCTGACTACTCCTGTTCGGTTGATATTGTAGTAGAGTATTTAGACAATATTTCAGAACTTCCCCTCTTCCACTTCTTTCGAGGTTCGCAAATAATCTCGTACCCAGTTACAGCCATATTCCAGCAGGTCGAGTTTGAGTATGCGCGGTAAATTCCAAACAACGAGAGTGTTATCTTCACCTACAGAAGCTAAAAAACTTCCATCAGGCGCGTTCTGCGCTTTGCAGCAGCGCTGAGTGCAAAGCACACGCTCCGCGTTCGCGAAGCGTCTCCGAAGGAGATACGCTATCGCCAGATTCCAAACTGAACCACTATGACCGAGTAGAGTAGTAATCAACTGCCCTTCTCGACTCCAGAGTTTAACGGTTGTGTCCATTCCAGATGAGGCAGGGGCTGGATAACAGGGGAAAGGAAAGAAGAACTCTTGAGACAAGGGGACTTTTGACAAGTTTATGAACTCAAAACTCTCTAACTCCAAATTCGCTAATTTAGCCGCACAACTGTCTGTCCTCCTCTTTCACGTTGGCATTCGTCCGCAGATAATCCCGTACCCAATTGCAACCATACTGGAGGAAATCGAGCTGGAAAATTCGCTCTAAATTCCACAAAATCGCGGTTTTATCCTGGCTGGCTGAGGCGATGAACTTCCCATCAGGGCTAAAGGCAACTCCAAACACCCCATCGCTATGTCCCTTTAAGGTTTCAATCTCTTGACCGTCGTAGCTCCAAAGTTTGACTGTGCCATCGAAACTGGCTGAGGCAATCGTCTTGCCATCCGGGCTAAAGGCAACTCCGAACACCCCATTTTTGTGTCCCTTAAAAGCTCTGATTTCTGTACCGTCGCGCCGCCAAAGTCTCACCATGTTATCCATACCTGCTGAAGCGAGGGTCTTTCCATCCGGACTAAATGCCACTCCAGCCACCTGACGGCGATGGCTTTTTAACGTGTGTAGAAGCTTGTAGCTGGGCTTTCCAGATGCGATGACATTATCCCACTGCCAGAGTTTGACGGTGCCGTCCACGCTAGCTGAGGCAATGAGCTGTCCATCAGGGCTAAAGGCAACTCCGTTAATGTGATCGGTATGCCCTTTGAGAGTTGCCAATTCAGTGCCGTCAATCTTCCAGACTTTGACGGTTCTGTCCTCACCCGCCGAGGCGAGTGACTGCCCATCTGGATGGAAATCAACGGCGAAGACTCTGCCTTGATGTCCGGAGAAAGTGTGGAGTAAGGTTCCGTCAGTCCGCCACAACCGGACAGTGCTGTCATAACCGCCTGTAGCAATGGTGTCCCCATTGGGGCTGAAATCTACTCCGAAAACTTTATCGGCTTGTTTGGGGAAAGTGCGAATTAAGCTACCATCAAGCCGCCAAAGTTTAACGGTCTGATCGCGACTGGCGGTGGCAATCGTCTTACCATCAGGACTAAATTTTATGGTGTAAATTGATGCTTGATGTCCGTTAAGAGTCTTGAGCAAACTGTCATCAAGCTTCCAGAGTACCATCGGGCCATCCCAACTGGTTGAGGCGAGGATTTGCCCGTCAGGACTCCAAGCCACTCCAGAGACGACATCCTTGGCGACTGGCAGGGTTTTTACGAGAGTCCCGTCAAGCTTCCAAAGTTTGACTGTTCTATCAAGACTTGCCGAGGCGATTAAACGACCATTCGGGTTAAAAGCGATTTTGCCTACTGCATCGCTGTGTCCAGTTAGGGTTTGGACTAACGTGCCGTCAAGCTGCCAAAGTTTGACGGTTTTATCCCAACTTGCCGAGGCAATGAGATTTCCTTGAGGGCTGTTGGCGTAGCCTGCGCTTGGCGCATAGGCAACGTTCTTAACTCTGTCCGTATGTCCGGTGAGGGTTCTTATCAGTTTACCGTCTGTACTCCAGAGTTTGATGGTTTTATCTTTAGAAGCAGATGCAATAATTTGACTGTCAGGGCTAAAGGCAACGCTGTCAACTTCATCTTGATGTCCGGTGAGAGTGAAGAGCAGTTTGCCGTCTGCACTCCAGAGTTTAATTGTTTTATCTTTAGAAGCGGAAGCAATAATCTGACCGTCAGGAGCGATCGCTACTTGTACAACGTCATTGGTATGTCCTTTTAAAGTCTGCCACAAGGTATAGCTCAGCTTTGGGTTTGGTGATTTTGTACTCTTTTTGCGCCAAAGTTTAACTGTGTTATCCCCAGAACCAGAAGCAATTAGATCGCCTCTGGGGCTAAAGACGACTCCCCAAACGGTATTGTTGTGCCCTTGAAGCGTGAGCAGCTTTGTACCGTCTTTTTTCCAAACATCGATGGTTTTGTCGGCAGAAGCTGAGGCAATGAGTTCGCCATCAGGGCTGAAACTTACATCATTAACCACATTGTTATGCCCGGATAACTGGTTATACTCAACCGCTCCATAAACAGCCTGATGGAGAGCCTCCTTAACTGAGTGCTGGATATCTGCGTCTGCAACACCCAACTTCTGCAATCGTCGCTTTGCTGTGATGGCTTGTACTAGTGCATCTAACTTTTGATTTGAGGCGAATAGCGCTTCGGAAGATTTAGCGATCGCTTTAATCTCGCTGACAGCAGTTTGCCGATACTGAGCATAAACCTCTAGCCCCAATGCACAGGCTAGAATTAATGCCATACTTACTACAAAAAGCAAAAACCTTTGCCGCCTAGAACTTTTTTTCTCTAGTGCTAATATTTTTTGTTCCTCTGCCAGTCGCGCTTCCACTTCTTTAAGCCGTTCTGCTTCTAAAGCTTGCTGCATTTCCAGTCTATCCAATTCGCCAGAAGCGGCTAAAAATTGATAGTCCAAATCGCTCAAACTTTTACTTTGCGCCCAGTATGAAGCGTCTTTCAGCGCTTGCCCTCTGAGAAGACGCGAACTATCTTGTTGTTTGGAAGCAATCCAAGCATGAAACGCCTGAGAGTAAGGACGCAATGCCGCTAATCTTTTTTCAACCCATTGAAGATTAAATACTTGTTGATAGATGCGATTTTTTACCTTTAATATTCCCGAATGTCTAACGACTAACCCACTGAGTAACAATTCAATCTGTTCTCGACTATCATCACTTTTTATTTCAATTCCTTGCAAAACTTGTTGATAAATGCCTAGAATTCTACCAGATCGCTGACCGTTACGTTCAATGCGATCGCGTATAGTTCTCAGGTGTTCCGGTTCATCCTGCGATTCCCAACGCGAAATAATGCGGGTTTTGACCAAGTTCTCAATCCAGAACGATTCCGTACCTGGTGGAATGCAACCATTACCACCGTGCCCGATTGTCCCTTGACTCAATTGCACGACTAAATGACACAACTTCTGAGTCAGAAACGGTTGTCCACCCGTCCAGTCTAAAATCGCCTTCACAACCGATGCAGGCGCATCCACCGTCTTTTCCAACCCTTGAATTAAAGGAGTCACTTCCTCCCACTCAAACCCTTTGAGTTCTATTGCTTGCCCAATATTGAACGGTGTCTTCGTTCTGTCTCGAATCAGATCCGAGGGAGTTGCTACTCCAAAAATGGCAAAGGTAATGCGTTGATATTCTGGGTTGATTGCCCGTTGGTTATAGCAGAAGCGAATAAAGGCAAAAAAGTCATCAATCGAAAAGTTAAGCCCCAGCAGACTGTCGATTTCATCGACAAAGATAAACAACTGTTGTTGGGGAAACTGCACCAGTAGCAATTCCTCAATAAACCACCGCAGCCGTTGCAGTAAACCGAGATCGTTGCGTTCAAGCCACCAAGTTTTCAGGTTCAAGGTTTCCAGTAGTCCCAACTGTCGCCATAAATCACCTACAAATCCCTTGTACCATTGCAGTGGAGTAATTTGTTCGCTCCCCACCACACTCAAATCCACAGCAGCGCAGTGAAAGCCCTCTTGCTGCAGGCGATGCTTGGTTCGTACCAGCAGTGAGGATTTGCCCATTTGCCGGGAGTTGAGGACATAGCAGAACTCTCCTCGCTGAAGCGCTTCATACAGTTGCGAGTCGGCAAGCCTGTGTACGTAACTTGGTGCATCAATCGCTAAACTACCGCTGACTTGATATCTATATCGGGGCATAAAAAGTTGATTATTAAAGTCAATTATTTTAAAGGTAGAGTAGCTTTAATTTCAATAGATGTTAAAAATTACGTATTTTCAGCACTTAGTATTCAACCTAATGACTTGCCTTTAGATTTACTTTATAAATAGCCTCTAACAAGAGATACAGCTATTTTTTTGCTAATGGCTTTGACTCAGAGCGTGATAAACCCTGTTCAGCGTGTGTAGACGCGTTTTGTAGAAAATGGTGTAGATTCCAGTGCCTCGACTCTGCGGGCGGTGAATTCCCCAGTTTTTTTCAAAAGAGCGTCAATAGCGTTGCTAACTGTGAGTTGAGGTAACCCGAGCAGGTATTCAACCAACCGCAGTGTAAGGCTGGCATTCGTAAGATAGCAGAGGTATTCCATATGAGTGCTGGTGAATTGGAGTTAGTTCACTTTGAAGATAAGTAAACAATTTGAGGAACTTGTTGCCGGTTAACGAATTATTGGTTCTTCCCAAATAATTCGTTAACCGACACCCGGTAACTGTGCCGAGGGTTTAATTTTAAATCGCCCTAATAACTGCCGGATCGGTCATGGGGTTTCCATTAATTCAACTTCCGAAGAAGTCTAAAGGTGCGATCGCACCTGTTGAAACCAAGTCAATTTTCCTTGAACAATTAAGAGCATCGCGCCTCTTGGAGCCAACGTGAGCTTCTAGTTGGTCATTTAATTCACCAATTTAGATAGTTGACAAAAGCCAATAACTGTATGTTCTTTTTCAAATCTCACTAATTTAGATGATTGACAAAAGTCACTAGTTGTGAAAAATCTCTCTCAAGGCGGTATAATTTTAGACAAAAATACCAACTTTATCTATTTCTCGTTGAGCAAAACAACTGAAATAATAGATAGAAATAATACATAGTAAAGTTTTTTGGTGAATGTACGCTTAGAGCAATTCAGCCCTTGTCGTTCTGCCCTGGAGCTATCTGCATCAAAGCCGAATTGGATTAACTGCTTGTTTGGGGTGCATAAGAATCTAGAGCCTTCCTTGCTGTGTACATACTACTCAAATGGAATCACTACATGAATATTGGCGAAGTTCTGGACATTGTACAAACTCTGCTCTCTAGGCAACTAAGTTCCCTTGAGCGCTTAATCCTGTGTCAGTCATGGCTCGGACGCGGTTATAAGCAGATGGCACGCGATTGTGCCTATAGTATCGCTCACATCAAGGATATTGGCTGCCAGTTGTGGCGAGCCCTTTCTAAAGCATTAGGGGAGAGAGTGACGAAAAAAAATCTGTTTTTAGTCCTCAAGCAATATTTGCTTTCCCGGACAGGTGAAACAGTGGCTAGCGACCAGTTATCAGTAACTAGTGAGTTAGCAGAAGTAATAAATCCACCACTAACACCTACCACTAATCAGTTACCAGTTCCCACTGATTTAGTAGAGCCTTCATACTCAGAAGATAGCGAGCAATTACCACCCTTTTGCGATCGCCCTACAGCCCTTCTCCTAAAGGAGACGCTACGCAAACGGGCATCCTACGGCAGGCGCTGCCCTTCTCTTCTCCTGTCGGAGAGGCTGCGCCAACGAGACACTTTCTCGCCTTCGGCTGCGACTGCTTTGCAAACGCGAACAGGCAATCGCTGCGAGCTAGTTACTGAAGAAGATGAGTGGCTTTTTAGAGCTAAATTAAATAGCTAAAAACTTTGTAAAACTTGCTTATACTTATTTAGTCTGAGTAAGTTTTTGATGTGGAAGGTAGGAGAGTATTGGGCTTATTCATGCTGCTCAAGAATTAAGAAAAATAATTGCGGAAGTACTCTCGATATAGCTCACAGCTAACAGTTGCTTGACTATCGATTATATGCACCAATCCTAAACTTTTTAACTTAAACGCCACCTCAATTTCTAACTGGATTGGAGCCGTTAAAACCTGTTGAAAGGCGTCAGCTAATTTAGGATGCTGTTGAAGGTTCCACAACTGATACTGAAGATGTTGTTGATAAATTCCAGTATTCCTCGTAGCATCTTGCAGTAACGTTTGCACAGGAATCTTCAAGCGAACACTTTGATACAATGCCAGTCGAATTAAATACGGAAAGCCACCAGTGAGCTTCATTAACTGCTCAAGTTCACGCTTTGTGAGTTGAAGTCCGTGACGTTCGGCTAAATCCTGCACCTGTTCTGGGCTAAAGGTCGGCAGTTCGATCGCCAATCCCACATTAAACGGAGAGCGATGGGTGGGTAAGGGAATGTAAACTTCAACTGCATGAGCCATCACGACTCGTAATTTCTGCCAGACTGAAATGTCTTTTGTTTCCTCATACCAAGAACGCAACAGGACGAAAAAATCACTAGCAACTTCTGGGTACTCAAATAATTGGTCTACCTTATCTAGTGCTAAAACGATAGGGTTAGAGAGTTCTTTGAGGAGATAGCCCTGAAAATAAATCGTGCTGTTAATCAAAGCTCCCATATCCTCGTCCCAGAAGTCATTTAATCTAGATTCCAAACCCAACTGCTGTGTGACATTACTACAAAACCAGCGTAAGAAGCGTGAGCTCTGGGCAAACACCTGTGTTCCGGCGTGATGTAAGCTGAGTCGCACTGTGTGGTAATTCTGACTGCTCCCATAATCCAGAATTCGTGCAATTAGGGAAGTCTTCCCCATGTTTCGAGGTGCAAAGATGCGAATGAACGCATGGGGTTGGAGAATTTCTTGATAACAGGTTTGTTCGATAGTTGATCGCTCAATGTACAAAGAGGAAGCGAGGGGAACCTGTCCTTCTGGAGATTCTAGAACGTAGCGTTCCGTAGAAAAGCCCGCCGTCTTTATTGCTGCTGTTGTCTCGGTCGTCTGAGGATTATCAAAAGAAGCGAATTTTTCTAACCGCTGTTCTAGCAGCGCCGCGAGATTCGTCTTATTAACTTTTTCACCGAGCGCCTCTGAAAGCAACTGCCATAGTTTAGGCGCAACTGAGAACTTAATATAGCTTTCAGAGTAGTTATTTTCAAGAGCAATATTAGCGTAAGTTTTTTTGTTATTAAGTAGAGAGTTTCGCAGGATTACTTTTTGAATATAGTTAAGTGAAACCCCTGTTTCTGTAGCCACTAACTGGAGCGCAAATTCAACAAGTTTTTCAATATTTTTCATTTTGGCTTCATCGAGGTTGGCTCCCGTCAAATCTGCCTCTTTCAAGTTGGCTTTGAATATATTGCTATGATTCGTATATATCATGGTTAGGCGACTGGCATGATTTTTGACTGGTTTCGACTTTTAAAACATTCTCTAAGGTTTCTTCCTGAATAAAATTTATTTGGTTTTTATTTTGTTCACAATTAATCCATTCTGTTTCAATTTCAACTTGTGGCTCTTGGGAAAACCTGTCTAAAGGTAAGTCATTAAGTGAATCTTTATTATCAGGCAATTAGCTTCGCTAAATAGCAACCTAATATAATACCAACTACCGCTAAAATGGCACTGCCTACCCAGTAAAAAATGGTGGCTCCCTGCTTGCCATTACGCCACAGCGTCAATGTATCGTATCCGTAGGTAGAGAAGGTTGTATAAGCACCCAAGAAACCAGTTCTTACCAGCAAATCTATCTCAGATGGAAATCCTTTAATCCCCTTAAATAAGGTGAAGAAAAAGAAAAGCCCATTAGTAAACAACCTGTGAAGTTGATAATAAAAGTGCCGTAAGGAAAGTTTGTACCTATGGCTCTTTTACAAAATTCAGTCAGATAATAGCGACTCAAAGCACCGGGAACTGCACCAATAGCGATCGCAAGCACACCGAACAAAGTAACATTTTGCAAGTAACACACTCCTTAGCTAATTACATTCAGCGATATGAAATTTAATTTTTGAGAGTCAAAATTTATAGACCTTCAGTGTAATAGGACATTTCCATAAAGTCTAATGCTTTATAAGCATCACAGTTATAACTTTTAAGCATAGTAGGCTAGCACTTTCAGTATTACTCCCTTTCCACCATGAATATTACTTAAATTCGTAGGTAAAGCTATGTCGCACATTCGCGCTTTGTAGGGCATAACCCCACCTAAAAAAATCGGTAATTTTAGAGCAGAAAGGGAGTAAATCTCCATAAAGAGGTAGAAACTTTACGTATATATTCATACTTATACAAATCTGCTTATAGAATTTGTAAAAGCACAAATTAGTTGGATAAGTAGGATAAGCAAGATAAGTTTGATATTCATCATCTTGTTTAGTAACTAAGAAAATGTGTTATCCGACAAGTTGACTAACTGCAATGTGAGCGCTCAACCAAACTTTGTATTTTTTTCTTGACAAATTACGAGAGTTGCGTGGTATTGCTTAAAACCTAACCGAATATGACTTTATGCAACTTGGCATTAGGTTTTCAGTTGATCTACATTTATTGGGAACTGCGAAATGTGGGTTCTAAATTCCACATGGAGGGTATCTATACCCTCTTTCTCCAAGAGAGCCAATATAGCTAAATTCAATTTTTCAAATAAGGCGACAGACGGAAATCTGAAAACCCAAACTACATGTGAATTTCTTAATTATGAATTACGAATTGGTATTACAGAATTTAATTACCGAAAATTAAATACTTACAAAAATTTAGGGTAATAGAACATACATCTAAAGTCCAATACCTTATAATTCTAATAGCTATAACTTTTAGGCATACCCGATAAATTCATGGAATTACGGCATCTTAAATATTTTGTGACCGTTGCAGAAGAACTCAACTTTAGCCGTGCTGCCGTCCGGCTGTATATTTCCCAGCCTGGGTTAAGCCGTCAAATCAAAAACCTTGAAGATGAACTGAGCGTTGTGCTGTTTCTCAGACAATCTGATGGATTGACACTCACACAAGCGGGGAAATTTTTTCTTGAACAAGCAAAAGATATTTTGAATCGTAGTGATGTGGCTGTGCAAACCCTCAAGGCTCATTACAGCAACACTCTGGAGCCTTTGGTAATTGGCTATATCCCAACCATCCTCCAGACTTTTCTTGGTCAAACCCTCCACCGCTTTGGACTTGCCTATCCTGAAGTTGCTGTACGTTTGCAGGAGATGCCGCCCAGTGATCAAGTTAGAGCATTGCGAAATGGCATGATTGATATTGCCTTTATGGGCAATCCACCCGATGAGTTAGACGAAGAGTTTACAGTCAAATGTGTTAAGAAAGTGCCTATTGCTGCTGTGATACCGGATACACATCCGCTGGCAAATCAATCCTCAATTAATCTAGCTTCCCTTGCTACTGAAAAATTTATCGGGATGTCTGAAGAAAAGTTTCCCGGGCGGAACGATCGTATCCGCGACACTTGCCGCTGCGCTGGCTTTATGCCAAATCTGCACCTGTTTGCCGATAGCCACGCTTCCATGATTGCCCTCGTGGCAGCAGGGCAAGGGGTAGCAGTTATGCCGAACGAGGCAGAAGCACTGCCTCATCCTCAAGTTGTGTTTATGCGGCTCCACCATCCCATATACTACGCCCGATCAACTGCCATGTGGAGGAAAGAAACACCATGCAAATCTTTAGATAAATATCTCAAAATTCTGTTTGATCATGTTCAAGAGTAGTTGACAATCTCCCGAATTGAATTCGGGAGATTTGCTGGGTAAACGAGTCCTCGCTCAGCTTTTTACGTTGAACAGCTTAAGAAGTTCACACCGTCACCGGTTGCTCTTTTTCAATTGCTGATTGCTCATTAGTTGATTGCTTGACTCTATTGAGCCATTTTTCAGCCTTTGAGTAGTTATCTTTTTGTACCTGCTTGATTGCTTGCTGGAAGTGCAATTGCACACCCCAAACATCTAGCATAGAAACGCTTCTCTTTCTTCATGCGCTCAAAGAATTCTACTGCCTCAATGTGTGATAGTTCGCCAACCGATTTGGCGATTGGGCGAAGCCCACTGCCCTTCGGGCAATCGCTATAAACACCTCAAACACATCATCGTTGGCTGGGTCGCCTAAGATGCTGCCATCAGGTTGCTTATATGCTGCATAGCGATACAGTTGGGAATTCCAGATCCGGTCACCCCAGCGTTCCTTGGGTTGCTTGGGACGGAAGACAGTCATGGTAATTTGCAGATTGCCGCCATTAGTGGCAAAGCGGACGTGTTCTTGAAGTTCGCGGAACATCTCATCTGGGTCGGTGACGTGACGGCGATCGCGTACTACCATATTATTCCAAGCAATCCGCCCTACACATTTAGACGCATTGCGCCAAGCTACCTGCGCTCCATAGGCTAATTCTTCGTAAGTGTGAGTATAAGTCCCTGTTGCTTTGACTTCTTCCTTAATTTCTTTCCATCGCCGTTCCTTATCTTCCAGTTCCCAAGCTTGCTCAGAGGCAATTAACTCTAAAAATTGTTTGGCTTTTTTCAGCAATCGTTCCTCATTCAGCTTTGGCAACTTAACGATGTTGATCACTCGCTCAATCAATGTTATCCATCCTTGGCGCATCTCTGGCTGAAAATCTGGGATATGCCAGATGGCGCGAACTTGCGAAGTTTATTCGCGGTCTCCTTCCCTTAAGGTATGGACGCGAGAATGCAGGTTAGTTCCTTCAATTGTGTATTGATTATCTGTAAATTCTCCAGCACAAAACATCCGCCAACAACGATGAGGACAATAAGCATATTGATTGAGGGCGGCAATTGGAATATATTCTGTGTTACTCATACTGTTTGTCAGTCAAAGTTATTTTTTGTCATGTTTAATCGTCGAATCATACCCATACCCATTGTGGTTTTGCGTCCTGCACCACAGTAGACAGCAAAATTAGCTAAGGCGTTGATTTGTTTGATAATGAGTGGATCAATATTTCCCATAATTCGATAGCTAATTTCGCCGACACAGCCAATAAATTTACTGCGAGAGTCGGCTGCAAGGCTAGTGCGAATATTAAAAAAACTAGGAAAAATGACTTCTGTCAAATTGGGTTCTAAAGAAATACCGCTATATTTATTCCAGCGTTGAAGCAGACTGTTAAATACACATTCTCTTGTTGGTAAAGCAGTGTCAAAATTACCTTGGCGGAAGTTAGTAGGAGTGCAAAAACTTAAAGCAATTTGGCGCTCATGATCAGATGCTTGCTCGTACAATTGGGCGTAAGTAGTCGCATTTGCCCAAGGTTGCGTTAACTGGGGAGTGCCGAAAATGCTGGTAATATATAAATCAGCAGGACCCAAGTGCCAAGGTTGGGCAGGGTTAAGATTGAGCCAGAGTTGGGTTAGTTTGCTAAAGAGGGTATCGTCTAGTAGGGAGATACGCCACCAACATGGAGTTCCTATAGGAATGGGTTTTTCATGGTCCCATTGCAAGGTGTGATCTGAGATTTTGTTTCTGTTGACATGGTTGAATTTAGCTTGTAAGGGGCTGATGGTGAAAGCTTTGTCAGCGCCAGAGTCGTGGAGGCGATCGCCTAGTTCTCTATCCACGGAACTGACGAGGTTGAGGAACAGGGCGTGGAGATGTCTGCCGGTGAGGAATTGTGGTGGAATAGGAGATTGGGGAAGTAGGTTGAGGACTAAGCTGTGGGGCATGGGATTTTTGTAAACTGAAACAAAACTGCATAGAGGGGAAGAGTGATGATTATTGATGATTATGATGCAGCTATATCACTTACAGAAAAATTAAAAGAGAGCTTACCAATTAAAGCACGAGCAGCAAAGCCATTCCTAAAGACATTAAAGCAGCGGGGAGAGGATGCTAATCCTGATAGGGAATTTGAGATTCAAAGCGTTGATTATTCAGGAGATGCTGGTGGAATTATGTGTGTCCTAGTAGCAGATGCGAATAGTAAAGAACGCTATGCTGTTTCTATCACACACTTAATTATTGACCCCAATCATCCTCTAGCTTCAGAGGTGCAAGCGTATCAACGCCACCGGACTCGCAAGCTAATGCTGCAAAATCAAGCTGGTTTTGCATCGGAGATGCTGGCGGAGAAGCCTGCGGGAAGGAGAAAGCGCGGTTGGGGTTTCGGGAAGTGATTAACCCTTAAAACGATATTCCATCCGAACCGGAATTTTTAGATCTTTGATGTCCTCAAATTGGTAGTATTGCCCTTGGATTTGCACATTCTGAATTAGGCTGACAGGAGGCATATTCACCACGTCATAACTCATCACTTGATTAGTAAACATGACATCCAAGGGATTTAAAGGATGAACACAGGTGAATACACCTTCAGTAGTTTTAGGTTTGGATAATTGTTGAACCGTCAACTCCGCCTTAGCAGAAGTTTTCTTTTTACTGATGTGTTTATTGGCATAATTTTTGGCTTCTGCATTCGCACTTCCGACACCGGACGGCGAATCATATCAAATCCGGTAGCATTTGAATAATAAAAAAACCGCAGAGACGCTCTTGACGCAGAGGAAGAGGAAGGAGAAATAATTCCGGTGCCAACGGATTTAATATCACGTAACCAACCAAACCCTTATTTTTCAAGCGTTTGTTAATTTCCCTAGCCCAGCGGTTTTCGGGTTGCCAAATTTCAACGCCAGTCAATACTTGAACTTTCCATGCATCAGCAACAGGTTGCAAATCACCAGAATAGGTAAACTTCCAGTTCAACCGTTCCTCTCGGTAGGAGTGCAACTTCATGAATGCTAGACAGTGTGCAAATCTCCCTTTGGGGATGGGTTGTCCTGTGCGTTGTGCAGTTTCTTTGAGCGATCGCCCAAAAGCTGCTAAGTCCAGAGTTCAATTTCTAGATTTCCTAGAATTCCAGGTAAATCATAAGTTTTAAACCTTTCTGCCTCGTTTGCTTCGGTATTGTCGTACAATCCACATAGCAAAGGACTGGAACCCCGAAAACTAGAAGCATCCTCAGCAATTGGGTTTCCCTCTTTCTTGCCAGACAACTGTCGCCATTCATCTGCCCATCCTTTAATACGTCCGGCTACAGACTTCAGGTTTGTGTCAACAACTAGGGGTGTAAGGGAATGGGGGGATAGGGGTGTCTCCGAAGTGAAAGGTTACGGGGCTTGAACCCACTACCAATACTAGACGACCAAATTAAAAATTTGGTCGGGGCTTGAACCCTTCTGTTCCGGGGGTAGGGTGCACCAAAATGAAAATCTTCACCCCGGACTGCAACCCCTACACCCTACACCCCTACACCCCTTTTTGGTCAAATACATCCTCGCAGACTTCTCCGAACTTCTCCCGGCTTTGTGCATACTGTTGTTGAATAGTGCGATCGCATCTGTCTAGTGGATGATAAAGGAAGAGATTGTGCCATGATAATTCCTAATTCATAATTCGTAGTTTCGCAACTTTTGAAAAATTGCGAAACTACGAATTCAACTGCCTGGAATTGTCGCTTAGTGTCATGACAGTAGTGACTCGTTGAAGAACTCAGAACTCAGATATGTGAAGTAAGAAAAAGGGAACAATATAAGTGCGGCTCTCGGGGACTCTGAATTCTGAGTTCTCTCCTGCACCGGTGCAAGTTAGATGTATGACAGCTACGGTAATCGTCGGATAATGGTTAAGCCATCTCGCAGTGGCAACAATACCTGTTCTACACGCGCGTCGGTGGCGACAACGCGGTTAAACTGAGCAATAGCCTCGCCGTTGGGAGTGCGGTTTTCAGTGGACAGATAAACTTGTCCTTGAAGTAGAGTGTTATCCACGCAGAGAAACCCGCCAGGAATTAGCAAATCTTTATCCAGCAGGGTTTGAAAGTACTTGACATACTCGCGCTTATCTGCATCAATAAATACAAAGTCAAATGACTCTCCCACTGTTGACAGTTTTTCCAGAGTTTCCAGTGCTGCACCCACTTCCACACGAATTTTTGCGCCGTGAGGAGATTCCCGGAAAGCAGCTTGCGCGAACTCTGCAGTGTAAGGGTCTACTTCACAGGCGACGAGTTCTCCATCTGGCGGTAAAGCTTCCGCCATCGCTAATGCAGAATAGCCAGTGAACATACCAACTTCCAGCACTTTTCTAGCTTTGGTCATGTGGATAAACATCTTTAGGGTTTGTCCTTCCACGTGCCCAGAGAGCATTTCCTGCTCTAGTTCTCGCACAGTAGCTCCCTCGTGGAACCTTTGACTCCAACCTTCGTGAGCCGTTTTTTGAGCTAGCGCTGCTAGGGCTGGTGATTCACGGGTGGTACATTCTTCTAAGTAAGGGTCTAGACCTGCTGCCAAAAGCCATGCTTGATTGAGGTTAGCTAGTAGCTCATCAGATGTTTGCTGATTTAATGTCTGCAAAATGGTTTCTAGCTGCTTAGCTAAAATCCCTAACGGCGTAACAGGTCTAGCGCTTGGCTTTTCGACAACTTGAGACATTACATTTCACTCCCGACAAGTTCTGGCTGATGAGCGTCTGGGTACTGTTCTACACCATCTCCGCCACGGGGGTAGGTTTTGCACAGATGCTTATGTTCTGATAATGCTGCTGCTAGTTCATCGCGAGTTAAATCATTGACAAAGAAACAACTTCCAATCGGTCTGGGCATAGCGGCTCGTAGCAGACCGTCTCGTGTTAGGGTAATCGATTGGGTAGCATACCAGGCAAGTTCTTCGTCTAAGAGGGGATGGTCGAGGGCAAGACCGATACGGCTCATCAGACCAAGAATGCGATCGCGTTCTTCTGTGGTTATGTAGCCTCGCCCTGCAGCAATTGTCGCAGATAATGCCATGTCAATATTGACTGCATGACCGTGATAAATAGGCACGCGAGGAGCAAGTTCTAGAGTCGGACTCCAAGTATGACCGTAGGCAATGACGCGGTCT
Source organism: Kalymmatonema gypsitolerans NIES-4073 (assembly GCF_002368435.1). GTDB lineage: Bacteria > Cyanobacteriota > Cyanobacteriia > Cyanobacteriales > Nostocaceae > Kalymmatonema > Kalymmatonema gypsitolerans. The sequence goes on from NZ_AP018268.1 coordinate 4,975,980, forward strand.
AAGTCTAACTCGTGTAGGTTGGGAACTTCCAACTCCAACATGGTTTTGATAGACTCGTAAGTCACCCGATGCGCTACATCCTTGATTTCTGGCGTTGCGTCAATGTTGCCAAAGTGTGTATGCAGTAGTTCTTCCCCATACTTCTCCAACAAATCGAAAACCTCTTTGTTGGCAACCACTGAAATTTTTACGAGTTCCGCCATACCATTACGGACTTGCGCTGTTGGCAATGTCCCCAGCAATGAGAAATCTAGGAAAACATTTCGCGAAGCGTGATAAGCACCAAGGCGGTTTTTCAGCTTCTTGTGGTTCACTGCTACCTTAATGGCAACACTCGCATCAATCAAACCAATCAGAGTCGTTGGAATGCGAATATAGTTGCTACTGCGGCGGTAAGTAGAACAGGCGAAACCTGCGACATCTGTAATCAGTCCACCACCAACCACTAGCACTGGTTCTTTGCGTACCAGGTTAAATTCAGCGAAAGCATCGATAATCTTCTCGAACGATTCAATCGTTTTGTTTGGCTCAGTGATGGTGATCCCAAAAACCGTCAGGTCAATACCGTAATGCTTGAAATACTGCTGAATTTGACTGCCGTAATGCTTATACACATTTTCATCTACAACAGCTAAGCAGCGTCCAAAATCTTTGTAAACTTGTGCTAATTCTGCATTTTCGATTGCGAAAACTCCATTAACATAAATCAAGCTGTACTCAATTTTCTCGTAAGCTTCTACGTGAAAAGCGGTTTTAGTAGCTTCAAACTTTGTTTGGACGGTACTCATTGTTTTTGACCTAAAGTTGACATTATCCCCAAAACAAAATGGGGGACTATTCGCAAGATAGTCGTAACTCCAGTACACTCACAAAACACCTATTCCCTTGAGCAAAGTGCTCAATGGATAAGAGAATTGCAGGATAATAAGGGAACACAATATAACGCTCTCCTCCCATATAATTAGGTTTTGAGCATACTTCAGTAATTGATTTGATTTTAATTAGCCCACTTTTGAGCCAAAGAGCGCTGACGTCAGGTTAAAATTCCACATTTTGCAGAAATTTTCTCATGCTTCGCTCTGTTGATAGCTATCTAATGGTCATTGTATTTTGACCTATTTATCAAATTATCACATTTGCTTAAATGAAATTAAGTTTTTTTTCTATTATCCTCCCAATTATCGGATACAAAGTAACCGAAATGACTCAAAAGTTTCATAAAAATGCGAGAATTTCACTAGACAGCAGCAGTATATATCGTTTGATATCGTTTGTATTTAAACTACTAATTACTTACCACATCATATGACTCACTCAAATCTACCAGAAGCTATACAAAATATCCTAGATACATACAAAGAGCCGGATCCTGTCTTTAGTGCCTTGGTTGGGGTACTTGGGGAAGTCTTGGAGTGCGATCGCTGTTTCCTTTACCTGAGAAACCCTCAAACCAAACTTGGTAGAGTCCCCTATTGCTGGCGACGAAATCAAGAAATTCCAGAAATCTTAGACCCCGCCTGGAAACCAGAACCAGAATCTCTCCCTCAAGAAGACCCTCTATTTGCAGCAGCTTTGCGAACTGATCCTTCTGTTTATGTTGAAGATGTAGAAACCGCGAGTCCAGAAGTCGTCAACCGCGAGTTTGAACGCAAGGAGTTTGGACATCGAGCGTTAATTCATTCTCATCTTGTCTGGGACGGTCAACTATGGGGAATTTTGCAACCTTGTGTCTTTGGTAGTAAGCGAGTCTGGTCAGAGTTTGACCACGCCGTTGTCACGGAAGTGGAAGGCAAAATAGCACCTCTAGCGGCTGCTTATGTCAAAGTCCAATTATGAAACCCCCACTAGCTAGGTCGGTTTTCCGCCACTCTTTTATCCCTTATCTCCTCTAGGATTTAGCCACAATTTAAATAGGGTCATTTCTAAAGCGAGCTAACTATGTTTCCGTTTTCTTTTCCTTTTGGGTATAACAACTGCTACACTGGTGAGCCAGTGTCTCGCAAAAGCCGCTTACAGCGTAAGCTGAGCTTCCTCAAAACAATGCGAGATGATTTAGAGACTAAACTTGCTGGTCTAAACGCCGCTATCACTAATATTGAGCAGCAGTTAAATCAGGAAGATGTCACTCAAGTCTGAGGAGTGGCACTCAATGCCAATCTCGCTCAGGTAAGTTAAATTTAGGGTTAGTAACTGTAACTCGATTTCTGTACACATCTATACAAAAATCATCATTTTGTATAGATGTGTATCAATGGCATATTCTGCCAACCCCTTGCGGGTAACGTTTGCCTCGTCAATGTTCAAATGGCTTGTTAGGAAGACAGCACTACAGCTATAAACCAGTTTACTGATTACTTAACTGCCTTCGACAGAGCTACAAGCTGGCGTTCACTTGTAGGTGTCATAACCAATCGAACGTAGCCATAAATGGCTTAGACTGCACGCTCCGACTTTGTACAGCTTTGTCTATATTTGACTAGTTCTGTATAGGTTTTTCGGAGCGGTTTGTGTGATCAAGGATATCTCTACTATAAGTCAGATATCTTTGGTAACACGAACCCTTTAAATTAGGGTTAGCTACAGCTTTGTGAGTATCTTGGAACTACAGGCTTGATATTTTTGAGCTAGATATGATGACTCTAGTAGAATTTAAGCAATTGATAGAAAATGGGCGAAAAAGTCCCGAGTCACTGCCAAAAGCATTGCAGGCTCTTTGGTACGACAAAAAAGGTGACTGGAACACTGCACACGAGATAGTACAAAATGCCAGCGATGCAGATAGTGCTTGGGTTCACGCCTACCTACACCGCAAAGAGGGGGATTTAAGTAATGCCCGTTACTGGTACAGACGTAGTGATCAGCCAGAGTCAAAAGTAGGATTAGATCCCGAATGGGAGCAGATAGCTTCTAGTTTGCTGAGCAAGGTGAACTAAGTATGGATGCAGATGAACTGAAGCGGCGTTATGCAGCAGGAGAGAGAGATTTTGCCGCAACAAACCTCGGCAAAGCCAAGTTAATTGGCGTCCACCTAGCTGGAATCAATTTATTTGCAGCGGATTTAAGTGGAGCAAACCTGGCTAAAGCTAAACTGTGGGGAGCCAACCTTGGAGGAGCTAACTTAGCCGGAGCCAACTTGACGCGAGCTAACTTAAGCGGTGTCAACTTGCATGAAGCTAATCTCAGGGGAGCCAAGCTAAACTTTGCCAAGCTTTATGGAGCAAATTTGAGCGGGGCTTGCTACGATGACAGCACCCGCTTTTCTCGAGGTTTTGACCCCATTAGTAGAAATATGCGCAAAATTTGACCACTCTATATTTATTATTTACAGATTAAGTTGGGGAATAATCTGATGGCTGACGTAAGTGGCGCTTGGCTGGGAACTTACTGGCAACAAGGAATCCCTACTCGCTTTGAAGTGACATTAATTCAAAGTGGTAATACATTGACTGGTAGAATTTTGGATGACAGTGATTTGGGAGAAGCTCAGCTCACTGGTGAGGTGGTTGGGCGTCGGATCAGCTTTATCAAGCGCTACTTCACGAATTCGCCTGCTCCAATTACCTACGTTGGCACAATCTCAGAGGATGAAGATTATATGCAAGGACAGTGGAGCATCAAACCTTGGGACTCTGGTCCTTGGGAAGCTCGACGTAGTGGGGAAACCCTGATGGCAGATTTACAAACTCGTATAGAAAAAAACGTTTCTTTAACTGGTGTATAGCTGGGATTTTACAGCGGTTTTCTGTAAGGTGGGCATTGCCACACAATATCTCAAATGTTCATTACGTAAACTTTTATGGGCAATACCCACCCTACGATTTGTCGTCTAATCATTTGAAGGGCGCTGTAAATAAGTGTGGGGTATAGTCATTTTTTTATCCTACACCCTACACCCTGTCGTGCCGAATCACTTTGTTGGTTTCAAAGCAATTTCAAATTAATTCTCCACGGAGAACGGTAACTGCTTGTCCACTTAGAAAGACACGAGAACCCCCTTCATAACGAATCTTTAACACACCACCCCGGCTAGATGCCTGATATGCTAAGAACTCATCTTTCCCAAGGCGATCGCGCCAAAAGGGAGCAAGGCAACAGTGAGCAGCCCCAGTCACAGGGTCTTCATTAATTCCAACTCCTGGGGCAAAAAAGCGAGAGACAAAATCGTATTCTGAATCTGTGTGTGCTGAGCTCGTAACAATCACATTGGCAAGAGGTAACGCTTTGAGGAGTTCAAAATTCGGCTGCATTTGTCGTACTAAGTCTTCAGACTCCAGCTCTACCAAATAACCCAGAGAATTTATCATCACCGTTTGTATGGGGACACCCAAAGCTTGATCGAGTTCTCCAGAAGCGGTTGTTTCTTCGGAATGATTCACTGGAAAATCGAGTTCAATCCAATTTCCCTGTTTTTTAGCAATCAGCAGTCCGCTTTTAGTCTGGAAACGAGCGACTTCATCAGGTAAAAGATGTCCCTGGGACCAAAGAACATGGGCGCTAGCAAGGGTTGCATGACCACACAGTGGCACTTCTGTTGTAGGCGTGAACCAACGCAGGTGAAAACCATCTTCTTGCCTAACCAAAAACGCAGTTTCAGATAAATTCATTTCTTGCGCCACTTTTTGCATCCAGTCCTCGGACTGGGGAGCAGGTAAAACGCAGACCGCTGCGGGGTTACCTGCGAAAGGTGTGTTAGTAAATGCGTCTACTTGAGTAATAGTCTGTCCCATATCAAAGAATGAGTTGTAAATAAAAGATAGTAGTGAAACTTAACCATGTCGTCAGAAATGCTCTTGTTGAGGCGGACGATACTCCTAGCCAAAAAGCAATTTAGCCGTCATCGGTTGATAATACTCATTTTTGCAGGGATCATCCTAAGGAACTTCCAAATTAAAAAGTATCCAATTTTTTCTTGTGGGATGGGATTGGCGCCCGTCCTATTAACAGGGCGGGCTAGAAGCCCACCCCACTCATATTGAATAATTTATTTTTTGGAAGTAGCTTATACAGCGGCGGATTACGCGATCGCCAGCTTCTCCAAGTCATTGATTACATCAACGACTACCTAGCTGAGGAAATCAAATTATCAGACCTAGCTGAGTTACTGGGGATGAGCCAGTTTCACTTCAGCCACCTTTTCAAACAATCAATGGGAGTTCCTCCTCACCAGTACGTAATCCAGCAACGGGTGGAACGAGCGAAGCAGTTTCTCAAACAAACAGAGCTATCTATTGCAGAAATTGCTTTCCTGTGTGGATTTAACAGTCACAGCCATTTAAGTAAATGGTTTCGACAGCTTACAGGGATGACTCCCAAGGCTTACCGAGTTAACTAAAGTAACAATTCTGAACACAATTGCAGCGGGTCCTTCCGCATGAGAGGATTTGAGCAGGTTTAACCCATCGCTTACTATGCAACTCATTAACGTGAAGAAAAAGTATGAAACAGGGGGATTTGTTCTTGCCAGCGGGGTGTACCCTTCGCAGTGCAACATCTAAGGATATATGGTCAATTCGGTTGTTGGTGCTAGGGGCAAAACTAGACCCTACTCAAATAAAATGGCAGCAATTCTGGGTCATAGAATGTGATGGGCAATTGGTAGCTTGCGGACAGTTACGCAATTTTTCTGGCGCACAAGAACTGGGTAGTTTGGTTGTTTCACAAACTTGGAGAAGTCGCGGTTTGGGGACTGTTTTGACACAGCATTTGATTAAGGGAGCGACTCAACCACTTTATTTGGAGTGTTTAGGTCAGCGACTGGCGCAGTTTTATCATCGCTTCGGTTTTGTGCAAATTTCCTTCGAGGACTTACCGCCGTCTATGAAACGCAAGTTTGGATTGTCTCAATTAGGAAAGAGGTTGGTAGGAGTTCCCGTTGTGTTTATGGAGTATCGGGACTAACTAACGTCGCATAAGCTTGCAAATCGTAATCCGAATATTTGCAAGCTTCCCTTGCCCTAGAAAATGCCTCTGTTCGCTTATCTAATAGCTATTCCGGAAAAGATAGTGACACGACAGTTAAAACTACTCGTGTCGCCTTTGGATCCCGATATAAATAACGTGTGTGAACAATTCCCTTAACGGATTCGCGTTCGTGACCCCACCCTCAACGTAGTAGGGTGGGGATGGCGTGCTGTGAGACGACGAAACACCCCTCGCACTACCGCAGGTTATTTAGTGCAAGGGGTGCTTGAGGAGTCTCCAATCTCCGGACTTGGTAATCTATCAATCGAGTCCTCAACCAATTGAGTCATTGTCTTTTCCTTGCTTGCTGCATATAGTCTAAGCTTATTTAGACAATGAAGCGCAGAACAAGCAACAGTTGAGTACGACCCGAGAAAAAGCAATTTAGAGAATTGACTTGTTAGGAACGTTATATTCAGTATCTAAGGTATCTGTTCCCTTTCTGAAAATTGAAATAACTCCTAACACCTCGACTGACAGGGATTCTAAAGTATTTACGATTACCCTTATTGTCGCTCCTGTGCTGATGACATCTTCTACAATAACCACGCGATCGCCTTTGGCAAAATTCTCAAATTGTAAATTTCTGACACAATATCCTGTCCTCTGCTCATAGAGTTTTTCATTTTGAGGAATCCGGGGATTTTGTGTGCGAATGATGTTCAAAGGTTTTCCCAGTTTTTCTGCTAATAACAAACCCCAAAGATGTGCCCCAGGTTCTGTTGAAACAATATAATCTGCCTCTACTTCCAAATCTTTGTACAAGTGGAGAAGACCTTGCTTAATTTCTCTCATAAGTTCGGGAACAATATAGGTTCCTTCTTCTCCAAAAGAATACTTGGCAAACTTGTATTTTCCACAATCAACAAGAGGTGCATTTTGTATTGATTCTCTAAGATGTTTTGTTTCTAAAACCTGCAAATTCAGCTCACCAATGCCTACTTTGGTACTAACGACTCCAACCATCTTACCATCCACAATTTCAGCTAATTTTACGTTAAGTCTGGCGTCTTTGAGAAGCATTTTTTCGGAAATGCCTAGACCCAAATCTTGAGCTTTATTAACCAACAGGCTCGCTCTGATTCTGCGCTTGTGAGTGCTCTACCCACCATAGGACAACCCCCAAGATTGTACAAGCGATCGCGATCGCTGCTGTAAGGCGAAACGTAGCATCGACGCCAACAACCAACGCCTCAACCGATGCTTGAGTGACATCGATGTCAGGTGCCAGCTTAGCGCTCGCAAGAGTCAACGTTGAAAACAGAGCGCCTACTAAAGGCACACCTGTCGTCAGTCCTAATGTGCGCGACAAAGACAACAAGCCGGAAGCGATGCCTAACCGTTCTTGCGGCACCGCTCCCATAACGGCACTACTGTTGGCACAAAAGAATGTTCCTATCCCCATCTGTATAGGTACAGCCCGTACAATAAAGCCCAGTGCCGTTGAATCGGTGTCCAAGGTGCTAATCGCCCAGCACCCACCGATCATCAATAACAGCCCGATTAAGGTGATGATACGTTCGCCAAAGCGGTCAGACAGGGTGCCAGCTATGGGGGAAGCTAGTGCGGATGCCATTGGCAACACGGTCAGCAACAACCCTACCTCTTGTAGAGGATAGTGCTTAACCAATTCGAGAAACAAAGGTAGGAGCAAATTCACAGCCGCGACGACGAAAAACACCACCCAACTGAGCAATAAGCTAAGACTCAACTGAAGGTCGCGAAACATCCCCAAGTCAATCATCGGCTCAGATAAGCGCGACTCTACCACTACAAAGCACGCTAAACCGATAACAGCTATTGCCAGCATGCTCGGCGCTGTCAATAAGCCAAAACCCTCGGTCTGTACTAGGGTCATCGCGAGTGCGAAGCAGGTCAATGTTGCTGTCATCAGCAGCGCCCCAATCCAATCAAAGCCTTGTTTGGTTTCACTGCTAACACAAGAGGGTACAACCAGGACGACAATCAAACTGGCAATTAGACCTATCGGCAGATTTACCAAGAAGATTAAACGCCAACCCCCAAGACCAATCAGCAGTCCTCCGACCCCTGGTCCTATGGCAAGTCCCAGTGCGAATATGCCGTTGAGAATGCCCAGCGCACGTCCGCGCTCTTCGCTTGGAAACACTTGTGTAATAATCGCCGCTCCAAGTGCCGACATAAAAACTGCACCGAGTCCTTGTAGTGCCCGAAAGCCAATCAAAAAGCCCACCGTTGGTGCAACTCCACACAGCACCGAGCTGATGGTAAACAGTACCAGTCCACCCAGGTACAACCACTTCTTGTTGTACATATCGCCCAACCGCGCCACACCCAGCACAAAAACGGTGAGCATCAGCACATAACTTAAGACCACCCATTGAATGGTGGCAAAGTTGGTATCGAGTGCTTCAACCAATATGGGAAGGGCAAGGTTGACGATGTGAACTTCCAAGCCAAAGATGAACGTACTAATCCCAATACCCAGCAGCGCCCACCATTTTTCAGCCCCTGAAGATTCTGCGGTTAGCTCTTTCGATTGTTCTTCTGGTCTTTCTGAAGTTGTTACCATGCTTCTTATTGCCTCTTGAACATTAGCGATGAGCGATTAGCAATTAGCAAAAACGACTCACAGACTATTTCATGCACTCAATGCCAATGAGTGGCGGATAGTCGAGGGCATCCTGCCAGAACTGCTGACCCAATTTCTCCATCCCTTTAGGAGAGACTAAGGATGGTCGCCAGTGAATCTCATAGTAATGAAAGAATGCGATCGCCAGCCGTTGCACATATCCGGTTGTACCGTCAATGCTGATTGCCGAAGAAACCCTGTTTATTCTACAGTGAGTTCAACTGACGATCTGTTTGAAGATACTACCATATGTGCTAATATTTGCTAATGTATTATGCAATTTGTTGGCGTTGCTGAATAGAAGTAGTTGCTGAATAGAAGTATGAATCAGGCGATCGCCTCAAGTATAAACTGACGACTACACTGAACACAAATGTAATTTTGTTTACTTGCTTTTTTGCCAATATGAGCGAATATGAGTTGCTCCACACCTTGGGCATTGCATAGCGATCGCTCGAATTTATACTTCAATTATGCAACGCCAACTTGTTTATATCCCCTTGCAGTGTTCTATTTCGCCGTGTTCTTTGAGCAAAGCAGCTAGTTTGTACCGCATCATTAACCCCGGTTTATCAGAGGACATATGCTGTTCTTTGCTCAAGACTAACGGGATATCGTAATCGGTCGTTTCTAGCACGGCTTTATCTTCTAGGGTCACAGCGCGGTCAAACGCGATAACGTCACTCGCTGGGGTGTCGGCTTCAGTGTCATTGCGGAAGCAGAACTGGACAATTTGCGAAGCGCTATCGTTGATGGGGGTAGCTGCCGTAAAAATCCCGTGTACTAACCCATTTGGGTAGCGAATGTAGAGCATTCGGCTAAATGGCACAAACCAGATCAGCTCATTGGTGCGAAGAGTGGTTGATTGGTTGATTTTCAAATTCTTTTGCTGTAGGGATGGATTGATAACGGAATAAGCGGTTTTCATGTGGATGCTATACTCAAGCTCCATTAAATCTACTTCAGCTGGTTCTGGTTGTTGGATGTTTCCAAAGGTGCCTTGATGCACAAAACTGAAGTGGGCATTATCAAACTCATTTTCCATCAACCTTAAGCCACTGCACTCCCAGCGTTCGTAAAATTGTTGAATGTAGCGAAACTGTGGGTCAGATGCTTCTGGAATTTCGGGAATTTGCGCTAGGGGATCATCCAGAGATACCCATGCATAACCGTAGCGTTTGGCGCAGTGGTAGGATGGAACCTTATAGTTAGAAGGAATAGGTTTGCCTTGTTCTAACTGAGGCACCTGCATGCAATTTCCACTAGCGTTAAATGACCAACCGTGATAAGGACAGCGAATATTGCCCTGAATCACCTGCCCTTTCGATAGTTGAGCTGTGCGATGGCAGCAACGGTCAGCAACAGCAGCTGGCTGACCATCTGCTGTTAACCACAGAACAATTTTTTCTCCAAGCAACTCAAATGCTTGGGGACCAGATGCCAGATGTTCTATCGGGATGACGGGATACCAAAATCGCTTGAGAACAGGTTGTTTTGTAGCCAGCATGACTTATCTTTTCAAACATGTAATTAACTGGTTAACTTGCGTTCAGTTTTAATGTAAGGGAGATCCAAAGTGCGATTCATTGATGGCTGATATCAAGTCCGCTTAATTAGTTATTAAAAAATTTTGTGTCTTTCTTTGCGCCTTAGCGACGGCAGTCGCCTCAAGTCGGGAAACCCGCCCACGGCGCTGCCTCGCCTTTGCGCGAGATTTAATAATAATTATTCAACCGGACATGATATGAATCGTATTGACGTACTAACCCGGGCTAAAGCCAAGGTGAAACTCATGCGGATGTTACGAAGCAGGCACCCATCCGTGCTTCTCCACCGCAACTTCGCTGCTTCTTTGACTCTTAACTAGACTGTTGCGCAGTCCCCGCCAGACTGTCTCCACAGGCATTTTCTTCCACGCTGCGACAAGAGCGCACAGACCCCTCTGTTTCGGATCACTTGTGCGGCTGCGATATCTCGGTGGGTTGTGTAGCCGCATTCAGGACAGTAATGAACTCTGTCCTTTAATTCTTTCTTTCCGGTGTGAGCATCGCATTGTGGGCACACCTGAGAGGTGTAATCTTTTTCCACTTTGTCAAAATACACACCGCGTTTCCAGCACACCCATTGCAAGATGGAAGCAAATTGACCAAACCCCGCATCAAGAGTGTGCTTACCCAGCATTCCTTTTGCCCAAGTTCGGAAATCAATGTCTTCAACAAATATCATTCCAGCGTCATTGCAAAGCTTGTGAGCTAACTTGAAGTGCCAATGTCTTGCCTAGACCCTGGTAAGCCGCCCGCCTCCCGCAGGCAGAAATATTTGGTTTTGGTTTAGGGACAAGGCTCTCGGGAAACTACGGCATTCGTCTCCAATTGCAATGTGGTCTTTAGCACGAGTGTTTTTCCGCATAAACTATTAAGTTGATGCCAGTGTTAAAAAATCATTTCATTTGTCATTTTTATCTTCTCCTAGTAAACGAGAAAAATCAAGGACAGTTAAGACAGTTAAGAAATTGGGAAATAATTGCTTGAGACAGTTAAGACAGTTAAGACAGTTAAGACAGTTAAGACAGTTAACAAAGGATTAATTACGAACTGTAACAGGGAAAAATCTTTAACAGAGGAAGGAAAAAAACTTCTCTAATGCATATCTAGTGCAATCAAAAGCATGGCAATTCAACCCCTCTACTCAATTCTTAAATAGCCCAGCTTAGAGAGGTCGCGGTTTGGGGATGGTTTTGACACAGCATTTGATTCACCAAGCGACTCAACCACTTTATTTGGAGTGTTTGGGTCAGCGACTGGCGCAGTTTTATCGTCGCTTCGGTTTTGTGCAAATTTCCTTCGAGGACTTACCGCCGTCTATGAAAGGTAAGTTTGGATTGTCTCAATTAGGAAAGAGGCTGGTAGGGGTTCCCGTTGTGTTTATGGAGTATCGAGACTGAATACACTCAAGGTACACACCAGGTTGTTTTGTCGTTAATACAATGACAGTTACCAAATCAGGACTTACGTAAAATTATGAAAAAACGTAGACGCGTTCGCGCAGCGTGTCCCCTTGGGACTCAGCGGCGTGCCGCAGGCTACCGCAAAGCACGCAAAGGACACGTAAGCGCAAAGCGCACACTTCGTGTTGGCGCAGCCTGTCCGCAGGACTTACGCGCAGCGTGCGCTGTCTTCGCATAGGGATAAGAGTTTGAGAGAGTTTTTGCGTAAGTCCTGCAAATATAATACCAAGCGTGAAAAAAGAATGCGACAGATATACACTCCCAAACCCTCGTTATCTCTGGCTTTCTTAATGCCGTACCTTATGAATGCGTGAATGAGCGAATTGGTATAAGAACTGTGCATTCGGCATTGAGTCATTCCAAGCATCTAATATTATGTGCCTCAGAAAAATTCTTTTTCACAACCCTTGACTCTCCAGTCTACTGGAGGATTCAAGATGAAATTAGTTGCTAGTTAGCGCCACTTGCTAATTGGAGTCGTCCTATGGAAAATGCCACACTGAAACTACGCGGCATGAGTTGCGCCTCTTGTGCTAGAAGCATTGAAAATACAATTCGTTCTGTTCCTGGCGTCAATGAATGTAATGTGAATTTTGGGGCAGAACAGGCAACAGTTGAGTATGATCCCAAAAAAACCAATTTAGAAGCGATTCAAGGTGCAGTGGATGAAGCAGGTTACTCTGCTTACCCACTCGAAGAACAAAACCTGATGGCGGGAGAAGATGATGCCGAAAAAATAGCTCGTTTGCAAGAGTCACGCTTGCTACTGCGGAAAGTTGTTGTGGGTGGGGTGATTGGTGTTGTGCTAGTGATTGGGTCGTTACCCATGATGACAGGATTGTATTTACCTTTCATTCCAGTATGGTTGCATAATCCTTGGGTGCAGCTCGTGTTGGCAACTCCGGTGCTATTCTGGTGCGGTGCTGATTTCTTTAAAAATGCTTGGAAAGCTTTTAAACGACACGCTGCAACTATGGATACTCTGGTTGCTTTAGGTACAGGGACAGCATACATTTATTCTCTGTTTGCCACAGTTTTCCCCGCTTTCTTTACGGCACAGGGGTTGATGCCGGATGTATATTATGAAGCAGCCGTGGTGATTATTGCCTTGATTCTTTTGGGGCGATCGCTCGAAAATCGCGCCAAAGGGCAAACCTCGGAAGCTATCCGCAAACTCATAGGATTACAAGCCAGAACTGCTCGTCTGATTCGCAACGGGCGAGAAGTTGATGTCCCGATTGCAGAAGTCATGATTGGCGATGTTATACTGGTTCGCCCTGGTGAGAAGATTCCCGTAGATGGGGAAGTGATTTCGGGAACATCCACCGTTGATGAAGCAATGGTGACAGGGGAAAGTGTCGCTGTCAAAAAACAACCAGGAGATGAAGTGATTGGAGCCACTATCAACAAAACTGGGAGTTTCAAGTTCCGGACAACACGAGTCGGAAAAGATACAGTGCTGGCGCAAATTGTCCAACTTGTGCAGCAGGCTCAAGGTTCCAAAGCTCCAATTCAACGATTAGCAGACCAAGTGACCGGATGGTTTGTGCCTGTGGTGATTGCGATCGCCCTCCTCACTTTTATCATCTGGTTCAACTTCATGGGCAATCCGACTTTAGCGCTGATCGCCACAGTTGGAGTACTGATTATCGCTTGTCCTTGTGCATTGGGTTTAGCCACACCAACTTCTATCATGGTAGGAACGGGGAAAGGTGCAGAAAACGGCATTTTAATTAAGGGAGCCGAAAGCCTGGAACTGGCGCACAAGATTCAAACAATCGTGTTGGACAAAACCGGAACGATTACTCAAGGTCAACCCACAGTGACGGATTTTGTTACAATGAAAGGCACTGTTAATGCTAATGAAATCAAGCTGCTACAACTAGCGGCATCTGTAGAACGCAATTCTGAACATCCACTGGCAGAAGCAGTTGTGAGATACGCCCAATCCCAAGAAGTGCCGTTAGCAGATGTGAGGGAGTTTGAGGCAATTGCAGGTAGTGGCGTACAAGGCATAGTTTCCAACCGTCAAGTGCAAATTGGGACACAACACTGGATGGAAGAATTGGGCATTGATACCCAAGCCCTACAACACGACAAAGAGCGTTTGGAATATTTGGGCAAAACAGCAATTTGGATTGCAGTTGATGGGGAAATTCAAGGATTGATGGGCATTTCTGATGCCATTAAACCCACTTCTGCCCAAGCGGTAAGAGCATTGCAAAAACTTCGTTTAGAAGTCGTGATGCTTACGGGAGACAATCGCCGTACCGCAGAAAGCATTGCTCGTGAAGTTGGTATCAAACGTGTCCTTGCTGAAGTCCGCCCCGACCAAAAAGCTGCTACGGTGCAGAAACTGCAATCAGAAGGAAAGATTGTAGCAATGGTTGGTGATGGTATCAATGATGCACCAGCCCTAGCTCAAGCCGATGTGGGAATCGCAATTGGTACTGGTACAGATGTGGCGATCGCCGCCAGTGACATCACGCTGATCTCTGGCGATTTGCAAGGTATTGTCACCGCCATTCAACTTAGCCGCGCTACGATTCGCAATATCCGCCAAAACCTATTGTTCGCCTTTATTTACAACGTTGCTGGAATTCCGATTGCAGCTGGTGTTCTTTTCCCCGTCTTCGGTTGGTTACTTAATCCCATCATTGCAGGTGCAGCAATGGCATTTAGCTCAGTTTCTGTTGTCACAAATGCTCTGCGTTTACGTAAATTTCAACCTAAAGCAATTGCATGAGGTGGCAAATGTTAAGTAAAAAGGCAATTTTCAGCAGTATAGCTAGCTTGGGATTCTTCTTCAGTGTTGCTTCTGGGGAAGCAGTAGCACAAACGACCAGTGAAATACTAACCACCGAGAAATCACAGATGACTGCGTTTCGCCCTATAGAGCAACCACTATGGGTAAAAGGTGCAGTTACCAGCGCAGGCTTAGCGTTAATCGGTTTAGAAATATGGTGGTTTCTGTTGAGTAAACCTAAGTCCCAAAAAGCAGAAGCTCATGATGGCATTCAAGAGGTAACTATTACTGTGGATGGAGGCTATGAACCTAGCCGAGTAGTAGTGAACGCTCTTCAACCTGTCCGTCTCAATTTCCTACGTCGTGATCCCAGTAGTTGCCTTGAACAAGTCGTATTAAGCGATTTTCACATTGCCCAAGAGTTAGAGTTGAACCAGGTAACAACCGTCGAGTTCACGCCTGAAAAAGCAGGTCAATACACCTTTGCCTGCGGTATGAATATGTTTCGCGGTGTTTTGGAAGTCAAAACGCCTCAGTCGTCAACAGTTCGTTAATTTAGCGCAACTCGATTGAATGAAGTAATTACAGCAAAATAAAGGCGTCAGTCGTCAGAAATCAGAAGTAAAATTTGCTCTCTGTCTGGCTTTTAGACCTCGGCATTGTACTTCATTGACTTGCAATATGCTGTATATAACTGTACCTCATTTACCTGCAATCTGCTGTATCCCTTTTCTGTCACTTTCCGGAAGAAGCAAGTAGTAAATAACTGAAATTAAGCAGAAGAGAAAAAAGGTTTAAATTGGTTCATTGTACAAATTAGGTGATTAAATCCAAGCAATAAATCGGAATTTTGGAAAACATCTAGCCAGGGATAAATCAACCAAAATAGTAAGAGAGGTTGAACAATTAAACGAAGATTATTTAAAGTATTCTTCCATCCAGAACCATGATTCCATTGTTTATGATTAGAAAAATCTACACAATCAATACAAATACTGTCTTGTACCTCTGTTTCAATTTGAGGAGCTTGATTTAAGGATAAGAAAGGTGGAGAACTTAAACTAATCATTGTGTAGACACAAAAAATAATCTCCCACCATTTCTCAATATGTTGGAAATTTGTAAACCTGTAATCTGTCCAGCCCAGTTCCTGTTTACACTGCCGAAAACCATATTCTACCCATGTTCTTAATCCATATAGGTCGCCTAAAGTTTTCTTGAGGTTCCCTGAAAGATTAGTCATAACAAATGAAGTAGAATTTTCTGGCATTGTTTCTGGGTCAGTTGTTATTTCCCAGTAAGTTATGGCTCTTCTTTTACCATAAACTATTTCTCGGATATATCTAGTTTCTGATTTTTGATTACTAAATGTTCTCTCAAATTTGCACCACTTATTCGCCCTAACGCTTTGGCCTGCTGGCAGCCAGACACCATGATTACTTCTTATTGCTACGACATAATCTAATTTATATTCAGCTAGTTTTCTCAAAAATTGGCTACTTTCACCATATAAACTATCTGCTAGTACCAATTCAATATTAAAGCCCTCTTCAATTAATTCTGTAATAATTTCTGATGCCAATTCTATTTTAGTTTTATATTTATCTTCTGCTTTTAGCGTCCCTTTCGGTTTGAATACTTTTACATTTAAGGGAAATGTTATATTAGAGTAAACTCCATAAGCATTAACTGAAACTATCCCATTATCCACTTTTCCTACACTTCCTAAATATTGTCTTGCTACATAATCAGTTTTTTTACCTTTTTTTCTATCTCCTGTTTCATCTATTACTACTGTAATCGCCTGACCATCTAGTGCTTCCTTGAGTTTCTTTAATCTTCGTTTTTTTAATTTATCTACTGACCAATTTGAATTCGCTAGAAAATGATGTAATGACTGTGCAGAGTTTATACTTACCACCTTCGCTATTTCTGGTAACGATTTTCTTTTTATCGTTGATATTATTCCCAAATGTAAATATTTAAAGCACTCATAATTTCTTACCTCTTTGAACAAGTCTTTATACTCTGCACAATATTCATCTACGATCGCAACTGTTGGGTGGGCGTCTCTTGCCAAATGTTTCAGGATTTGTAATTCTACATCCATTGCCCTGCTTACCTTCCAGAGTTTTTTCTTTTAATCCTTTTATTCAGAATACTCGGAAAGTGACAAAAGAGGGGTATATGTGACTTTAGCCATAAGTTGTCACAACTCGGACAACTCATCTAGTGCCTCGACGCTGTAGTTGCTTTGTAATTAACCAAGTTAACCCTCCTACTACTATGCCTAAAAGAAGGCTTAGACTGAGTGATAACTGAAAGGGAGGAGATGATTTAGGAGCAAAAGGCAATTGGATAGGTTGTGATGATGTTAGGACAGTGGAAATTACCCCAGTACCTGTACTCCAACCCAGCGATTGGATCGTTCCCTGGATACGCTGCGTACGTTCTGCTCGATCAATTGCCACAATGCCTGAAATGCTGCCTTGGATGATCTGGAGCATCTGCTGCAACCGCGCATAACTGGAGGTAAGATAGCTAAGGTCAATTTGAATCTGCTGTTGAAATTTGTGGCATCTGTAATTGTGGAAGTCCTCTAAAAACCCTAGGTTATCTTCTTCCAGACAAAGCTGGCGAATCTTGTCCAGGCATAATTTATAGTTGTCCATATTGATGGAAATCGTTGTGCGGTAATTTTCCAAGTCGTGCAAATTACGAGCGCACTCAAATAATTGCACCTGTAGTTTGATAAGCAATTCTTGTGATTTCTGAAGCCAATTTGTTGATGGCCTTGAAAGATTTCCTATAAAGTACTGACTCTCCTGCTCTACTTCCCGGTATTGCTTTCCAGTTTGGATGTAGCGCCAGCGAAATTGGTCATAGGCAAACAGAATTTTATGGTAGCAACAGAGTAAATTTAGTATCCAATCATAAGCATCTTCTGCTAGTTTTGCTGTCGGAGCCTGATAATTATTTAGAGATACTAAAATATGGAATTGTTCACCCGGCTTATGCAAGTCATATAGTGCATTTACCTGGTATTCAAAGAAGAGACTGCCAAATAGTTTACTTATATTTATCAAAACTAAATTTAAGTTTGTTCCTGCTAGCAACGCCACTGCAAATCTCTCTGCAAGTGCCTCACAGTTTTCAGTTGCATCTACTTCCCCATAAATCCATAAAGTCTGTCCCAGAGATGCTTGAATATTGGATGGTAGCAGACAATCTGACTTGAACAGTTGTAGTTGGGGCAAATCAATCGAGATGTTTTCTGATTCTGGGGACAGAGTCAGGTCAACTGCGTAGGTATCGTTAAGGCGGAAAGGCTGAAGAGAAGCTTTAATTTTGAAGGCTTCTGCTGTGGGAATACTCCCCAAATGTAAACTGCCTAAATCGGTCAACCATTCAGTTTCTCGTCCTTGCTCACGCTCGGGTTCGTATTTGCCATTTTGGTAACAAACCAGCTTTGATCGTAAATCCCTCAATCCAGGAAAAGGAAGTGGGCCTTCACCCAATTTAGCCAAATTCTCCCATAAAAGATTGGCATCAGCGACAACTTCGGGAGAATAGGTGAGAGTGTGGCGTAGATGAAAGGCATAGAGGCTGATGGTGAAATTTTTCACGGTTACAAGTTTGAAGATGGGGGGTAGGGAGGGGAAGTATTTCGACACAGCAATCACTATTTTATTGCGGAAGGAATCTCCCGATTCCACAAATTTTTTTTACAAAACCCAATCGTAATGGTTGCGTACAAGCATAGAGGAGGAGGCTGTTTAAGCTCAACTTTATCCAAAATTAGGAACTTGGTTTTCTTTATCCGGCAGAAACCCAAGCTTTTTGGCAAAAACTTTTTCCATGTCACTGATTCTTGGTGAAATCGAAAAAGTCAAATTACCGCCTTACAAAGCTTTTAGGGTCAGCTTGAGCGTTTCGTAAAAATCGATAAAGTCGAGCTAATATGTCGCGCTATCAGGCTATCACTCATTAACTGGGTTTAGACGGCAAGGATGTGGAGCCTGGAAGACTCTGAAGGATAGCGTCTTCTAGCATTTTCTTATATTCTTTGCCGTCTTGAGAGTTAGGGCGAGAGTAGTAGTATCTCCTATCAGTCGTTGATTCGCTTTCAACTGGTAATTTGCGAAGGACACGTAACTCTTCACATATATGAAAACGGTCTTTACTTTGACACCAAGCTGTAATTCTTTTCGACAGAGATTCGACTTCTTCTGGCCAGATCTTGATTAGTTTCCTCAATTCAGTCACATCTTGAGATGAAAATAAGGTAGATTGATTTTTTAATAACTTAATAAAAGCGTTGATATTCTGTTGATGAAACTTTTTACTTTTGTCTCTAAGGCACTGTAGCAGAGAAAGAATTTTCCAAGTTGCACCTCCAAATATAAGTGCAGCACCAAAGCCAAGGATAATGGTTACAGTAAATGGATAAAGGGAGTAGTTGGTAAAAGGTACTGGTAATTTATCTGGTAATTGGTCAGACCCAGAAGTCACAATTGCTCCAGCTGCCAAACCAGTGCCCACAACCCCTATAGTAGTTTGCAAGTTGCGATCGCGTTCCTTATCAGATTCATCCTTAGCCCTTAACTCTTTCAAAGATTCGCGGTCAATCTCAGCTTGCTCAATTTCTACAATTCCACGAATAGAGGCAATTGCTTTTTCTAGTAATCCAGACCCCTGCATGAAATAATTTAAGTCAGATTGAATTTGTTGCTGATAATATTGGCAGTTGTCTTGACTAAATGCCTTTAGAAAACTCAGGTCTATTGGTTTCAATGAATACTCTGGATCGGATTCCAGCTTGGCGCATATTTGTCCTATCGTTTTCTGATAATTTCTAGTATTGATAGCAATTGTATTACGCTGAAACTCTAATAAGCGTAAAAGTCGCGTATACTCCAAAGCTATTCTTGGTAACTTTTGCATATATTGCTTTAATAATTCTAGCTGAATATAGTTCTTAGTTCCAGAATTCTCTAGCTCATCATTTCCAAATATTTCATTAATTATCCGCTCAATATTCTCGAATTTTTTATAGATATTACTATAAGTATTTCGACTTTCTTGAAAAACTGTGATTATTTTGTTTCGATAACAGAAAAGGTCAATAAATTCGTGGTAGCAATCTTCCGTAAATTGTTTCTCAGTAACTGGATCACAAAATAACCAAACTATTATATGACAATATATTCCAGGCTGTCTAACTAGTCCATATTCAAAGATAGGACTGCCAAATAAATTACCTTGTTTATAAAAATCTTTGTAGGCATCTGAGTCTCCAGTAAATTCTTTAATACATTCGTCTGCAATATTTTTGAAAAACTTATCAGCTTGAGCTTTTTGTTGTTCGTTTAGCCAACCTGTAATCACTATAGTTTGGCCCAAGGTACTGTTGATAAAATTAGGTAACAAACATTTTCCATAATTTAGCTTACGTAGTATTGCAAGACTAATTTCATGAGTTCTCTTGCCATTTTCTTGTTCTGGACAACGAATATTTAAAGCAAGAGCGTAGGTATCTTGAATCCTCAAGGGATAAGCAATACCTGTTATATTAACTATTTCATCTGGCTGATCTAGGCGAATATGGCCCTGTAAGTCTAGAAGAAAACGCCCATTATTTTTTGCTGTTTCCAGCATATCTACCCGCATACCTTCAGGGTTATCAGTACGTAATGTGAGCTTTTGTTCAATGTTTAATTTCTGTAAAACTTCATTACATTTAATCCAGATATTTTCTGCCTTTTGAGCAACTGAATTAGATACTGCATTCGGAGTTTTATACAGATTAAAAGCAAACAGATGGATATTAGGAGCATATATTTCATAATTCATCTTTATTCTCTGTTTTTTTTGTCTTCACTATTCTGGCTATTAGTTTTAGCTGCTGGATTGAGTTTTGTCTTGTGCCTGTTCGCTAGCTTGTAGAGTATTTTTATCTTGCGTCTGTTGGCTAGCTTGTAAGATAGTATTGATTTCTATTAGCTCTTGACCCCTGTAATTATATTTAGCTAAATTTTTCAACTCTCTATATGAATTGAGGGCTTCTGCTACCTCGCGATATTGACTGCACCAAGCGATAATTTCCTTGGCAGCTGAGCTAGGCGTATTGGTAAGTGCTAGTTGTTTTTGAAGTTGAGGAAAATCTTGAGATATATCAGAAAATATTTGGAACTGGTTTTTTAGTAACTCCAAAAATGTAATGATAGTTTTTTCTGCAAAATTTTGATATTTGGAATATTTCATATCTAATTGTATTTTATTAAAAGTTTTTGATTTTTTAGTATTTATTTGGAAAGGGAAGGATAAAAATCTATAATTCTGGGCTGTTAGTATCTAAAGGCCTATGGTTTCCAGAAAAACTTAATACTGACTTTCACGTTTAGCTATTATAGGACTCCTATTTGATTTTTGAAAAAATACTGAGACTGAAAAGCCCGTTTTAACAGGGTTTTATCTGAAATCCTGTTCAGAAATCAGACAGGATTCCTATATTAGCTCTTAGTGTAATACGTTTATTGCCCTATGACACGGAATGCTGCCCAGTATTGCAGCTTGCAAAAAGGCTCGTTATCAGAATAAAGTGGTAGCTGAAAATCTTTAATAGCTTGAATGAGATCCTCTTCCAAATTAATTTGACTCATCCACTTGACCAAATCTGGCTTGGTTACGTCACGTAGCCAGGTTTGAGCTTCTTTGAGTGCTGTTACTACATCATAATAAATTTCCAAATTTTGATAAAACTTAGTCATTAAAATAGCAGTAGCAAAGTCATTGACAGCCCAGAGACTGCCAACCACACAGGGACTACCTGCAACTAGGAAGCCACTGGATAAGCCAATGCACTCGTCGCTGAGACTGGTAAAGTCAGTCAATCCAGTCTCGCAAGCAGATAGGGTGACGAGACGGCATTGATTGAGTTTGAGGGTAAAAATATCTGCCAGAGTAAGGCATTTATCCAAGTCAATTATTTCACCGTCTGGCAAATGGAGATAGCGTGTTGAATCAGCATCAACAGGAGCAGGAGAAATAAGACTATCAACAAGCAAAAGAGCTGATCGCAGAGGAAAATCAGGGTTATAGTAACCATGACATGAAAAATGGGCGCAGTGAACGGCACAAAGACGCTGATTTTGGATTGCCTCTTTTTTGGCTTTATCTTTCTCCAGAACATCCTTTGTTTTAAAGTATTGCTGGATCATTTGAACTTCAATGTCGGTGAAGAAGAGTTCTTCAGTGGGATTTTGGATAGCAAAGAGGTAATCAAAAGAGGGGCGTTTTTGACTTTTGATTAGTTGTAGCAGTTGACAACTAGGAGCGTATAGTATCCCTCGCTTAAAGCGATCAAGGAGACATTTATTACTCCAAGCATCTTCTTTTTCTGGCGTTCCCAACTGCTGAGAGCTTGATGTATCTAAATAGGTTATAGGAAGAGTATGTAGAGGAAACAGGTGCAGGTAACGATGGGGAACTAAAATCAGCTGAGTGTAAGTTTTTTCAGGCAGGTAATCCTCCAAGATACTATCGATATTGAGGATGCAAGCAAGTTCTTTGAGGCGAGTAGCTAGCTTATCCCGCCACTGTTTTTTTTGATTATAGTAGGTATCTAAATACTCCTTAGCCCAATCCTGCAAAGCTTTCAGAGTATCAGCATTAGCGGTTAAAACTATGGGTTTAGGATTATTACGGGTGATGATAAAGGTCTTGAAGTCATTAGCGGTAATGTACCACTCTATGATGGCTGTGTGGTTATCTAAAGTAGCTTGGATTTGGTTAAAGTTGAAGCTGGGACCGACAGACAAAAGATTGTCAAGCAATTCATTACGTCGTTGCCTTAGTTGCTGAATCTGCTGCTGTTGCCTTTCCACAAAAACTACATCAATTAGCGAATTTGTTTGCAAATGGCACTGGAGTTTGCTAATTTCTTTCCACAAGTGTTGCAGTTCGTTTTTGACTTCTGGGGGAATATCACCCTTGGTGTAAACATCAGGGGTAGCAAGTAGTTCGACTAAGTTGCGGGTTTTGCTGCGTTCTACGTATTCAATCGCTTTAGTGTCGTCCTCTATTTCTAGGCAAACTTCCACCATGTCTTGATAAAGCTTATTCCATTCCTCAGCAAATCTTTGTTTAACTTCATTGCCAGAGACAATTTCACCACGCAAGAGTTCCACAATTTCAATGGCACTGGCAAAGGTAGTGTAGGCATCGTCCAATTTTCTAACTGCTTTGTATGCAAGACCGAGGTTCAATAAAGTTTCTGCATATTTTTGGGGAAAAGCATCGTGGGTACGTACCTGTAAAGCATCTTTGTAGCAGTCTATTGCTTGTTCAAAATACTTTACCCATTTATCAGAAATATCCAATTTGGTAGCATTTGCTAGGTTTTTCTGTATTATCTTTCCTTTTTCGGTATAAGCATTTCCTAAATTGTTTTGTATTGCTGCTCTTTGTTCTCTAAAAGTTTCATCAGCACAGACCAATAAGGCCTTTTTAAAGCAGCCAATAGCTTGTTTTATATTCTCTACTCGTTCTCCATTAACACGATAAAGATAAGCGTATCCCAAATTATTTTGTATTTCTGCCCATTGTTTTGGAAAACTCTGACTGCTAATAATTTGAAAAGCTTCTCTACAACAGTTGATTGCTTGTTCCTGGTTGTTATTTAGTTTTTTACTGTTGCTATAAATGTAAGCAGCAGCCAGACAGTTCAGAGTTTCTGCTCGTCGTTGAGCAAAATTTGAATCAGTATAGATAGACAAGGCACTTTTAAAGTGAATAATCGCCTGTTCCAAATTTTGCTCTCTTTCCCCGCAAATCCGATAGAGGTAAGCCCTTCCCAGATTATGTTGAACTGCCGCCACTCTTTGTTTTGGGAAGTCTTCCTTGGCAAGAATCCGTAAAGCACTTTGACAATATGCAATAGCTTTCTCCAAATTCTGCGCCCGTTCACCAAGAATGCGCTCGGTATAAGCAATAGCAAGATTAGTTTGGGTTACTGCCCAATTAATCGCAAATTTTTCGGGAGTATAAATCTGTAAGGCATTTTCAAAGTAGGTGATTGCTTGTTCCAAATTATTAGCTCGATTGCCAATAGTATAGTTTAAATAAGCGAATCCTAGATTATGTTGAACCTTTGCCCATTTTTCTCCAAAAGCTTCACAGTTATACACTATTAAAGCTTGTTCACAGTGTGTGATCGCTCTTTTGAAATTTTCTGCCCCTACTCCTAGAAGGTAATAAATATAAAGAACTGCCAGGTAATGTTGAATTCTTGCCCAATTTTCTGTAGAAGTTTTTGAAATTGTACCTTGTTCTACCAGTTTGGCAGCCTGTTGTTCCATTACCTTCACCAAGCCACCATCAATTAGGTCTTTATGAGCATCCAAGGTTTGTGATTCTTGGCTGCTGGGACAACTCAGTAGCTTCTGAATTAGATCCAAATAAGTCTTGGGGCATTGTGCTTCCATTGACGGTTATTTATAGCTTGCGACTAATTATTAGTGTAGTACTAGGTTCGGATGTGAGTGCTTGGTTTGACTGGGGGCGCTATGGAGTGATAAAAAAGCTCAACAATAAATAATAAAGCTTACAATTTCAGAGGGTGCTTTAAGCGCCCCAAGTGTCCCGGTTCTAATTGGGAGGGGCGGGAGATAATACTCCCCCTCGATCTAACTCGATATCATACTAACTTTTAACCGAAAGCAGGTTCTTTTCGACGGAGATGACCAGATATAACAAAATTTTTCTTTAAGCCTTCTTCCACAACCCTTTATAAGGTTGTGGCTACAATTGGGTATAGCGCACGGTATGCTGAATATTCTTATGCCCCAAGTACCCCTGAATTGTCCGGGTATCTATTTTCTCCCGCGCCAGATAATATCCGCAGGCATGGCGGAGCATATGGGCGTGAACCGGGAACGGTAAGGACGCCCACTTTCCTGCCTGCTCCACAATTCCCCGGATGGAATCAGGAGCCAGCGGTGATTTCCGCGACGACATGAAGAGAAACGGTGCATTTGGGTAATCCTTTTGCAGCTTCCGCAACGCTCGCATCTCGTCTTCAGTGTACCGTCCTTGGGAATTGTAGAGTAAAGCCAAGTTGTTGTAACTTTGGGCGACATGAGGGTGCTCCTCTCCCAGCAGGCGTTGGCTTAGTTGCAAAGCTTTGATGAAAAGTGGTTCAGCTTGGGTGTACCGTCCTTGGGAATTGTAGAGTAAAGCCAAGTTACTGTAACTGGTGGCGACCGAGGGGTGCTCTTCTCCCAACAAGCGTTGGTATAATTTCAAAGCTTTGATGAAAAGTGGTTCTGCTTTGGTGTACCGTCCTTGCAAACTGTAGAGATATGCCAAATTATTATAACTGGTGGCGACCGAGGGGTGCTCTTCTCCCAAACGGGATTGTACGACTGATACACATTGCTCGAACCACGGTTGAGCCAGCGCATACAAACCCTGTCCATAATAAAATTTACCCAAGCCAGCAAAAGCCGAAATTAAATTTTCATCACTGACTGCATCTGTCAGGTTTTGTGCGACTTCTGCTAAATGTGGAATAGCATCTTTGACTGATTCAATATCACGACGGGTTGGCGAATCGGGAATTTGTTGAGCAATTGCGATAAAAGTTTCTGCAAAAGCGCGTTTCAACTCATCGGTTTGTTCTGATGCTGCTCGCTTGAGTTTCAAAAACTCCCGAATTAAAGGATGAATTTTATAACCACCATCTCCATCCACTAGCCGTTGAATCAAATGAAGCTTGTAAAGTTGCTTTTTCGCCTCCTTTACGTCTGCTTCTATCCAATTAAGAGACTTGCTTGTGGACTCCACCCATTCCCAAAGTATGACATCTGGTGCAAATAAGCTTAACAATTCACCGACACACTGTGTCTTTTGATTGAGTTCTCGCCAGCTTAATTCAAATGCTGCTTTTACCCCACGCTTGGCTGTCATTTCTGTATCTTGCAATTGCTCCTCTGTTGGGTCAATTGCTTCATCTTGCAATTGCTGAGCTTTCAAGCGCTGTAACATTTCTGCTAGAGATAAATCGGGTTCTTCTACTAAATACCGCCCTACTAACTCCAAACCCAGAGGTAAATAACCCAGCCACGCACACAAACTTTCCGCTACTTGCGATTCTCGTTTCACTCGTTGGTCTTGTTCGCCCAACACCTTTGTTAAAAATATTAAAGCATCCTCTGCTGAGAGCACGTCTAGCGATATTTCCACAAAGTTGGTGTCTAACCGTCGCAGGCGCGTTGTCATCAAAATTCGGAAACGGTTAGATTTTGGCAGTAGCTTGCGACAACTTTTCAAAGAAGTGACATCATCCAGTACAATCAACACTAGACCTTCTGTCGGTCGCCAGTTCTGCCAAAACCACTCCACTTGTTGTTCGAGATTAAGTTTTCGTCCCCCCAACTCCTGGGGTACTTCCAAATTCATTTTGAACACGGCAAACTGCAAAATCTCTGCTGCTAAATCTGATTTTCTGGCATTTAACCAGCAGATACCACCAGGGTAATCCGCTTCATGTTGACGTGCATACTGCGTTGCGAGTTCGGTTTTGCCAACACCACCCATACCAGAAACAGCAGAAATTGCGACTGCACCTGGTTGCTGCAACTTTTCTCGCAGTAGGGAAAGTTCATGCTGCCTGCCAACAAAGTTGGCGGAGCCTTGAAACGGAATATACCCCTCTTTTGTCACTTTCCGAGTATTCTGAATAAAAGGATTAAAAGAAAAAACTCTGGAAGGTAAGCAGGGCAATGGATGTAGAATTACAAATCCTGAAACATTTGGCAAGAGACGCCCACCCAACAGTTGCGATCGTAGATGAATATTGTGCAGAGTATAAAGACTTGTTCAAAGAGGTAAGAAATTATGAGTGCTTTAAATATTTACATTTGGGAATAATATCAACGATAAAAAGAAAATCGTTACCAGAAATAGCGAAGGTGGTAAGTATAAACTCTGCACAGTCATTACATCATTTTCTAGCGAATTCAAATTGGTCAGTAGATAAATTAAAAAAACGAAGATTAAAGAAACTCAAGGAAGCACTAGATGGTCAGGCGATTACAGTAGTAATAGATGAAACAGGAGATAGAAAAAAAGGTAAAAAAACTGATTATGTAGCAAGACAATATTTAGGAAGTGTAGGAAAAGTGGATAATGGGATAGTTTCAGTTAATGCTTATGGAGTTTACTCTAATATAACATTTCCCTTAAATGTAAAAGTATTCAAACCGAAAGGGACGCTAAAAGCAGAAGATAAATATAAAACTAAAATAGAATTGGCATCAGAAATTATTACAGAATTAATTGAAGAGGGCTTTAATATTGAATTGGTACTAGCAGATAGTTTATATGGTGAAAGTAGCCAATTTTTGAGAAAACTAGCTGAATATAAATTAGATTATGTCGTAGCAATAAGAAGTAATCATGGTGTCTGGCTGCCAGCAGGCCAAAGCGTTAGGGCGAATAAGTGGTGCAAATTTGAGAGAACATTTAGTAATCAAAAATCAGAAACTAGATATATCCGAGAAATAGTTTATGGTAAAAGAAGAGCCATAACTTACTGGGAAATAACAACTGACCCAGAAACAATGCCAGAAAATTCTACTTCATTTGTTATGACTAATCTTTCAGGGAACCTCAAGAAAACTTTAGGCGACCTATATGGATTAAGAACATGGGTAGAATATGGTTTTCGGCAGTGTAAACAGGAACTGGGCTGGACAGATTACAGGTTTACAAATTTCCAACATATTGAGAAATGGTGGGAGATTATTTTTTGTGTCTACACAATGATTAGTTTAAGTTCTCCACCTTTCTTATCCTTAAATCAAGCTCCTCAAATTGAAACAGAGGTACAAGACAGTATTTGTATTGATTGTGTAGATTTTTCTAATCATAAACAATGGAATCATGGTTCTGGATGGAAGAATACTTTAAATAATCTTCGTTTAATTGTTCAACCTCTCTTACTATTTTGGTTGATTTATCCCTGGCTAGATGTTTTCCAAAATTCCGATTTATTGCTTGGATTTAATCACCTAATTTGTACAATGAACCAATTTAAACCTTTTTTCTCTTCTGCTTAATTTCAGTTATTTACTACTTGCTTCTTCCGGAAAGTGACAGAAAAGGGATACAGCAGATTGCAGGTAAATGAGGTACAGTTATATAAGTGCATCAACTCTCATAATGAAAGCTTACTCAATTGACTTGCGTTCAAAAATAATAAAGGCTTACGAACAGGGAGACACCTCAGTCAGGAAGGTAGCTGACAGATTCGGTGTAGCAAAAAGCTTTGTACAAAAACTACTTTGGATGAAGAAAACTCAAGGTCACGTAGAACCGAGACAACAGGGTGGAGTAATGAAGGGAGAGTTGGATGAGTATGAAACTCAACTCGCTGCAATGGTTGAACAATATCCAGATGCAACATTATTAGAATACTGTGAATATTGGGGTACAACTTATAATCATTGGGTTAGTACAAGTACGATGTGTCGTGCATTGCAAAAACAAAAACTCACACTAAAAAAAAGACGCTACGCAGCAGCCAAGCAAAGACAGAAAGAGTGCAAAAGTTGAGAAGTGAGTACTTTGAGCAAGTCAAGCAAATAGACCCAGAAAACGAGCGTATTCGTTGATGAAATGGGTGTTCTATTGGGTTTGGCACGAACTCAGGCGAGAAGCCCTTATGGAAGTACGGTGTATGATTTTAAACCGTTTTACCGGGGAGCGAAGGTGACAGTCATTGGGGCAATTAGCTTGAAACAAGTTTTGGCTGTTATGACTCTGAATGGTTCGATGAATGGCAACGCATTTAAAGTCTTTGTTGAGAAATGTCTGGTTCCTGAACTATGGGAAGGTGCTGTCGTTGTGATGGATAATGTTCCCACAGATAAAGTGAAAGAAATAGAGCCTTTAATTCAATCAAAGGGTGCAAGAGTTCTTTATCAGTCCCCCTATTCTCCTGACTTTAATCCCATTGAACATTGGTGGTCGCAGCTTAAAGCTTTTTTACGACAGTTTTCTCCAACCAATTCCAAATTTGTTGATGTTTTAATTGCAACTGCACTCCATTTGATTAATCCTGAGCATTTAAAAAACTGGTTTACAAACTGTTGTTACTGTACCTCATAAACCTGTAATACGCTGTATCCCTCTTTTGTCACTTTCCGAGTATTCTGAATAAAAGGATTAAAAGAAAAAACTCTGGAAGGTAAGCAGGGCAATGGATGTAGAATTACAAATCCTGAAACATTTGGCAAGAGACGCCCACCCAACAGTTGCGATCGTAGATGAATATTGTGCAGAGTATAAAGACTTGTTCAAAGAGGTAAGAAATTATGAGTGCTTTAAATATTTACATTTGGGAATAATATCAACGATAAAAAGAAAATCGTTACCAGAAATAGCGAAGGTGGTAAGTATAAACTCTGCACAGTCATTACATCATTTTCTAGCGAATTCGAATTGGTCAGTAGATAAATTAAAAAAACGAAGATTAAAGAAACTCAAGGAAGCACTAGATGGTCAGGCGATTACAGTAGTAATAGATGAAACAGGAGATAGAAAAAAAGGTAAAAAAACTGATTATGTAGCAAGACAATATTTAGGAAGTGTAGGAAAAGTGGATAATGGGATAGTTTCAGTTAATGCTTATGGAGTTTACTCTAATATAACATTTCCCTTAAATGTAAAAGTATTCAAACCGAAAGGGACGCTAAAAGCAGAAGATAAATATAAAACTAAAATAGAATTGGCATCAGAAATTATTACAGAATTAATTGAAGAGGGCTTTAATATTGAATTGGTACTAGCAGATAGTTTATATGGTGAAAGTAGCCAATTTTTGAGAAAACTAGCTGAATATAAATTAGATTATGTCGTAGCAATAAGAAGTAATCATGGTGTCTGGCTGCCAGCAGGCCAAAGCGTTAGGGCGAATAAGTGGTGCAAATTTGAGAGAACATTTAGTAATCAAAAATCAGAAACTAGATATATCCGAGAAATAGTTTATGGTAAAAGAAGAGCCATAACTTACTGGGAAATAACAACTGACCCAGAAACAATGCCAGAAAATTCTACTTCATTTGTTATGACTAATCTTTCAGGGAACCTCAAGAAAACTTTAGGCGACCTATATGGATTAAGAACATGGGTAGAATATGGTTTTCGGCAGTGTAAACAGGAACTGGGCTGGACAGATTACAGGTTTACAAATTTCCAACATATTGAGAAATGGTGGGAGATTATTTTTTGTGTCTACACAATGATTAGTTTAAGTTCTCCACCTTTCTTATCCTTAAATCAAGCTCCTCAAATTGAAACAGAGGTACAAGACAGTATTTGTATTGATTGTGTAGATTTTTCTAATCATAAACAATGGAATCATGGTTCTGGATGGAAGAATACTTTAAATAATCTTCGTTTAATTGTTCAACCTCTCTTACTATTTTGGTTGATTTATCCCTGGCTAGATGTTTTCCAAAATTCCGATTTATTGCTTGGATTTAATCACCTAATTTGTACAATGAACCAATTTAAACCTTTTTTCTCTTCTGCTTAATTTCAGTTATTTACTACTTGCTTCTTCCGGAAAGTGACAGAAAAGGGTATTTTTTAACCGCAGTGAACCAGCGCTGCGGGAGGGTTTCCCTCCGCAGGCGACTGGTGAACCCGTAGGGAGGACGCAGAGGAGGACACTTCTGTGCGGGGGTTCCCCCCGTTGAAGAAAGTGTCCGTGACACAGAGAGACGAGTAAATTATTATAGGTAATCTTAGATCAGGAAGGGAGTAATTTATTGCACTCAAGCCCCGAACCGCTATAGTTCAAGGAATGATGCTGTTTTCTCTTGACTCTCCAGTCAGCTAGAGAGTTTAAGATAAAACTGGTAGTTGTATTTAGTCAAGGTGCAGCTAAATATGTTAGTTCAAGAAGAGATAAAACAGATTGGTGTAGTTGCAAAAGAGAGCGGCGTACCAATTAAAACTATTCGTTACTATGAGGAGCTAGGTCTACTTAAAGCATCAGGGAGAACTGAAGGTGGATTTAGATTATTTCACTCTGATATTTTTGCGCGTTTGAACTTTATCAAACGCGCCCAAAGTCTTGGGTTGACCTTATCAGAAATTAAGGAATTTTTGAATGTTCACGATCAAGGTGATTTACCGTGCGAACATATCAAAGTTAAACTGCAAGACAAGCTGGTAGATATTGAGAAACAAATTCGGCAATTGGTCATTCTGAAGCAAGAGTTACAAGGACTGCTTTCGGGTTGGCAAACAATACCTGAAACTTCTGAGGAAACAATTTGTCCTATTATTGAAAAAAATTAAATAATTCAGTTTGTCTAATCTATAGCAGTCCTAGATGATTCGTGAACAACAAGATTCCCGACTTCTTAAAGAAGTCGGGAATCTGGCGCGATTTATACGCTCTCGTCCCTTGCGGTGCGGTGCCGCTAGGCTTACGGACACGCTACGCGCGTTGGCACAAGCCTCCTCCGGACTTACAAAGCAGGCATCACACAAATCAAATACGATTGTTATAGCCCTTAATCAGATTTTTGCAAGAAATCTAATTTTTCTAAAATACTCCTTTTCTGGTAACAAAACTCCATCTTTGGACTCAAGTCACTGGTTTGTAAAAACGCTAACAATATAAGTGAAGCTCTCAGAAGTGAAGAAAGGACTTGCAGTAGAGCGCTCATATTCCAGCTAGGTAGTAGAGATAAGAGTAGCAAAAATGACAGATTCACAAAATCGCGATCAACAAATTAAGAAGCTGCGTGAACTGATCAAAGATATTGACATTGGTATGCTCACTACAGTTGATGAAGACGGAAGTTTGCACAGCCGTCCGATGTCAACCAACTCAGAGGTGGAATTTGATGGCGACCTTTGGTTCTTTACCTACGCCAGTTCACATAAGGTGACAGAAGTTGAGCAGCATCACCAGGTCAACGTCAGTTTCTCTGATCCACATAAGCAAAACTACGTTTCCGTGTCAGGTAAAGCTCAATTGGTACGCGATCGCAATAAATTACAACAGTTATGGAAGCCGCAATTGAAAGCTTGGTTTCCTAAAGAACTGGATGAACCTGATATTGCTTTGCTCAAGGTGAGTGTAGAAAAGGCTGAATATTGGGATGCACCTTCAGGTTTTGTAGCACACACAATTGGACTGGTGAAGGCAATAACCACAGGCGAGAAACCCAATGTGGGCGAAAATGAAAAAGTCACTTTGAAATAATCAAAAAGTGAAATAATAGCAACAGAAAAACTCGGTTTCTTTGAGAAACCGAGTTTTTGTTATAAAACTTAAGATATAACTTCGACATTTTATGGTAAACAATATTCCTCAACCAGGGCAAAAAGCCCCTGATTTCTCTGCGACAGATCAAGACGGTCATCAAGTCACTTTGGGTGATTTTTCTGGTCAGTGGGTTGTTCTCTATTTCTATCCCAAAGATGACACTCCTGGTTGTACGACTGAAGCTAAAGATTTTACCGAGTTGTATCAGGACTTCAGCAAATTAGGAGCAAAAATTTTAGGTGTCAGTCTAGATTCTCAGAAATCTCATTGTAAATTTATCAATAAACATAACTTATCAATTACGTTATTAAGTGACCCAGAACATCAAGTTGCTGAAGCTTACGGAGCATGGCGATTGAAAAAGTTTATGGGTAAGGAGTATATGGGTGTAGAACGTTCGACTTTCCTTATCGCACCTGATCAAACAATCGCTCACACCTGGGCAAAAGTCAAAGCTAAGGGTCATGCAGCTACTGTGCTTATGCAATTGCGAGAATTGATAGAAACCCAATCAAGTCAGGCATGAAACTAGACAATTGCAACAGCAATAGTAGCAGGAGTATTTAGACGGCAATAATTACAGTTCTGATACTAAACGTCATAGGGTGTTGTCCTGCCGGCATATCCACAACTGCTTTTTTCATACTTGACTTTTGGTTATGACGGAACTGATGATACAACAAGCACATGAGTTTTATAGAAAGTACATCTACAACGAAGAACTTATTAGCCTATTGAGAGAATACAACATACGAATACCTGGAAGCATTTCGCCACAGCTTTGGGAGTTGTTTGGTGCAATACTCACTGGAGATAGAGGTACTGGCAGCTATGGAGCCGACCTTAGCAATTACGAGGTAAAATCTAGTATTGCTGGTAACTCATTTGAGTATCAGTATCATTTAAAAACAGGTAGGGGTAAGCTTCTGAAAGATATGACTGTAGACCATTTATTTGTGTCCTACAGTCGCGACTACAGAAACGTTACAGTTCGCCAAGTGACAGGAAATTTTCTGTCAGAAATTTTCCAAAGTTGGTTACCTGGTTTGGAAGAACGTTACGGCAGTCAAGAATCTAATCGTCGATACCGCAAAAATATCAGCTACAGTACAGTAAAAGCACACGGTCAAGTAGTTATGAGTATTCAGGATGGTATGCTTATATTTCCCCAAAACCAGTTAAGCAGCAGGTAGAGAAGTTTTCATTGCGCTATTTAATTCATCAAACAATAGATTGAGATAATTCTTAGCAATCCATTCGATTACCGGAACACAAACAGCATCACCAAAGCCAAAGAGTATATTATTGAGTGAAATATTTTGAGGAATTAAATACTCAGAAGCCCCCATAAGACGAGCACTTTCACGAGCATTAATTAACCTAGCATCAAAACGTCCCTTACCAGCTCTAACAATAATTTGACGAGCACTTCCTCCCTTAGGGGTTCGCAAACATCCAGCAATTCCATCGGTTCTCAGTTCTGCGGTTGATTGTTTAATACCATCGCGTACTCTCATGCGTCGAAAGACAGTTCCGTATAACCAATATTCGTTTTGCATCATTAAACGAATTTGGGCTTGATGTCGCTCGAACATCTGATTGAACAAATACTCTGTTCGTTCTTTTGCCCACCATTGTTCAGTTTCATCAACAATATCAGCTAAGTTGATTGTTCTTTGAGGTAAGTCTGGGACATTGCGAAGGCTCCATCTAATTGTCGGATTAGCAGCAATGAAATTTTTGACTTTTTGAGGTCTTGCATGGGTTGGCTTACTCATAATTTGTTCCAACTCATCACAAGTTTGTGATAAACCAAACAGATTACCTAAGATAAATAGGCGCACCCTGCTTTGTGGAACAAAATGGGCAGCATCGATGACCAGAATATCGACTGCATAACCAAGATTATTTAAGGCTGTTAATGCAACGATTAAATCTTCTCCACACCCGGAAGTGAGGAAACCTTCTACATTTTCAATAAGAATGAAGGGGGGTTTACCCCCACAGCGAAGTTCCCCCATTTCACTAATGAGTCGGACAAAGTCCCAAAATGTAGATGATTCTCCAGAGTCCAGCCCGGTCCTGGAACCCGCAACAGAGAGGTTGGCGCATGGGAAAGACGCATGAGCCAAAGTTACTTTGGGAACTTCGATTCCACTTATTTCTCTGATATCTTTATGATGGTAGTGCCCTCCTCTAAAATTCCCCTCGTACATTCGGCGCTTCTCGTCACTATAGTCAAGGGCATACTTCACTTCCCATCCTTGCTTAACAAGCCCCATTGTGACGAGCCCGATTCCTGCAAAAAAATCTGCTGCTGTTTTCTCAAGCTTCATTTACTCTCGTCATCTAGGGAATCTTTAACGTAGAAAAATGGTTCTTTGACGCTTTTGTGCCCAATAACCTGGACTTATTTAATTGCAACATTAGTATACCTACTGCTTTTTCCCTGTTCTGCTGCACTTACGTTTGATTTGGCAAGAACCGATAATTTGAGCAGCTTCAGCTTGACTTAAGCCAGCATGCTTACGAATTGTACGAGCCAGTTTTCCCAATTGCTCAATGTTTAGATAGCTCATTAAAGTAGATAATTATTATAGTCAAATTGACTATAATAATCAAGAAAAATTCAATAGATTCTTGGTTGTATAGTCACCCTATGGTTACCAGAGTATGGCTAAAAGCAGCGAAGGCATTCCTATCTGTGCTTTCTGTTGTCAAAATTGTAGAAGGGTGAGCATTGCCCACCCTTCTAGATTGTTGGTTTGTTATAGAAAAAGGTTTCTCGGCTTATCAGTCTATGTTTAGATGTTGAGCTAAGAGCCTTTTACCATGAATGACAGCCGCAATAGTTACAGTGTCTTCTTGAAT
The DNA here is from genome assembly GCF_002368435.1 of Kalymmatonema gypsitolerans NIES-4073. Classification (GTDB taxonomy): domain Bacteria; phylum Cyanobacteriota; class Cyanobacteriia; order Cyanobacteriales; family Nostocaceae; genus Kalymmatonema; species Kalymmatonema gypsitolerans. Next base: position 5,010,526 of record NZ_AP018268.1, read on the forward strand.
TTGATAAATGATTCGATAAGTGTAAGCAAACAGTTCCCTAATAGTATCCTCGCTAAATTCTGGGACGACGGAACCGGAAGAGGGAGAAGTGCTCAACTTATCAGAGGAGTCAAGTATCTTCCGAACTACTGTGGCAGAAAAGGAAGCGGAGTCACGAAATATGTATGCCGCGATCGCGTCTACATCTTCGAGCGCTTTGGGAGACCAAACTACTCGATAAGCCATTTACTTAATAGCGCCTCGGCTTCTTCTTGAGAGATGATAGTTTCTCGATTGTCAGTGACTACCAATCCCTGACGAACTTTTTCAAGTACGTACAGATGATATTGAACATCTTCCACAGAACAATCGTCTGGTAATTTGCTCAACAGAGATTGGACTTTTTCTTTTGTAGTAGTCATAGCATCTTTTTTAGGATATTTATATGAAGTAATTTTTAAGGGCGAGCAAAAAGCTCACCCTTATGTCTACATTTTGTTAAAGGTTGTCATAGTTAGCAATAGCCTGTTTCATTTTGTCCAAAATTTCAGCTACAGGCACAGTTCCTAACTCTCCTGAGGCGCGGGTGCGAATACTGAGGGTATTCGTTTCTACCTCTTTGGCTCCCACCACTGCCATAACGGGGATTTTCTCTTTTTCGGCATTGCGAATCAGTTTAGCGAGGCGATCGCCACTTGTATCCACTTCAGCACGGATACCGATAGCTCTCATGTTCGCCGCCACCTCTTTCGCAAAATCTAGTTGTGCTTCACCCACTGGCAACAATCTTGCTTGCACTGGGGCTAACCACAAGGGGAAATCTCCGGCATATTCTTCAATCAAGATACCGATGAGCCGTTCCAAGGAACCGAAAGGCGCACGGTGAATCATCACTGGGCGTTTGCGAGAACCATCTTCAGCGACGTACTCTAGCTCAAACCGTTCTGGCAAGTTATAATCTACCTGCACCGTTCCCAGTTGCCATTCACGCTCAAGGGCATCACGGAAGATAAAGTCAAGTTTGGGACCATAAAACGCTGCTTCCCCAATTCCTTCAAAGTGCTCCATTTCCAGTTGTTCGACAGCACGGCGAATTGCACCTTGAGCTTTTTCCCAAGATTCATCTGAGCCAATGTACTTGTCACTGGCTGGATCGCGGAAACTAAGTCTAGCTCTAAAGTTCTTCAGTTGCAGTTTATTGAACACCGACAAAATCAAATCGACTACGTTCAGGAATTCGCTGTCTAGCTGTTCTGGGGTGACGAACAGATGAGAATCATCCACAGTAAAACCCCGCACCCGCGTTAATCCGCTCAATTCCCCAGATTGTTCGTAGCGATAGACTGTACCAAATTCAGCCAACCGCATCGGTAATTCCCGATAAGAGCGTAACTCGCTCTTATATATTTGGATGTGGAAGGGACAGTTCATTGGCTTGAGAACAAAGCCTTGTTCGTGGGCTGCGGCTTCCTCATCCTCTGCCATCATCGGGAACGAATCTTCTTTGTATTTCTGCCAGTGTCCGGAAATTTTAAATAAATCCACTCTACCAATGTGGGGTGTGACAACCTGCTGGTAGCCACGTTTGATCTGTTCCTGCTTCAGAAAATCTTCTAAAAGACTCCGCAACAAAGTTCCTTTGGGCGTCCACAATGGTAATCCCGGTCCCACAAGGTCGGAAAATATAAATAATCCCAGTTCCTTACCCAGTTTCCGGTGGTCCCGTCGCAGCGCTTCTTCTTTACGCCGCTTGTACTCAGCGAGTTGTTCTGGCGTTTCCCAAGCAGTGGCGTAAATGCGTTGCAACTGCGCTTTCGTTTCATCTCCACGCCAATATGCACCAGCAACGCTTTCTAAATCAATGGCTTTCGGGTTGAGTTCGCCAGTATTTTCCAGATGAGGTCCAGCGCACAAATCCCACCACTGCTCTCCTAGGTGGTAGATCGTGATTGGTTCCTGTTTGATGTCTGATAGAATTTCTAGCTTATATGGTTCGTTAATTTGCTTAATACGCTGTTCAGCTTCTTCGCGGCTGACTTCTTCTCGAATGACTGGCAATTTCCGATTGATAATCTTCACCATTTCTTTATAAATGGCTTTTAAATCCTTATCAGTAAATGGTTCCGGATTATCAAAATCATAGTAAAAGCCGTTTTCAATCCAAGGACCGATTGTGACTTGTGCCTTAGGAAACAGCTTTTGTACCGCCATTGCCATCACATGAGAAGCGGTATGGCGAATTTTCTTTAAAGTCTCTGATTCTGAGGTTCGCGGTAAATATATTTTTTCTGGTTCTTCTGGCTGATGAGAAGATGAGTTTGGCGACATCTGCTGCTGTACCATTGGCAAAGTTGTAAAAGATAATGTATGGGTTGGAGTTATGAAAAAATTTTCGCCAAAACTAAAGTGGGGCTACTTTTCAGTTTTGTCATATTTTTCTTTTTACCAATTTTTATTCCTTGAGCAGGATGAACTCGATTCATTAATCATATATTGATGCTTATGCCTTCCTTCATAATATCTATTTTTAATAAGTTATCATGTCATTTACTACCTATGTATAAATAAACAGTCAGTTTTTTATAGAGAATGCTTATCGCTCATGCTTAGAAGACTTCGGAGCACTTAAATCAGTTATCAGTTATCAGTTATCAGTTATCAGTCCTGACGGCGTATGGTGGGGGATAAAGAAGCGTCACCAACGCATAAAGGTGCTCTTGGTGGGGGACGCGCGACCACTCGTATTTAACTGATAACTGTTTACTGTTCACTGTTCACTGTTCACTGTTCACTGTTCACTGTTCACTGTTCACTGTTCACTGTTAAAGCGCCAACCTCACCAGCAAAGTAGATTCCTACCGAACCAAGACTTCGCTGTACTCATTGAAGTGTTTGCTCGCATTGCCAGACATTTTGATGTATGTGGCTCTTCTTTAAATATAACCACTTTAATTCCTGTTGGTTTAACTTAATATTTCAATGATGAAGTTAACGATTTCTAATAAACAATAAAAACAAACTTCTGATTGATGACTAAGAGTGATTTTTCTGTACTTCGGATATTTTGTTTTTCACAAAAGCCAGCCATGCAAGTGTCTTCTTTGAATTCTAGATTTTATCTAATATTCTACAAGTTTAGCTTTAATTGTGAGATAATCTTACATTAATTTAACTTTACATTGCCACCATTGCTTGTTTTTTTTCATCACCTAGTCTTTTGGGCAACAGGAATTGCAATAGGGGGAGCGCCAAAACGTTTATGCACACTTTGTTAACTGCCTGTTAGGGGAATGATGAGAAAACCATTCGGGTTTTTCTCGATTGGCTTTGCATACATTCACTGAGCAACCGAGGTCTCATCTGATTCATTAAGTGTCAAGTAATACATATATATTAGTAAATTCTCAGTTTTTTTGTCTCTAATATAAACAGGTTTTTTGAGATCCCCCTTGGGTATCTGTACAATAGCCTAGAGAAGTTTATATAATAGAGACTGTGTAAATAATGTTACAAACAATGAAAATTTTCTAACTTATGAGAGAGACGAGAGAAATGTTAAGAATCTTAAATAGAGTTAATATTAGTAAGAAAGTTAGGAATATCCTTCTCATTTATGCGAAACTCGAATTTACCAGAATCTGAACTGCTGAAAACAGTTTTGCAACCGCTGTTAGAAGATTTTCAGTACTGGTTTGCGCGCTCGCGCGATTTTCTGGAAACAGAACAGCTGTCATTCATGAGTCAACATGAACAATCTGACTTACTAACCCGAGTCAAGAAAGCGCAAGAGGAAGTGAACACAGCAAAGATGCTGTTTAGTGCAACTGATGGACAAGTCGGTATTGATATGGCAACGTTAGCGCCTTGGCATCAATTAGTAACACAATGTTGGAATGTGGCGATGCGCTTCCGTCAAGCGCGAGAAGTCTGATGCGGTTTCCACCGCTCACGCCTAGCTTTGAAGCGGAGCGAGGCTCAAAACTATGTTATCTGGGTACGTTACTTTGTGAATGGTGGCAGAATTAGCACTACTCAAGACGGTATGTAAGTGAGATAGAAAAAATTTTTTGACATCATCTGAGATAGGAAGTGATGTATATTATGTTACTACCACACTCTCCCCTAGGTTAAAAATTCCCCTTTTTATAAAGAGTATGAGCGCATAAAGATTGCGTTAACCATTCAGCATCACCGTAATTAACAGCATCAACCAACTCAACTAAGCAAAACTTTACAAGATATAGCTTTAAAATCTGCGAACTCTGGAGGAAAAACGATGTTACACCTGCTTTACATTCTTGCTTTTACCATCCTAGCTTTTATAGCTGTTGCTAACTTAATTCGCAACCTGATTATGTTCAGTTTTGATAGAGAGCGGATTTATCCACCCAGATCCGCAGCGATTGAAAATCAGGGCAGATATCCCTATAGTTCATCAACCAAGCAGTTTAAACCGCATCCAGAGTTATTAGATGCTGCTGGTAACTTAATTAAAGAGCCGCTTCTGGTGATGCGTTCGATTAACGTTGAAGACGCACGCCAAAAACTAGATGCGCTTTACGAAGCTTCTCCTGGGCACAGAAGTGAGAATCAACAAGAAGAAGGCTAAAGCAGGGACTGGGGATTAGGGATTGGCTATTGGGGAAGAAAAAGGACTGGTTGTATAGCGGTAGTCAAGAGCATCTTCCCATTCCGGGTTAACAGCCCCCAGTTCCTACTCCCCACTTCCTGATTTTACGCTTCGATAACGACCCGGAGGTTACCGCGTTTCTTGGCAACGCGACAAGCAGTTGTGCTACCAGAACGCTCAAATTCCAAATCCAGTATAGTAGAACCAACTTTGAGATTGTGCAGTGACAAACTGCTGATTGACTCTGGCAAAGTAGGGTCGATAATTCGTAAGCAGTTGTTGGGAGCGTCAGGCACCAGGTTTACAATCATTTGCAGGAGCTGGAAGATACTACCGGTTGCCCATGCCTGAGGTGTACAGGCAACAGGATACTGTACAGGGGCGTTATCACCATTGCGCTCGTAGCCGCAGAACAACTCTGGAGGACGTTGATAGGGCTGCTGGTTAGTCATGTCGAATAAACCTTGAAAAACTTCCAGGGCTTGATCGACTAAACCGAGCGATCGCAATCCCAGTGCAATCAACGAGTTATCGTGCGGCCATACGGAACCGATATGATACCCCATTGGATTGTAAGCTGGTGACAAGCTATTCAGGGTACGGATACCCCAACCGTTAAACATATCTGGTGCCCGCAGCCGTTCAGCAACACTGTAAGCTTTTTCGGGTGTGAAAATGCCCAAATGTAGGCAATGACCGGGATTAGACGTAATACTGTCTACCTGTTGACCATCTCCATCCAAAGCCAGGGCACAGAAATCCTGGTCTTCGATCCAAAAGTCTCTATTGAAACGAAGCTTAAGGTTTCTTGCTTCTTCTGTCCACCTGTCTGATAAGTCAATCCGCTTTTTCAGCCTGGCAATTTCTGCTAAGCGCAATTTGGCAGCGTAGACGTAAGCTTGTACCTCACACAAGGCGATCGGTCCGTTGGCTAACTCTCCCTTACGATTGACAATACAATCGCCAGAGTCTTTCCACCCTTGGTTAGCAAGACCACCTTTGGATTTACGGTAGTAGCTGAGATAGCCTGTTTCTCGAATGTTGCGGTCGATCCAGTCCATTGCCAAGACAGCTTTGGACCAAAGTTGCTCTAAGGTTTCGACATCATGAGTCCAAGCATAGTATTCGGCATACAGCATCAGCCACAAGGGAGTCGCATCGACTGTACCGTAGTAAGGAGTGTGGGGAATTTCCTGACAGCGAGCTAATTCACCCAACCGCAACTCGTGTAAAATCTTACCTGCTTCCTCTTCGCGCCAATCATCGTCAGTTTTGCCTTGGTATGTCGCCAGAAGCTGTAGAGTTTCTTTGGCAATTTGCGGGTTTAACATCAGGGTTTGCGAAGCTGTGATGATCGAATCGCGCCCAAACAGCGCGGAAAACCACGGCACTCCTGCGGAAACAGTCTTGTACTTGCCGAAGGACTGACGCAACAAATACATATCTTGCTCAGCTCGCTCAATAATGTGATTGAACGTCCCTTTGTCTGAGCGAATTCGTGTAATTTGTTGTACCCAGTGTTGCTCCTCCATCATCTCGGAGGCTTTCGCTTGTACTAAGGTGAAAGGCGCACTGACAATGGAAGTGGATTTGTTGTTTGTCAAGAAATTGACTCGGTAGCCCAACTTTTGAGTTTCGTGAGAAGCCAACTCTAGCCGCCAAACTGCTGTGTAACCTTTGAAATAGTCTGGTTGCCTATGCTGGAATTGAATGCGAGATTCCATGAGTAAGCCATCCAGACCTTCATAGGCAAGGCTTAAGGATTGCTCTTTCTGTACAGCTGGCACAGATTGTGCAGAAATACCTTCGCCAGTTGATGTTCCTTCTTCAGGTGTCGGTTCTACAAGGCGTAAAAGTCTACCCCGTTTTTGCCTGTCATAGCCCCGGACTTCAAATAAATCGGCAAAATCCGCGTCAAAGCTAATACTGAGTTCAAAGCTGATGGAACTTGTGCTATAATTAGAGACTTCTAACTCTTCAAATAATGCTCCATTAAGTACGAGTTCCCGACGAATGCCCACTGTATCGGCTTTCAGACGGTCTTCGATTCTGGGATTGGTACACAAAATTGACAGAGAAAATCCTTTTTCAGCAGTGCTGCTAAGTAACACAGGAGAGTGTCCATCAATTTGCAACTCTAGGCGACTGAGAAAGCGTGTGTCACAGCACAATAGCCCCATACTGGGATTGCCATCATTGAGCGAACAGCCAGAAATATTGCCCAAAGTGTCTGTGACCAGAAATAAATCATCATCTTTAACCGTTAGCGTCGGTTGTGGTCTTTCACTTGTTACACAAGGCCATTCTGGAATAGGTATTTGATCGGCAGGAACAAAAGTTTTTCCGTCTAGAGAAATTTTTTCCGGTGTCATCAGCGTATCCGGTGTCATCAGGCAAAATTCCGTGTACAGGTCTAGTTTTTCATACAAGCATCAGCGTCAACAGGAAAAAAGACGCTGTTAGAAGCAGATTTGAGCCATTGAGCAAAAATCATAATCGCATACAGCTAATCACAAAACATCAATAAAGCTTTGATCATAAAATCTTTATAAATCTATGATTGTCTAAAAATTTTATGAAGAAGCTTAAATGTATGGATTTCTACTTGTTTATTAGCCGCTTTTCTTGAGAATGGCAAGATGTAGACGCCCCTAGGCAGCAATATAGAAATAGGGGTTTTCCACAGCAAAAGGCAACAGGTTAGTCACTTTTAGCTAAACTGTTACTTAAAATTTCTTGTAAAGGGAATTAAAAAATAAATATATTATGTATAATACGAACCACTAATAATTATATACTATTTTTAGCAAAATAATATTAGTTAAGTCTCCAATTTTTGAAAGAAAAATAAAATTTTTTAATTGACCAAGTTTGAACTCAAAACTCGAGAGGTGGTAAAAACAAGGGACTCCATGTCCCTTTTTTTACCACCTTTCATCCACTCTTCCCCATAAAGGCAAGAGTGGGATTCTCAAGGATTATGCTAAATTAATCTTCATGCATTGGCTTGTGCGTTTTGGAGTGATGGGTTGCAGGTGCAGACTTTTACTTTAGCACCATGTTGTAAGCCCTCTCATACTCCGAGGTCATAGATTCAACGCTAAAGCGGCTGACAAAGTACTCCCGACAAGTCCACCGATCTAATTTTATGGCGTCTGGAATCACTTCAATCATTTTTTGGAGCGAGTGGCAAACAAAACCTGTTTTCCCATGAGCAATCACTTCTGGTACTGAGCCTAATCCCATGCCAATCACAGGTGTACCCGTTGCCATTGACTCAATCATGACCAAACCAAAAGGCTCTCGCCAGCTGATGGGGAACAAAGTCACAGTTGCTCCACCAAGCAGTTTAACTTTTTCTTCGTGGGAAACCTCACCCAGGTACTGAATCTGTTCGCCATCAATCAAAGGCTCTACTTGTTCTTGATAATAAGAACGGTCAACAGCGTCAATTTTGCCAGCTATCTTTAATTGAAAGCCAGCAGCACGAGCAATCTTAATCGCTTCCACTGGTCCTTTTTCCGGAGATAACCGCCCGACAAATGCTAAGTATGCAGGTTGCGTCGGTTCGGGATGGAAGGGATAGACGGTTGTATCAATGCCGTTGTAAACGGTATGAATGTAGTTCAAGCCTAAGCGCGGTTCTCGTTGTGCCTCACTAATACTGATGAAAGGTTGCCAAGCAAAACGCCGATACATCTTCTCGTTATCGGGCGTAAAAATACCATGCATTGTATGTACGGTAGGAGTTTTCACAAAACCGCAATACGGAAGGGCAGAACAACCTACGTGAGAATGGATAATATCAAAATGATGAGCGTTTTGATAAACATCAGCAAGCATCATCTGCTCGTAGAGTGTCGGCTCTTTGATATTGGAGTCAAGCCGTAGTGCTTGGTTATGGACTGAACAAAGTTTTGCTTTGGTAATCGAGTCACCAGAGGCAAATAAGGTAACATCATGACCGCGCCTCACTAATTCGTCTGTAACTAATTGAACAATTAGTTCAGTACCCCCATAACGAAAGGGAGGAACACGCTCCCATAAAGGAGAAATTTGTGCGATTCTCATGTTTCACCTGAGCAGGTATGTGTAGCACGTATTTACCCAGGAAATCTATGACCAACAGATTCATAGTTCTACAGCTATTTTCAGGTAAATAGACCTTTTTTGTCTCGCGCATAGACTGCATGAGCGGCTTCTCTACGAGAAGGCACAAAGACGAGCCAGCGCTATGCAGTCCTTGTTTCCCGACCCACCACCAGGCGACTGGTGAGTCCAGTCCTGTGCCTCATTCGGGAGGAGCTGAGTGCAATCATGCACACGCACTCGCGTTCGCTAACGCGTAACGTCTCCGCTCTTGAGAAGGCGGGTTTCCCAACAAGCGGGAACTGGCGTGCCTCATTCGGGAGGACCTTACGCGCTTGGCGCAGCCTCAAGGCGAGGAGATACCCGTGCCTCTTGCTCCCTTCGGGAGAGCTTCGCGCTCCAGAGGAGCTGAGTGCAATCATGCACACGCACTCGCGTTCGCTAACGCATGATTGCGTGCCGCAGGCATAGGGCGTCGCAAAGAAAAACAGCAAAAAATGTGGTCTAAATTAAGTGAAAACTGCTGTAAGAAAATTGGGGAAATATGCAATGCCTTGTGTTTACTGTTGTTGCAAGCCTTAATGGTGTCACTTTAATACACTCCATCTTTTTTGGATTAAGGCATTAGGGAATGATTTCTTCTGCTTTTTTGTTAAAAAATTTATAGATGGGATCATTTTCCCATCAAAGCTTGCTTTGTCTATTGTCTATGAGTTAGTGATTTGACTCGGCTGCTATTGCAGACTTCACTGCTTTTAGCACCAAGTAAATTTTCAGATTTATCACATGGTTTTAAGAATTTTGAAAATTATTGATAAAATAATATTACATGAAATGGCTATATTCTGCAACACACTTTTTCAACAGTGACTACAAGCACTTCTGTACTTCCTAATTCGTACTTAAAAAGTTAAAATTTTGAAGATTTGTAAATAGTTAGATTTTGTAACATTAGTTTATAAAAAAAAGTACGATGATAGCAGTTGCTTCTTCAAATAACATAAATATTTGAGTTAGCTATGCATAAAAATAAAAATCTTGGCAAAGTGAAATAATAGTGGAAAATTATAAATTGATTGATAATGAAGCCTTTGATGATATCCTAAAAAGAATGTCAACAAGAGAATGTGCTTGTGCAGGTCATTTTTGGAAGTAGATTTTTACCTCCACAACACTTATAAATTCCGCGTATGCAGGTTCTTATACGGCGACTTTGGTTATTAGCCATTTTTGTTAGACATAACAGTCCTGAGTTGTGATCAGTTACGGGTGTAGTAGTTTGTGTTCAATTCTTGAAACGGCTCCAGCAAAAAGGAAAATGGTGAAAAGACCCTAAAATTATGAGTGGAAAAAAGAGGCTTTTTTTCTGATTCAGGAAACTTGTCGTTTAGGTTATGTTCAATGCAAAGGTGACAAAATAAAAAACTTGACGATTTTGTGCAATATATCTATGTCCATACTTTCTAGAAACTACAAACCACATTAAGCATGAAAATGTACGTTTTGCCCAGTCCCCATTTTTTAGTCAGTCTATTGTTTGAAACCTTGCCATTATAGTAATTTCACGGCTAAAAATAACGCCGTGTCGCGTTTCCTGTGTGACCTAAAGGTACACGGTTTCCAAGCTCCCGGAGATTTTTAGATGACGCCAGTCTACTTGTGTAAGATACTTACTATAGCTCTAAAGCTGCCGTCGGTTAGCTGGCGGGAAACCCTAGACAGAATGTTGCTGCATCTCAAGCAACGTGCTGCGCCTGCCAAGGGTGTCAACGTGTCTTTCACCATTCTTTACATATTGCAACTATCTCGTTAACTTAAGAGTCCGTTGTAATTTGTACAATGCAGCTGTGGCATCGATATTGTCCAGATTGTGGCTCCTTAAAGAAATTGATGAGCATTTCGACTTCCGTGCTGAGTGAACTGCTACAGGCTCTACCCAACCTGAGACCTCAAATATATTTCAAGGCTTCACTAACGGCGCTCTCCCACGCGATGGAAGACCAGGTGTTGGCGGCTACTTTGGAGCAGCCTCTGGTCATTGCTAGCTTCCAAAGAGAGCGATTCTACCGCCAAGAAGCTCATCGCTATCAGCGGCTTGCCCAGCGTAGTAATCAAATATACGTATTATCAGCCCCCGAAACGGATTTTACCAACAGTTCGGAATACTACGAAAAGATAGCCTTTGAACCCGATGATGGCTTAAGCCAAGAGTGGCATTTGGTGGTTATTGCCCAAAACTATGCCACTTGCTTGGTTTGCCGGGAAAGCATCGGTTCTCTTGCTAAAAATGAGCAACTGCGGGAGATCAGCCCGAGTTTGGATATGGACACGGCGCGAAGGTTTGAAGGAATTTGGACAGCAGAACGGGGGGTAAGCCTGAAAGCCGCTGAATTGCTATTGGACAGGATTTTGGTTTACAGACCAGAACTGGTAGATAAAATTTATCAGGCACGCCAAAGGTTTGGGATAGACGAGCGGCAGAGCGAAACAGGAGTAGTACAGCTCAACGAATATGCTTGCGACATAGATACTGATCCGTTTGTGCAGCGCTTGGTGACTTATTTGCAAGCAAGTCAGTATAAATTGCACAAGGCATATCGTTCCATAGCGGCTCAAGCACGTAAAGAACGCTTGGTCAATACGATTAGTAACGCTATTAGGCGATCGCTCGATCCCCATGAAATTCTCCAAGTCGCAACCCAAGAACTGGGACAAAACTTAGGGGCGTGTCGCTGTTTAATCTATCGCGCTCAAGGTACCGATGCCAAAGCCGTTATTGAGCATGAGTTTTTGAAATCTGGTGTACCATCTCTTCTAGGACAAACCTGGCTGTTGGAGAACAATCTCCTATTTCGGGATGTGGTACTACAAAGCGAAGGGGTTTGTGTGACTGATACTCAGACTGACGCTCGCATTACCTCTTCTAAAGAACTTTGGGAACTTGTGAAAAAGTATGACATTCGTTCTTGGCTGATGGAACCAGTGTTCTACCAGGGGCGGTTGTTGGGTATCGTTGAACTTCACTACTGCAACGAAACTTTACACGATTGGCAAGCTGGGGACTTTGATTTGGTAGAAGCGATCGCCACCCAAGTGGGAGTCGCCCTGATCCAAGCTGAGGCTTATGCTAACCTAGAAGTTTTGAACAAGCAGTTGGAAGCCCTTGACCGCACCCGCAGCAACTTGATAGCCATCACCGGACACGAACTCCGTACCCCCCTATCTACCATTCAGGTGTGCTTGGAAAGTCTAGCCAGCGAACCGGATATGCCCCCAGAGTTACGACAGGTCATGCTAGACACTGCTCTTACTGACTCAGAACGGATGCGCAAACTCATACAAGATTTCCTGACGCTTTCTAATCTCGAAAGCGGTCGGGTAGAATGGCATCCAGAATCGCTCAACTTACAAGAATGTGTGGAACTCTCGCTCAGTCGGATTCGCACCCGCTTTGCCTCGGAAAACCTACCTAAAATTACAACTGAGCTTGCAAAAAACCTGCCTTTGGTTAAAGCAGATGGAGATTGGCTGGTGGAAGTCCTGGCAAAACTGGTAGATAACGCTTGCAAATTTACACCATCAGACGGAGAAATCACCATTAAGGCTGAACGCAATCGCAAGAAGATGGTTGAAGTCACCGTATCTGACACCGGACGCGGTATTGAACCACATCTTCTAGAAATCGTTTTTGACCGTTTCTATCAAGAAGAAGGAGCGTTGCGCCGCACCACTGGTGGCACAGGTCTTGGCTTAGCAATTAGCCGTCAAATTGTCAATGGTTGGGGTGGACAGATTTGGGCAAAATCAAACGGCAAAAACCAAGGTAGTCAGTTTCACTTTACCATACCCATTGTTGAGGCAAGGCAAGAGCAAAAGCTGTCACGCCCAAGGAAAGGGAGCAGGGGACAGGGGTAATACGAATTCACGCATTCAAAATTAAGAAAGCCAGATATGACCAGGGTTTGGCTGTGTGTATCTGTCGCATTCTTTTTTCAAATTGGGGTAAGAAGCGGTTAGGGGAGAAAACTCTATAAAGAAATTTAGCGCTTTAGCAACAGTTATGAGTTCATAGTCAAAAAGCTGTAGAATCTAGATTTTTGACTATGGATGATCGACGATTGACTAACAACTGTTACAGACTATGACGCGATCGCAACATGACCCTAGTCGCGGTGATAGGATGCCGTAAAAACGTTGAGAGAAAACTTTATGGCAGAAACACTCTCTGGACAGACCCCCATATTTGGTGGCAGCACTGGCGGCTTGCTGAAAAAAGCAGAAGTGGAAGAAAAGTACGCTATCACTTGGACTAGCCCCAAGGAACAGCCTTTTGAACTGCCTACAGGCGGTACCGCCATTATGCGCCAAGGTGAAAACCTCCTGTATTTGGCTCGTAAGGAATACGGCGTCTATCTGGGCGGTCAGGTCTTGCGGAAATTGAAAATCACAAACTACAAAGTTTACCGAATTTATCCGAGCGGAGAAATTCAGTACATACATCCGGCTGATGGTGTCTTCCCAGAAAAAGTCAACCCAGGTCGTGAAAAAGTGCGCTATGTAGACCGCAATATCGGTAAAAACCCAAGCCCAGCAGCAGTCAAGTTCAGCGGTAAGTCTACTTTCGACTCTTAGTAAATAGAGGTCAGCCGTTAGCTGTTAGGTATTAGCAATTAGGTAATACCTGACAGCTGATGACTGATAACTGATGACTTAAAAATTTCTTCCTTACTCAAACTTCATCCCGTAAATGGCGTAAAGTATTCTGAGTTCTGCGTTCTGGATTCTGACTCCTTTTATGATATTCCCCGATTTTGACCAGTTTTGCAAGCTAGCATTGCAAGGCAACTTTGTCCCAGTGTATCAGGAATGGGTCGCCGACCTGGATACACCAGTATCGGCTTGGTATAAAGTATGCGCAGGACAACCATACAGCTTTTTGTTGGAATCGGTAGAAGGTGGGGAAAAACTGGGACGGTATAGCTTTGTGGGTTGTGATCCGGTGTGGGTTCTAGAAGCAAGAGGCGAATACACCACTCAAACACATCGCGACGGTTCGCAGCTTGTGTTTGAAGGTGATCCGTTTACAACATTAGCCAATTGTTTGGAACCATATCAACCCGTCAAATTACCCCAGTTACCGCCAGGAATTGGGGGTTTATTTGGTTTCTGGGGGTATGAATTGATTCGCTGGATAGAACCACGCGTCCCCGTTTATCAAACAGATGAAAGAAATATCCCAGATGGGTTGTGGATGCAGGTAGACCATCTGTTGATTTTTGACCAGGTGAAGCGGAAAATTTGGGCAATAGCCTACGCTGATTTGCGTGATGTAGAACTCTCGGATGGCGCGTCTTTACAAACAGCGTATCAACAAGCGTGCGATCGCGTTACCCAAATGGTGAGCAAGCTCTCTCTGCCTGTGTCACCCCAAAAGACCATAATGGAGTGGACACCACCAGGGACTAGGAGAGCAGCAGAAGCAGGGGAAGCACAGGAGTACAAAAGTAACTTCACCCGCGCTGAATTTTGCGCTAATGTCCAGAAAGCAAAAGACCATATCAAAGCTGGAGATATTTTTCAAGTTGTTATTTCCCAGCGACTCACAACAGAATACACTGGCGACTCCTTCGCTCTTTACCGTTCTTTGCGCCAGATTAATCCTTCGCCTTACATGGCTTACTTTCACTTTCAGGATTGGCAAATTATTGGTTCCAGTCCGGAAGTGATGGTAAAAGCAGAACTAGATTCACAAGCAGAGGTGATAGCAACTGTACGTCCTATCGCTGGGACACGCCCACGAGGGAAAACCCCTCAGGAAGATGCAGCATTCGCAGACGATTTGCTCAAAGATCCCAAGGAAATTGCTGAGCATGTGATGCTTGTTGATTTGGGACGAAATGATTTGGGGCGCGTATGTCAAACTGGTACGGTGAGAGTTGATGAATTGATGGTGATTGAGCGCTACTCTCATGTGATGCATATTGTCAGTAATGTTGTAGGTAAACTAGCACCTGGGAAAACGGCATGGGATTTACTCAAAGCTTGCTTCCCAGCAGGAACCGTAAGCGGCGCACCCAAGATTCGGGCGATGCAAATCATTCATGAGTTAGAACCTAGTCGTCGTGGCGTATATTCTGGTGTTTACGGACACTACGATTTTGAAGGACAATTGAATACAGCTATAGCAATTCGTACAATGGTTCTCCGGGATAATACTGTGAGCGTGCAAGCAGGTGCGGGTTTGGTTGCTGATTCTGATCCCGATAAAGAATATGAAGAAACGTTAAATAAGGCGAGAGGGCTGCTGGAGGCAATTCGGTGTTTGCGCTCATGAGTCGTAGACTTGGCTGGGGTGAACAATTGTATCTACTAACACCTACAGCCGCTTCATCATCTATCGAGTAGATGACTCAATAGTCGCCAACTTGATCGCCCTAGTAGCCAAAATAGTTAAGGGCGATCGCCTCCATATTCTCTTGTGTGTCGTTCTCAGTCGTCTTAACTGTGTCTTCCATTGCACAAACCTTAGATGTGACTGCTATTGTCTCTCAAATCTCTGGTTCAATTCCCGCCGCCCTGAGTTGTGCAGCCAATCGTTCTGCTCGTTCCGAACCCCAAAGCAAAAGTTTGCCATTTTCATCCCACCACCGTAGCCAGTAACCTGTGCGATTCTCTCTGGTTCCTTGCCATATCCCCAGAAATAACCCCATTTCAGCGATCCAGTAACGATTATTAGCATCAGGGTTTCGTAGCTGATATCGTTTGGAATCATTCAATTGATAAACTTCCAGTTCCCCTGTATCCGGTTCAAAAATGACGTAATTGGGAACCTCTAAGACTTGCTCGTAAAAAAACCACTTCCCTGGAGGATAGGTAGGCTTACTGGAATATTCCCCGCCTTCAGTATCAGAAAGAAATTCCATGACAATCACTGGAATATCGCCTTGAAGTTCAGGGGTATAGCTGCGTTTGACTTCCTCGCGTGATACTCGAATAGAACGCACGTAAGCCCAATCTGGTGCTTTCACCACTATCTTTTGATTCACAGTAGCGCAAATGCCGTAGTTTGTGGTAACTAGGGCGTTAGCTGGTAACTTACCTGCAACTTGTAAACTTTCGGTTGAGGCTGCGGCAAGGGAAGGCTGATTAATATTGTCCACTGGTTCCGAGTCTAAAACAAAGTCATCTGGTAGCTTTTCCCAGGTAATTTCGTATTTGGCGGTACTGGCTAACATGGCAAGGGGTGGAAATCTTTAGCTTTAATGTAGCGCTTGAAGGTGAAGAGTCAGAGGTGCGAACTGACTGTACTAGGAGCAAAGCTTACCTTTGGCAACCAACTCTCATCAATTGCTTACTCAAGATAGTGAGTGGTTCTCAAAATGGACGAAGGGCGATTGCGATTCGGGGCAGTGGCAAAGCCAATCGCCCCTTTTGTTGAAATCTTAAAGACGCAAAGAAAAACTTGGTTTCTTTGCGCCTTTGCGCGAAATCATCCTAAGTTAGCAACTACACCAACGCCGCCACTTTCTCCAACAATCCCTGGAACAACTTCAACCCATCACTACCACCCAGCATCGAGTCAGACGCCCTCTCTGGATGCGGCATCATTCCCAACACATTGCCCGTAGAATTGCAAATCCCGGCAATGTTATTCACTGAGCCGTTAAGGTTATCTCCCTCGTAGCGAAACAACACTTGATTGTTATCTTCAAGTTCTGATAACGTGGCTGTATCAGCGTAAAATTGCCCTTCTCCGTGGGCAATGGGCAAAGTGATAATTTCCCCTTCTTGATAACCTTGCGTCCACCGAAGATCTGTGCGCTCAACTTTAACAGGAACGCGATCGCAAATAAAATGCAAATCCCGATTTCTTACCAACGCTCCTGGTAACAATCCTGCCTCAGTTAATACCTGGAAACCGTTGCAAATACCGAGGACAGGTTTGCCCTTTTGAGAGTGTGCTACTACTTGCTGCATAACAGGTGAAAATCGTGCGATCGCACCACAGCGCAAATAATCGCCGTAGCTAAAGCCACCTGGTATAATAATGATATCCAAATCAGAAATATCAGTTTCTTGATGCCAAACCATGCGAGTCGGTTGCTTTAACAAGTCTCTTGTCACGTAAGCAACATCGCGATCGCAATTAGAACCCGGAAAAACAACAACCCCAAATTTCATGTTATTAGTCATTAGTTATTAGTTATTAGTCATTGTAGAGACGCGCTGAATGAAAGCGTCTGTAAATCTTTGTCATAGCATTCTAAACTAGGGACAAAAGACCAATGACTCTTGCTTTTGTGCCTTAATAGACTCCCGTCTGTGACTCAACCTCGGTCAAATCAAAGTGATAATTTTCTATGACTGGATTTGCAAGCATTTGGTCACACATCCGATCCAGGTTCTGACGGGCTGTACCTTCATCGGTTGAGGTGAGAGTTAATTCAATGTACTTACCGATCCGCACCTGCTCAACATGATCGTACCCCAATTGCTTCAGCCCAGATTGGACTGCTACACCAGCAGGGTCGAGAACTGAAGGACGGAGAGTTACAAAAATTTTGGCTAGATACTTCGTTTGCACTGGCTTAAGCTGAATACTGCTACGCTCATACTATATCTTTCTGTCTCAACTAGGCGACAATCAGATAACAAGTCATTAGAGTTAAGCTAGAAGTCAGCCAAGAGAAGATTTTCAACTATAAATTGGCGTTTTTTTACTATTGTTTTTTTACTATTGTCTATGAGAGCCATACGCACCCGCAGTCAAGAGCGTATTCTAACCCTGCTTAAAACCGTCAAACAAGGCATTTCTGCCCAGGATATTTACGTAGAATTACGTAACCGTAACCAAAACATGGGTTTAGCAACAGTATACCGCTCATTGGAAGCCTTAAAACTTGAAGGCATGGTGCAAGTGCGGACATTGGCTAACGGTGAAGCCCTTTATAGCTTAGCGCAGCAAGACAAGCACCACTTGACCTGCCTGCAATGCGGTGCTTCCATTCCGATTAATCAATGCCCTGTCCATGACCTAGAAGTTCAGTTACAATCTACACATAAGTTTAAGATTTTTTATCACACTCTGGAGTTTTTCGGTTTGTGCAGCCAATGCCAGTTAGCTCAAGCTGCTGGGGAGTAGGAAGAATGAGGAAGATGAGGGGGATGAGGGGGACAAATCAATTCAAAATTCGCTCATTCAAAATTCAAAATTTAAAAGTAAGAATCTCTCCCTCATCTGCGTCCCTCACTCCCTCTCTCCCTCCCTCTCTCACCCTTTTAGCTGGCGTGATTGTTATTTACTGGGGTATTTCGGTAAGCATTCAGGGAGTTTGAGTCAGTTTGACCATCTGAGACAATCGAGCGTATACCCTCCAAAGTCGCGGGAATCGTGCGCGGATCCATAAACATGACCTTACTGCTATCACTCTTGCCAATTATCGCGCCCATATCCAGGTAGCCTAAAGCAAGCAGAACTTCCAGCGCTTTGTGACCATTGGGGTTTGTTTGGATTTTTTGGGCAATAATGTCCGCAGACTCAGCAACAGCTTGTGCTTTAAGAACCTGCTGCTGGCGTTCGGCTTGTGCTTTGAGAACGATCGCTTTTTGTTCAGCTTCTGCTTGCAAAATGACGGCTTTTTGACGGGCTTCTGCGTCCAGAACTTGGGCATCAGCTTTACCTCTGGCGCTATTAACAGCTGCTTCTCGTTCGCCCTCAGATGTCAAAATCGCCGCCCGTTTGCGGCGTTCCGCTGACATTTGCAGTTCCATCGACTCCCTGACTGCTTGTGAGGGAATAATATCTCGCAGTTCCACCCGTGTGACTTTTACACCCCAAGGGTCGGTAGCAACGTCCAATTCGTGCAGTAAAATTTCATTAATTTGAGAACGGGCGGTAAAAGTTTCATCAAGTTCCAGTTTGCCCATTTCCGCACGAATTTGAGTCAGCACCAAATTCTCCATTGCCATCCGGAGATTTTCCACTTTGTAGTAGGCTTTCTCCATATCGACGATGCGCCAATAAACCACAGCATCAACGCTAATTGAGACATTATCGCGGGTGATGCTTTGTTGTGGAGGAATATCTATGACTTTTTCCCGAATCGTCTCCCGGAAGACAACTCTATCTACAACAGGAACGATAAAGTTAAGCCCTGGTTCTAACTTTTTGTTATAGCTTCCCAAACGTTCCACCAAAGCTTCATTACCCTGATTCACAACTTTGACAGAACCTGCTATAGCAGAACCGCCTAAAGCTAAAAAAACAAGTAAAAAGAACTGTTCCATAATGAATTTTCCAATTTTTTAATTAAGCAATTACGAGTGCAACAGATTTTCTGGCATCACAATTAGCGTGGTGCCTTCGCGTCTTGTGACGTAAACTCTTTGATTGGGTGGTATGCTGAGTTTTTCATCGTCACAAAGCGCCCGCCAAGAATTCCCCTCGTACAGCACTCGTCCTGTTTTCCCGGCTGGAATCTCTGTTAAAGTTTCAGCTATAATTGCATCCTGAATTTTCGACTTGCGGTATCGCGGTGTCACAAACCGACGGGAAAGTACGACTAGCGCTGTGGAAAGCAACAGCCAAACCACAACTTGCAGCCATAACTTGCCCAAAATCGCTTGAGACAGAAACGCCACCACAATAGCGCTAATTCCCATCAAGAAGGCAACAAAAGCTGTTGGCAGAAACAGTTCCATCAAACATAGACCTGATCCCGCTAACAGCCAGATTAAAGTAGTACTTGGCATAACGCCATCCTAGACAATACATTCACGCCGTCAAGGCATTTATATGATTAGATACACTCATGCATTGACTGTTTCCAGAAAGCCAAAGTTATTTTTTTAGGTGAAGGAGACTGGGGATTGGGGATGAGGGATTGGGGATTAGGTTTACACTCGAAAAATTATGGAAAGGGCTTCAACCCCTGCAAAATTTTGGAAATTTTTCCCAGTCGCCAGTCGCCAGTCGGCAGTCCCCAATCCCGAACTGCCGCGCGACTTGGTAAAATTTGATGACTTTTAGTAACAGTATGTTTAACCAAAAGAATAAAATTCCAGTCTATTCTAACCTTCGAGTATTTTACAGCCAAATTTAACCCTTAATTAACCCTTAATTAACCCTTATATTTGTCGAAAAATTCCCACTTGCATGATTTCAACACAGCAGATAATTTATTGCACAAATCCCCGCTGTACTCAACCCATGAATTCTGTGGGGGATAGTGTTTGTGCAAGTTGTCAAACTCCCTTAGTTTACCGCTACCTTTGGGCAACTGGTTCATCAGTAGCCGAAATCCAACCAGGAGAAAAGGTGGCGAATAGGTATGAGGTTATTACCCCTAATATTTGGCTGGATACTCAACCAGGATTATTGCCAGATATACCCGAAGAATTGCCAAGAGAAATTGTGTCTTACCTGCGGTTATACCAACACAGATTACACATTCCTCAGGCATATGGAATTGCTCACAATGATATTCTGTTGCTGGAAAATGTGCCGATAGATGAGACAGGAAATCTCTACCCAGCAATCACAGATGCATGGGAGCAAGCACAAGCCGTAAGGCAAGTTTACTGGTTGTGGCAAATTCTCCAACTGTGGATACCGTTATCAGAGTTGGGTGTGGCTGGTAGTTTGCTGATTCCAGATAATTTGCGAGTGCAAGGTTGGTGCGTGCGAGTGTTGGAACTTGTAGAGACGAGAGGTGGCGCGTCTCTACAGCAATTGGGCGAGTGTTGGCAACCTTGGGTAGCGACTGCAAAAAAACCAGTGGGACAAGAGTTGAACAACATAGTCCAGCAGATGCGTAGCGAGGAAGCAAATTTAGAGTCTATTGCGAGTCAACTCAATGCATTACTTCTATCATCTGCAGCAGATTTGCCATTAACCCTAAAGGTTGCAGGAGCAACAGAAACTGGTCCACAACAAACGCAAAATGAAGATACTTGCTACCCCACTAACACTGGTGATCCCGATGATCCATTATTACCACGGGTATCCATTGTTTGTGATGGCATTGGTGGACATGAAGGCGGCGAAGTTGCAAGTCTACTAGCAGTGCAGTCCTTAAAGTTGCAACTCCGTGCCTTACTCACAGAAGTGAAAGAACAAGCAGACATTTTACCGCCGGACTTGATCCAAAAACAACTAGAGGCAAGTTTGCGGATTGTAAACAACGTAATTTGCAACTGCAATGACGAGCAAAAACGCGAAGGTACCCAACGCATGGGTACAACACTCGTGATCGCAGTGCAATTACCGCAAAGCATCCAAACCGCCCTCGGGTTTCAGTCATTAAATGCACATGAACTTTATTTAGCAAGTGTTGGCGATAGCCGTGCATACTGGATGACGCGCAACTATTGCCAGCTTTTAACAATAGATGATGACGTAGCAGGGCGGGAAGTCCGCTATGGTCGTAGTTTGTATCGAAAAGCATTGCAACGCCCAGATGCAACTGCCCTAACTCAAGCATTGGGGACAAAAGAAGGCGAATTTCTGCGTCCTTTGGTTCAGCGATTTATTTTAGAAGAAGACGGTATATTACTGCTATGTTCTGATGGTTTAAGTGATAATGACTGGGTAGAACATTCTTGGCGGGATTACGCTATCCCTGTTTTACAAGGTGAACTTTCCTTGGAAGATGCTGTCCGAGGGTGGATTGAATTGGCAAATCAGAAAAATACTCATGACAATACGTCAGTGGTTCTGACTTATTGTCGTGTCTCGCGAGACCCTATAGTGCCAATGACTTCCGCCCTAGCACCTGTAGAAATAATAGAGGCAGAACAAGAACAACAAGAACAACAAGAACAACAATATGAGTTGGCAGCAAGTTCTCAAGCGCTTCTGGAGTTGGATGTTTCAGAACCACCTGCACTAGACAAAATCCAAACTCCTGCTAAACGGCAAGGGCGGCGAAAGTGGTGGGTTTTGCTTGGGGGATTGTTGGCATTTGTGGGCGGTGCGAGTTTAGGATTAGTTGCTTGGTGGCGGCTAAGTCCGGAAACATTCCAGCAGACGTGTGGGCGACTTCCCGAGAAAGTCCAGCAAGTGTGTCCCCCTCAGAAATAAAAACTCACCCTTGAAAGGTGTTAGAACCTCGTGCTTTGAGTATTAGGGAGTACCAAAAAATAAATTATCGATTATGTAGGGGGCTTCCGGCGTACGACAATTAAGGTCTTACATGATAACTAAAGTGCGCCGTAACCCACCATTATTTGCGTCACTATCTGATCACTCCCCTCCGGGCTTCGCCGTGAGTGCTCAGCGGAACGGTGAGTGAGACGCTTCTTTTGGTTTAAGCTAAAAACATATCCCGTTTGCTTTTCTCGACTGAGCCATGTCCACGGTAATTACCCAATCCCTGACCCTGGAGGAGTTTCTCAAGCTACCAGAAACAAAGCCTGCAAGCGTTTACATTAATGGTGAGATTATTCAGAAGCCAATGCCAAAAGGGAAGCATAGCCGATTACAGTTAAGGCTATGCAACAGTATCAACGATGTTGCCGAAAACCTCAAAATTGCTTATGCCTTTCCAGAACTGCGGTGTAGTTTTGGTGTCCGTTCAATAGTACCTGATGTAGCGGTTTTCAATTGGTCGCGTATTCCTTTTGCTGCTGATGGGGAAGACGATAATGATTTTCTGCTTTATCCAGACTGGACAATTGAAATTCTTTCCCCAGAACAAAGTTCAAATCGAGTCACAGGCAATATTCTCTATTGCTTAGATCATGGTTGCCAATTAGGTTGGTTGATAGACCCAGAAGATCGTTCCATTTTGGTCTTCCGTCCAAATCAGCAACCAGAACTTTTGCAGGGTGATGAGCGTTTGCCAGTGTTAGCCGGGATAGACTTGGAGTTAACTGTTGCTCAGGTGTTTGGTTGGCTAAAAATGAGCAGTTAGAGAAATAGCTAAAACAGTTAGTTTAGAAGTCCCATTAAAGCTATAGCCAGTGTTAGAACCTCGTTCACGAGTATCAAAGACTCAAAGCGCGAGTGTTAGGAACTTATGCTTTGAGTATCAGAACCGCCAATTTGTTTGCCAAACTCTTTGACTGCTAAAAGCGGGTTGGGATGCCGTACATATTCAGCTAACAGTGCTAAATCTAAATTGGGGAGTAATTCGCTGGCTTGGATAAGTTCATATTTGTCGCCTCGCAGACGATACACAGAGAATTGAGAGTTTTGCCAGAACCAAACCTCTGTCACACCCAGCCTTTTGTAGACTGCTAACTTATCCGTCTCACCACTCGTCAAAACAACTTCTACAGCTAAGTCAGGAAAGTCTTTTTTTGAACCAATGCAGTAGCTTTCATCCGGTTCTGTCCCTCCCCGTTGTTCTTGTCTCCGGAAAGTTGTAGAACCAAGGGGAAAATATTTGGTGTCAGTTTCCTCAAAATAAACTTCCAACAGAGTCCCGATGCGTTTCTTAATTCCCTCGCGACGGGGACTTGGTGACAAGATTTCTAAGACACCATCTAAATAGGTGACGCGATAGGAGGAGTTATCTGACAACTTGACCAGTAGCGCTTCATACTGTTCCCAAGATACCTCATTGGCAATAAACCGCTCTTCTGTCTCCATATTTTTCAGCGTTTCCTGCTCTAAGTCTTAAATTAGCTCTGCTAGCATCGGCTTACCTTTTATAAGGAAAGACTGTAACTTCTATGCTAAACAACAAGGTATTCAAATGATCGCATTTCCCTCCTCTGGGCAAAATTTAGTAACTTTAACGGGTGAGGTTACTGTTCTGGGGACTGGGGACTGGGGACTCTTAAGATGTTCAAGATTCCTTTGGGCGGGGTTTGAATTCCCGTCCATAATCCGTCACTAGCCTAATCCCCAATCCCTAATCCCCAGTTCAAGAATCAAAAGCTGTGTACAAATGAGTAATATTCTACCCGGAATTAGCAAGAATCTACGTGATGTTTAATTTTAGCTAGCATAAAACCAACCTCTTCCACAGCAGCTATGGCGAAAAATTGCTTGCGGATTACTCATCAAGAGGATACCATTCAACTTTCCTGGCAACGGGGACAGGCAGCGCCTCGGTTTGCCGATGTCGTAGAATTTGAGCATCCTTTTAATCAGCAAGCGCTTACCGACTTGCGCTGGTATCTCGAAGAGTATTTGCGCTTTCCCTACGGACTCGCGCCAGACGACGCCGCAAAGATAGAGCAAAAGTTGCAGAATTGGGGAGAACAGTTATTTGAATTAGTGTTTCGCAGTAGCGAAAAAGCGCGAGAATTTTTTCAAGCAGCTACCTACGATGGGTTGCATAACTGCGAACTGGTGATAACATCCGATGATCCCACGGTGTTAAATTTACCTTGGGAGTTGTTGTACTCAACGAGCGATCGCCAATTTCTTGCCCCTTCTCTAGCTGGTATGTCTCGCAGTCTCAGTGAATATGCTGTGCGGGCAGAAATGTCACCATTGCCCCAGGATAAGCTGAATATTTTGCTGGTGATTGCTCGTCCCTACGGCGAAAAAGATATTGCTCTCAAAAATATTGCTCGTCCACTACTGGATTCCATTTCACAAATTCGCCAAAAAGTCAACCTTAAAGTCTTGCGTCCGCCTAGCTTTGAGGAGTTTGAGCGGGAACTCAATAGGAACAAAGGATTTTATCATATAGTCCATTTTGACGGACACGGCGACTTTGACCCCAATAGCCAAGGATTTCAGCATACCTTGGGTGGGACGGGACAGGGAGTATTAGTATTTGAAGCCTTTGATGGTTCGCCGCAAATTATCACAGCAGCGCAAATAGCCCAGAATTTAGCAGATTGCGGAGTGCCGATTTTTGTGTTGAATGCTTGCAAATCAGCCCAGGAAGGAGAAGCAGAGTTTTCTTCAGTGGCTACCCGCTTGGTGTCCTTGGGGGCGAACGGTGTTGTCGCCATGGCTTACAAGGTGCAAGCAGAAGCAGCAAAATATTTCATGGGGCGGTTGTATGGCGAATTGGTAGGGGGTGCAAGTCTTTCTAACGCAGTAGCGGCTGGGCGTAAAGCAATTTTAAATCAGCCGCAGCGTCC
Organism: Kalymmatonema gypsitolerans NIES-4073; assembly: GCF_002368435.1. Classification (GTDB taxonomy): domain Bacteria; phylum Cyanobacteriota; class Cyanobacteriia; order Cyanobacteriales; family Nostocaceae; genus Kalymmatonema; species Kalymmatonema gypsitolerans. The sequence goes on from NZ_AP018268.1 coordinate 5,035,271, forward strand.
AAGTCCCAAGGGCGATAAACCTTTGCGAGATTGGTTAGTTCCCGTGTTGTATCAACAGGAACCTTACACGCCGTTTATTCCGGAAAATAATACAGATATTCCTAATATTGACGATTTACTTGTAGAGACGCGCCATGTAACGTCTCTATATGGGTTTCCAGAAGCGGGCGCTTATGGTTTTATTGGGCGAGATTACGATATTTTGCGGTTAGAGCGGGGGTTTCGGCAAAATAATATTGTACTGGTGCAAGGCATGGGCGGCGTAGGCAAAACCGAATTAGCCTGTGGGTTTGCACGGTGGTTAGAAGAAACTCAGGGACGCGCTGGCAAGATATTTTTTGTGTCCTTTGAACATGGGGCGACGCTGAGTTATGTTGTCAACCAAGTGGGTAGGGAAGTTTGGGGAGATAAGTTTTCTTCGGTTCCCACAGATAAACAACGGTTGGCGGTGTTGAAATATCTCCAAACTCAGCCTTGTTTATTGATTTGGGATAACTTTGAACCAGTCAACGGTTTTCCTACAGGAAATGAACCATTATTGAGTGGGGAGGAGAGAAGCGAACTCAAGCAATTTCTTAAAGAATTGCGCGGTGGGAAAACTTGGGTGTTGATAACCAGTCGCCGAGAGGAACATTGGCTTGACTGTGGTTACACGCTGCTGAAATTGGGTGGTTTGCGCGAACAGGATGTAGAAGAGTTAGCGGCGAAGATTTTGCAAACGGCGGGGGTAGACAGGGCGAAGTTACCGAAAGAGTATTTAGAGTTGTTGAAACTGTTGGGCGGACATCCCTTGTCGCTGCGGGTGGTGTTACCGCATTTGAAGACGCAGACACCAGCGCAGTTAATTGAGGCGCTGCGGCGCGGGTTGGATACATTTGCAGGTGCGGAGGAGGAAGGTAGGAATAAGTCGCTGACGGTGTCGTTGGATTATTCGTTTAGTAAGTTGTCGGAGAAGGCAAAGAGGCATTTGCCGTTTTTAGGTTTGTTTTGCGAGAAAGTAAATGCTCAAGTACTGTATAACTTCTCTGGTTCTGGTTTTCCTGAAAATGAGAAGCTTGAACAGACGTATAGAACAGTGTTTGGAGAAAACTTGCAAGAAGCTGATTGGTTGGAAATTCTTTCTGAAGCAGCAAAAGCAGGCATTGTGGAACCTCTGGTTCTGAAAGTTTATAAAATTCACCCTGCTTTGCCCTGGTATTTGCGTCAGCAATTAAATACAATGACTTCGACTTCTCAAGAAGAAATCAAAGAACTGGAAAAAAAGTTGCTATTGTTTTATGCAAGCTTGGCAGGTGTGTATCATAAGAAACTAATTAATAATGCGAAACAGGCAACCTTTATTCTGCAAGTGGAAGAACCAAACCTATTGCAAAACCTGCATCTGGCACAACAACAGCAGAATTGGGAAGATGCAGCGCTTATACTGCAAGCATTAGGAGAAGTGTATTTGAGAACAGGGCATAAAGCTAAATATAGGTTACTACGAAAACGCGCACTTAGTAAAATTGGCATAAATTTAGTAGAAGCAAAAGCTAAGGGTTATGAAGCTTTTACATTTTGGATTTATCTCCAAGGAGCAGATGCTAATGAAGCGCTTGGGAATGGCGACTTAGAAACCGCAACATTTATTTGGCAAAATATTTTAGATGAAATATTGACTTTAAACCCGCCAGTCAAAAGTTACAATGTTGCAGTTGTATATCGAAAATTAGGTGAATTGGCACGGATACAACGGCAATTTGAGCGGGCAAGCTCCTACCTTCAAAATGCCATGAAGATAGACGAAGAAGCAGGTGATTTATATGACGAATTAGGAAGGATAGCACAGGAACAAGGACTGTTTGAGGAAGCAATACCCTTTTATCAAAAAGCTGTAAAAGTATATGAAAAAGCAGGTGATTTATATCATGCTGCTAGTGTTTATCATCAATTGGGCTGGGTAGCGGAAGAACAAGGATATATTGAACAAGCGCAAGAGTTTTATTTAAAAGCTTTAGCGATAAAAGAAGAAGAAGGAGATTTTGAAAAAGCTGCCGTAGAATATAACAGCTTAGGCTTGTTAGTAGCAAAGCAAGGACTGTTTGAGCAAGCAAAGATATTTTATCAAAAAGCCTTGATGATTTATGAAGATTCAGGGCATTTTTATGTTGCAGATGTTTATTCTAATCTTGGGTTACTTGCACAAGAGCAAGAAAACTTTGAGGAAGCACAAAATTACTATTTAAAAGCTCTCGATATTTATAAGAAAGTAGGGCTTTTTGAACGTAGCGGTAATATTTCTTTTAAATTAGCATTAATTGCCGAAGAACAGGAAGAAGTTGACGATGCTATTGCTTACTTTCAAGAAGCATTTGAGTTTGTTAGCCAAACAAATGATTGGGATACAAGATTACTAATTTTATTTAAATTAGGTGAATGCCTGCAATCAAATGAGAATTGGGCAGAGGCAGAGGCAGTATATATTCAAGGTCTAGCCATTAGCTTTAAGTATAATCATGAGTACGGTATCCTATTTATCGATTTCTTAGCGAAAGTGCTCAACCAATTAGGAGAAAATCAGTTTGATGCAATTTGGCGCGAGGTGACGGGTGGGGAGTGCGCGGGTGAGGTGCGCGAGGTGATTTGGGCGGCGCGGGATAGCTTAGAAACAAAGTCGTAGAAATAACACCATGCGAACTTATAAGCTCAAGGAGAAAATCGACGCAGATGGTAACAAGCACGATATTTTTTAAAGTACTTCCCATTCATTTCTACTGATTTGAGCCTGTTTTAATATTTTTGCCACTAAACCTCTGCTAATGTCTCCTTCATAGGCATTAGGAATGATTAATCTCAGTTCATCCTTAATCATAAATTGATGCCTTTTTCCTGAATATGGTCCCTCAAAACCAAGCTGTTTCAGGTAATAAATTAAATCCCGTCGATTAATTGCTCCAAAAGTAGGTGCTAAGCCACATCCTTCTTAAAAGAAAGGGAAATTCTATCTAATACGGGTAAACTATGCCCTAACTGTAGTCCTAATACAATCCACTCTTCCAAAGAATCTTTTAACTCTTCTCGGCAGGCTTCAAGTGTGGGAGCATTAGCGTATAGTCCTTGCAGTCCAAGTATTTCTGCATAAAAAGTGCCGTCATCTAAAAGTTCATAAGTAGCCCAGTGCAAAGCTGCTTGAATATAGTTTTTCAACATTTTTTTGGTTGATTTTTGCTTTTCTACCTTAATTTTAGGAAAATTAGTTAGTCGTAGAACAAAATGCCCTGGCGATTAGAATAAGCGCTACGCGGACTCCAGCAAAATCAAAGTTATTAAACCCGCGCAAGCAGGTTTAGCCTGTGTAGCCGCACCTGTGCCAGGCGGAAGATTTATTCCCAACGTAAGATAAGTTATAAGTTTTATTTATGGTGTGGTCACGAATGCATAAACGGTCTCAACGACAACAACTTCGGAAGTAAGAACAACAACTTCGGGAGTAACGACAGCAACTCCGGAAGTAACGACAACAACTCCGGGAGTAACGACAACAACTCCGGGAGTAACGACAACAACTCCGGGAGTAACGACAACCAGATGATTCGTCAGTGCGTTGCCATCCCAACAATAAGACGGCGAGGGAATGCAATAATTGATGAATTAGGTCGCTTAATTATGGACGAACCTCTGAATATTGCTCCTGGTAAGGTGAAAATCATTATTTTGCAATCACAAGCATCTGTAGAAGTTGCTACAGAAACTCAACCGCAGCCTACAAAGCCAAAAAGAGTTGTGGAATGCTCTATCCCCATTTTGAAAGAGTGGTTAGAAAGCACAGAACCAACTCCTTCAGATTTTGACCCCGATCAAGCAAAATGGGAATATTTGAAAAAGAAGCATAACCTGTGAAGAATATCATGCAAGCTTATAAACTCAAAGGAAAAATCGACAATGCAGGTAACTTAGTGATTACCGATCCGATGCAAATACCACCCGGAGATGTAGAAGTGATTGTCTTGCAGCCTGGTGAGACGCTTGCTACTTCTACACAAAAAGCGATCGACTCACAACAAGAAACATCCAATAGACCTACCAAAATCAAAGCTTTACAAGGTTGGTTTCAAAAGACACAGCCTGCTCCTTCTGACTTTGACCCAGATGAAGCACGATGGGAAGCCTTGAAGGAGAAACATAACCTGTGAAAGTTATGTTAGATACTAACATTATTGTGGATGTAGCCCTTGAGCGACAGCCTTTTTTTGGCAATAGCGAGGCAGTTGTATCACTTGTTGAGCAAGGGCAAATCGAAGGTTACATTTCAGCATCTTCTTTTGGTGACCTTTTCTACATTATCCGTAAAGAAAAGGGTCGAGATTTAGCTCTTGAGTTCTTAAGAGAAATAGTCACCTTCTGCCAAGTCGCCATAGTAGATTCTACCACAATCAACATGGCGCTAACTGTCAACTTCAGAGATTTTGAAGACGCTATTCAATACAGCACTGCGGTTCTTAATCGCTTAGATGCAATTATTACTCGCAACCCAGGCGATTTCCCGGTAACGATTCCACGAATAATTACCCCTGAACAGCTAATTCAAGAATTCAGCAACACGTAGGTGGGCAATGCTTACCAAAATCCAAATAGAAGCCAGATAAGGTAGGCATTGCCCACCCAGCCCTTTCAACGCGAACAAATGAACTAGTTTGCCTATGGGCAAAAGCGTTTTCTAGCAAGCACTTGAATGGTTACAATTGCCGACTAAATGTACTGATGAAATGTACTAAAAGGCAAGTGAGGGTTGAATGAAGCGAGCGGTGCTGATAGGTGCCAACTTCAGGGACAAGCGATCGCCTACGGTGTGCACTCTGTGGCATCGCACACTCAAAGACTTTTCGTGTGTGCAGCAGTGGCGCGAGGGGGCGTTGCCTCGCCCCCTCAGGACTCCCCTCGGAGCCAGTTGCTGACTGCTCGCTACAAAGATTGTAATGAGGTGCTTAAACATACAAAGCGAGCAGTCACCTGCACGCACAGACTGGCTAAAAAACTGAGATGCTTTGATTCACTTTGGCAGTATCTGCATCGGCAACTTAAAACCAAACAGCCACCTTGCTACTAAATATCTGTTGATGTGAGAACTAACCTCTAGGTTTATTGATCTCATAGGTATCTAAAAGGCGTGCAGTAGAAACATGACGATGTTTTGTGTCCACAATCAAAGGTTCTCGCTTTTTCTTGTGACCTCGTGTTGCTTTGAGAAAACGTTTGAGATTAACACATAATGCAATTTGTTGTAAAAGGTGTACTATTTGGTCTAAAGAAAACGTCCTGAATACCTCCCACTCCAGCGGTGGAATCGCAATCATCATCCCGCGATATGTTCCTTGAATCTCATCGACCAAGTAGAAATCAGACAAGCCAACTTCAATTTTACTAACTCCATGTACGCTCCCTAAGGCACCTCGTAAAGTCGCAAGTATATTGTATGCAATCAAGACAAGTGAAAATGAAAATAAGGCAGCTTTAGGGTAAGCTAAAGTCTGAATTTCTCCATTGAAATTCTCAGTTACAGTTTGGAACAGGTTCTCCAAACTCCAACGATTCCGATACAGTTCGGTAACTTTAGCAGCGGTCGCGTCATCTGAAGTTAAGAAGGCAGAAGTACGCTCGTCTGAAGGCAGAAGGAGACCCTACGCATAAATGCGAGGAATTTGATAAAGTTTGCACTCTATTATTTTTCTCCATACTTAAAAGTAGGGGCTGTCTTACCGTATGGCAGAGCACAGAGGACTTGTATCTGTATAAAAGCTTACTATCTTTCCTTCTGCCCTCTGCCCTCTGCCCTCTGCCTTTCTTCGGTAAGTTTGTTAAAATCGCTATTTCCCACTCTTTATCACGTGTTGGTATAAATAATTTCAGTAAAACTCGTCTGAGTTGTAAAATTTCTCCCTTGTAGGAGATTTCTATTTCCTGCTCGAAGAGTTTTCCTGTTTCAGTTTCCCCTAATGGCTTTAATTCACTTAATTCTCGGAACCCTAAAGACCCATGTTGACGAATGACAAAGAATGCTTTTTTGAGTCTAATTGTGAAGAGAAAATTTGCTGTGCAGAAATTCCGGTCACCGCACCACAAATCAAGTGATTTCACTTGAGAAAGTAATTGTTCAAACAACGAGCGCTCTTGTGCGTGGCCATCCGCACAAAGGATAATATCTGTGACTAATTTTGCCCTAGGGTCTAAAATCACTATTGCTTTACAAGGGTTAGCTTTAGCCGCAAAAGCGCGAATTGCATCTAATCTATGCTCGGTTGCTGCAAGACATGTGCCATCTACTATTTTGAGTCGATACCCTGGTAACAAACTCGGTTGTTCTCCTCCCATTGCTTGAATTAAAGAAACTAGATCATTTGATGTTTCTCGCACTAATGCCTGACTTACACCTAATTCAATTCCAGAGAGCTTTTTATATAATGCTGTTGTACTTACACTCAACTCTCCCGCTCTTGCTTTGTAAGCCGCGTGAACTGATTTGTGTATTCCGCATACCACTAAGCTCATTAAATCTACTTGGCGATGAATTAAGTAAGTCCTGTTGGTATTGCACACTCGCATACTTTGTAAATAAGCTATCCATCCGTTCCGGAGCAAATATACGCTCCATTAATACTCGTGCCATTACACTTACAGGACTTTCTTGTACAAATTGCTCAAAAATGGAGGATAGCATCTTCACACCCAAACTTGCACTTATATGTTGAGGATACATCGAAGTTGTACCTCACATTCCGTACTAGAACAGGGTTTGAGAACTCAATATCCTAGTTCATTTGTTCGCGTTGAAAGGGCTGGCATTGCCCACCCTACAGATACTACTTGTACCCAATCCAGAACATCCCAATTATCCCGTAATGAGGATATAGCATGAACACTCAATTAACCTCTACCGAAATCCAACAAATCCAACAACTTCTTAAAGACGAACCTGCACAAAAAGCACTTTCCACCCTAGAACAAAACAACGGCAATTTAGAAGCGACTTTTGATACCCTTTGGCAAGAACAATTCGGTATTCAAGAATACGGCAAAGGCAAATCGCTGTTGCAGCTTACACTTAATGAAATCCGTGCTGAAATCTGTGGTGATGAAGGTTTACGCGGTAAGCTCAAGGAATACACGAATAATCCTGGTAGCGCTTCTTTACTCAACAGTATTATCGGCTCATTGGTGACAGTTGCAGCTTTACATGGCATACCTGTTGATGGGGCGATCGCTACAATCGTCGTGTTATACATTTTGAAGATTGGGCTGAATGTTTTCTGTAAATATACTAAGCCAGAGGGTGAAGAAGAGAAAAAATAAATTTCCCTGCAATTCCAGCTTACAGCAGTTTTCACGTATTTGAACCACACTGTAAGGGCACAGCAATGCTGTGCCCCTACGGCAAATGTGGTCTATTTACCTGAAAATAGCTGTAAGCAACTTTCTCTGCAAGCAGTTGACCTTGGGAACATCCAAGAGTGAAGATAATAAGAACTAGACCTCTTGCCCAAGTACGAGGCGACTTTGATGTTGCCCTAGCCCTGTTCGTCTCTTCGTTGATTGGAAGAACAAAAGGGTCAGGACTAAGGCTAAACATGAAATAATAAAAGCCTGCACAGGCGAGCTTTGTTTGTCTAGCAGCAACAGAGGCGTTCAGACGGCGTGTCTGTGCAGAATAAGTACGAACAGCAATACATTGTGCAAGCAGTCTATTTTTCAAAAAAGCAAGTTCAGTGAGGGATGGCTGTGGAGACAGTTGTGGAACAAAAGCTAGGTGTAAATACTAATATGAAAATTGGCGATCGCATCCGCGTTAAAGAATCCGTCATAGTTTACCATCATCCTGAGCATCGCGGGAAAGCTTTTGACCTCAAAGGCACAGAAGGTGAAGTGGTAGGTATTATCAATCAATGGCAAGGTAGACCCGTCAGTGCTAACTTGCCGATTCAAGTTCAGTTTAGTAAAAAATTCAAGGCACACTTGCGTGAAAATGAATTAGAAATCATCTAAATCAGTCATTTGCGGCGAAACCACTGCATTATATTTAGTTCGCCGCGCATTCTTTCTAGCTCTTGACGATGGTTCTCTGCTGTAGTATAATACCATTCACAATGTCTTTTCAGATCTGAGCGCGCCTGAACTTCGTAATAGAACTGGTGAGTTGTTTGGTAAGAGGCAAATGTGTCCTCAACTTGCGGTTGAGGGGCAGGTATAATAAGCGGTAACTCTTGAGACATAATCCTAATTCAGCAAGAAGATAAGAGTAAATTTAGGGGAGTTGTTGTACAAATCTTTATTTATTATTACTTACTCAATAGCTAATAACTCATAACTCGCTTTCACAGCCATCCGCGCAAGCGATAGGCGAGAATACCAACGTATTCTTTCAAAGCAGCGGTAAATAAATTTAGGTTGTCAACATCAGGTAACACATTCAGTAACGCCGCCTTTGGGGTGCTGGTTAGTTCTTCCAAATCACCCTCACTAATCAGAAAGTCAGTCGGTGTGGGAATGGCATCAATACCTTGACGACGGAAAATGAGAAGCGATCGCGGCATATGAATTGCCGAAGTCACCAGTAAAACGCGGCGAATCCCGCGAGATACCAGAATTTTCTTAACATTCACCGCATTTTGATAAGTGTTGAGAGAATCAGGCTCCTGTACAATTGCTGCTTCTGGTATACCAATAGAGGTGAGGATACTAGCCATATCCGCCGACTCTGATGAACCGCTTCCCTTCCAATTAATGCGACCACCACTAAGAATGATTACAGGAGCTTTTTTTTCGCGGTAGAGTTCACCAGCGTAAATGACGCGATCGCCTGCTTCATTTAAATCTACACTGGGTCGTGGCGGCAAAGCTGATCTGGTAGCACCACCCAAAACCACAATGGCTTCTGCGGTTGGTATTTCAACAGGTGGAAGATTTTGCCATTCCAGAGACTGCACAAGCCAACGAGAAACCCAGCCATTACTGCTAGATAACAATAAAATCAGCGCCAGCGCAATTGCAAGCGCCGCAGTGCGTGGTCGTTTCCACAACATAAAAAGTGCTACCAGCAAGCATAAGCAAGCCAATCCTAGGGGATAGAAAAACAGTGGTAGCAACTTGGAGAGATAGAAAAACATTTGGCAAATTTCTCCGTTGACATGATGAGGATGACGATAACGATGAGGGGAATGAGGAGGATCAGGGGGACAAGGGAGAATTTCTACTTCTCCCTCCCTCCCTCTGTGCCTCTCTCCCTTTCTCCCTGTCTCCCTCTGGCTACCTTTCCCAAAACCGGAAATTAATACTTCCAGGACGGCGACGGAAACGGCGAGTGGTTTTCCTGATTTGGCGTCCTCTGGTTGGTTGTTTTTCACTGGCAATTTCAGCATCGCCGTCTTCTAACTCTTCTTGTGGGAGTTGAGTTCTTGATTCTTCCTTACTTTGCCACCAAGCAATAATCCAGCCTCCGCCTATACCAGCGATCGCACCCAGAAAGATACCCATCGGTGGTTTATACCCCACAAACACAAAGCCGAGTAAGAAAAATAACCAATACTTCAAGCCTGCATCAACGCCTTCAGAGGTAGCTACTGTTGAAGCCTGGGGACCACTTTTGGTTGATGCCGTTACCCAGCCTAAGGCGAAACCACCCAAGACGCCCAGAAAAATACTGAAGGCTGGGTCGTATCCTGTCGCTATAAATATGAGTGTGAAAAATAACCCAAGTAGGATTTGCGTTACGAAGTTTGCTGAGAAGTTTAGCTTTGGTGGTGCCATAAGGTTAGCCTATTGCCGAATTACATCCTTTAATTGTGCCTCTATTGATTGAGTCGTATCCAAAATTTTAGCGAGTGGTTTTTCTTTTTCACTCAAAGGTTCAGCTTGCTCGATCTGAGATTTTAATAAATCAGCAGTCGCATCAGCAATATCACCAGTACGGTCATCCAATCGCTGTTGCAAAACTTCTAACGGTGCTGTGCAGGAGATAATTTGCAAAGGAAGTTGATGCTCAACAGCTGAGGCGATCACCTCCTCACGCAACTGCTGTCGGTCATACTTAGCATCCAAAATCACCGAATATCCTTGACTTGCCAACAAAATTCCCAATTCCAACAGCCGTGCATAAGTTTTTTGAGTCATTTCAGGTGTGTACAAATCATCACCACCCCGTTCCAACAACCCAATTCCCGCCAAATGTTTTCGCACCGCATCCGAACGAATTTGAATTGCCCCCAATTGACGAGCTAAATACCGTGCTGTCGTACTTTTACCAGAACCCGATACACCCGACATCAAAATCAGCCGTCCTTGACGGGGTTTTGTGTATTCCCAAGCAAGCTTGTAATAATTCGCTGCTTTTTTTGCTACCTCCTCCTTCACCGAAGAGGGGACACTCGGGTCATCTAACAAGAATGAAGTCACCTTTGCCCTGACATACGATTGTCGGCTTAAATAAATGGGCAACACCTGTAACCCTTCCCAATCCCCAGTCACCTCAACGTAAGTATTCAAATAAGCATTACTCAAATCAGGACGCTGCTGACCTTCCAAATCCATCACAGCATAAGCAACGTCAAACATTGTATCGACAAAGCGAAACGGCTCATTAAACTCAATGCAGTCAAACAGCCAAATTTTCTCTTTCCACAAACAAATATTTCCCAGGTGCAAATCCCCGTGACATTCTCGAACATAATTCTTTTGAATTCTGCTCTCAAAGAGTTCGCGACGTTCGGCAAAAAACTTATCCGTATACTCCTTTGTCTCCTCAAACTGCTCCTGCGTCTGGGGACCACCGATATACTTTTGCGTTTGCTCGTAATTTTCGTCAAAAGCAGCCCGAATTTGCTCCACCTCACCAAAAGAGCGAATGTAATCATTCGTCACAGTTTTAGTGTCATGGTATTCAGCTACCACCCGTCCCAGCTCTTCTACAAGTCCCTCATTTAACTGACCCTGCTCAAACATTTTGTTAAACAGCGCCTCTGTGGGAAACTGAAGCATTTTCAGCACATATTCCACAGCTTCTCCTGTTCCCCCTAGTTGGTACTGCTCCCCCACCAAAGTTACAGGAAACACCTCCAAATACAATTCCGCAGCTCCGCGCTGATTTAAACGTAACTCCTCCTGACAAAAATGTCCCCGCTTCTCTAAAGTCGAAAAATCTAAAAAGCCAAAATTCATAGGCTTTTTCACCTTATAAGCATAATCTCCAGTCAACAGCACATAAGAAATATGCGTCTGAACCAATTGAATCGGTTCCTTCACCGGATGCGGATAAAACCCAGGCTGCAACATTTGCTCAATTAAAGCTGGAATGGAAACTTCTGTCATCTTCTCTTGGCGTCCTTGGCGTCTTCGTGGTTTACATAACAAAAAACCAGAGGTATGCCCCCTGGTTTCAACGGTAACTATAACAAACTTTAGGTATCTTAGGTCACAGATTCTGTTTCTGTATCAGCACTTCCTTGTGGAGGCAACACAATCAGAACAGATTGCCCAGGTTCACCCAAATATTTAGCACCCTCAGGCAGAGAGAGTTGCTCAACAGTCAAACTATCTCCGATGTTCAGGTTAGAAATATCAACCTCAATCACTTCAGGAATGTTTTCTGGTGCACAACGCAACGGCAAGAGTGTAAGGTGTGTGTCTAATACACCACCTTCTTGCTTCACACCCACTGGTTCTCCCACAAAACTCAGACGTACTTCAATATCCGTGTCGCCATGACCTGCAACGGCAAAAAAGCTGAGGTGGTAAGGCGTACGTTTTGCTGGATGAGATTGAACTTCCCGTAGCAAGGTTTTTCCACGCCAAGGAATATCAGTCACATTGAGGTCAATCAAAGTGTTGTTAATCGAACCCCCTTTCAGCAGGCGCTCAACAACCTTAGCATCAATAACCAGAGCAATTGACTCGGTACCTTTATGACCGTACAAATTCGCGGGGATTTTTCCAGAACGGCGCAAAGCATTGGGCTTGCTGCCTTCTGGCCGCTTTTGAGATTCGACTGTTAACTCCATGTTAGGATTTTAGATTTTAGATTTTGGATTTTAGATTTTGATACTATCACGCTCGTATTGGCACAATGCCTTACACCCCTACGCACTCAGCAATGAAGCGGGCGTGCCGTCAGGGTGCAACAAAGCACGTTTCGGACCGTGGATCGGGTCTTCTACAATGATAGTTTGATCGCGGCTCGCTCCTAAGGAGACAATTGCGATCGGCACTTCTATCAATTCTGCCAAGAATTTTAAGTAGTCTAGCGCTTGCCTTGGTAATTCTTCTAGGGAGCGGCAGTGACTGGTTGAGGTGCGCCATCCTGGCAAGGTTTTGTAGATGGGGCGACACTGTGCAAATTGACGGGCGCTGCGAGGAAAGTGTTCACTGCGTTCCCCATCTATCTCATAAGCCACACAAACTTTGATTTCCTCCAGTTCGTCGAGGACATCGAGTTTGGTGATTGCCAAACAGTCCATACCGTTAACGCGGACGGCATAGCGACCAATAACCGCATCAAACCAACCACAACGTCTCTTACGTCCGGTGGTTGTGCCAAATTCCGCACCAAGGGAGCATAATAATTCTCCCAATTCCCCATCTATTTCTGTGGGGAAAGGTCCCTCGCCTACCCGAGTGGTGTAAGCTTTCGCTACCCCAATCACTCGGTCAATCATTGTTGGTCCTAGCCCCGTCCCAACACAAGCTCCCCCCGCCACTGGGTTAGAGGAGGTAACATAAGGGTATGTCCCATGATCCAAGTCCAAGAGCGTACCTTGCGCTCCTTCAAACAAAATATTGCGCCGCCTTTGAACCGCGTCGTATATTTTTAGAGAAGTATCGACGACGTGCGGTCGCAGGCGTTCTGCATACCCCAAGTACTCGTCAATCACCTGTTGCGGGTCTAACGGGGGTAGGTTGTAAAGCTTTTCTAAAATGACGTTTTTGTAATTAATCGTCCATTCGAGCTGTTCGCGTAGTCCTTCAGGATCCATCAAATCTAAAACCCTGATACCAGTCCGCTCTGATTTATCAGCATAAGTTGGACCAATCCCTCGACCGGTAGTGCCAATTTTATGGCTACCCCTTCGCTCCTCCGATGCCGAGTCAATCAATCGGTGGTAAGGCATCGTGATATGAGCTGTCTCAGAAATTAGCAGATGGCGAGTGGAAACACCAAATGCTTCTAGTTGGTCAAGTTCTGCTATCAAAACCTGTGGATCTATGACTGTCCCACAGCCGATAATGCAGTCGGTATTTGGATACAAAATACCAGAGGGAATCAAGTGCAGCTTGAAGGTTTGACCCTTGACTACAATTGTGTGTCCAGCATTGACACCCCCTTGGTAACGTACGACAACATCTGCGGAGCGGCTGAGCAAGTCTGTTATTTTACCTTTTCCTTCATCGCCCCACTGGGCACCTATAACAATGACGTTAGCCAAGTTTTTATTAAAGAGCTAAAGTTTCCACAAATTATTATTATCAGCATATTTGTTTGCTTATGTCAATGCATCGAAGGAAAAAATTAAACAAACAAGATAACAAAGTCTCATATCATGGCTTGTTTTTTTATTTGTTACTGTAAATAATAATTACAATTTTTCGGTTGTTAAAAGACTACTATGGCTTTATATGCAGAATTACATAGGCATCTAGGCGGTTCGGTTGTCCCTCGTGTATTGTGGCGATACTTCGAGCGCAACTCGTCTGAGATGATTTCTCGGTTTGCTGAGTATTCAGACTTTGAAGAGTTTTACACGCGTCCGCGCAATACTCTAGATGAGTATCTGGAGTTGCACACTTTGGTAGAAAGCGTGCAAACTGTGGAGACTTTGCCTTACTTTATCTACCGCTTGCTTAGGGGTGCTTACATTTTTGAAAATTTGGCTTATCTAGAACTGCGCTACACCCCTTATTTGCGCACACCAGACCATCTGAGTCAATCAGAGAGAATTGACAAGATGGCGGAAATTGTGGAAGTTGTGGGCAAAGCAAGCCAAATATCGGAATATCCGATTGTCACTAGCCAAATTCTTTGTATGCACTCGCGCCTACCGTTTGAGGTGAATAAGGCGATTATTGATTTGGCAGCACAAAACAAGCAGTATGTTTGTGGTGTAGACGTGGCTGGGGGAGACAGCTACTATGCCGATCGCATGGAGGAATGGATTAGTTTGTATGATTATGCGCGATCGCTTGGAATTAACACCACCGGTCATCTTTATGAAACGACTGCTGGGTGTTATCCCCAACTTTTACCTTATCTGATGCGGCTTGGTCACGGCATTCAGATTCCCCTGGTGTATCCTGAGTTACTTAAAGATGTGGCGACGCGCGGTCAGTGTTTGGAGGTTTGCCCCACAACATACCTGAAAACTGGAACTTTGGAGGACATACGTCAACTCAAGTTAGTGTTTGACCGATGTTTTGATGCCGGGGTAGACATCGCTATTTGTACTGATAACGCCGGGTTGCACAATGTGCGTCTGCCATTTGAGTATGAAAATCTCTTGACTTACGACATTATCAACTTTGAACAGTTACAAGCTTGTCAGGATGCAGCATTCCGTCATGCTTTTGCTTGGCCCTACAGCCAGCGTCCAGTGTCCTTACTCAATGGGTTGCTGAACACTGAACCGGCTAAAGCTTTAGCCATTATGGAGTCGTAAACTGCCACAGGCGTTTGACTGGCTGTCAGATGTCAGCAAAAACGGTCTTAACTACTGAGTCGTATCATGCCCGGATGAACATTTGTAAAGAAAACGACGCTGCCCCAACCCTCCCTGATTCATGGGGAGGGTGCCGATAGGGCGGGTGGGGTAAAAATTGCTGTAATATTTCTGTTTAATCTTCAATAAGTTAAGTCTTGTTAAACGAGACATATTTCTACAAAAACGTTGTAGTAAAATTCGCTCTGGTCATCGCAGGAGTTGACTCGTCGTCTACACTGTAGTTCATGATGTCAACTATTCAAGCTTTACCAGCAGAAGTCGTACATCTCATTACAGCCGGAGAGGTCATCGACTGTTTTGCTTCTGTCGTACGGGAATTGGTCGAAAATTCGCTAGATGCAGGTGCGACACGGATTGTAGTGTCCTTATGGCCTCAGCAATGGCGCGTGCGCGTAGCAGATAATGGCTGCGGAATGACTTTAGATGACTTGCACAAATCAGCAACAGCACACAGTACCAGTAAAATTCGCAATTGTGCAGATTTGTGGAAAATTACGAGTTTGGGGTTTCGTGGAGAGGCGTTGCATAGTTTGACGACTCTGGCAGATTTAGAAATATTGAGTCGTCCCAAAGGTGGAGATTGTGGTTGGCGGGTTGTGTATGGCTATGCTGGGGAAGCATTGTACGTAGAAGTTGCTGCGATCGCTCCTGGTACAGTTGTGAGTGTCTCAAATTTATTTGGAAATTGTTTACCTCGTCGTGAGGCGTTGCCAACATTAGCACAGCAAATGAAAGCAGTGCAAGCAACAATTCATCAAATCGCCTTGTGTCATCCCCATGTTACCTGGCAAGTTTGGCAAAATGACAAAGAGTGGTTCACCCTTTGTCCCTCCGCCGCGATAGGACAACTGCTGCCCCAGATTCTACATCAAGTTAAAGAAGCTGATTTACAGGAATTAAAATTAGAAATACCACTACCTGAGAACTCAGAACTCAGAACTCAGAATTCAGAACTGACAAATGTAAAGACGCGCCGTGGCGCGTCTCTACAACTGAGAACTCAGAACTCAGAAGTCACTAGCGAGAATTCAAGACTCACGAGTGAGAATTCAGAAACCGCAGCTAGGAACTCAGGACTACATTTGGTTATAGGATTACCTGATCGCTGTCATCGCCATCGTCCAGACTGGGTGCGGGTTGCTGTCAACGGAAGGATGGTGAAGTCGTCGGAATTAGAGCAAACTATCCTGTCAGCATTTCATAGGACATTACCGCGCGATCGCTATCCAGTTTGTTTCCTGCATTTATTCATTTCTCCCGAACATATCAACTGGAACCGCAACCCAGCAAAATCAGAAATTTATCTCAACCAACTGAGTCATTGGCAAGAACAAATTAGTGGGGCGATCGCCCAAGCACTCCGTATCAACTCTACGTCTGTTAAAGACGCAGTTCACACAACGCGAGTTGGTAAATTACTCAAAGCCGCAGAAGAAAAAGGTGGATACAATGTCAATCGTTCTATTCCAAGTGAAGAAGACAAAACAGATGTAGAGACGCGCCATGGCGCGTCTCTACAACTCAAAGCCGTTGCTCAAGTCAATAACACCTACATCGTGGCGGAACATCCAGGTGGACTGTGGTTAGTAGAACAGCACATTGCCCATGAGCGAGTTTTGTACGAGCAATTGTGTGACAATTGGAAAATTATTCCAATCGAACCTCCAGTCATTCTTTATCAATTATCTCCGGCTCAAGTCTCGCAACTGCAACGTATTGGTTTGGATATAGAACCCTTTGGCGAACAACTTTGGGCAGTCCGCAGCGTACCCGCACTTTTTCAACAGCGAGACGACTGTGCCGATGCAATTTTAGAACTCAGTTGGGGAGGTGACTTGCAAGCAGCGCAAGTCGCCGTCGCGTGTCGTAGTGCCATTCGCAACGGTACAACCCTGAGTTTACAAGAAATGCAAACACTTCTAGAGCAATGGCAACGCACACGCAGCCCCCGCACCTGTCCCCACGGACGCCCAATTTATTTATCTTTGGAAGAGTCGGCTTTAGCGCGTTTTTTCAAACGTCATTGGGTGATTGGCAAAAGTCACGGTATTTAACAGTTATCAGTTATCAGTTATCAGTTATCAGGACAAAAGCTATATTGTAGGGTGGGTAGTGTGTGAACCGTTTAGAAACAAGATCCACAGTAGTGGTCACTGCCCACCGATACTCCAGAACTGTAATGGATTGACTAGTATTGCCCACTCTACACAACGTGACTTCGACGAAACCTAACCCCAACCCCTTCCCTACAAGTGAAGGGGCAACACAATGGCGATAATACACAGGATTTGAATATAGCGCAATACGCTTCAGATAAGATTGTTTGCAGGCATGATCGCCTATGTAGAGACGTAGCATGCTACGTCTCTACACGCGTTCTCGTTCCCATGCTCAGCATGGGAATGCCTAAAAGGAGGCTCTGCCTCCAAACGATTATATTGAGGCAGAGCCTCAAGTTATGCATTCCTTGCTAGAAGCAAGGAACGAGAATCAGTTCTCAGTTGCTTGATAACTGTGTACCGTTTCAACGCGCATCGCCAATGAGGACAAAAGGTGACCAATAATAAGGATGACGCTCAATTTGCTTTAGCTTAGCTTTTTGCAGTGCTTCTCCTTTACTCATACCCTGCTTAATGTTTCTATAAAACTCAATCATAAGACTCTGCGTTGCTTTATCATTAACCGCCCACAAAGCCGCCATCACTGCTTTAGCACCAGCACGCTCAAATATGTAGGCAACACCTCCAATTCCTTCTCCAGAAGAATTGGTTGCTTGAGCAGTTTGACAGGCGCTGAGGGTTAGCAGTTGCGTACCTTGTAACCCCAAAAGGGCAGCATTGGCAATATCAAATTGAGTATCGGCAAACAGTAATGTATTCTTTTTTAAGTTCAACTTTTTACAATCTTCGTTTTGGAAGCAACCGTGAGTTGCCAAGTGCAGTAAGGGAAAGCGGGAGGCGTAAGTTTTGAAGTTGTTTAGGGTGGCGTCGTTGCCGAGGTAAGCTTGACTTGTTGGAAAGAGTTGAGTGATATTTTTAACTTCTTCTTCTGCTCCTGGTAAATTTTGTGGCTCACGAGGTACAGGATTCCCAAACGCTAAGACAGTTTGTTGTTGGCGTACAAGCTTCTGTGCCTCTGGTGATTCTAAGGAACGAGTAGAAATGCGCGTGAGATAGTTAACAGGATATTTCTTGATTAAGAATTCCTGTTTTTGTTTGTCGTAAAGAGTTTCAAAAGGAAGGTAACGTAGTTTTCCACCGGCGATGATACTTAGCTCTTTGGGGGACAAAGCCTGAATTTCTTTCTCCACAGGGCGAATGAGGATATCGTACAGTGGGCTACTACCAGTTTCGATGTAGCTATCATCACCCTCATTTTGCACTTGTTTGGAGTACTGCGTGAGAAGTTGATCAAACTTACTGGCGTCAATGGGTGTTTTAACGACATTCAAACGGTCTTTGGTTAAAACAAAGATAGCAATAGAATTATTCAGTAAGACTGGTTGAACAACTACTGTTCCTATTGGGATAGAAGATTTTAGCTTTTTAATATCTGTAGGCGTGGTTTCAAACAGTTCTGCTACCTCAGGAAAATCCTGGGAAATACGTTTAGCATCCTTGTAAACTTGTGCTTCTAATTGCCGAACTTGTCCAGATAAATCCTCAGAAAAGTTATCTTGTAGTTTTTGTCGCAGGGCTTCAAGTTGTTGATTTTGCCTATTCCACTTGTCAAGGGCTTGTTGTACTTGTGGGTTGGCAACTTTGGCGTTAATTAAGCGAGTGTAGTCAGCTAACTCAGCAGTGGTGAATAAGTTAACCCATTCAAAAGCCTTATCATATTGTTTTTGGTCAATGAGGATATTGACTAAAGTAGTTACGCCCCCATCCTTAGCTTGGAGAAACTTTTGACGATATTGCCGCTGTAAACCTTGGCGCAGTTCCAAGGTAATTTTGACAGATTTCTCTAAATATGAAATGGCATCAGTAGGTCGATTTGTATCACGGTACAATCCACCAATATTACCTAAAATTACAGCTTCGCCAGAGCGATCGCCGACAGCGCGAGATAGGGGCAGAGATTGGTTGAGGTACTTGAGTGCTTCTTGCTTTTGTCCTAAATCGTCGTAGACTTTACCGATGTTATTGAGGGTTGTGGCAACGCCCGTGGGATCGCCGACGGAGCGTCTAAGGGGCAGAGATTGGTTGAGGTACTTGAGTGCTTCCTGCTTTTGTCCTAAAGCGGAGTAGACTCGACCGATGTTATTGAGGGTTGTCGCTTCCAAAGAGCGATCGCCGACGGAGCGAGAAAGGGGCAGAGATTGGTTGAAGTACTCTAGTGCTTTCTGCTTTTGTCCTAAATCGAAGTAGACTCCACCGATGTTATTGAGGGTTGTGGCAACGCCCGTGCGATCGCCGACGGAGCGAGAAAGGGGCAGAGATTGGTTGTAGAACTTGAGTGCTTCCTGCTTTTGTCCTAAATCGTCGTAGACTCCACCGATGTTATTGAGGGTAGTCGCTTCGCCTGTGCGATCGCCGAGTGCGCGTCTAAGGGGCAGAGATTGGCTGAGGTACTTGAGTGCTTCCTGCTTTTGTCCTAAATCGTCGTAGACTCGACCGATGTTATTGAGGGTTGTGGCAACGCCTGTGCGATCGCCGACGGAGCGAGAAAGGGGCAGAGATTGGTTGTAGAACTTGAGTGCTTCCTGCTTGTCTCCTAAATCGTTGTAGACTCCACCGATGTTATTGAGGGTTATCGCTTCGCCTGTGCGATCGCCGACAGCGCGAGAAAGGGGCAGAGATTGGTTGTAGTACTTGAGTGCTTCCTGCTTTTGTCCTAAATCGGAGTAGACTAGACCGATGTTACTCAGGGTTGTTGCTTCGCCTGTGCGATCGCCGACGGAGCGATAAAGGGGCAGAGATTGGTTGTAGTACTCTAGTGCTTGCTGACGCTCACCAATTCGGTTGTGGTTAAAACCAAGGTCATTCAATGCTAGTGCTTCCAGTTTTTTATCTTGGAGTTCTCGTGCAAGAGTGAGAACTTGCTGCAATGTTTGTATTGCCTGTTGGTGTTGCTGTTGCTGTGTCTGTTGTCTCCCTTGCTTTAATAATCGTTCTGCTTGTTGAGCTTTAGAACTTTGAACCTGTCCCCAACTGGGTTGAACCATGAGCAATGTAGAAACAGGAGTTATGCACATACCCAAAGCCAACAGAGGACTGATAATTTTTTTCATACAAAGAGTTTGCATCAATTCGCTTTGGCGTTAATAGGGTGTGGCTCGAATAGACATCGTTTTTTGTTGCAGATTAAACTGCATTTCATCCAGGACATACTGTCTATCTCTCGCTACTGAGCGAATACCAAGCAACCGTTCTGGAGAAAGCACAGGTGGTTCCAAGTTGACCACTGCTAAACCCTGATTAGCATTTTTGATTGTAAAAGTACTGAGTGGAAGACCGTTCCAAAGGACTTGCTGACCTCTAGGGCGATCTCGTTCACCGCGAATAATCTGCTGTCCATCGGTTCTGTATACTGTCGCACCATTTCTGAAAACGACTTTTTCAACTTCTTTTAAGGGAACCGGCAGAGTTTTGCCACTACGCTGCATCGATAGTGTTTGCGTTGATGGATCAATTGCTGTCACCCGTCCACTCAGTGATTTACCCCCTTTGAGCGAGACATCTGCTAGTTCTGGTAACGCTACAGAAACTGCAACTGGCTGCACTTGTGCTTGTGTCAATAATAAATTTTTCTTTTCTACATTCTGACCAGTGACAGCTTGGGAGTTTGCTGCTAATCCTGTTGTCAGAGCTAAAATTGCCACAGCTACCTTGAAATAAGGTTTCATAGCTTCTAAGTGTTTTTTACCATATTTCACTTTCTTTGTTATACTTCTCAACGTTCTACCAAATTTCCGTAAAATAAGGCAAACCAATTGATGAATTAGTAGATAGATAGTAAGTAAGTGGGCTTAATTAAACATCACTATAATTTGACCTCTCCCCTAACCCCTCCCCTATAAGGGGAGGGGAATCTAGCTCCCCCTTCCCTACGAAGGAAGGGGGCTGGGGGGTTAGGTTTTTTGTTGTGTTTCTTTATGTTTCTCTACTTAGTAAAATTGTAAATTTGTTTACCTTTGGAGTGCTTCTGTGACTCAGGCTCCCCAACCAAATCAGGAACCCAATATTTTAGGTAAATTTGCCAGTGTCGTTGGTTTACTGGGTATTGCGCTGTTTTTTGCAGGCTGGATTTACCGCTGGTCATATTTCTACTTCTTTCAACTAGAAGTGACTAACCTTGACTTTCCAGCACAGTCTTTTCTTTTCGTTCCCCTACAGATATTTTTGGGAGATGGTTGGGCAATATTGAGAACTGTGTTTGCTTTTCTCCTAGCGGTAATTGCCATTCAACTCACGTTATGGCTCATTTGGATAATAACTGAAGCATTTGTTAACACATTCAACCAATTTCGAGCAACTCGAACGAGCCGCGCAACCCAACGTAGGCGTTCATGGATAGGTAAACAATTAGACTCTCTGGCGACTTTTACTTCTGTACAACTGCGTTCAGTTCAGTTTTTACGCTCATTGGTGAATGAAATAGTTATAGTATCCTGGGTATTAATTTTCATATTTTGGTTAGCTCGGTGGCAAGGCTTTGCAGATGCTCGCCGAGACGCTGGTCAAAATTCCACTTTGCCTGTAGTAGCCTTAATTACACCAGAAGAGAAGTTTGCATTGGGGCGCAAACTTGATGACGTGTTTGTAGATCCAGCGTTAAAAGGCTACCGAATTATCGGAGATAGAGGTTTATTTGATGACCTGCGCGGAAAGGAAGATACTGATATCAGCAATCCTAAACAACCTAGAGTTTGGCGCATACTTCTAGAACGTGGCGGCTGGATTTATTTATTTCAAGCATTACCGCCAAATGCAAAAGCGAATGAGCGTCCATTGGTGTTGGCGATTCAAGAAGGTGAGAAGGGACATACAGTGATTCGTAGCCCAGAAGTTTCTAAAACTAAATAACTAACTACAGCATTTCATTAATTTGTAATGTTTTTAAACGCAGAGGAACGCCAAGTAAGCGCAAAGGGACGCAGAGTTTTCGTTTAAGTTTTCGCTATGAACTTACGCAATCATGTACTAAGCGAGCTTGAGGAAAGGCATTGCACTTGCCAAAGCGTATTCTAAAATTCAAAATCTAAGGTACTGGACTACGATTAGCAATAAATATAATAATTTTCTTATATGACTCTTAGCCAATCTCACCCCTATCTTTCCCCAGAAGACTATCTAGAAGCGGAAAAATCTAGCTTTATCAAACACGAATATATCCAAGGGCAAATCTATGCTAAGTCGGGCGCAAGCGATGCCCATGTGGCAATGACAACAAATCTGATTGCCCTCCTCAGAAATCATATTCGCGGAAGTGGTTGTCGTTTGTACGCTACAGATATGAAAGCCCGCATCGAATCTCTGAATATTTTCTATTACCCTGATATCATGATTACTTGTGACCAAAGGGATACAAAGTTTGAATATTTCAAACGCTATCCTTGCTTAATTGTTGAAGTTCTATCTCCTTCTACTGAAGCTTTTGACCGAGGCGATAAATTTAGTGACTATCAAGAATTAGAAACTTTACAGGAATATGTTTTAGTCAGTCAAAGCCGCCAGCGAGTTGATTGTTTTCGTCGCAATTCTGAGGAAAGATGGGTTCTTTACAGCTATAGAGGAAATCAAGAATTACAGTTAGCCAGCGTGAATTTTTCTTGTTCCCTAGCTGATATTTATGAAGAGGTATCCTTGGGTGAAGCTTTTAACCCCACTTCTGGTTAATGGAACCGGATGATTCGCTTTGCTAGTGTTGTTTGGGCGATCGCCAGAATTTAGAAATTACAACTGCTGAAAAATGTACATTTTTGATTACTATAGCTTTGTCAGCGCCTATTACGACTGTAACGTTTACGCAATTCAAAACTAGATGCAATCAATCCTATGGCAAGCAACGTTGTAGTTACAGTTGGTTCTGGAACTTTTTGTACTGGAGGCACATAGATTATACCATTCACTGTTGCTCTAGCTCTAGTAGGAATAGTTGGATCTAGACTAAGTGTATCAACTTCGGAAAAGTTGAGTGTACCACTAGCACCTGTAAATATACCCTCCCCGCCAGTGATAGTGAAGATACCAGTTGCAGTTGCCGTGAGGCTTGCGAAATCAATTATACCTGTAGCGCTATCAGTGCCAAACAATTTGTTAGTGCCGCTGCCAAACACGACTTCGCTAGATGGTATGTTTTGTAAACCGAATACAGTTGGATCTGTGTTAAAGCGAAAAAAACCAGTAATAGGGTCAACGACTGAGTAGGTCAAGCCATTAATTGTGGTTAAACCGTAAGGAGCATCGGTACTTGTCCCTGAAAGAGTTGACGCTGTTATGCTTGGTGTAACAGATCTAGAGAAGGCTAACACATCATAAGTAGCACTGAATTCATCAATCATCTGTGCTGTTGCACTTTTTATATTTAACCCAAAACCTAGCAAAGTAAAGGCTACTGGAACAAGCCATGTAGTAAATAAGCGAACCATCTTTGCTCTAATTATTTAGTAGGAAGCACTGAGTATTAGGATACAATAATACTAGTTGCTTTTAACTAAAAATAGTTAGGTGGTAGAAAAGAGTGACAGGAAGGCAATCTGCCGGAGGCGACAGCGCTGAGTAAAAAGCACACGCTCCGCTATAGGCGTTGCTGCGTCTTTCGGGCGATCGCTATGGCATCCTACTACTTTCCAAGTTCTTCAGGGCGATTGTTACTCTGCCCCTTTTCGATGAAGTTGTTAAAATCCTCTTCATTCAAGCTAATTCTCCACAAGCCTTCGAGAGGCGGCTTAGACGGTTGAGTTTCGCCTACGAAACTGTTGTCATAAATCAATCCAATACTGAATACCCTATTTACAGGAATTTGTCCCAGTCTTCCAAAACCTTGAATATTGCTTGGATCGGTTAGAACTCGATGCTGCAACTGTATAGTAGTTTGGTATCCACCATCAAAGTAGATTGTCGCTCGATTCTGCTTGAAGCGTACCTGAACGTTGTAAACTCCACCAGTAGCAGCATAGTAAGCTTTTGCAGCTAGCTTTGTGTCATCAATATTCTTTCCCTGATACTCAACTGCCATAACAGGTGTGGTCAGTAAAAGCAGGGTAGGTAAGACTAGCCCTAAGACTTTCATGGCTTTGACCGCGCGTTAACGATTTATCAAGCTATATCCCCTAGGATAACGCCCTATCTAAAGTTTCGCTGCTCCTTAAGGGCGAATCGCTTCATCGTTGCTCAATCGACAGCAAGCTTGAGGAAGGGTACCCCACTTGCCAAGGCGCATTCTAATTCCAAGGTATGGCGTAATGCGTTGATGTTGATAGGAGGCTTGGGATTGGGGACTCGCATTTGCAAAGATAGCTCAAACCATGCTACATCGTGCCACGCACCACACTTGTATCCTACACCTCGATATACCCCGATTGGCTGAAACCCCATCACTTCATGGAGCCTTTCACTACCTTTGTTTGGGAGCGTAACACCTGCATAGGCGCTGTAATAACCTTGAAGCACCAAAATTTTAAACAGCGAGGTGTATAAAGCTCGCCCAATACCTGAACAACGCACTGCTTGATGGATGTAAACGGATACATCAACAGCCCATTGATAGGCAGTTCGGTCTCGATGAGGTGCTGCATAAACAAATCCTAGAACTTCTCCATTACGCTCGCACACCAGCCAGGGCAACTTCTGCAGAACCTTTGCAATGCGCTGCTGCATTTCATCTAGGGTTGGTGATTGAACCTCAAAAGACACAGGTGAATCCCCGCAAAAGGGGGCGTAAATTTCCAGAACTTGCTCAGCATCCTGTTCAGTGGCAAGCCTGATGATGGGTGACATAAAAAGCACACTCTTCTATTGCTGAAAATTTGAGTCACTAGCTGCTATTTTTTCCAAGGTAGCTTTGTGCCCATTTCAGTTAATGCAGAGAAGATGAGGTAGAGGATGACAACACTAGCGCTGATAAGAAAAAGAACAACCTCGTTATTCATAATTGACGCAAGAGAGGTAATAAGCAGTACTGACTAAGATGATATTACTGAAGTTCTAGGAGAAATGGTAGCAGGGCGATTGCGCCGAGTGCAGTGCCCTTTGGGCAATCGCACGGAGTGCCGCCGTAGGCGATCGCTTACGCACAATCGCACTTTATACCTTTAAATCAGTGAACAGTCAACAGTAGTAGCGCTGATAAGTGTTCAAAAGTTACCAACTTGCGACAGGATTAGGGACTGGCGACAGTTATCAGTTATCAATTATCAGTTACCAGTTTTCAGTTACCAGTTTTTTGGTCACTGTTCACTGTTGACTATCCCTAATCCCCAATCCCCAGTCCCCTTCACTCACTCTATTTGGCGTGAGCTTCAAGACTAGCTTTGAATAATCTCCCGCACTTTTTGCTGAAGCGCCGGATCTTGTCTGACTGCTGCTTCAATTTTATTGAAGCTTTCTGGATTTAGCCCTTCTTTTTGGAGGACTTGCTGCATCTTTGTGTTAGCTTCTTGCTGAATTGACCTAAGACTTGTGAAAGCCTTATCAAATTGCTGCTTTTCTTGTGAGGTCACTGCTTTTGTTGGCTGAGCTGAAGGACTTCGCTGTGCCTTATATATTTCCAAAAAGCGTGGTTGACTCAGACCAGACTGACCAATGAGCTGCACTATCTGCTGATTTGCCCCTTGTTCAATCACTAGCAACTGTTTTAGAGAGCGTGCAAATTTTTGAAGTTCATCTGGATTAACTTTGGTCTGGGATGTTGCTGGAACTTGAGGTTGAGAGGATGGAGATGCAGGTGGAGATGCAGATGGAGATGCAGGTTTTGGTACTTGTGCATGAGCCGACAGGCTGCTAGCAAGCAAAAAAACGAAAACATAGCTACCTGTGAGAATTTGCTTGAACACGTTGAGTTCCTCCTTAGGGATGACCTGCCCGGCGTTAGAGAATTTGTTGAATTTCTTTAATCGGGCGTCGGTTTGCATCGATTTGTCAGGCATATCCTCAGGCAGCACTTACACAGCAAACGATAGTTGCTATTTATCGCTAACTACTCCAGGTATGCGCTATCGCGGTACAGCTTAATACATATTAACTAAACGATAGTTCTATCTGTGATTCTTTCTTTTGTTGTAAAGATTTCTCTATATTCCTGAGCCTTTATAAAGTGCTATTGTCTCTAAGTTTGGTTCATTGCAGGTGCTCGCCTTAAAGGGGCGCTACGCTCGCTCTTCATCGCACTTGTTCTAGCAGACAGTATACCTACAACAGGGCGATTGCCTTCGGCAGGGCAACTTGAGCAATTGCCTCCGGCACTGCGCGGAGCGCAATCGCATGACTGCGGGCACTCCGTGCCATCGCCCTGCGCTGATAAATGAGTGGCAACATGAAATATCAACAACCTTCATTCCCACCAAACCAGAAGCTATTGATTATCTATCGCTGCTATGTAGATAGAAAAGAACGCGCTCACGCTGAAACACAAGCTGATTGCTATCGGGCTTACTAGTCTCTAAAGAAATGGTTTCCTGATTTTTCTTTACGCCTGGAACTACGAGCTGGAGTAGCAGTGGCGTCCAAACAGCAATACACACTAAAGTCAAAATACTTGTCAGTGTTTTCCTGCGAGCACTTTTTTTATTTGATTTTGGCAGTGCTGATTGACTACAAACTGTCTCTGGGGACCAGAAATGGTCATTAAAGTTGTAGTAACTCACTTACGAACTCTCTCTTAGATAAGAAGACACCAAATGGTACCAAACCTTACTACCATCTTTGTGAAGATTAAATGAAGATGACAACAAGATTAGGTAAAGTCAACAGTCATTTGTATGGAAGCACAGAGCGCAAGTGTGAGGCTTGTGCATGACTATCCAGCTATTAATGTAGTTCTTGCTGTAGGTGTTACAGTTTACAAATAGGTTTTCTGTAATCTGAAAGTATTTGTAGAAATAGAAAACATAGTGCAGAATAGGCGCAATCAAAACGTGTGACGAGGTTCACAAGATGAAACTGCGGGAGTTACTGGCGAGTGTAGACGGTGTTGTGCAGTTACCACAACATCCAGCTGTGGATACAGAAATAAAGGGTTTAAAGACGAATTCTCATGCTTGCGTTCCAGGAGATTTGTTTATTGGGATGCCAGGAACGCGAGTTGATGGTGGGGACTTTTGGCAAAGTGCGATCGCCTCTGGTGCTGTAGCTGCGATTATTTCTCCGGAAGCAGCACAGAAACATCCTCCCACACCATCCGCTTGTGTGATTACTGCTGTGGACATGACAAAAGCTTGTGCGCAATTAGCAGCCGCTTTCTACGGCTATCCTGGGCAAAAACTCAAACTTGTGGGTGTGACGGGCACAAATGGTAAAACCACAACCAGCCACCTTGTTGAATATTTTCTTAAATTAGCAAATCTGCCCACGGCTTTGATGGGCACTCTCTACACTCGTTGGAACGGCTTTGTTCAAACTGCCGTTCACACAACACCGTTTGCTGTGGAACTGCAACAGCAGCTTGCGACTGCTGTGGATGCTGGGAATGAGTACGGGGTGATGGAAGTGAGTTCCCACGCTTTGGCGCAGGGGCGAGTCATGGGTTGTCAGTTTGAGGTGGGGGTGTTTAGCAATCTTACCCAAGACCATTTAGACTTCCACCGCGATATGGAAGATTACTTTGCTGCAAAAGCACTGCTATTTAGTCCTCAATATCTCAAAGGACGGGCAATCATTAATGCTGATGATGCATATGGTAAGCGGTTAATTGCATCTTTGAACTCAGAGAAAGTTTGGAGTTATAGTGTTGATGATTCTACAGCTTCTTTGTGGATGAGTGACCTGAATTACCAGCCGAATGGTGTCAGCGGTACGCTACATACACCAAAGGGTGAGGTGGCTTTTCGTTCACCACTGGTTGGTCAATACAACCTAGAAAATTTACTGGCAGCAGTCGGAGCAGTTTTACAATTAGGGTTAGATTTGCAGTTAGTCGCATCTGCAATACCAGAGTTTCCTGGAGTTCCCGGACGGATGGAAAGGGTGCAAATTATTCAAGAGCAAGACATCAGCGTGATTGTAGATTATGCTCATACGCCAGATAGTTTGGAGAATTTGCTCAAAGCCTCACGTCCGTTTATTCCAGGGAAAATGATTTGCGTGTTTGGATGTGGAGGCGATCGCGATCGCACTAAACGCCCGAAAATGGGTAGAATCGCTGCTGAATTAGCGGATGTCGCTGTGGTGACATCAGACAATCCGCGTACAGAAGACCCAGAAAGGATTTTACAGGATATTTTGGCGGGAATTCCAGAAACAGTGAAACCGATAGTGATCTGCGATCGCGCTACCGCCATTCGTACTGCCATATTGCAAGCGCAACCTGGAGACGGCATTTTGCTTGCAGGCAAAGGTCACGAAGACTACCAAATTCTCGGAACTGAAAAAATCCATTTTGACGACCGAGAACACGCACGAGAAGCTTTAGAAGACAGGATAAAAAGCTGACATGAACTCGTGCAACAAGGCGCTGAGTTTCAGTAGCAGGCGCAACGAATAAAAAAGAAACACGCACGCAGATGATAACTGTATCATCTGCGTTCTTGTTGTTTCTCATCTCCATCACCACAAATTTCTAATAAGCATTCCACTCCACGGGAACTGTTTGCACAGAAGAAGATCCAGACACAGTGGTACCATTCATCTGCCAAATAAGATTCTCACCAGTGTCGTATCTGCGCCAGAAGATATCAGTCTTGCCATCACCATTGTAATCGCCAAAGCTGGGTTGCCAAGATGAATCAGTTGGGGGCAGAAAAGCCGCAGTATCAATTGATGTGCCATCCATCAACCAAGCAGTGTTTTCACCAGTTTGAGTGTTGTGCCAGAAGATATCTGTTTTGCCATCGCCGTTGAAATCGCCAATGTTAGATTTCCAAGAAGAGTCACGTTTTTCTAGAGAACCCGAATTGATGAAAATACCATTCATCTGCCAAACAGTATTCTCATCTGTTAGAGTATTGTGCCAGAGAAGGTCAGTCCTACCATCGCCGTTGAAATCACCAACGCTATAATTCCAAGACGGATCAAGTTCCCTCAGAGAATACTCTGATGAGTCAGTACCATCAATAAACCAAATGGCGTTCTCTCCGGTTGTCTGATTTCGCCAAAAGATGTCGCTCTTGCCATTACCATCGAAATCAACAATACTGTAAGACCAAGATGAGTCAGTTGTGGACAGAAAAGCCGCACTGATAACTTTTGTGCTATCCATTAGCCAAGTGGCATTCTCACCGGTTGTCTGATTGCGCCAGAAAATATCGCTCCTGCCATCGCCATTAAAATCAGCAATGCTAAAAGTCCAAGATGGATCTATTTTCTCCAAAAAAACTGCAGAGGCAATTTTTGTGCCATTCATGAGCCAAATGGCGTTCTCACCTGTTGTCTTATTGCGCCAAAAGAGGTCAGTTTTGCCATCGCGGTTGAAATCGGCATAAGCAAAATCCCAAGACGAGTCTACATTCGGCAAAAATTCTGTTGTCGCTTTTGAGCCATCCATCAGCCAAACGGCAGTTTCACCTGTTTGAGAGTTACGCCAGAATTTGTCTGTTTTGCCATCACCGTTAAAATCGGCAACAATTGCCGGATTACTAAACAAGGAATTGGGATTAGGATTTTTTGCAGTCTCTACTGGCTCCCCTATCGATTCATCTAGGAGCGATTGTGACGACTGTCGAAAGCTCAAAGCAGAATTTAAATCATCCGTGTTTGTGGAACTATCGGAGATTGGGAGAGATTGGAATGCACTAGTACCTCTAGAAGAGTCCACGGGTTGAGATGCAAACATGATGTTTGTTTATGACTAGTGTTCATATTTTTTTTAACTGTTTTTTTTCAATGTTTCTGTTAAGACATAACATCTGCTATTTTTTGTTCTTTTTAAAAAACTGCATTGAACTATCATCAATATGTTGTTAAGATGACATATTATGTCAAACGTAAGTATTAATATTTAGGCTGCGCTGTACTAGATATACCAATTCTAAATCATAAGCCCTACGAGCACGCACTCTCGGCGCGTAAGCTCCTCCGATAGGAGGCACGTGAACAACAAGATTCCCGACAACTTTTACGAAGTCGGGAATCTGAACCAATGGATTTATGCGCGAAGCGCAGGCACTTTCACACAAATCAAATACGATTGCTATAATTCGTAATTGATAACTGGTAATTATCAAGTCAATAACGAATTAAGAATTACGAATTATTTAAGCATTTTTAGAATGTATACCACTCCTTAGCTAATGTCGGTAGAGCAGTTTCAGTGGGGGTAGAGCCATTCATCTGCCAAACCTTATTCTCACCTGTTTCGTAATTGCGGAAGAAGATGTCGGTCTTGCCATCGCCGTCAACATCGCTAATGCTTGGTTTCCAGGCTTGGCTTTGCGTCGGTAGAGCAGTGTCACTGGTAACGTTTGCACCATCCATGATCCAAACCTTGCTCTCACCTGTTTGCTGGTTGTACCATAGAAGGTCTGTTGTGCCATTGCCGTCGAAATCGCCAACACTAGATGTCCAGCCAGCACCGAGTGTAGGCAAGGCAGTCTGAGAAGCAACATTTGAGCCATTCATCAGCCAAACGGCATTCTCACCCGTTGTCTTATTACGCCAGAGAATGTCGGTTTGATAATCGACGTTGAAATCTCCGAAACTAGCCTCCCATTCTGTGCCAAGGGTTGGCAACGCAGTTGTAGAAGCGTTGGTACCATCGACCAACGAAACAGCGTTTTCACCTGTTGTGGTGTTGCGCCAGAAGATGTCAGTCTTACCATCACGGTTGAAATCAACAACATTAGCTGTCCAGTTTCCGTCAACCGTTTGCAAAAAAGACGAAGCGAGGACCTGTGTACCATCCATCACCCATGCCGCATTCTCACCCGTTGTCTGATTACGCCAGAAAAGGTCGGTTTTGCGGTCAGCATTGAAATCAGCAACGCTGAAAGTCCAGTCTGGACTGACTGTTGTTAGAGATGCTTCAGAGGTCACTGTGGTGCCGTCCATCAACCAAATCTGGTTCTCACCCGTTTGAGTATTACGCCAGATGATGTCAGTTTTGTTATCACCGTTGAAATCGGCAATTTTAAAGTCCCAATCTGCACTCATTGTCTTCAAAGCCGCCTCAGAGGCAACATTTGTGCCATCCATCAGCCAGATAGCAGTTTCACCAGTTTGAGAGTTACGCCATAACTTATCGTTCTTGCCATCCCCATTGAAATCGGTATATATCGCTGCACTAGTAAATATCGGATTAGGATTCTTCAGACTAGGGGTTATTGCAGCCCCAGAAAAGTCATCTCCATCTAATGATGATTGTGAGGAGCCGTTTAAACTCAAAGTATTTAAATCACCATTGTTCTCAAAAGTATTTGCGTTTTGAATATTTAACGCACTAGAATCTCTAGCTCCCAAAGCTGAAGAATTTGACGTGTTTGGAGATTCCAACATGGTGTTTTTCTATCACGACTGTTCATAAATGTTTTAACGCTTTTTGTTTTTTATTTTTGTAAACAAATAACATATTCAATGTTTCAATTCTTTTTACTTAATACTTTGTCACAATGGTCATCATTATAAGCATATTTCTCAAATTAATGTTACTCCATAACATTTATAAGGTTTTATGTTTTATGCCATTAGTTTATTGAAGTCTTCATTTAAAAAAATATTTTTTCTGGTCTTTGCTATTTTGAAGTATACTTAATTAATTTCAGATACTTAATAAAATAATTGCAATAAGAGCAGGTTAATAATAATTTAGAAAAACTGTAAAAGAATAGACAGAAGAATGAGTTTCAAAGAAAAAAATATGTCGTGACGGTTTTGGGTATCTCCTGCGCAGACGCTAGGCTTACGCGTATGCCTGCGGCACGCTTTGCGCTCAGCGTGCCCGCAGGACTCAGGGACTCAGCGAGGGTCAGGTTATTTCAATCCCTGATAGTGATGCATACAAACCAGCCCCCGCCACTATGGATAGACAGAATACCACATTCACCTACGGGGGATGTGTTCGACACTCAGTCCGCAAATCAAAACCGCCATAGCTCCCTGGAATTGATATTATTTACTGCTGTTTCAGTAAAAGTGTATATCTCGTCAGAAAAACACATATATAGCGGTGAAGTTGTATTACGAACAGTTGTTCTAAGGAAGAAAAAAAATGAAATCGCAATATCTCGTAGCTTCATTAATCGTAGGAATACTCACTGTATCAGCTAACTATGCAGACACGCATAATCTATTGCTGTTACAAGAAAATGCACCTCGAACAGTCAAAACTCTTAAACAGGATAGGCTGCAAGCTCGAATACCGACTAACCGAGGAGTTCCAACTCGCCGGGAAAGCGGTGGTGCTCGCACTTTAAAGCAGGCTGAATCCAATACAATTCAGCAACAATTGTAGCGGGAAAATAGAAAACAAGGGTTGCATCACAACTTCAGCATTGAATGTGTATCAAAAGAGTAATATTTTCCTAGTTTAGATTTAGCATTTTGTATTCGATAAAATCTTTAAATAAGAGTTGATTTATAAAGTAAAAATAAACTTCTTGTAGGAGAGCCAGTGCGTTGCGGTGAACAGCACTAGTCTCACCTCCTGCATGGCTAGCGCTCCTTCTGGCTCCCGTCGGCTGACGCTTTGGGAAGCCTGACTCAGGAATTGCTGCTGTATCATTTGACTAATGATTCAATCATTGTTGCGCCATCGGCTTTAATCCAAGCAATTTGAGCAACATGGCGATCGCCTGCGTATTGCCGAATTTCATCCGCATCCCGTCCCCCCAAATCCATTTCCACTCGCACCAGATGGATCGAGTCTCGGAGTTTTGTGGCATAAGCAAAGGCGGCGGCATAGGCATCTGGCGTTTCTGGTACAATTAACCAATTGCTACCTGGGGTAGTTTGTGGTAACTGCCGAGCAGACAAGAGAATTTGTTGTAAATCTTCCAAGAATAATGCAAAACCAATTCCTGGTATGTTTTCTCCTTTAGGATGATAAAGTCCTAGAAGCTGGTCATAGCGACCACCCCGCCCAACAACCCGCGCCTGTCCATCAGTATCGCTGATTACCTCAAATACAATACCCGTGTAGTAATCAAAGGTTTGTAATAGACTAAGGTCGAGGATAATTTCTATCCCTCTTGATTGGTTTTCTGTTGTATTGACTACTGTATTCTTCAGTAATTCTACCAAGAATTTCAGGTTATCTACGACTGCTTGTAAGGGCTGATCTAAACCCAGGCTGGTAACTTTTTGCAACACATCATCTGGGTTTCCGCGTAAATCAAGCATGATTCTGGCGCGTTTTCGTAGTTCATCGCTCAAGGGTAAAGTATCTATGGTTACTCGGTCAAGGTGAGCGATCGCACTGCGGATTTTTCCTTGTAAATGAGCGGGAAAAGGTTTGAGGAGCGATCGCGTGATTTGAGCTTCACCTAAAATCAAATGCCACTGGTTCAAACCCAATGCTTGCAAGCACTCTGCCACCAACAGCAGAATTTCTGCATCGGCTAAATTACCGCCACTGCCCAACAGCTCCACGCCAGCTTGATAAAATTCTTGCTGGCGGTTGTGTTTCAACTCGCTTGTCCCTTGGAAAACATTGGCGTTGTAGTACAGGCGTTGTGGATAAGTCACACCTGCCATACGTGTAACAGCCGTGCGAGCGATCGACGCTGTCAATTCTGGACGCAGCCCCAAATCTTCATCATCAGCATTTTGCAGTTGAATCACAGCAGAACGTTGAATTGCTCCTCCCGCCATCAGCGTATCCATACGCTCTAGCGTTGAGGTGATAATTCTGTGATATCCCCAACGGTGAAACACTTGCTGTAACCTGTCTTCGATCCAGTGTTTTTGAGCCACATCTAAGGGTAATAAATCCCTAGCTCCCACTGGAGGTTGATATACCATTATTTTTTCTTCCCACCAAACAAACCACCAAACAAACCGTCACCCCTAGTGTTAGGCGATGCAGTATGCTTCGCACCACTAGGTTTATGCCCTGTTATCTGTTCAACTCTGCGTTTGCCTTCCAATGCTACTTGGTTTTTAGGGTCTAATTGCAAGGCACGGTCAAAGTGAACTTTTGCAGTTGTGGTTAAATTTTGCTTCAAATAGACCACCCCGATCAAGCTATGAGAACGACTATTATTTGGCTCTAGCTTCAAGGCATCTTGTAATTCTACCCTAGCTTGTGTCAATTGATTTTTTGCCATCAACTCTTGGGCGCGACGGATGTAATGAAGGACAACTGAATCTTGTTGCTGTGTTGGTGGTGGTGGAACTATAGGAGTTTTATTGACGGCTGGCGCACTCGTTGGAATTTGTGGTTGAGTTAGTGGCTGTGATGCTGCTTGTGATAATTTGCCAGCATTGCGCATGACATATACCAAATTCAACTCGCTGACTTGGCTAATAGTCTGTTGTACTGTTTGTAATAAGTCATATTGAGTTTCAGCGATTTTGGCAATCGCATTCTTATAGATATGCTCGAAATTAGGCGCGTTGACGAGCTGTTTCGCCGCATCGCTAGAAACTTCCACCGAAGCAGGTTCTTGAACTAAGCGCTTGCCCATTTGCGACAAAACTAAAATATATTCTGTTCTATTTTTCTCATGAGACAGAATCTTATATGCTGGATTCACTAGCTTAGACAACAATTCACCAGCCAATTGTTTCTCAGCATCGCTTGCAGCCTTACAGGTATCAGGATGCAGGCGACGGGCGATATTGAGATAGCGTTTGCGAATCTCTTTGACATCCGCATCAACTGGGACACACAGAACCGCGTGATGATCTACGAAGTCATATTTAAACAATCCACGATTGAACTTGAAAGACATATAACGGTGTTGCACCACGATCGCTTAAATTTCTCTAGTTTACTTTGCTTGTGAGAAATGGCTATAAATTTAACACCGTTAACGAGTCCATGCAGACAGAATAACCGTAGGGTGGGCACTGCTTACAACGTAAAAATAAGGTTCTGAGCGAACTCTAGGCAGTGCCCACCTTACAAAAATTGCAATAACGCAACTGGTGCAAGATGTGAGTATAAATATAACACCGTTAATTACCCCACGCAGACAGTGGTGGAACTTGTTTGAGTTCTTGACTGAGGGTGTCGTGAATATAACCATTGGTGGCAAGAATTCTGCCAGAGGAAATATCTAACGGACTGCCATCATATGCAGTCACCTGTCCCCCAGCTTCTCGCAATATAATCACACCAGCAGCAATATCCCAAGGAGCGATACCTCTTTCCCAGTAGCCATCCAAACGCCCGCAGGCGACATGAGCCAAATCTAGAGATGCAGAACCACTGCGCCGTACTCCTTGAGTGAGATGAGTCAGGTGACAAAATTCCGCATAGTTAGTATCTGATGTTTCACGACGGTCATAAGCAAACCCCGTAACTAACAGGCTTTTACCTAGTTCAGATGTGTCTGAAACCTTAATAGGGCGACGGTTGCGCGTAGCTCCCAAACCTTGAGCCGCACGAAATAGCTCATCGTGGAAAGGGTCATAAATGACACCAACTTGCGGCACACCCTGAATCAACAGCCCAATGGAGACAGCAAAAAAGGGGTATTGGTGAGCGAAGTTCGTTGTCCCATCAAGGGGATCAATAGCCCAGAGGTATTCATTATCTTGATTTCCCAGTTTTCCTGATTCTTCAGCCAAGATAGAGTGGTCAGGAAAGTGACGACGCAAAACATCTAAAATGATGACTTCCGCAGCTTTATCAGCAGCCGTCACCAAATCACCAGGGCGTCCTTTTTCAATAACTGCGTCTTGTACCTTACCTAAATAATCTTGCAACACCGCACCAGCAGCAAGGGCTGCTTCTGTAGCAATATCCAAAAAGATTTGCAGATTAGTCATGGCTAGTTAATAATTCGTAATATCAGCCTATTACGAATTATGAATTAAGGGTAGACGTAAGCTTACCCCTATCCGCCTCCGGCACCTTTCCCCTTATAAAGGGGAAAGGAACAAGCCACAAGTTTTTTATTTTTTCTCGTTCCTACGCTGTGCGTTATTTTTTCTCGTTCCTACGCAGAGCGTGGGAACGCAGTTAAGTAGGCTCTGCCTGCTCGTTCCCAAAGGCAGAGCCTTTGGAAATACATTCCCAGCCTCAGGCTGGAAACGAGAAAACGAGGAACAAGTTTTTTATTTTTTCTCGTTCCCACGCAGAGCGTGGGAACGCAGTTAAGTAGGCTCTGCCTACTCGTTCCCAGAGGCAGAGCCTCTAGAAATGTATTCCCAGCCTCAGGCTGGAAACGAGGAAAAACGCGAAAGTTCCTGAATTTCCGGAATAGTCTACTGTTTGATTGATATCTTCATACAGTAGAATTCTCACAAGTGTAAATATTATTCATAAGTAAATATTATCATTATGGCTAATACATCAGACGTTAAGTTAACCATTACATTTGTTGATCCAGCCTTGGATGACCAAGACAAGGATGAGGAAGTCCAGAAGCTTTTCGCACAGATGGAAGATTTGCATGAAGTGGAAGCGGTTGACCGAGTTGTTAACGCCAACGCGCCAGAGAGAACCAAGTCAGTGACAGGCTGGGTAGTGGCTCAGCTGATTGCTTTTGTGAAACCGGAAAATGTGAAGCAACTGTGGGGGTTTCTGAGCGATCGCTTAGCCAACAAAGTCATTGAATTAGAAGCAGAGGCAAACGGCAAGAAAGTTAAAATAAAAGCTAGCAGTCAGCAAGAGTTAGAAGCAGCAGTCAAGGCAATACAGGAACTTACCAACGCTTAAGCAGGAAAACATGGCTAAAGTTGCATTGTTGATAGGAGTAAGTGAGTACGAACCTGGCTTAAACTCCCTGCCTAGTGCTGTTATGGATGTCGATGCTATGCAGCGAGTTTTGCAGCACTCAGATATGGGCGAGTTTGCACCAGGCGATATCACAGTGCTGAAAAATCCCCACCGGCAGACAATGGAAGAAGCGATTGAAGCGCTATTCTTCAATAGGCAAAAGGATGACCTGGTGCTACTGTATTTTTCTGGTCATGGTATTAAAGATGATAGCGGCAGGCTTTACCTAGCAACTCACCAAACCCGCAAAAACGCTAAGGGAGAATTGGTCAGAACGACCGCTGTTGCTGCTAGCTTGATACACGATGTCATGGAAAATAGCCGTTCGCGGCGACAGGTAATTATTCTTGACTGCTGCTTTAGCGGTGCATTTGCTGAAGGTATGAGGGCGAAAGATGATGGCAGTTTGGATATCAAGAACCAACTGGTAGAGACTAAAAAACCACAGTCCGTAGAAGGACGGGCAGTTCTCACTTCTTCGACTGCCACTCAGTATTCTTTTGAACAACAGGGTTCAGATTTATCAGTTTATACCCGCTATCTTGTAGAAGGAATTGAGAAAGGCGCGGCTGACACGGATAATGACGGTGTGATTTCGGTGGATGAACTGCATGAGTATGCCCGCAAGAAAGTGCAGGAAGCAGCGCCGGCAATGAAGCCTGAGATTTATGCCATCAAAGAGGGCTACAAAATTCAGCTGGCGAAAGCAAGGGTTGCTGATCCAAAGGTGAAATATCGCAAAGAAGTAGAAATATATGCCATTCAGGGCGGAATTTCCCCGGTTGCTCGCATGATACTGGAGAACTTACAGAGACAACTCGGGCTTTCCGGTGGAGAAGTTAGGGAAATTGAAATGGAGGTGCTGCGACCTTACAAAGAGAGACTAGAGAACTTGCAGCAGTACAGAGATGCTTTAATTGCAGCTGTAAAGTATGAGTATCCGCTTAGTGATCAGACCCGTAACGAGTTAAAGGCATTTCAGCAAATGTTGGGTCTTAGAGATACAGATATCCAGTCTATTGAACAGGAATTGACTGCACAGTTTGTTCACGAAGAAACACCCACACCTATTTCTGAGACAACTTATAGGCAACAGATTCCAGTACAGTTAGAACAGGAACTTGACCTAACTTTGGAGATTGCCCTAACCACAGCCGAGCTCCTTAGTGGCGTAGTGAAACAGGTAACTACAACAGAAAATGAAGTTATCAACGTCAAAATTCCTGCTGGTATTAGTCCAGGTAAGAAACTTCGTGTGAGAGGTAAAGGTAAGTTCAACCCCCTAACTCAAGAACGAGGCGACCTATACTTAGTACTTAATCAAATAATTGCTCAAGCGGATAACCTCAGTTCTGAAAAAGGTGTAGACTACACGAAACTGCGAGACTTGCTGGCAGCAGGAGAGTGGAAAGAAGCTGACTATGAAACTTATCTGGTAATGCTAAAGGCTGTAGGACGCGAGGAAAATGACTATATTAGATCCGAAGAACTCTTAAACTTTCCCTGCGCTGACCTCCGCACAATTGACCAATTATGGGTAAAATACAGCAATGGACGTTTTGGCTTCAGCGTTCAGAAGAAAATTTACCTCAGTGTAGGTGGTAAGCCGGACGGCAAATACTACGAAGAAGCCTGGAGAAAATTTGGTGATTGCCCAAGGGGCACCAGCAAAGCTGATCGCGTGGGATGGAGAGTGAAAGATAGCTGGATTTATGATGAGGAAGTCACTTTTGATACAAATGCCCCATCCGGACACCTCCCCATCCTATCCATCCCGGAAGCACCTCCCCATCCTCTATCCATCCCTTCAGCTTGGGATTGGATTCGTCGTGCACCTCCCCTAAGAACATCCTCAAGACATCCACTTACAGCGCTCTTCTCTCGCATCAAGACTTATAAAGTGTAGCATTTAAGCGTTTCAGAATTTTGTGAATATTTATTGCTGCTTCCTTTCGCACGGTAGAATCAACATTTGAGAATTTCATTACCTGGCACTGAGGAGTGTTTGATACTCGCGCTTGAGTGTTTGATACTCGTTCACAAGACTTAAACCAGCAAGGCGATTGGGCAAGGAACAGCGCCCTCAAGGGCGATTGCCCAAGGGGCAGTGGCAAAGCCAATCGCACTTTATAGTACAATACGCTTGGTGATCAGACCAGAACCCTTATCAGGAACAGAATGTAGAGACGAGAGGTGGCGCGTCTCTACAAAGAACGCAAATCCCACCAAAAATCCTTAACTGAATTGTATTGCTTTATAGCTAACAAAAATAAAGTCCCTACGAATTGGTGTAGGGACTTTGATATACCTGACTCTCAAAAATGACTGTAGATTCACTTATCTGCGGTATCCGTCATTTCTGTCATATCGGTCATTTCTATCGTATCTGTCATTTCTATCGTATCGGTCATTTCTGCCGTATCTGCCATTTCTATCGTATCTGTCATTTCTGCCGTATCTGCCATTTCTGTCATATCTGTCGTCTCTGCTACTGCTAACTGAGAACTCAGCTCGACAGCCATTCCTTACCCAAATACGGTTTCTGCCATACCCCCAATTTCCTCTACAACTAGCATCAGACAATTGCCTGACAAACCTTACTTCGCTTCCTCTATCTACCGAACAAGTGTTCCTCTGATTATTGGTGCTCTCACAAGTTATTGTGTCTCGAGCAGAAGCTGGTTGAGCAAAGTTGAAAAGCGTACCTAGACTAACAGTGGTAGCCATCAAGGTACCAGCAATTATTGGAAAACGAACGCTCATATTAAATGTTGGATGTGCTTTAAGAATAAAAAACTAACTATATTCATTATTCCAAATTTGTAGAAGTACTTGCGTGTACCTGAAGTCATAGAACGTAGCGTCCTAAGCACTTTCAATACTTTTGGATGAAAAGGCTCTTTTTCCTGTAACAAAAGGCAACGTTTGCCTGACTCAACCTACAGCCAATTCTGTGTATTATATGAAATCCGTTTGTTTAGTTATCAATATCCCTATTGCCTACTCCCTACCCCTCTCCAATGCATACCAGAGGGGTGGCGCAGCCTCTGTGAAGTATCGATTAGTAACTAATTAACCGGATTCGCCTAACTGTTGAGTATATTTTGAATCTTCTTGCACATGGTGCAACAATCACAGAAATTCATAAAGCTACCATTTAAAATCAGTAAAAAGCTTGTAATGTAAGGTTTTTGAATTTTGAATTTTGAATGCGTGAATTCCGCGCAGCGGTACTAGCTTCATGCGACTTGCTACAAAGTAACTATTGTGTCATCAAGCGCTGAAGTTTGGTTTCATCAAATGCAATACCCCGACGCGCAAAATATTTGTGAATGTTCATTTGAACAAATAAATCTTTAAGTTCTTCAGCAATTTCTTGGGGTGGGTTTCCTGATAAAGCAATTGCTATCAAACGTTCTGCAGTGTGAATCTTACCACAGTCAATTGCAAGAGTTGCGGCGCTACGATGCAACACTGAACGAGTTGGTTCTGCCTCAACATCACTGGCAATCAATTGAGCTGCTTGCAGTTCTTTTTCAAACGCTTGCCTAGATAATTGTTCAGCCTGAGTTAAGTTGCCCCTTAGTTTAGCAACTTCTGCCATTTCGGCGAAATCCATTGCCTGTTGATGTAACTCTCGAATCTGACTCATTTTTTCACGATGAAGGCTAAAGGGTTACTGAACTCAACTACTACGATGTATGCCGGTAGAGTATCATCGGTTGGACTTGCCTGCTCAACTTTCAGTTTAACTCTGGCTTTGACTCGGCTGTCATCGCCTTTGCGTATTCCAGAAACTTCCAGTGGGACTGCATTTTGGAATGGTAGTTCGTTTGTCTCACCTTTCTTACCCAACCAGTAGTCAAATCCAGTTCCTCTGCGAGAGCGTTCGATAACTGTATAATCTGTGAGTTCTTGTATTACCAAAAAAGCAATGCCATAAGCTGCTTGTTCTGTAGTGTATTCGATATCGTTCCAACACCGTAGCATTTGGTCTGTAACCTCTTGCCAATACAGTTTAAAAACAGCGGTGAATTCTCCTTTAACTTTGAGTTCTACACCTTGAGTATGACCTTGGTCAGTTAAGCAGACGGCACAGGCTTCTGCTAAAGTAGCACCAAATGCTGGGGTAATGGCAGGTAATCCTTGCTCAAGTTTGGTGATTACCAGTTCCTTTGTTTCTGAAACCATTGAATGTTAAAAATTCGTGACGGATCAGCTTCGATACGAATTACTAACGATACTGACGGCGAAACTCAGCCGGAGTGAGACGCATAGGTTTTTCTGGGTTCCAAATTCCTTGCCCCATGAGTCTCGCCCATTGCTGCGCACGTTCTAAGCGTAAGTCATATTTGTGGTTGGGCGATCGCCCGACAAACAGAGCATACCCTTCTTTCACCAGCTGTTCATTCAACAAAACCTCATCTTTCCACGCATAAGCCAAAGTCCGCCCGAATTTGTCCTTCATTTGCACATCAAACTCTAGCTTCACAGGCTGTTCGCCAACCAGCGCTTCTAGGCGTTCCTTTGCTGCATCTCCCCAAGGACGCTGCTGCAAATCTGGTGCATCGATAGCAAGCAAACGCACTTGAGAAATTAAACTTGGTTGATCGCCGATACCCACCACCTCCAAAGTTTGCCCACTCACTACCTGTGCAACTTTTATCTGTACCCGCGTACTTTCTTCCGGCTTCTTCTGAGGTTGGCAAGCTACCAGAAGCAACAAACAAGATAAGATTATAATTCTTTGCACCATTACGACGGGCAAGAAGCAAATTTTAATCTTCATCTAACGGCAAACCCGCCCTAACTTTCCCCTTGGCAAAAAAGCGCCCAAACTGGAGTTCGTAGACTTCATCTTCGTCTTGTGTCTCTACCTCTAAATCAGAACGGGCATAACTAACGCACAATAGGGCATAACCTTTTTTCCGCAACTCTGGCGACAGTCCAATCGCTTCCGGTTGGTAAATCTCTCCTGAGATTACCCGCACAGCACAAGTGGTACAAGCCCCATTGCGACATAAAAACGGCAGTTCCACCCCTTGTTTTTCGGCTGTATGCAGGATGTAGCGGTCCTCGGGGACTTCTAAAGTGTATACTGTGCCTTTAGCGCGATCGCGAACTTTAACAGTGTATGTCTCGGACATTGGAATTTTCGATTTTAATTTAGGATTTTAAACTGAAATTTACTTGCATTTTAATTTATTTAATTGTAGAATCGTAAATTGTGACGCCTGGAGAGATGGCCGAGTGGTTGAAGGCGCAGCACTGGAAATGCTGTTTGGGGGCAACTTCAACGAGGGTTCGAATCCCTCTCTCTCCGTTCAATAATATCTCCAAGATGGAGACTAATTTGCCTAACATTTTCTGAATGTTTAGGCATTCCTGTTAATTGGTAAAATTCTTGCCTTCGCCTTTGCTTCATCCACTGTGACTAAAGCAGCGATTTGTAGTTCCTGTTGAAACTGAGGCAAGGCATTAAATCAGTTATCAGTTATCAGTTATCAGTTATCAGCTTAAGTAGGGTGTCCTGCGGCTCGACAAGTCTTTTGGGTTACGTAGAATTATTTTGAGCCGTAACGCACCGCATGTTTGAAGGTGGGTAATGCTGCGCTAAAGTTGCTGAGTTTCCGGAACACTCTAGTGTTTGATTGATATCTACATACAGTAGAATTCTCGAACCGTAGATATTATTTATAACAAAACTAGCATTATGGCAGATACATCAGACGTTAAACTAACCATTACATTTACCGATCCAGACTTGGATGCCGAGGAAAAAGATGAAGAAGTCCAAAAGCTGCTAGCACAGATGAAAGACTTGGATGAAGTAGAAGCGGTTGATCGAGTTGTTAACGCCGACGCACCAGAGGGAACGAAGTCAGTAACAGGCTGGGTAGTGGCTCAACTGATAAGTTTTGTCAAACCGGAAAATGTGAAGCAAGTGTGGGGGTTTTTGAGCGATCGCTTAGCCAACAAAACCATTGAAGTAGAAGCCGAGGCAAACGGCAAGAAAATTAAAATAAAAGCGAGCAGTCGTCAAGAGTTAGAAGCAGCAGTCAAAGCAGTACAGGAACTTATCAACGCTTAAACAGGGA
Organism: Kalymmatonema gypsitolerans NIES-4073; assembly: GCF_002368435.1. Classification (GTDB taxonomy): domain Bacteria; phylum Cyanobacteriota; class Cyanobacteriia; order Cyanobacteriales; family Nostocaceae; genus Kalymmatonema; species Kalymmatonema gypsitolerans. The sequence goes on from NZ_AP018268.1 coordinate 5,078,079, forward strand.
AACATGGCGAAAGTTGCATTGCTGATTGGGGTAAGTGAGTACGAGCCTGGGTTAAACTCCTTGCCTGGGGCTGTTATGGATGTCGATGCCATGCAGCAAGTTTTGCAGCATCCAGATGTGGGCGAGTTTGCACCAGGCGATATCACTGTGCTGAAAAATCCTCAACGGCAGACAATGGAAGAAGCGATTGAAACGCTATTCTTCAATCGCCAAAAGGATGACCTAGTGCTACTGTATTTTTCCGGTCATGGGATTAAAGATGATAGCGGCAGGCTTTTCCTGGCAACTCGTCAAACTCGCAAAAACACCAAGGGAGAATTGGTCAGAACGACCGCTGTTGCTGCTAGCCTAATACACGACGTTATGGAAAATAGTCGTTCGCGGCGACAGGTGATTATTCTTGACTGTTGTTTTAGCGGTGCATTTGCTGAAGGTATGAGGGCGAAAGATGATGGCAGCTTGGATATCAAGAACCAACTGGTAGAGACCAAAAAACCGCAGTCAGTAGAAGGACGGGCAGTTTTGACTTCTTCGACTGCCACTCAGTATTCTTTTGAACAACAGGGTTCAGATTTATCAGTTTATACCCGCTACCTTGTAGAAGGAATTGAGAAAGGCGCTGCGGATACTGACAATGACGGTGTGGTTTCCGTAAATGAACTGCATGACTACGTCTGTAGAAAAGTGCAGGAAGCAGCACCCGCAATGAAGCCAGGAATTTTTGCTGTTAGAGAGGGCTACAAAATTCAGCTGGCAAAAGCTCCGATAGGCGATCCAAGATTGGAGTATCGTAAGGAAGTAGAACGGTGCATCCGAGATGGTCAAGTTTCGCGTATTGGTCGCCGCATTCTTAACCGTCGGCAGAGTGAACTGAGTTTGTCGCCAGATTCGGCAAGAGAAATTGAGAACGAAGTGCTGGAGCCTTACCGCCAGCGCCAGCAAAATCTACAAGAATATGCAGAAGCACTGACTGAGGCGTTAGAAGATGAAGGTACTCTCAGCGATCGCACGCGAGAGGATTTGAAGCGCTTGCAGCAACTTTTGCAACTTAGGGATGAAGATATTGCAGCAATTGAGGCGCGTTTAACCCCACCCCCAACCCCTCCCCGCAAGCAGGGAGGGGAGCCGGATGAGGGGACGAGTTCACAGGTTGAGGAAGTGAAAGGCACTACTCCTGCTGCACCTCCACCCTCTACAACTGATGAAGATGACCTCAGTTCTGAAAAAGGCGTAAACTACACTAAACTGCGAGACTTGCTGGCAGCACGAAAGTGGAAAGAAGCTGACTATGAAACTTATCTGGTGATACTAAAGGCTGTAGGGCGCGAGGAAGATGACTTCATTAGAGAGGAAGAACTCTTAAACTTTCCCTGCGCTGACCTCCGCACGATTGACCAACTATGGGTAAAATACAGCAATGGGCGCTTTGGCTTCAGCGTTCAAAAGAAAATTTACCTCAGTGTTGGTGGTAAGCTTGACGGTGAATATGATTCAGATGGGTGGAGAAGATTAGGCGATTGCCCAAGGGGCACCAGCAAAGCTGATCGCGTGGGATGGAGAGTAAAAGATCGCTGGATTGATTATTCAAAAGTCACTTTTGACACAACTGCCCCAGAGGGACATCTCCCGTTCTCGTCGTGGGATGGAGTATTGAACGTCGTTTTATTCGGTGGCGCATCGTATTTGGTGGTTTTTCTCTTCTCTCGCATCGAGACTTGTCAATCCCATACTATGGAAGATGACCTCAGTTCAGAAAAAGGCGTAAACTACACTAAACTGCGAGACTTACTGGCAGCACAAAAGTGGAAAGAAGCTGACTATGAAACTTATTTGGTGATGCGACAAGCTGTCGGGCGCGAGGAAGATGACTGGATTAAGAGGGAAGAACTCTTAACCTTTCCCTGTACTGACCTCCGTACAATTGACCAATTGTGGGTAAAATACAGCAATGGGCGCTTTGGCTTCAGCGTTCAGAAGGAAATCTACCTCAGTGTTGGTGGCAAGCCTGACGGCAAATACTATCAAGAAGCCTGGGAAAAATTTGGCGATTGCCCAAGGGGCACCAGCAAAGCTGATCGCGTGGGATGGAGAGTGCAGGGAAACTGGATTTCAGATCATGATAATCTAAGTTTTCATACCTCAGCACCTGAGAAGGGTTACTTCCCTTTCACCTCCCTTGGTGGAGGGTTTTGGTTTGGGGGAAAGGATGGATGTTGGTTTCTCTTCTCTCGCATCGAGACTTGTCAATCGCATACCATCGAAGATGACCTCAGTTCTGAAAAAGGTGTAGACTACACTAAACTGCGAGACTTGCTGGCAGCAGGAAAGTGGAAAGAAGCTGACACTGAAACTTCTCTGGTGATGCTCCAAGGTGTTGGTCGCAAGAAAGATGACTGGATTAGAGAGAAAGAACTTTTAAACGTTCCCTGCACAGATATCCGCACAATTGACCAACTATGGGTAAAATACAGCAATGGACGCTTTGGCTTCAGCGTTCAGAAGGAAATTTATCTAAGTGTTGGTGGTAAGCCCGACGGCAATTATGACGAAGAAGCGTGGAAAAAATTAAGCGATTGCCCAAGGGGCACCAGCAAAGCTGATCGCGTGGGTTGGATAGTGAAGGAAAACTGGATCTCTTGCGAGAAAATGATTTATGATACATCTGCCCCTGAGGGACACCTCCCGTCGTTTTCGTTTTGGCGTTTTTTGGGGGTTGTGTGGGGGGGTGGGACTACAAGATCTCTTCTCTCGCATCGAGACTTGTAAAGTTTAGCAGTTAAGCGTTTCAGAATTTTGTAAATATTTACTGTAGCTCATGCTTGCACGGTAGAATCAACATTTGGTGAATTTCAATACCTGGCACCGAGGGGAGATATCCGTTGGCGCGGATAAATTTTTCTGCTACTTCATGCACCTAGTGTACACTCGTGTACTTTCTGCTTATCCCAATGGTTTCTTTTCTCTGGTTAACGAGTATTTGATACTCGCGCTTGAATGTTTGATACTCGTGGATGAGTGTTTGATACTCATCCAAGAGATTCTAATACTTGTCCACAAGACTTATAGAGATTGCACTAATCATCTAAATCTGAAAATAAAGATTCTAAATTGCGATAACCACTAACCACCCGCACAATCACAATACCATCTTCTAAAACTTGGTAAAGGATAATGTAACTATTTAAAGGAACGCCACGTAATGAAGGTACAATCTCTGCATAGCTACGTCCCATTTCAGGAAACTTAGCTAAGTTTTCGCACTTTTTATTAAACTCGCTGACAAATCTTTCTCCTGCTTCAACGTTGCGACTGGCAAAATAATCAATAATTTCTTCTAAATCTCGACTTGCTTGTAGAGAGATGACATATCGGCTCATTCTTGAGCCTCACGCGCTTTCCGCAATTTTTCTCTTAGTCTGTCTATCACAACTTCACCATCAATCACTTCACCTCGCTCAATTTGAGCCAGTCCCACTTCCACTTTTTGACGGGTTTGTTCAAGCCATTGGATATACTCATTATCCAATTTTTCTAAAAGTTTAAATGCTAAATCAATAACCTCATCTGCATTGGCAAATTTACCACTAGCAATTTGCGCTTGGATAAATTGCTCATGTTCGGGTTTAAGTGAGATGTTCATAATTTAAACCTCAAATGAAACTTATTCAAGGTGTACCTTGCTCTAGTCTTAAGAATATTTAGTTGGTCAACCTGTTCTAATAAACGGTCTAAAGTGGCAATTTCATCAGCCGAGAGTTGATTCTGTGCATTTTGAGTTAGCAAATCGTCCAATTGAACTTGAGCTTTTGGAGACAACAGACTTTCTGCCAAGGCTTGCAGTTCATCCTGGCTCAAGCCAGTTAAAATTTCAGCATCAGATGTTGATGTGTTAGTCAAGTGATGGTATGTTTCCAAATTTAAGAGTACACCAACTCGCTCTCCTTGTTGGTTGGTAACGTACTGAACTGATTCAGACATTGGTGGCTTTGGGAATATGCTTGGATTGATCGTAGCTTATTAAAGAAAATCAGTTTCAAATTCCTACCATTACGTTTCAAAGGCGATGGTGCAAAGTGTGGCGTCCTATAGAGCGATCGCCTTCCGTTCCCAAGTACATTCACCTATACGATTTTTAACCAAAAGACTTGAGCTAATGCTTCTCCAGCTATGCGTTGCCCTTACAAAAACAGCAATCGCAATTTCTTCATCTGATTTTTACTGTAACTTTAATAACTTTATGAGTTAACTTCGAGACCTGGTTATTTTCTTGGTAATGTTATAAAAGTAAGCTCGCTACCGAGGTCTGGAAATGAACTCTGTCAAGCAATACAACTGGTTACAAGTTGTAGAAAGTTGCTCGGTTGTCAGTTGTATTGTTGGCTCAATACTCTCAGTAGTCTCTCAACAACTGATGTATGTATCTGTTCCTTTAACTGTTGCACTGTCGCTCAATTTAATAAATAGGTCAAAATTTCAGCAACAGATACGGCAGTACAACAAAACTACAGTATCTGAAATGCATCAAGCTATCAATTCCTTGGAGCAGCAAGTTCAGACTTTGCCAACCCAGAGTGTAGATCTTGATCCTGTATTCAAATCTTTACTTCAAGTACAGCAAACAACTCGGACGCTTACGGAACAGTTCAATACTCGACCGGAAACACAAGAGGTTAAGCAGTTAAAAACAGAGATTACTGAACTAAATAATCTTTTCAACACCCTATCCGTACGTTTGGACAATCTTCCTACTTACACAGAAGTTAATACAAGTGAGATAGAGGGCACAATTACCAACCTTAGTAGTCAATTAGATGCCTTGACAAGACAGGTTAATGCCAAACCAGAGGTACAAGCAATTGAAGAGTTGAAGGAAGCGCTTAATGAAATCAAGAATGGAACAGAAGCGCAAGTGAAAGCTTTGCAAGCACAATTGCAAGCGTTCGACCTCAACCAAATCAATAGCGATAGTGCTAAACTTCAAAGCCAAATGAATCATATTATTGAGCAATACTCAAAAACTCCTTCTTTTGACCCTAATTATTTGGAAGAGCGTTTAACTGAAATAGAAAGAAAAAATTCAACAACGTATAAAGATAATATTAATCGTTTGGTTTCAGCAATCAAGCAGCTGCAATCAGATAAAACAGTGACGGAAGCAGCAATTGCAAAGATTGCAGGAGAGTTAGATACTTTAAAACTACGTTTTGAGAATCTACCTGCTCCTCCAGAGCCAGTTGATGTAGGTGAGATACAAACATCGATTACAAAACTCGATAATCAGTTAAACGCTTTAGCTCAAAATTTCATCGCCCGTTCAGAACCAGCAGCAATTCAACGCATAGCTCAAATAGTAAATCGGCTTCAAGAGCATTTTAATAACCTACCTCTTGCTCCAGAATCAGTTGATTCTAATGAGCTAAAGAAATTTGTTGCTGGTGTTGATGAGCGTTTAGCTTTACTAGAATCTCTCAATATTACTACCATTTCTGACGAGTTAACTCAACTTCAAACTGACATAAAATCCGCTTTGCAACAGCTTGAGCATCAACGCCTTTTTCAATCTAGTGTTGTTGAACTTTCCTCGGCTCAAATTGAGGGATTAAAGCAAGAAGTTGAAAAAGTGAAATTCCAAATCGTCAGAGAATTAACATCAAAAATCGAACAGTTACAGCAACAGCAGCAGGTTCTGGAAAATCATATAAGTACCCGAGAAAAACATTTAGAAAATCTAGATGTTAGTGTTCTTAACTTACGACATGAAAACATTCAACTAAGACAAAATGTAGAAAAATATAATCCGCAAATAAATAAAATTAATGTGTTATTAGACAAGTACAATCAGAATACAATTCACATAAAGCAGCAGTTGGAAACAGTACAACAGCTAGTGAATGTGCTAGATGAAAGAACTAATAACAGCCCAAATCTACATGAGATTCATGAAAGACTGGATTTTTTACAGCACTTAATGACCGAATATGTGAAAACTGAATATTTAGAAAATGTACTTTTAGAGTTATGCGAAGAATTTTCCAAGCAGATTGATAGAGTTGTTGATCTGCAAGTCGGGGAAATGAATCAACAGCTAAGTAAGTGGACGGAAAAATTTACAGGTATGTAACGAAAAGTAAAAATAAAATTACTGTAGGGTGTGTTAGGCGCAGCCTTTCGATATACGTTGTCATAAAATACGTTGTCATAAAAAACATAATCAAAGCGCCCAACGCACCTTACTTTTGACTCTTATCTCGAGTGAATTCTCGATAATAAAATTTGTTTGTAATAAGGACAAGAGTCCTTGGTATATGAGGCAAAGAGGACTAAAGTCCTCACTACGTAGTTATTAAGATTGTATTAGTGGACTTGGTATCACTGTATCTACAAAGCTACCATCCATCCTTATTGTTAGTAAGTCTTTATCTCAACATTAACAAGTTCTTAATGGTTAGTTAATACCCAGTTGATAAGTTAAGGTTGCTAGATTGAGCTGGGTTTCATACCAAATCCGTATCCATAATCTCTATGTAGCTTTAGGGCTATAAGTGTTGCGACTTATCAAAAAAAGATTGCAGACTTACAAACAAGATTATGGAAATCGGATTTGGTATGTCATGATGTTGGCAATATGTTAACTATTATTCAGCTTTCAGTTTCTTCTCTATTTTAAGAATTTACAAATTTAAGAATTTACAAAAAGGATGCGTATGGAGCGTTTTCATTTCGAGCGCTTACTATCGAGCAAAGCTCACCGGCGGCGTTTTCTCATTGGTGCAGGGGCTATGACTGCAAGCACGCTCGCCAGTCTTTGGACTGACAGAGTTGTTGCACAGCCAAGTTTTTCTGCTTATCCTTTCAGTCTCGGCATCGCTTCCGGTGATCCCTTACCAGATAGTGTGGTGCTGTGGACGCGATTGGCTCCAGAACCGTTAAATGGCGGTGGTATGCCGGATGTTAATGTGCCTGTGCAGTGGCAAGTTGCTCTGGATGAAAACATGAGAAAAGTTGTGCGACGGGGTAGGGCGATCGCCACTCCTGAATTTGCACACTCTGTCCATGTAGAAGTAGGTGGGTTGCAACCAGAGCGTTGGTATTGGTATCAGTTTAAGGTGGGTAATGAAATTAGTCCCGTCGGACGCACCCGTACAGCTCCAGCGCGTGATGCTCGTGTCGATAAGTTTCGCTTTGCCTTCGCTAACTGTCAAGACTGGCAGAACGGTTACTACACAGCTTACCAGCACTTGGCTCAAGAGGAGCTAGATTTGGTCGTTCATTTGGGTGACTATATTTATGAGTATGGACCGCAACCCGGAGGTCCACGTCAACATAATAGTCCGGAAATTGTCACCCTTGCTGACTACCGGAACCGCCACGCCCTTTACAAAACTGACTCGAACTTACAAGCGGCTCATGCGGCTTTTCCCTGGATAGTCACTTGGGACGACCATGAAGTCGAAAACAACTATGCTAGCTTTATTCCTGAAGAAAATCAAAGTTCAGAGGCGTTTGTGACTCGTAGAGCGAACGCTTACAAAGCTTACTACGAACATATGCCCCTACGCTTGTCATCGCTGCCTCAAGGTCCTTATTTGCAGCTTTACCGGCGTTTCGCCTTTGGGGACATTGCTGAGTTTAATGTGCTAGATACCCGCCAGTACCGCAGCGATCAGCCTTGCGATGACGGCTTAAAACCCCGTTGTCCTGAAGCGTTGGATCCCAATGCAACTATGACAGGCACAGAGCAAGAACAGTGGCTGTTCCAAGGTTTAAGTGATTCGCAAGCTCGCTGGAATGTGATTGCTCAGCAAGTCATGATGGGGGAATACGACTTTAATGCCCTCCCAGATCAAGAAGTCTTCAACATGGATCAGTGGGATGGTTATGTCGCTGCACGCGATCGCCTATTACAATTTCTCCAACAGCGTCAACCGAATAACCCAGTTGTGATTACTGGTGACATTCATTCGAGCTGGGTACACGACCTAAAAACTGACTTCAACAACCCAAACTCGCCGACTGTCGCCACCGAGTTCGTGGGTACCTCAATTTCCTCTGACTTTCCTGAGGTCTTCATTCCCCCGACTGTAGCAGCTCTTAGCAACAATCCTCATACTAAATTCTTCGACGGCAAAAATCGCGGCTACGTGCGTTGTCATCTCACACATGAGACTTGGCAAAGTGACTACCGCGTTGTTTCCACCATCCGCGAACCAAATGCAAATATCAGTACCTTAGCTTCGTTTGTAACCCAAAACGGGCGACCTGGGGCTGAACGTGCTTAGCATTTGGGAGTACGTATCAGGTAACGGCTGACGGGCTAGTCATCTTTTGCGTTGCAAGCTGATTCTTGCAAGCCTACACGCTCACCGAAGGTGTCAGTGTAGGTAGTTGACTTGCATTTATAGCGATTCTCAGTTGATTCAAATACAAGACCTAACCCCCTAGCCGCCTTCCCTACAAGGGAAGGGGGAACAAGCCCCTCTCCTTGCAGGAGAGGGGTTGGGGAGAGGTCAGAATGTACTGCACCCAAGCGAGAACCGCTATAGAATTTAGGTCAACTGAGATCTTGCACCTGTTGCAACAGGAGGCGAAGCCTCCAAACCCTCGTTACCAGGTTCAACCTGGTAACGAGATATTAGAGCCTCTGGCTCTTGTTGACAATGGTTTTGGTCATGTTTCATCTTCAGCTAAAGTAATCAGTGCATCATTGAAACTGAGATTTAACTGCTTATCCAGACTCGGTACTAAGTCAATACCGAAATTCTTTTCCTTATCCTGAGCTAGTGCGTTAACTTTTATGCCAATGCACAACTCGTCACGCTTTTGTGCAGCTTTTACACAGTCAGCGAAAGTCAACTTGCCAAGCTGTTCGGTTGGAAAGTAAAGCGATATGGGCTTGATATACAGTTCGCTTCCCTCCACTGAGAACAAATCGCGATAGATGGACATGACGTCAGGTTCTTGGGAAACCTGAGCTAAAATTTTAGAGACAAGTTGGTTGGTAAGGAGAAAGTCTTTAACACCTGCTTTGATGACCAAGTCGGTGTCTTCTGAGTCAATTATCTCTGCAATCAATTCTGTCGTAACTTTGTTTCCGGTTTGGGTGGTATAGTCCCGAAAAATTTGCCGCAGTTCTAACAAAATGGTGAGGGTTTTCGCATCTATTTCTTCAGCATTTTCTCCCCTACCTGCCAGAATCGAGATGCTGTCATAGTCATAAGGTTTGAGGTGAAGAAGCTGCTCAACGGAGTCCAAATTAGCTTGGAGGACAGCCATCTTTATGTGTAAGTAATCTTGGGCAATCTTATCAAATTCAGCTTGCACCTCTAGTGTTAAATCCTCTACCACCAGGTTGACTTGTGAACCTTCAACTATGTATTTAGCATATTCTTTGAGGATAATTGGAGTTTTGTTGTTCCAGCCAATAATAAGATGCTTCTCAGGTTTTCGCTCTAGGGTTTTGCGATCGTCACCATAGCCAAAATTTTTAGGCTGCACTACAGGTTGTGGATGAAACTGAATGGTTGAGTCATCTTCTGCCAGAATGACAACTTCATCATTTTCAGCAAGCTGGTAATTTTGACTGGGTTTTATTGTCAGGCGCAGATCTACATGACGCACCCCTATGGGAGTACCATTTGAGAAATGAAATGGCAATTCACCAAAGCTTAAGCTTTGCCAGCCTTTTTCCCGGCGATAGAAATAAAATTCGTTACCTTCAAAACCTACCAAGTTTAAATAAACTGAGGCTAGTCCTACACTCCGCGAGGTTTGAACTAAAATTCGAGCCAAAATATCCGCTTCATTCAGAGTGGTGACTGCTCCAGGAGCAATATTTTCAGCAAGTCGGCGATATTGTTGGGAGTGTAATTCTACAACAATAGGCGGCAAGGAGTCTTCCTCATTAGCTGCCACCACTGCTAGGATGGCTTTGACAACTCGTGCATCAGCTAAAGTCTTGCTTTCTTCAGGATCTGAAGCTTTGGCATCATTCAAAATAATCACCGATTTGGCAACTTTGACTCCAACTTTATTTAGGCTATTTAAATTAGTCGTTAAGCCATTGCGAGTCACCACTCGTGTAGTTTTGAGTTCACCTAAATTATTGCGGAGGAAATCATCCATCTCCTCTTTATCTTGTTGAGATAAGATAACAACCACTGCGTCTGCAACGGATTCATTAGCGAATACTAACTCTCTAAGAATATCTATAATTCTGTCGGTGAATCCTAAAATTAAGGTATGGTTCTCTTCTACTACAGGGCTTTTACCCTTACGCAGTAACTGGAGTCTTGATTCAAATTGCTGGGTAATAAAGGCTACGAGGCTGGAGAACAACACTAAGCCAACAAAAATCGTGATAACACCAACAAATTTAGTCGCAAAATTGGCATTATCTCCTGTGTCTCTTAACCCGATCAACTGCACGAATACGTCCCAGTACAAATCCGGGGAATTTTCCAAATTTTCATTGGGAAACAACAATTCAGAGATGTAACGGGCAATTGTCATGATAACAAAAGCACCAAAAAACAATGACAATAATGCCAGAAAGACAGAAAATCCTCCCTTCGACATAAAATTGTCGAAGTTATACTGTAGCCGCTTTTGCCAAGAGACTCTATTTTGAAAATTTCTCTTAATCATCATATTTTTTGAATTCAAAGAAATCAAATCTTTTTCTCTACAGAAACACTCATCACGATTCCACTGGAAAAATTACTAATTATATTCTGAAGTTCAATCATAAAACTGATGCCAAATTCGGTATCTCAAAGACCTATACAAAAAAATTATCTATTGATAATATCAGTTATTGGTTCGCTTATTGGAGCATCAGGTATCCTACGCGTGAACCTTTAGAGACTGATATTTTACAGCTATTTTCAGTTAATTGAACCACAGATTTTTGTAGGGGCACGGCATTGCCGTGCCCCTAAAGCGTGGTTTATTTATTTGAAAAGCGCTGTAAGCCATCAGGATTATATTAACTTACTAATACTAGTATTTGCTGTGTGCTCCTGTTTTAAATACACCAACAGAGTCTTGTAACTGCTGTGCCACTTCTAATGTTTGTTGGAGAGAGCGAGACACCATACCAGACGAATCTGCAGTGCGTTCTGAGGCTTGGGCAACTTTTTTGAGCAACGACACAACGGTTTGAGATGTTTGCGTTTGAGATATTGTTGCTGTAAAAATCGACTGCACTAAATAGTCAATCTGACGAGATACTTCTAAAATCTGCATGAGGTTAAGCTTGGCATCTTCGACAACATTTGCTCCTTCCACCATCTCGGTTGTTCCTTGTTCTATGACTTTAACCACTTCGCTTGTTTCCAATTGGATGTTCTCGAAGATGTGTTGAATTTCTTTGGTTACTTCGCGAGACTGGGCAACCAATTGAGCAATTTCTTCCGCCACTGCGACAAAATTTCGACCTGCATCACCCATCCACGCAGCCTCAGCACCAACGTTGATGGCTAGCAAGTTGGTTTGCATATCGATTTGGTTCATCAAGGACACAAGGGAGGAGATTTTTTGCGAAGTTTCGCCCACATGCTTCACCCTGTTGGCTGTTTCAGCAACGATTTGTTGTATACTCAAGATACTGTTGACAGTCAAATCCATTGCTTTTCCAGCAGTCTCTACTTTGTTAGAGGTTCTGTGAATCATTTGTGCTGCTTGGTAGGCGTTCTCAGCGACTGCTTGAATCGAGACAGTCATACTATCGATTTCCTTAAGGGTGCGAGTAATATCGCTGACTTGTGTGAGCGCTTTATCCGCCAATTGCTGGATGGCACCAGAGTTTTCCCCAACAGAAACATTCACTTGGTGTGCCGCTGTTTTGACTTGAGTGACAATCTGCCGCAAGCTGTTGATAATGGTATTTAAAAAATCAGCAACTATGCCAATTTCACCGACTGAAGTTTTAGCTCGAACAGTTAAATCGCCATTGGTTGCTTCTTTAACGTCACTAATAAGTTCTAAAAGCTGACTTTGGAGAGCTTCTTTACTATGCCTTAAAACTTCTTCTGCCTGCTTGCGTAAGGTAATGTCAGATACCACTCCAATAAAATTTGTGACTCGTCCAAATGCGTCTCGCACTGGAGAAACCGTTAATTCACACCAAAACGGGGTACCGTCCTTGTGGTAATTCTTGATCACAATTTGGCATTCACTCGCATCGCTGACTGTGTCGCGTATTTGTTTAACAGTCGTTTGCTCTGTGTCGCCTCCTAGTAAAAATCGGTAGTTGCGCCCAAGCGCTTCTTCTAATGAATAGCCTGTGATTGTTTCAAAAGCAGGATTGCAAAAGATGATCGGATTGTCTTTTTGATGCGCGTCAGTAATGAAAATGGCGTTACTCGCTGCTGCAATGGCGCGATCGCGAAGCCGCAACACTCTTTGCGCCTGTTGAAGTTCATCAAGAAGATTGGCTTGTTCTAAGGCAATTCCAACTTGAATTGCGAGTTGTCTAAATAAATCAATTTCAGATTTTTGCCAATTCCGAGGTCTAGAACACTCATGAGCACATAATAACCCTATAAGCTGACTATGATTGAAAATCGGTGCAACTAAATTTGCCTTGATTTGAAAATCTTCTAGAATTTTTTTGTGGGAATCTGTAAAGCCCGCTCTGGAAACATTGTTGGTAGCTCGGACTCTACCATTTTTGTACATTTCTATGTCATCTTCCCGAAAAGGGTCATTAACCTTTTGTCCTAAGGTTTTCACCCAACCATCTGCCACTGACTCGGCGATGATGTTACCACGACCATCAGGATTGAAGCGATAGATAATCACACGGTCTGTTGTTAATGCTTGACGAACTTCCTTGACGCTACTGTTGAGGACATCTTCTAATTTAAGCGATCGCCGAATCCGTAGGGTAATTTCTGTAAACAACTGTGAACGTTGAGTTTCAATTTCTTGCTGTTCTAAAAGCTTTGCAGAAGCAGCCAAACGCTGATCGACAAACGAAGTCATCAACGCGAAACCCAAGATGACAAGGGTAGCCACGCCAATGCTAACAGCCAGCCAGGTGAGGGAGTTTGTCATCGCCTGGGGCGTAATGATTGCTCGTGGATTAGTCGCCTTGAAGTTAGCTGCTGCCATTCCTGTGTAGTGCATCCCAGCAATTGCTACCCCCATGACAAGCGCACTGCCAATTTTTGTCCTCCCGCCAGTTGCGCTCGTCTGTCTGCGGAGTTGGAACGCCATCCATAATGCGACAATTGATGCACCGATGGCGATCGCCACAGAAAGGACAAACAGCAACAGGTTATACCCGGTAGTTGCTTCCATCCGCATCGCGTACATTCCAATGTAGTGCATTGACGCAATGCCAATACCCATGAGGATACCGCCAATCAGCAATTGCCAGATACTTAACACTTCTTCACTGGCGAGATAAAGCGCACCTCCAGAAGCGATAATCGCAGGCAGCATGGAAACCAGCACAGTCCACATATCGTAGGACATCGGCATCGGCAGACTGAAGGCAAGCATGGCAACAAAGTGCATCGACCAGATACCAATGCCCATGACGATTCCGCCACCAATTAACCAAGCAATTCTCGCGGATGCCTTGGCTGCCGTTACCCGCCCAGCTAAATCAAGCGCGGTGTATGAGGCAAGGACTGCAATTACAATCGAAAGCCCTACAAGGCGCGAGTCGTATGTGCTATTAAGAACTAAATCACCCTGAAGCATCAGGTTAACCTCAAACAAATTCACGGGGACTAGGGACTAGGGATTAGGGACTGGGGGCTGGGAGGAATTAAGGACGGGGATTGCAACAGTCCGCCCTATTCCTGAGATTGGAACAATTCTGCGGGGATTTTGGGTAAACTCCCAATCCAAGGATCCCCAATCCCCAATCCCGGAGCGCCGATTCCTCCCCACCTTGCGTGACAAGAAGATCGGGTTTCCACAGGCTCACTTGATAATTTTATAAAATTTAACTTTTTTGTGATTTCATACTGATTTTTTACTCATTCAATAGCACTAAATCCATTACCGTTGGCATCATATTATTGAAATTTATTGAAATAATTGTTACCTACGCATATTAACGTACGACCATTGGCTGAGATTACTCTACAACAAAATAATTTTGATACTAACTCTATAGAAATTTTTCTGACTTTTCCTACTTTTCCTACTTTTATAACTTGAATCGTGAAAAAGTATGAAAAATAAATTTTTTTCCGAAAATTCCGTACTGTATTATCTATACTTTAATCATTTATTAAAAGAGCAATCTGTGATATTCTCCTATTGGTAACTTAAATTGAAACAAAATTATTATTTTAACAGAAATATTAAAATATTCAGTAACAATTTATACAAAAATATATATACCACTTAGGTGATGGAAATCGCCGTTGTAGCTTGTTAGTTATCAAGAGTGCTTACAGATAAAAATTTATGAGTCAGGAAGATATAAAGATACCAGTATTATTGAGCGAGCGTTATCGTATTATCAGCGTACTTGGATCGGGTGGATTTTGCGACACATTCTTAGCAGAAGATACGCAAATGCCTTCGAGACGCCGTTGTGTGATTAAACAGCTCAAGCCTGTTAATAATGATTTTCAGATTCACGAACTGGTACAAAAGCGATTTCAACGCGAAGCAGCCATTTTAGAACAATTAGGAGGAGCAAGCCATCAAATTCCCACTCTGTACGCTTACTTTCAAACGGTTGGACAATTCTACTTAGTACAGGAATGGATCGACGGACAAACACTGGCCCAAAAAGTCCAACAAAGTGGATGTTTGAGCGAAAGTGAAGTCGTCTCGATTCTCATCAGCCTGTTAGATGTGCTGGAATACGTCCATAGCAAAGGCATTATCCACCGCGATATTAAACCAGACAATATAATGCTGCGCTCATCAGATAATAAACCAGTTTTGATTGATTTTGGTGCGGTGCGAGAAACGATGGGGACAGTGGTGAACACTGAAGGAACTGTTAACAGTTCAATTATCGTTGGGACACCAGGGTTTATGCCTAGCGAACAAGCAGCAGGGCGTCCAGTTTTTGCCAGTGACTTGTATAGTGTAGGGTTAACAGCTATTTATTTGCTGACGGGACAATTGCCGCAACACATGAATACAGATTCCTACACAGGCGAGAGTCTTTGGGAGCGGGATGGTGTGAGTCCTCCTTTAGCAGCAGTGTTAGATAAAGCCATCCGGTTTAATCCCAGGGAACGGTACCCCAGCGCAAAAGCAATGCTTTATGCTCTCCAGAGTATTGCAAAATCGCTTCCATCTAGGGTGGGTAACTTGACTCAACCACCTCCTCAGGCTGTTCCTGTAACTCTCAAATCTGCCCGTCAAAACAGAAGACAAAACGGTATGTTTCTTGGTGGTATGTTAATCACAGGTGCAGTATTCGGTACATCCATAATTATTGGTCTTTTGTTAACAAACTTTCCCCAACCTACAGCACAGAATAAAAAAGCTTCATCTGGGTTAGTTACAAAACCACAAGTCTCAAAAACCCCTTTGACATTATCTCCTTCTCTATCTGTAACGACCAGTTCTCAAAGAGTGCAAACTTATGAACAATCAAATATAAACAGTGCGACTTTGCCTAATTCTTTCTATTTTATAGCAGACTCTACCTTCCCAAATTTACAACCTGCTATTAAGCAAACGAAAACTTTACAAGCGGGTGGTTATCCTCAAACAGGTGTGTTCTGGATACGAGATTATCCAAATGTGGTAGGTACGCGTTTATTTGTAGTTTACGTAGCCACCTTTAGTGATCGCCCCAGTTGCATTGACTTCCTCAAGAATTATGGAAAAGTCAATCCACAGGCATATTGCGCTTTTGCTAGTAAAGACCGCAAAGCACCAACAGCTCAATTGTCTTTTAAAGACATAAGATGAATCTTAATCTTAGGGTACACTGCACTCAGTCTTTGCAGTTGTCGCTTTACCCTGATGGCTTGTCTGAGTGGATTTAACTTTTGCTTCGAGGCTATGAATTTTTTGTAAAAGCGACGCTCCCCAGCATAAAGAAATCACAAGCTTAATAGTCATGCCTACCAGGAGGAGTGTTACTATTTTAGCTGCTTGTCTCTCTTGAGCCAGCCTTTTTTGCTGTTCTACTAGTCGTGCTTCAGCTTCTTTAGCACGTTCCGCCTCTAATGCCTGTTGAACTTCTGCGCGATCCAATTCTTCACTCTTCGCTAAAAACCGATAATCTAGGTTGCTCAAGCTTTTGCCATGCGCCCAAGTTTGGGCATCAATCAAGGCTTGTCCGCGCAATAACCGGGATTGATCTTGTTGGTTTGAAGCAACCCAGGTATCGAAGGCTTGGGAGTAGGGACGCAGATACGCTAATTGTTTTTCAACCCATTCGCTGTGGAAAACTTCTTGATAAATCCGGTTTTTTACCTTCAGAAAACCCTGCTTTTTGACAACCAACCCAGACAGCAACAATTCTACCTGTTCTCGAGAGTCATCGACTGGGACTTCAACTCCTTGGAGGATTTGCTGATAAATTCCTAGCAATCTGCCGACAGATTGTTCGCTTCTAAGCAGGCGATCGCGAATTGTCCGCAAATGCTCCGGTTCATCTTGTGATTCCCAGTGGTTGATTATGCGCGACTTTACCACACTTTCCACCCAAAATGCTTCCGTCCCAGGGAGCATTTTGAGATTGTCACTGAAAACTTCTTGAGCCGAACTCACCAACAACCGACACAGCTTTTGTGTGAGAAAAGGTTGTCCTTCTGTCCAAGCTAAGATTTCTTTTAAAACTTTCTGGGGATTGTTACCGTTGACTTCCAGCCCCTGAGCAAGGACTTTAGCTTCATGAAATGTAAAACCTTGTAATTCGATCGCTTTCCCAATATTAAATGGAGTCGAATGATTTCGATATTGAATTAAGTCTCTTGGCGTTGCAACTCCGAAAATTGCAAATGTGATACGATTATATTCTGGAGAAAGCGCTCGCTTATTGTAGCAGAAGCGAATTAAGGTAAAAAAGTCATCAATGGAGAAATCAAGGCTCAAAATACTATCAATTTCATCAATAAATATAAACAGTCTTTCATTAGGAAACTGAGCTAGCAGTATGTCCGAAATAAATCGGCTCACTTTCTGAAGTAAAGAAAGATCATTCTGCTCTTGCCACCAGGTTTTTAAATTGACCTTTCCTATCAGTTTAAAACCCATCCATAAGTCACCTACGACTCCCTTATACCACTGTTCCGGAGTAATATTTTCACAGCCAATATTGGTCATATCGACAGTCGCGCACTTAAAGCCTTCTTGTTGCAGGCGATGCTTTGTTTTCACCATGAGTGAAGATTTGCCCATTTGTCGGCAACTGAGGACATAGCAAAACTCACCCTGCTTCAAAGCTTCGTAGAGTTCTACATCTGCTCTTCGCTCAACATAGCAAGGAGCATCAGTCGTTAGCGTGCCGCCAACTTGGTATCGATAACTTTTCATTCTATTTACAGCGCTGATTGTTATGATTAGACGACAAATAGCAAGGTGGAGAGAAGTCCTGCAGGCGGTGACGACAACCTGCTGCAGTCCTTGTTTCCCGACAGCAGGCAACTGGCTCTCCCGTTGGGGTTTCCCACGCCCAGGGAACTGAGCGCAAAGCGCACGCTCCGCGAACGGGGCATTGCCTATAAAACCCTATGTAATAGACATTTGAGATATTATGGGGCAATCCTCACCCAGGGTAAATGCATCTTGTCATTAACAATACTCTGTTCTCAATAGAGTCAGAAATAATCGCGTTAAGCAATGCTTATTGACAGAGAACTGAGTTCTATTTTTGACTTCAGTTTTATAAGTAAGCAAAAGACCTTCAGCGATCTCTTTGATTTTATCGTTTCATACATAAATCAGGCTTTTCGTCAATTTATTATGCATTTAAATTTCTTCAGATAAAACTGAGTTTAAAGCCACGCAATTACGCCCCTTTCTTTTTGCCTGGAAGAGAGCTTCTTCAGCAGCAGCCATTAACATTACGGGTGAGTTTTCATGGTTGGCTATTGCAGTTGCAATGCCTAAGCTAACAGTGAGGACTGGAGCCGGAAATCCATCAAATTGAAATTGTGCGTGAGCAATCGCCCGTTGGGGCACCCAGTTCCTTCCCTCGCTTACACGTAGTGTCAGCGTTGCTTCTGGGTTCGCCAAGCGTGTTTGTTCCTCCTGGTCTGAATATACGACAGAGGAAGCACGGGCGATCGCCAATTCCTCAACCCCCTCTCGAATGTTTTCGCAGATGTCTACAGCAATATCGGCGGGCGTTTGGGGCAACACCGCTGCAAACTTTGTCCCCTCATAGTGGGTCATGAGAGTCGCTTTATACTTTACACACTGGCGGATAGTACTAGCAATTCGCTGTAAACTACTATTTCCAGCTTGATACCCATGAACATCAGTGTAAAACTTAAAGTAGTCAATGTCACACATAATCACAGATACCATTGTCGCTTGTGTCAGCCACTGCTGCCACTGGGTTTCGAGATATTGGCTGAAGTGGTGTAGATTGACGAACTGACTCAGTGCATCAGCTTCACTGATGTCATTGGATTGTTGTTGTTCGTTCAACAGATTTGCAGAAGCATGATCGTCATTTTGCCTTAAGAGTTGCTGGCTAAAATAAAGGCGGTACAACTCGCAGCTAGCGCGAGCTTGATTGCCATCTAGTTGAACCAAACCCATGCTTTCTAGTTTGTATGCGGCGATCGCGCTAAGAGCCGCGCCTCTTGGTGCGCCCGCATCGAACTGCACACTTTCATCAGCCATCACAACTTCTTGCATTGCAGACATCAATTGTGGATCAGCTTGGAGTAGGGTTAAGAGTTCTCGTAAATGCTGACTATAAATTCCACTTGGTGTAGAAGCTGTTTGTAATAACTCCAACAGCGTCATTTCCTCCTGGCACAAATGATAAAGCGCCAGATTTATCAGATAGGGATGCCCGCCAATCATTGTTTGTAACGCTGCTAAGCGTTGCGCCCCGGACGACGAAGCTGCCCAATCTATTCCATACTCAATAGCCAAATTCTGTACTTGCGCTATGGTAAACGGTGGCAGTGGAACTGTTAGCCCAACATTGAAAGGGGACTGGTTCAGCTTGAGCGGGATATAGATTTCTGTAGTGTGAACCACCACCAAGCGCACTTTTTGCCAGGTTCTATCCTGCTTTGCCACCTCGTGCCAAAATCGCAGCATTGGCAAGAAGTCTTGGGCAATATTAGGATGTTCAAAAACCCGATGGACTTCGTTCAAAGCCAAAACTATAGGACTATCAATTTGCTCCAGTAGATACCCCTCGAAATAGAATTTGCAGCTCACTTTGCTGCCCATCTCTGCATCCCAGTAATCATCCAGGTTCGGGGCGAGGTTCAACTGCCTGCTGATATTGATGCAGAACCAACGCAAAAACTTATCCAGTGAAGCAAAAACAGCTTCATCAGCTTCCTGAAAGTCCAAAGAAACGGTTTTATAACCCTGCACCTTTGCATGAGCAATAATTCTGTTGAGCAGTGAACTTTTCCCCATCTTCCTGGGTGCTTTGATCCGCACCAAGCAACCTGGTTGCATAATTTCAGCGTAAACAAGTTCTTCGAGCGGAGGGCGATTGATGTAGAAAGGAGAACCCAGTGGCACAGGACCGCTGGGAAAGTCCAGCTTACTCACTGGGACTAAATTTAAAAAACCCCTTTCTGCACTAGAACCTGCTCTCAACTCGCGCTCTTGCTGTGAATTGTCCTGACTGATGCAGTCTTGCTGGAATCTTCTCAAGACTAGCTGTAGGTTTTTTTTGGTTACCCTCTCTCCTAGTGCATCTGAAAGGTCTTGCCACAATTGAGAACCAACTTCTTTAATGTAGTCGCTCCCATAGCCTGAGCCTTCTGCCATTTCACCGTAAGTTTTCCCCAGCCAGGATTGGTAGAGTACAAACTGCTGAATGGAACCAAGAGGCTTGTCTTGCATAATTTGTCCTACAGCTTCCAGAAGTTCTTCCACGGTTATTTATAAGGTTAAGATTAGGTAGATTCACGGATTTATGATAATTAACAACAATATACATCTCAATAAAGATTTTTACAAAAAGCAGATCCAAAAGTTTATGCTGCGTTTAATTTGAACAATGCCTCTGTTGAGCTACGTGCGGCAAGCGCCCAATTAACGCCTGTGCACTTAGGAGCCGACTCCCCTAGACGCATAGCCGATACAGGTAGAATAGGACGGCTTCTTGAACGGTAGCAACAAGCAAACTTGACACTCCCCGCCCTATAAGTGCGGGGATTCTTGGTTCATAGTCCAATCTTAACTGAGCAGGATTGCTCCAACTCAGCCAGAGGATCGAACTCCCCAAGCTTTAAAGATTCCGTATGCCCTACGGTACTTAGTCCCTTTTGCAAAATATTGAGCGCTGCGTTTATATCCCTATCTTCTACATAATTACAATGGGGGCAAATATGAGTTCTAGTAGATAGAGATTTTTGCACTTTTTCACCACAGTTAGAGCAATTTTGACTGGTGTTGTATGGAAAAACAGCAATCGTTATCTTGCCATATTTATATCCAAAATAGTCTAACCAACGACGAAATTTTGACCATCCTGCATCAGTTATCGACTTGGATAGATGCCGATTTTTCACCATGCCTTTCACATTCAAATCTTCATAGGCTACTAAGTCGTTAGACTTGATTAAACGGAGTGCCACTCTCTTGACAAACTCTTCTCGTTGGATGGTGCTTACTTTTAAATGTTTCAGGGCATACAAACATCTAGCTTTGTGATAATTTTGGGACTGTGGTTTACCTTGGCGGTACTTTTTAGACTTCCTCCTGTTTCGACGGTTTAATTGTTGTTCACCTTGACGATAGAACTGTGGGTTTGGTTCAATATTTCCTTGACTATCTGCCAAGAAATACTTGATACCTACATCGATACCTACTGCTTTTTGACTGGGGGTTATAGGTAGAACCGTGTCTCTAGGATCTAGCTGTAATGATAACTGCACGTAATAGCCATCGGCACGACGCAAAATTCTAACTCGCTTGATTTGCTCTATTGCAACGAAATTCAAATCCCTAGAACCTATTAACTTGAGATTGCCTATCCCCTTCTTATCGGTAAAAGTAATATGTTTCCTATTCTCCGATAACTTCCACCCAGATACCTTGTATTCAACTGAGCGAGAATACTTCTTAAATTTTGGGTATCCCTTCTTGCCAGGTATCTGTTTTTTACAGTTGTCGTAAAAGCGATTCACGGCTTTTAAAACTCTTTCAACAGCAGTCTGACAAGCATGAGAGTTTAGGTCTTCAACAAACTTAAACTCTTTCCTCAAGCTAGTGTTATATCTAAACATCTCTGTCTTGCCAACACCACGATTGTCCATCCAAAAACGAAGCACTTTATTCCGAACAAACTGAGATGTCCTGATAGCTTCTTTGATAGCCAATATCTCCTGTGGCTTTGGGTTGACTTTGAACTCGTAGATAAACACTTTTGATACTGTAGTATTTGGTATCAAAAATATAATATCATAAAACCCGTGCTTCTAGCACGGGGCTTGTATCTCATTATTTTCGGTCAAAACCCTCTAATTCTATAACTATACGCGGCTTGAGTAAGTTAAGTTTTGCGTTGCACACACTGAGTCATTAAGCTACACCTCCCTTACTAAGTTTAATCACTTTTGCGGGTACCCCAACTGCTATCGAATAAGGAGGGATATTTTTGGTGACAACTGCTCCAGCCCCGATGACACTGCCTTTACCAATAGTCACTCCATCTAAGATTCTAACTCCGCTGCCTATCCAACAATCGTCCTGAATTTCAATTCCTTCACGGCTTAATCCATATTCTCTATGATTGTTGGCGTAGATACCTGTATGTGACGCAATTTGGCAATTCTTACCAATTTTTATATGACCAGGACCAGCCATGCAAACATATGGTCCCACGTAGGAGTCGTGGCTAATTTCAATCAGGCAATCAGAACCTGTAGCTCTGATATCAACACCGCGATCAAGACAAACCCTGTCGCCAATACGTAGTAAACTATTTGCGTGTCTAATTTCCAAGCGCACATCCCGGAGGATTTTAATATCATCACCAACTTCAATTGAACTAGCTCCAAGTAACTCAACCCCTGCTTGAATGTAAACTCTCCGACCCATGCGAGCAAATATTGAACGGTAAGCTAGGCGTCGCAGTAGAGTGCCAAGTGGACGAGGAATTGATCCTATGACATTGATTATCGTCAGTTCTACCGTGCGTGACCCAACTGTAGGTGCCTGAATAGGCAACTGCTGATAACTGTTAACTTCTTCCACTGTCATAGCTTGTAGAGTTTATAGCAAAGAAAATGACTTCTTATTTATACTCCCAAATGTGGAGATAAGTTTTGTCACCAAAGCTTGAGTATACTCAACATGATTAAATTGGTTGACTACGAGTTCATAACCTCGCTGAGCCTGAGCAAGAGCTTTTTCCGGAGCATTTAAGAGGTTCTCGATTGCTTGCTTGAGTTCTACAGGATCACCGGGATTCACACCAGTAACGATACCCGAGTCAATAAGGTCGCCAATAATTCCTGAGGAGCGAGTGATCACTACAGGTCGCCGACAAGCCATCGCTTCAAACAGAGTGGTGAGCCCAGCTTCGCGGTTATTTTCAAAAAGGCTTAAGACAACTACATCAGAATCGCGGTAAAGCTGCAATAACTCGCACCAGTCGTAAAAGCGAAACGACATATTACTTGGTATAACTTTTGGAAACGCCCGTTTTAATGCGGTTGTACTCGGCGAAAAAGCACAAACCTTTACATCAACATTCAAATATCGAGTTGCCTCAGCCAGAGTTCGATAGTCCCGTTTCTCTAAACCTCCACTACCAATAATTGGACGAAGTTTGTGTTGAAAAGCCGGTCCTGGTGTGAAGAAGGATGTGTCTACAGGTTGTGACAAAAATAGATAGACACGGTTCTCAGGTAAGCGTAAGTACTGGCGAAGGAATTGAGCTTGCGAACGAACCGTGGTCACAAATAAATCAATGCGGTTTGCTATACCGAACAGCTTCAATGCCAGACGAGCTCGTGGTCGGTTTAGATTGTGGCTATATACAACAATTTTAGGTCGCTTGTGTTTAGCACCGCAGAGAGCGGCAATTGGAATGCCCACGTGTTCACCTGTGCAATATATGACATCGTCCTCTTGAACCACCGAGGACAACTTGCGTGCCAAAGCCCAGTGTTCAGGATGGCCTATAATCATTGCACGAATTTTATCTATGAGCAACACAGGTTCGGAGCCTGGTTGATAAACTGTTGCCCCTAAAAGCTGACTCATCGCCGATATTACATGGTTGGGGCATTTTCCCGCGAGAGCATTTTGGGTGATACCTTCTAGGTTACAGGTCGGGATTAAAGCTATGTGGTATTGCAAAACTTTTTTCCGGCTATATTTTCTGTATAAATGATTATATAGCTGAAAAATGAATCTATACCTAAATTGACTCAGTACAAAATGTTAAAGTCAATTTTAGTAAGATTTGAGACTCGATAAGTTGCTTCAAAATAAATAAAAAATATAACACAGTATAAAAGACTTGTTACAACATTGGTGCTAAGTACTGCTATTTGCTGGTTACGGATGACAAAAATTTTTTTAGAATGAATTTTTTTAGCTCCAAGCCGGGAAGCCCCGCGCTCTACCAGCTCTTGGTGAGCGTCGGGAGTATGTCACGGGCTTGCATCCTTTGATTATTCTGACTACTGAATTCCTCGCTGCGGGCACTTTGTGCGATCCATCGCAAGGGGGCGCTGCACTTTGCGCAATCGCCCCCTTGCGGTGGGTACTGAGTGGGATTGCCGGAGGCAGTGGGCACCAATCGCCCGTTTGCAACCAGAAAAATCAACTGGTCTGTTGCGCCCCGATAGCGAGAGCATTTATTAGGCAAAGGTCAATTCAAACGCCCCGATATCGGCTCTACCACCGCTGACACGAGCCTTACCGCGCTGGTCAGTTGTGGGGTCAGTTGGTAGTAAAGTTGGGTCGCCTGCGTTAATTGCTGGACTATCTGGGAGCAGGGCAATAGTTGCTGTGGGACCACCATTGAAGCTCAACGGAGCCAATAGAGGGTCAATCGGATTGGTGTTGGTGCCAATGATGTCTCCTGTGGCTCCAAACCCACTGCTTCCTGTGCTGTCGCCAATCAAGTTGTAACCATTGCTAATGAAGTTGCCTGACACATCGGGGTTGACACCATCAAAGGTGGAGAGGTTAGAGGCGATAATCGTGTTTCGCACTCTGGTTGTGCCAGAAGCATCATTGAACACGCCTCCACCATTGGTGCCTTGGTTGCGGGCGATCGTACTGAACACTAGCGACAGGGTGCCGTTGTTATAAACACCGCCGCCCTCCCTTGCCGAGTTACTGCTTAGGGTGCTGTTACTCACATTTGCAGTACCACCATTGAAGTTAACGATACCGCCACCCTCGAACGTTGCCGTGTTGTTGTCCAGGGTGGTGTTGCCCACCTCAAGGGTACCAATGTTCCAGATGCCACCACCGCTAACCGATGCTGAGTTGCCACTTATGGTGCTGTTACTTACCCCAAAAGCACCACTGTTAAAAACGCCGCCGCCAATGTTACTTGCCGAGTTGTTGTTTATGGTGCTGTTGCTGACATTTACAGTGCCGTTGGGATTATTAGAGATGCCGCCGCCATCATTTGCTGAGTTGTTGCTAACGGTACTATAGCTCACCTCAACAGTGCCGCCACTGTTCCAGATGCCACCGCCTCTGCCGTTATTGGTTGTTGCCAAGTTCTGATTGAGCGTAATGTTATTTGCTCTCACGATACCGTTGATGTTATAGATACCACCACCAATCACAGCCGAGTTATCGCTTAGGGTACTGTTGCCGATTTCTAGAGTGCCACTGTTATAAATACCGCCGCCACCGACAAAAGCCGAGTTGCCGCGTAGGGTACTGTTGCCGATTTCTAGAGTGCCACTGTTATAGATACCACCGTATAAGCCGAGGTTATCGCTAATGGTGCTGTTGCTCACTGTCAGAATTCCTCTGTTCAAGATGCCACCAGGGGTGCCGCCATTAGAGGTTCTGTTGTCACTGATGGTGCTGTTGCTAACTGTCAGAGTACCGCTGTTCGAGATGCCGATGCCATGATTTCCATCTATAGCGGTGTTATTTATTTCAACAGTGCCGCCAATGGAGTTAGAAATGCCGCCTCCCTCGTAGTTTGAAAAGTTGCCGCTTATAGTACTGTTGTTTACCGTGACAGTACCTGTGTTGTTAATGCTGCCACCTGAGCCGAAGCTAGTGCCGCCGCTGATACCGCCCGATAGTGCGCGTGCCTCGTTACCACTAAAGGTGGTGTTGCTCACCATCAGGATACCACTGTTGTCAATACCAGCGCCGGAGCCGCTGAAGTTATTGGTGAAGGTGCTGTTGCTTACCTCAAGAATGCCCGTGTTGTAAATACCTCCACCGTTACCAGCAAGGCTGCTGGAAGCGATGAAATTGGTAATTGCCGTGTTACGACTGATGGTGCTGTTACTTAGTCTAACAGTACCAGAGTTGTAAATACCGCCACCCTCAGTTCTGTTGGTGTAAGTACGTACTCCGTTATTATTTATAGCGCTGTTGCTCGCACTTACGGTACCTTCGTTATAGATACCGCCGCCCCGCAACTCTGCTCCGTTAAGATTTATAGTGCTGTTGGTTATTGTGACAGTGCCACCTGCACTGTTAGAAATTCCGCCACCCTCTTTTGCGGAGTTGCCACTAACACTGCTGTTGCTCAAGTTCACAATGCCAGCGTTAAAGATGCCACCGCCCCTGGCGTTCTCGCTGCTGCTAGATGCCGAGTTGTTAATGATGGTGCTGTTATTCAAGGTTACAGAAACACCGCTAGTGTTATAAATGCCGCCACCGTCTCTTGCTGAGTTATTGTTAATGGTGGTGTTGCTCACCGTCACACTGCGGTTGGAGCTATAAATACCGCCGCCGTTGGTTGCTGAGTTACTGCTGATGCTGCTATCACTTACCTTCAGAGTTCCACCGTTATAGATGCCGCCACCCAAGCCTGACGAGTTGCCGATTATGGTGCTATTGTTCACCTCCAGAGTGCCACCGTTAGAGATGCCACCACCGTTGTTTGCCGAGTTGCCGCTTATAGTGCTGTAGCTCACCCTCACAGTGCCACTGTTAGAGATACCGCCGCCGGAAGAGAAGCTAGTTGTCGTCGAGTTCTCGCTGATGGTGGTGTAGCTCACCTCAAGAGTGCCACTATTAAAGATACCAGCAGTCCCGCCAAATGCGTTTGCTGTGGAGTTACGGCTGATGATACTGTTGCTTACTGTTGCAGTGCCATTGTTATATATACCACCACCCGAGCCTGAGAAATTGTCGTTTATGGTGCTATTATTCACCGTCACGGTACCTTGGTTAAAGATTCCACCACCATACAGGGGGTTACGGTTATTATTTAGGCGGCTTGTCTGATTGCCAGTGATGCTGCTGTTGTTGATAGTCACTGTGCCATCAATATTAAAGATGCCGCCGCCCTCACTATTACCAATCGCAGTTCCTGCCTGATTATCAGTGATGGTGCTGTTGTTGAGTGTCACTGTGCCATCAATGTTAAAGATGCCACCGCCCCTACCGTTGTTGTTTCCATTTGCCTCATTGTTGCTGAGGGTAGTGTCGTTCACAGTTAGGACACCTGTGTTGTAAATACCACCGCCAAAGCCGTCGCTACCAGTGTTTCCCCTGGTGGTGCCGTCTGCTAAGTTGCTACTGAGGGTGCTGTTATTCACCGTGAGAGTGCCCGTGTTGTAAATGCCGCCACCATAAATATTATTGTTCGCAATAACAGTCACGCTGTTATTGCGAACAATGGTGTTATTCAAGGTTAAAGTACCACTATTCTTAATTCCACCACCGTTGTCATTCGTCACGTTGCCATCAGCAATAATTAACCCAGATAAGTTGACGGTTGCTGTTGTGCCAATCTCAAACACTCGTGAAGCATTGTTACCACTGACGGTCAACAAGTCAGAACCTGTCAATGAGTCTCGTGGGGCGAGGATCCTCAAGCTGTCGGTGATGCTGAGTTGTCCTAGACTCAAAGTAATTGTCTGTGAAGAGGAAAACAGCGACGAGTCAAACACAATTGAGTCTTCTCCAGCGATCGCATTGGCAAAGTTAATAGCTTCACGCAACGTGGTGACGCCATCGTTGTCGTCCACTACATCGGCAATGCTGTTGACTGTAAATATGGAACTGGCTTGTCTTGGCAGGTTTACGCCACTAATTAAGTCTGATACAGTGTCAAAGCTAAAGTTAGGTGTGGCGGATAAGTTGAGTGCAGATGAAGATTGAAGATTGTCGGAAGTAAATCCAGTTGAGAAATCCATAAATTAATGTCCTTTGATTGTTGTTGATGTTGAGGCAATACGGTTCAGTTAAGATAATTGATCTACCGTCAACCAATGCAAGAGACGTTGCATGCAACGTCTCTACACACAGGAAATTCCTATCGTTTAGCCCTAACTGAACCGTATTGGATGTTGAAATTATTTATTGGCAAAAGTAGACAAATAGGTTCTTTAAGAAATAAGAACCACAGATGGACACAGATAAATAATTACTTCTTCCAAAGGAGAAGCGCTATAGTGAAAGAAAAATCACCAAGTTGCTGGACTGTTGTTGCAAGTGATGGTACTAAACAATAGCGATAGGGCACCGTCGATAAAGGTCGCCCCCCTCGCTTGCCAAGTTACTGCTTGGTACCTACATAGAAATGGTACAAGCCAGTTAATTTATTAATAGGGAAAACAAAACTTTAGTGCTGATAAAATCCCCTCAATTAATTGATGGTAATTGATGGGCGCATACTCAGCCTTAAGCACCACAACCCACTATTCAGGTTCTTCCAATAAAGTAAACTCCCCAGGTATCAAAACCTGCTTCTCGATTACTCATCCATTCACGAAAAGCAACAAGCTGTATCTGAAATTCCTGCAATAGCAACTCAATTTCTGGTTTAAATAAGTAGCGCATTCGATGAGTTTCTTGTAACTCCTCAACAGCGTTGCTACTTTTATCTCTAATGAAGATTTGATAATTTACATCTACCCAATTTTCATTCTTGTGCATGACTGGCTCTGCAATTCTAGTTACGAGAATTTGCTCATCTTCTAAACGTTTCACTCTGATTGTGGGGCGATCGCTCAACACTGCCGGTCCATACCAGACATCAAAGATAAAAATTCCTCCAGGTTTCAAATGCTCTTTGACTGTAGCAAAAGTTGCTAGTAAATCCTCGTTTCTTGTTTGGTAGCTAACGACATGAAACAGTGACAAAACGACATCAAAAGTCTGATTTAGCCTAACTGTACGGACATCTCCATGAGTAAATTTCAGCCTAGATACTAAATCTGGTGGAAGATGGGAGAGGCGATCGCTAGCTTTTTGTAGCATCTGGTGACTGATATCCACTCCTTGAACTTGATAACCTTGCTTTGCCAACAGAGTTGCGTGGATACCTGTGCCACAACCCAAGTCCAGGATTTTCTCAGTTTCTTTTGCATATGTCTTCACTAGCTGCTCAATAAACTGGGTTTCTCCAACATAATCCTTATCTCGGTAGAGAAGGTCGTAATAACGGGCATAGTTGTTAAAAATATTCATTTCAATATTTCCTTAACTGCCAGTACCACTTGTTCAATTTGTTCATCCATCAGTGCCAACCCGCTAGGAATATAAAAACCCCGACGAGCGATTCTTTCTGCTACGGGGTAAGATTCTCCCTCAAACAATCCCATCTTTCTCAACACAGGTTGCTCATGCATACACCAAAAGAAAGGACGAGTACCTATTTTCTTCTGACCAAGACGCTGCATCACTTCTTGAGCCTCAAATGGGACTTCGTCTTTCAGGACTAAACCATAAACCCAGTAGATATTTGTTGCATATTCAGTCTGTAGCAACGGTAACTGTATACTAGGAATCCCTGCAAGTAACTCTGTATAAACTTGCCCCATTCGTCGCTTACGTGCTATGAATTCATCCAAGCGCTCTAACTGAGCAACTCCAATGGCTGCTTGTAGATTACTCATTCGCATATTCCAACCCAACTCTTCATGCACGAACCGTTTCTGAGGTTGGAAGCACAGATTCCGCAACGAACGACACCTTTGTGCTAAGTGTTCATCATCTGTGACCAGCATTCCACCTTCACCCGTAGTGATATGTTTGTTCGGGTAAAAGCTGAATGTACTGATGTTGCCAAAGCTACCACAAGGAGTACCTTTATAGGTTTGACCATGCACTTCAGCTGCGTCTTCTATCACAGATAAACCATACTTGTCTGCCAAGGCTAAAACTGGTTCCATATCTACAGGTAAACCGTAGATGTGGACAACCATAATTGCTTTCGTTCTAGATGTTATCTTTGCCTCAATTTGGCTAACATCCATATTCCAAGTGTTGCGATCGCAATCTACAACAACCGGAATTGCACCAGCGCGGACAATAGCAGCAGCACAGGAGATAATTGTGAAAGTGGGCAAAATAACTTCATCTCCTTTGCCAATTTCCAATGCTGCAACTGCTGCATCAAGAGCAACTGAACCATTGCTGACAGCAATGCCATATTTGCGTCCAACACGGGCAGCAAATTTCTGTTCAAGTTGTTCGACAAAAGGTCCTTCAGAAGAAATCCATCCCGTATCAATACACTGGTTTAAGTATTTCTTCTCGTTACCATTCAGAAGTGGTTCGTTTACAGGAATAGGCATTGTCAAACCCTGTTTAACTCCATTATTTTTGCTTGTTCTGAAGTGATCCCAACAAACCTAGTTTTATCCTGTTCCTTAACGTAGGGACCTTGCTTAACTTCAATCATCTCAATTTCTTCAAGCACTTCAAACCCGTGACCGCCAGAAGTTAAGAGGATGACATCTCCACTTTCCAAAATTCTGCTTTCTAGATATTGCTGTTCGTTGTCATAAAAATCTACCCGTAGCTTGCCTTTTTTGAGAAATAAAACCTCTTGCGTATAGATGACTTCCCGATATACCGGATTGTGGGTATGAGGCTGAATCACTTTCCCCTTTGGATGATTCATATAAGCTATTTGCTGAGAAAATTCGTCAGGGGTAAAGAAGTAAATTCCTGGCTTGTAAAAATCTTTCGATATAATTATCGCTAGAATTTGATGGCAATGAGTAATCTTTTCTATCATGGGTGTTAAGCAATAAATAATTGTTTGGTTGACCTGAACTCGACGTAAGAAAATGGCTCCAAATCCTTACTTCGTGAATGTTTGGGCGAAACAAATTTAGGGTTTTTATTATCAACAAGCAAAAAATATTGACAATTGCCTGTCTATTCTCAATAATTTTGCTTAATTGTCAATAAACTGGAGGGTTTTTCGATCTGTTAAATGAGCTTTAACCCTTGTCCTGCAAATCTTGCAACCGTTTTCCTTATATCGAACTCAGGTTTTGTTGATAATTCTATCGACCTAAGTAGGTCGTTGAAGTTCAAAGAAAAAAGTACCAACTAGCTTTTACATCTTGAGTATTTTTTCTTCATATCTTGTTTGATATGTTATCAACCTCATCAGTAATTTTACTAATTAATCAATGTCCTTTTATTCAATCTTCAACTACTTGTCTGTAGTTGTACTAGCTGAGAGGTTAAATTTTAAAGTCTAATCTTAGAAATAAAAACGCTAGAATACCGACAAAGTCTAGGTTCAAGCTATGAGTTCAACAAAACTAGATGTTGAAAAGCAATATTCAAGAATTCACTTAGTTAGGACTTATGCACTGTACAAATGAGACATTATATGTATGAAGAAAATTTGGTCGTTCTAGGCTTTTAACAATTACCGTCAGATGGGTGGCGATACGCATGATTGCGTCTGTGTTCTGCGCGATTGGGCAAAGCCCAGTGCCGTTCGCGGAGCGTCTCCGTCAGGAGAAGGCAATCGCGCTCAAGATGATCGAAAAATCAGGTTTGAAGGTTTGAAATTCATACCCCATATTTGGTATTTCCTAGCGTAAGTCCTAATTTTGTCCATAGCTGGTCGCAGTCCTCCTGGCTTGAATGTCACTTGGCGATATGATTGGGCTTGTTTGTTGACTTATTCTCAACAAGCCCTGCTTTTTGCTGTGAGCAATTGCGCTTTCGGCTTTGATTTAGTTGCTCAATTTGCTGTCAGCAAAGGTATTTTTTAGGAGTTAAAGCACCTGTTTGAGAGCATCAAACCAACGGCTAGCCACTTTCCATTCACCAGTATCATTCGGATGGCAACCGTCGAAAGTATCAACGCCCCACGTTGCATCGAAACCATTGTACTGATCTACAACGATGACAGGTGATTGGGATGTGTATGTTTGGCTTGCAAGGTTTGGAATAAGCGCATTGAACTGTTCAATTCGCTCCCGGTACCCACACCCAATGATTTGAGCGAGTAGTATCTTCACATATGGGTTATAGTTGCGTAACTTTTGAATGATCCCACGTATATCCTCGATTGTGCTCTCTGCGCTTTGTTCCTGTCCAAGATCATTGGTTCCAAGATGAATCAGCGCTACGTCTGGTTGAGTGTTGCTCGCCCATTCATCAATACGGTCTAGTATCTGATCTGCTCGCCAACCACAGTGACCCTCATGGTCTAAATCAAAGTCCGCTAGGGGCGTACGTCCTTGACAATTAAGTTGGAGCGACCCAACAAAATCGACGTTATAACCTGCATTGCGTAAATAAAACCAAAGTAAGCGACGGTAGCTATTTTGATTTCCCTCTCCTTGAGTAATCGAGTCGCCTAGGGGCATGATCCGCGTAGGATAAGAATTTTGTGCAATCAAAACTGGTTTAGTAGCGTTTTTGCCTGCGCTAAACACCGCCTGACTAGAGCCTCCTTTGCCTATTACTCCTACTACGACAACAACAAACACACTGACAATGCTCAAGATTGTCAATTGCCAACGACGCATATTATTACCTCTTCAATAAATGTAGTGCTGTCATGATTTTTATTGCTAAACCAAGACAGCAGCTTTTGTATTTACCTAAAATAGTGTTTGAATTGGTAGCCCAAATCCTAAAGAATTCCGAATGAATAAAAATAAAGCAAGTACTCCGATAAAAAAGACTGTCGTTTGAATATCTTGGGCAAAACAAGTGAGTTTTTCCCGCCAAAGTCCATAAAGGTTGACTATGTACAAAGGGAAATCGCTGAATGCAATGACTATAATAGCCCCTAGTTCACCGAAACTGTAATGTGCCAGAGGTACACCCAGAGTAATTATTCCAAATCGAGCAAAATTACTTTGAGCTGAGTACAAGGGTTTGCTAATTGCTAATAAAGCAGGGCTAATAGTATAAAATAGCAGCGAAAACCAAATACCACTGCATAATATTGGCATCATCCAGATAGCTGAAGCATACCTTTTGTCATACAATATTCCAACAACTAAATCACCAACAGTGACTAGAGCGGCTAATACGAGCGCACAGGTAAATAGCATCAGCCAGCGTTGACGGATAATTTTCGCCCGCAATGTTGGTCTTGGCAAGTCAGATTGCTGAGAAATTGCAGGAAAAATGACTTTATAGCTAAGTTGTTTAATAACTTCTCGGGGTATGCTTGCCAAGGTATAAGCGACTGTGTAGACACCTAGCATTTGAAATGACAAAATCTTACCCAAAACCAGGCGATCAGCTTGTTCTGCAGCAAACATGAGTGTGGATGCAACGAACATCCACTTACCAAAGGATAAAATTTCTTTGACGGCTTCCGGTTCCCATTGAAAGCGGTTGGAGTATTTTGGTATTAACCAATAGCTGCTGACTAGTTTGTATATTGCTCCTATCACCGGTGCAATAGCTAAAGACCAAATATTTGGATAAAACCAAACCAAGAGAATTAAGGTAGACAAAAAACTTGCTTGCATGATCAGTTCATACAAGGAAAGCTTACCCAGAACCATCCGGCGATGGAGAGTATGTACACTAGTACAGCTAAATCCGTCAATAACTGAGGACAGTGTAACAATAGGAATTAGCCACCAAAGGCGTACGTCATTGTAGAAGTTTGCAATTGGATAGGCAATAACTACGCAAAGAAGCCAAATCACCACTCCACGAATTGCTTGTATACTCCAAGCAGTATTTAAGAAAATAGGGTCATCGCCTCGTTTACTGTTGATTATATTTTGACCAATACCAACGTCGGAAAATAGTTCCAAACCAACTCTAACCGTCGTGACCAAAGCCATCAAACCAAAATACTCTGGTTCCAACAAGCGAGTTAGAATTAAATTATTGCCAAACCGTAAAATTTGAATACCTCCGAAACCAACAATCGTCCAAATTGCACCACGGATGGCAAGTTGTTTTACAGATTTCATAATTTCTTAAACTAATAGATGGAATAATATTCATAGAGGAAATGATGCGTCATCAGATAATATCAAGTTCGGTTGATGACTTATACCATTTCTCTATGAAGTTGAGCTTAATTCAACTGAACTGTCGTCGCCCCGATGCTTTGGGGAGAGGAAAGTGCCGGGGGGTAATTATTAACATTGAGAGATTCTAGTTTTGTTGCTATCACTTCGACAAACTGTTCATTGTTATATAGTTTCAAAGCTACCTCGTAACCTATTTGTGCTTGTTTTTCAGCTTCTTGGGGATGATTTAATAAATGAATAATTGCCTGCCGCAATTCATCAGCATCTCCTGGGTTTATAGTTGTAACACTGCCTGGATGTAACAGATAATCTATCAGTCCATCGGTTCGGGTGACTATTACAGGTCGCCGACAAGCCATTGCTTCCATTAAAGCTTGTAACCCAGCACCGCATTGACTTTGAATAAGACTAATGACAACAACATCAGCATCACGGTAAAGCTGAACAAGGTCTGGCCACTCGTAAAATCGACGTGACATATTGTTTGGCATCTGTTTTGGAAATGTCCGCGCTAGTACAGATGCATCTTGTGAAAAGCCGCTAATCTTCACATCAACATCCAAGTCTGCAGTTGCTTTCGCAAGGGTTTGGTAATCTCGCTTTTCCAAACCTACACTCACAATCACAGGACGTAATTTGTCAGAAGAGGTCGGTCCAGGTGTGAAGAAGTGAGTATCTATACTAGCCCAAACAAAGGAAACTCGAGACTCAGACAGATTCAGGTAAGAACGAAGGAAGTTAACTTGAGAACCAGAACAGGCAAAGAATAAGTCAATTTTATCCGCAAGACCGAATAGCTTGAGTGCTAAACGTCCGCGAGGTCGAATAATGTTGTGGAAAAAGACAGCAATTTTGGGACGATTTTTCTTAGCACCACAAACAGTAGCAATCTCAATACCTGCTGCTTCACTTAAGCAAAAAATGACGTCATTCTCTCCAAGCTGAGAAGATAAATTTCGAGCTAGTTCCCAGTATTCAGGTTGCCCCGCTATCTTAGATCGAATCTTGTCTAGTGGTGAAGATGAATTTAACTTCGGCTCATGGACAGTGGCTTTTAGTCTTTGACGAAGCATCCACATTAAGTGTTGAGGACATTTATGTGCCTTAGCATCCTCGGTAATGCCGTCAATATCTATAGGACGGTGTAGTGCAATATGATGTCTCATATGTACAAACCCCCCTTTGATTTTGTAAGTATTAAATTCTGCTTTAACTTGAGTTGCTGCTCAGATTCGGTCAAGTGAACTTGTTCTTCTAAATAATTGGGACGAATGGGTTCAATATGACCTTGCAAAGCGCTCTTCATTAGATTATGTAACCGTGCAACTTCATGGTGTATGTTAAATTCCTTCTCGACTTTGGCTCGACCTGCTGTGCCAAATGCTGCTCGAAGTTGATGATTATTCAGTAATTTTTCGATATTCTCCGCTAGAGAATCAGCGTCTCCGGGTGGAACAAGGTAGCCATTCACACCATGTTCTACCAACTCACTAACACCAGCAATTTGGGTAGCGACCACAGGAACACCAGCCGCCATTGCTTCCATCAACACGACTGGTATTCCTTCAGCAAAGCTGGACATCACGAAAATATCGGTTTGCTGCAAATAGTTGCGTACTTCAGCTTGGGATTTATAGCCGACGAAATTGACATTCTGGCTCAATCCCAACTGAGCAGTCATTTGTTCTAAGTTTGAACGATCTGGACCATCACCAACGACTGTCAATGATATATTTGGATGCAATCGCCTCAAAGCCACAAGACTTTCTAGCAAAATAGGTAAGCCTTTCGCCGCAGCCAGTCGTCCCACAAAAAGCAAGCGTTTTCCTGACTCGTTGTGGGAAACGACATCAAATAACGCTGGGTCGATACCACAATGAATGATATGCATTCGATTCCACTTATCGGTGGGTGCAAATATCATTCCCTGACTGCGAGCATAGTGGCTGATACAACACACAAACAGCGATCGCTTGATTTTCTCGTCAAGTCGCCATTGATGTGGACGGAAGAAGATGTACGGACCGTGCAAGGTGAAGCTATATGTAAAACCGCCCATTTGGGCGGCAAGCATTGCAACGGTACCGCTAGCTTCTACAATATGGTTGTGCAAATGTACGATTTGCCTTTTTTTGATTTGTTTGGCAAGGATACCTGCTTCCAAAAAGTAGAAGACTTGAAACAGCGCACCTCGCAACCCAGGTTGGCTGGTTGACCATGCAAGCTTGATTGCTTGTAAGTATCTTTTTGGGAAAGCAAGCAATAAACTGAGGTGCGCCAGTATTAAGTTTATGGGATTGGGGGGAAGAATATAGAAAGTGCGATCGCGCTCTAGCTTCTGTTCTGTCCCAACCATGTGTTCATCCCCTGTTCGGCGAACAGAGAATGTGTGTACGTCCACACCCATTTCTCGCAACGTTGTGACCTCTCGTTGAATGAAAGTGTCCGTTGCTCTAGGATATTCACCCGTTAGGTAAGCAATCCGCATTCTCTTCAGCCTCCTAAAGGTTGCAACGAGGGTGTCGGCACAGGTACTTCCAACAGTTCGGCATTGCTACAAGAGCGGTCAAGTGCGGTGTCGAGTGAATACCTTGGACTCCAGTTTAAAACTTTTTTTGCACGAGCATTACTGTAGCGAAACGGCTTAAACCTGGCATCTATTGCCCTTGGGATAAATATACCAGGTAGCCTTGCCTGCCCCTTCAGTACTCGTTGGTTGTAAGTCCAGAAAATCCAGGCTAGTAAGTACAAGAACCACAAACTGACGGGAATCGTGCGGGGCAGAGAGTCTAGGCGTTGAGCCAGTTTCTTGGCATAGACTTTCTGAGTTGGCAAGTTGTCATCGACGATATTCAAAGTTTGACCAATTGCCTCTTCACGCTCGGCAGCACTGATAATTGCATCAGCACAGTTTTCAATATATGTCAATGGCATCTGTGCGTGACCGCCGACTTTCAACCATAAATTGCCGATCAATTTAGCCCCAAGAATGGTATTCCAAAGGCAGTCTCGTCCATAGATCATTCCAGGGCGAATATACGTCACCGATGCCGCATAATTCTGCTCAAACTCGCGAACAAGTTCTTCCTGAAGCAGCTTGACTTGAGCGTATTCATCCCGTTCAAGAGGATGATCCTCAAGTGGCGTGTCTTCAGTAATTGTTTTGCCGGATGAATAGTTATATACCGAAAAGCTACTGATATCAACCAGCCTGAACACATTAGCCTCAATCATGGCATCGAGCAAGTTTTCAGTGGCAATGACTGTACCAGCAAATCGTGAGTAAAAGTCACCATCTTTGACGGCTGCCAAATGGAGCACTGCATCCACACCCCGTACAGCATCAGCAATACCATCCTTGCGCCGCAAATCGATACGGATCAGTTCTACATTTGGGTGGCTGTGCCAAGGTATACGCTTTTCATTACTGGATGGTCGTACAACCGCACGCACTTTATGTCCTCGTCGCAGTGCTTCTGCAACAACATACTGTCCCAGAAAACCGGATGCTCCTGTTATTAATAACTTCATACTCGATTTGCCTCCAATAGTAAAGCATTAACTAATTGATGTGTACGCTCCATATCTTCAAAACTGATTGGTGGCGCTTTGCCTTCGATGAGCCCTTCATAGGTTTTGTCTAAAAGGCGATGCATACCTTCATATGTCGTTTGTTGCATAATCTTGCGACGAAAGTTGGTAAATGATGCCCCAACCAAATCGCATCCGTTCACAAAATGATTAATCAGGGGAGATAACAGTTCTCCAGCGCGGGGTATGACACAACGTAAATGCGGCTGAAACAAATCAGTTTCTGCATAACCTTTTGAACCTCGCACCGTAACTGCAAAAGCTTTGGGTGGTGTGTGACAACTGAATCGAATCCGAGCGTGTGCTGAGCCTCCAATGACGATCGCATCAAGGTCATCATATCGGAACAAGTCTCCACCACCGTGATTACTCCATGCAGCACTCACGCGTTCAAAATCTGGTATGAACCGCACCGTCATGGAACATAAGTGTGTAATGAAATCATGAACAACGCCTGCGGGCATTTTATGGATAGGATTAGGCAAGTTTTCGTCTGCGAAGGCTCCACCATCGCGAACTGGAAGCGCTATCCGGACTTCAACTTCCTGCACTTCACCCAGAATACCATCTGCAATTAACTTCTCAATAGCCAGGATCGGTTCGTTAAAGCAGTAGTTTTGGTTTTCAATCAACCAGCGGTTGTGAGACTGTGCAAAGGTTCTAAGTTCTTTGAACTCATCGTAGGTCGGTGTAATAGGCTTTTCACAGAATACGTGTACACCTGCTTCCAGACAGTCCTTTGCAATCCGCTTATGAGTATGAGGCGGAGTGAGAATGTGTACAACGTCAGGCTTCACTTCATCGAGCATCTGACGATAGTCGGTGTAAGTCGAATCGGCACCAAACCTTCGGGCTGCATACCTAGCAGCGACTTTTGAAAGGTCACAAACACTGGCTAAATGTGCGCGCTCAGATTTGGAAAGAAAACTGAGATGTTCTTTGGAGATAGCCCCTGTGCCAATGACTGCTGATTTTAGTTTTGTTACCATTGATATCTTTTACTCTCCGTTATGGTGTTTTGTCAATTAGTGATTCATTGCATTGATTTTGATAGGTTGAGATAGTTTGTAGTCAAGGCTCAAGCGCTTACTACATACAAAAGAAAGGTTGTCTCAACTGGTTGAAGCTGCACCTTTGTACTCCACTATGCTGCGCTGTCGTTTCAATAGCCTAAAGATGTAAAATTCAATTTTACCCAGCAATTGTGGGTATTTCTCTATCGCACAAAACAGGGCGTAGACAATAGCATCCTTTTGCTGAAAACCTCTACGCAGTGTACGTCGATATAGTCGGTAAGCTACCAAAGTATGAGGAATTAACACTAACAGTATGCTTAGCCCCCGAGTTGGCAATAGACCAACAACCGCCAACAAAGGCAAAACCGCAGCCCACAACCAAATCCTGTTACTCTCCCTCACCCAATGCCGGTCGGGAGTGCGACCGTATAGCCAAGCCCCCTCAGTAAAAGCATAACCACTGCGAATTGAGCGCTTCCACCATTGACCAAAACGGGTCATTTGCGCATCGTGCAATGTCATCTCTGCATCGATACGTAAAATTTTGCCACCAGCCCGACGCAGTCGCAAACACAATTCTGGTTCTTCTCCTGCAATCAATTTTGGATTGAACCCTCCCACGTTTTTGAATGCACTCACCTTCATCATCGAGTCACCACCACAGGACTTTGCTTCACCTATGGCAGTATTCCACTCGATGTCGAACAGCCGATTATAAATAGAGTTATCTGGGAATTCTTCCCGACGCCGACCACACACTACGACAACCTCAGGTTGAGCAACTAATTCACGCACGGCACGTTCCAACCATCCCTCTACAACCCGACAGTCTCCATCGACAAACTGGATCAATTCCAACTCTGGTTGTACTTGCAATAGGTATTCAAACCCTGCATTCCTGGCACGGGCTGCAGTGAATTTAATAGACAAATCGAGTTCCACAACATGGACACCAAGGGAGCGCGCTAGTGCCACACTACCATCTGTTGAGCCAGAATCAACATAAACTACGGTTCTCCCTTCTCCTATGACTGATAGTAGGCACTGGTAGAGACGCTCCCCTTCGTTGCGTCCGATGGCAACAACTCCAATAGACTGCAAAGTAAAACCTCCTATAATATTTGCCTATGTTGTAGATATTTTGAAGTAGCACATAAAATAGCTTTTCTTTTTTAGAGTGTTATTTTTTTGAGTTTGCTTTTCTGATTTATAGTAAAAACAACTGTTAGAAACAAAACCCAATACACGTTTGCTAAATGCATCAAATAACTCTCTGTCACATTATTCATTGCCAAAAACGAGAGATAAGCTAATGGCCAAAGGTCTTCTGGATTTCTACTTGCATAAGCTCGTTTCAATGCCTGAGCAAAGGTTGTGAAATAACTCATTAAAAAAAATGATAAACCAATGAAGCCAACATCAAGTAGTAAATCAATTAAGCCATTGTGAGCGTGAGGTGGAACCCAACCAGACCCTATTGCATGACCTGCTTCAATTGCATACTTACTTTTAGGTGCCCAGAATGCAGCATAACCATAACCCAACAATGGTCTTTCGATTAATCTAGCTAGTGCAGCACCCCACAGGGGCGTCCGTCCAGTTAAAGTGGGGTCTCTTCCTAAACCAGTTAAGAGTTCTACCCAATAAGTGAAAATAAGTAGAGCAACACATCCCAGAATCAGAATTCCAATATCTATGAAAATTACGCTTATCTTTCCCTGCCACCGATAGTTTTTATAGAACATCATTAATAATATCAGCAAAATGGAGAGAACAAGAGAAGTTTTTGAAGTTGAAAGTAGCATCAAGACCAGCGACAAGCTCAAACCACCCCACTTATATATTTTTGAATTTTCTTTTGGCAAGGCAAGAAAAGTTAATGCGCTTAAAACCATCATGCTGCCAAGACCATTTTTGTGTCCGTATGCTCCTTTCCATGCTCCTGGATGAGATTCTATTCCATCTGCTTGATGTATCCCAACGGAAGGTAATCCAATGGCAAGAATCGTACTCAATAAACTCCCTATAAAGAAAGTACAGGCAACAAGTTGTACCTGCTCTTTCAAGCTAAATCGTGTGGCAAAATATAAGCCAAAAGAGGTCATCATCAAGACATCTCTGGCATTAAACAATGTAAAGTCTGGATATTCTGACCATAGAAATGATACCAGGGCTAATACCGTTAATAAACACAGTAATTTATCTCGACTGGCTGTCATTATTGTACTTTTCCAGAAGAGACAAACGAGAA
Organism: Kalymmatonema gypsitolerans NIES-4073; assembly: GCF_002368435.1. Taxonomy (GTDB): domain Bacteria; phylum Cyanobacteriota; class Cyanobacteriia; order Cyanobacteriales; family Nostocaceae; genus Kalymmatonema; species Kalymmatonema gypsitolerans. Next base: position 5,118,458 of record NZ_AP018268.1, read on the forward strand.
TAGTTGAGATTCCCCAAACAAAGAATCTGACTAATGTGACAACGGCTTTTGGAAGCACAGCACCCAAAGAGTGTACACCAAATACTCCTGAAAAGAAACTTAAGCCTAAAATAATAAAACCTTTCTCGGCAAGTCTTAAAAAATTACTTAGAGTTTTCTTTTTCATAGATTGACCTTAGAAAGAGAAAGGTTAATTCGGCTAAACATTGTTTTACTATATTTTGTCCCTTTGGGTACGAACCCACACGCTTTGAGGTTTCACTAAAAACTTGAGATAAACTGGAATTTTCCAAAGAACATAAAAAGGAACACTTAAAAGTTGCAACAGAGGAAGGTCTTGGCGAGCAAATTTAGCCCAAGCTGTCATAATTGTCATGAGGAAACAAAGTCCCGCTGTAGCTACAATAGCTGCTGGTATCCATGACACTCCCAAGACTGCAAACAGCAATGTCATTGCCATCAGTCCTAACCAAATAACAACAAGCAGAGATAAAGGTGGCACACACAAATCCAGAATGCTCACCAACAAGTCGAACCTTTTTTGATAAACTGCTTCTTTGAGCAGGGTAGGGACATAACTCTGCATGATTTGTAAATGACCATGTTCCCAACGGGTTCTCTGACTTTTAGCAGCCTGCGACTGCTGCGGCAAATACCCAGTGACTTTTGCTTCTGGGCAAAACACTGGTCTGTGTCCAGCTATAGTCAAATCCAAGCCTAGTTTCAAATCTTCAAGGAGGTGACCGTTGGCTAAACTTACTGATCGAATGACCGACCAAGGGAAAGCCATACCTGTGCCAAGCAACGGGCAGGACATTCCCAAGCGGGCTAATCCATGGGGACGAACCAGATTCCTAACGATGTTGGAAAATTGGGAAACGAAGTCTTTTGACGATTGAGAGTTTTTGGGTCTGAGCATCAAGTAGGTTGCTTGGACAGGTCGCTGTGTAGCGATCGCACACTGAGTTAGCTGCTCAATTGCACCTGGATAAACTGTACAGTCAGCATCAACAATCACAACCACATCAGGAGGATCTGACTCGATAAACTGTAAGCCATAGTCTAAGGCGTATCCCTTGCCTCTTTGCTCGAGGTTCTGACGCTCGATCACTGTCGCACCCATTGTACGAGCAATCTGAGCTGTCGCATCACTACAATTGTCAGCAATCACAACCAAACGGTCTTGTTCTTTCAATGCAGAGGTGAGTGTTTTGAGAGTTGAACCGATGACAATCTCTTCATTGTGTGCTGGCACTAAGACAGTGACTTTAGCATTTTTGCGGTCAGCTCCACGAGTCGAAGCTTTCGCAAACAAAGCCGCAGTACATTCAATAAGAAAAAATAGACAAACAATAAATAGACCTGATGCGCTAATTAACAGCACAACATTAATACACGAAGCCACAAACTGGTTAATTGACATAGCATTGTTACCTCAATACCAGAGCATTGTTATCAGACTTTTGAAGAAGGAATGATTCTTGCAGGTATCCCAACTGCCGTTGCTCCTGCTGGAACATCGGACAGAACCACAGCATTAGCACCGATGCTTGCGTTATCTCCAATCGTGACCTTGCCTAATATCTGTGCGCCAGCACCAACATCGACACGTTTACCTAGCTTGGGCGCATCCATCGGACGATCTAGGTAACGCATTCCTAAAGTCACCCCTTGGCGTATAATACAATCGTCGCCAACACAGCAGTGTGAGTGAATAACTATTGCTCCTTGATGTTGAATCACCACACGGCGACCAAGCTGGACAGTGTAAGGCAGTTCAATTCCGTACGTATTGCGAACCTTGCGATATAGCATTCCATAGAAAAGGCTGAAAGGCGCTTGTAAGAGTTTGGGCTTAATCTTCTTGCGCCAAACTCCAAAACGGTGAATTGCGACAGCACGGAATCCAGGCTTACTCCAATCGCGTCCATGGGCAATCCAATCTTCTTTGATTTGTTGCCACAGATCTAAGGTAGAAGCTTTCCCTTGGTTTGTATTTGCCTTCAAGTCTATTTGTGCATCCATTGTTGAGTCCCCGTTTGAGTTTCTGCGACATCCAGCCCGGTGAAAGGGTTGGAAGAGTAAAACTAGCTGCTAGGCTCCAACCTTAGGTTCAAAGCGTTATTCTTTGATTCCCAAAATATAAGGCGAGAATCAATAGCTTTTGTGCAGCCTAAAATACTGAGCAGTTCGATTTGGCTGTATAAAACGACTAACTTCTGTTCGGACGGTATCTAGGAAGCTGGTTGTCACCTGAGCAGGGATACGTCTAATAGAAACAAATCCAACTTGCTCGCACATTCTCTTTAAGGTGATGGAGGTAAAGGCATTAATATGTTCAAGTGGGTGAACAGCATGAAACTCTGAAAAATTTTGAGGTTGGCTAATTCCTCGGCAATCAGGAACTTCCACAATTAAAATTCCGCCATCTTCCATTGTGTTTGCAATTTTGCTTAGGACTGCTAGTGGATCTTCAAGATGCTCTAATACTTGAAAAAGTGTTACAGCATGCATCCTACCAATCTGATAAGACTCCAGACTTTCCAAGTTGTTGAAAATAGCGATGCCCATTTTTGCCGCTCTTTCGTTACGGACACTGCTGAAATCAATCCCGTAAGCGCCAAAACCAAAAAGCTTGGCTAGAGCCAGGAAGTATCCATCACCACAGCCATAGTCTAGAACGCGACATCGCTCTGTTGTATTTGGCAACAGAAGCTTTTGCAGTCGCAACAGATGCTTCATACATTGTCGCCCACGTTCAAACAGAATCTCTCGGTCGTTACCTGTTTGATACTCCGCTTCCATGTGTTCGATTTGGGCATCATTAATCCACTGGCTATACAGCAAGTTTAACCATTCTGGTGTGAGAATCCGCTGGTGGAAAACCATGCCACAGTTCTCACAATGTACCAAGGAAAAGGTTTCCTCTCCTAGCAAGGCTATAACATCTTGGCTGTAGTGACACCTCTCAATAAAAGAGCGAGTGGGTTGATCAGTAAATCGCCCCTGCCAAACGGGATATAGCTTGGAGGACTCACAGCTGATGCAGTGCGATCGCTCTCTAAATACGACAGTTTTTTTAGAGACCAGTTCTGAATCGATCTTGTTTATGGTCAGATCTATTTGTGCGTCCATTGTTCAGTCCCCACTTCAGTTTCTACCACACTCTGTCCCACTCGAGGGCTGGTGGAATAGTAAAAGTAGCTGTCAGGTTCGTGTTTCACGTTGACAGCGTTGGCAATCATTCCCAAAATGTTAGCGTCAGAACGTTCTAGCAGGGATTTTGCTGCGGTAGCGCTTGCTGAATCCACAACACCTGGTCGAACGACTAGCAAAACTCCATCTGCCATTTTTCCTAAAACTGCTGCATCAGCTGTCCCAACTAAAGGAGGAGTATCAAATACGATGTAGTCGTATTTGTCAGAGAAAATCTTAATGAGAGAAGCCATGCGATCAGAGTCAATCAAAGCCAAGGGGTTGGGAGGTACGACTCCAGCTGTAAGGACAGACAGGTGTTGTGTAACTGTTTGCACACCTTGGGGAAATTCAGCCTGACAAACAATCATGTTACTTAAACCGACTGAGTTGATCACACCCCACAAATGATGTTGCGTTGGTTTACGCATATCTGCATCGACTAGCAGAACTCGTCGTCCCGCTTGAGCCAGTACCGCAGCTAAATTAGCAGAAACTTCTGATTTCCCTTCCCCAGCTACAGAACTCGTTACCACAATTGTGCGAACTTTTTTATGGCTAATGAACTTGAGGTTTGCCTGAAGCATTTGATAAGCTTCATGAATCACCGAACGAGGAGAAGTTGCGACAATAACTCGAGCAGAGACTCCTTCTGACATCAATTTCGTAGGAGCAGATGTGCTATTGGATTCAAACTTGGGAATTAGCCCAAGCATTGTATACCCAAAAAATGTCTCGGCTTCCTTAACTGTTTTCAACGATCTGTCTACTAGATCTACAAAAAACGCAGCAGCAACACCAAGCAGCAACCCAACAAATACGCCACCTCCTACTAAAAGCAGTACGAGTTTGGAGAGAACTGGTTTTTTGGGAACCTTGGCAGGTTGAATCTCTTTAGCATTGCCAACGGTTTGCTTTTCTGCGACTTCGATTTCCTGTAGTCTGGTTACAAGGTTTTCATAGTTCTTTTTCGAGATAGATAACTTTCGCTCAAAATCTCCTTGCTTTTTCTCCAAATTTGGCATCATCGCAAGCCTTTGCTTATAACTGGCTTGGATGTTAGACAAAGCTTGTATTTTGCTTTCCAAACCTTGGCGTTGCGCTTGTATTCTTGCAAATTCGCTTGTCAGATTTTCCTTAATTTTCCCTACCTGTAATTTACCAGGGGGAACGTTTTGTTGAGTTCCTAAAACCTGCTTTATTCCTTTAGTTCCTAAAACCTGCTCAATCCGCTGCTGTAATAAAGCATTTAAAGTGACTTCTTGATTTTTTAACTCAGCAATGTCTGGATGTTCACTGGTGTAGCGTGCTTTTTCATTTGCTAGCTTAGTTTGCACCTTTTGTAACTCGCCTAAGACTTCCTGTACACCAGGTATCTGACTTATGGAAGTCACTTCCACAGCCTGATCTCCAGCCAAATTTAATTGACTGTTCATTTTTGCTTCCTGAGCGCTCACATCTGCTAGCGCAGCCCGCGCTTGATTTATTTCCTGATCTATCTGACCAAGATTTTGAACAGCAGCGCTCGCCTCTTCTGGAAGCTGGATGATTTTATACTGAATTTTAAACTGACGTAATGCCTCTGCTGAGCGATCTAATTCTGCCCGAGCGTATGGCAATTGCTTTTTAATAAATTCACCTGCGGCAAAGACTTGAACTCGATTGGACTGAATGTTGTTTGCAACATAGGATTTCATCAGCTGATTGACTACTGATGCCGCCAATTCAGGGTTTTCTGAAATGTAGGAAACCTTCAGTACGTCTGTGCCTACAATTGGTTCAACCTTGATTTTTAGTGACTCTGGCTCAAGAGTATTCCCTTTTTTATCTTTTAACCTTAGGGTGTTGATGACTTCTTCTAAAATCGGCTGAGATTGCAAGATGACAGCTTGCGTTTCTAGCGGATTCCCCTCGCGCATTAAGGATTCAAGATCCCCTATCTTTTCTCCTACTTTTGTAAGCGATGAGGTTCGATCTGATTTAAAAAGAAGCATTCCAGTCGCCTGATATTCAGGTTTTTGCAGGAACACCGCAAACGTCGTTAATCCTATGGAAGCTAGAACAACTCCTGCCACAATTGGCCAACGGCGTTTCAGAACAAGCCAATATTTTTGAATATCTATTTCTTCTTGATAGCCTTTAGTCTCCATACAACTTTCCTAGCCGTAGTTCCTTACGAAATTGGAGCCAAAAATGAAATTTGATATGAATATCTTAGCTTCATAGCATCGGCTATCTTTTAACAAATTGAAATTGATTTTTATTGCTTTAAACATAATGCTACTATTGTACTAGCGTGCCTCCACAGTAGGCGCACTCAACAAGACAATTCAAGTATTTTTGCAATCTTACTCCATCCACTACGTGAGCGCTTTCCGCTCCCTTCGCGTATACAAGCCTTGGATTGATCTAGAGTTTCAAGATATGTCTCATGTGGTTTGACTGATGAAGTAACTGGCTAGTACCGCAGGGCGGAAGTCAAAAGCGAAGGTAATAAGTCAAACGTCATGTACTAGTAAGTGCTTCGAGTGATGCTCATTTTACTTACTCAATCAAATTCACAAGAACTGTTTGGTTTACGATCTTGCCTGCCGTTTTTACTGATTTTGGTAAATGCACAAACTTGCATATTTTTTTAACCCTGTTTATACTTCAATTTTTGAGAACTACAAAACACTGGTCAAATGAGTGCGTACTAGCTATAAATTATGCTTTCATCAGAAGCATTTTGCTCTAGGCACAATCTCATTTTTAACAATCTTCAGTTGTTGAAATTGCCTACTGACGAAGTTAAATATAACTTTAATTGCCAGTAATTTCAAGTATAAAGAAAAAATTTTTTTCAACAAAATGTAAAGCTTGCGGATTTGCTGATGTAGGAAAAGTAAGAAAAGTATGTTTTGTAAGCCAAGACTTGTATAACTGAGATTCAAATTAGTTTAGTCACGAATAGTTCCTGTAAAATTGATATGCAAAGAAAGAGCAACTTTCATTTTAAATATCTGTTAAAATTAATACAATTTTGCATTATTTTATAGCGTTATCAGTCTCAAAAAAAGTTTGTAGTCAGCACTTAAGCGCTTATATAGCACTCCTATTTGATAGGTAAAAATTATCAACCGCTCCTGAGGCTTAGACGCAAAGCAGCGTGCCGTAGGCTAGAGCGCCAAGAGAAGAGAGAATTTTACGTAAGTCCTGCGGACAGGCTGCGCCAACGCGTAACATGCCCGTAGGGCTTATGATTTAGGATTGCTAAAGCAAATTATGTCTCCTATAGGTGACCCCCACCCTGCCTGTCGGCTGAGGGTGGGGCTTCTACAAGTCGCCTTGTAGAAATTTCCTGCTTAAGCTACTTAGTAGGCACCTGTCTTACCAAGGACAACCTTGACAGTTTTCAGCAAAATTTGCAGATCCAGCCACACAGACCAATTTTCTATGTAACCGATATCTAATTTCACCCCATCTTCAAAATTCTCGATATCGGAGCGACCAGAAACCTGCCACAATCCGGTAATACCAGGCAGAACTTCTTGCCGAATAAAGTGCTTTGTCTTGAACCTTTCTACGTCCCTCATAGGGAGAGGACGCGGACCAACCAAACTCATCTCTCCAAGGACAACATTAAACAGTTGTGGCAATTCGTCCAGACTGTAACGGCGCAGGAATTTGCCTATCCGTGTGATCCGAGGGTCGTCTTTCATTTTAAAGAGAACCCCATCCTTGATTTCATTCTTTGCTTCTAGCGCCGCCTGCAACTTTTCGGCGTTAGTAACCATCGTGCGGAATTTCCAAATCTTGAAACTCTTACCATGCAGACCAATTCGATTTTGTCGGAAGAACACTGGTCCAGAAGAATCTAACTTAATGAGTGTAGCTATCACCAGATAGACAGGAGACAGCAGGAGTAACAGAACAATCGAACCACAAAGGTCAAAACTCCGCTTTACCCAAAAATCGCCGCCTGCGATGATTGGTGCTGGTATTGTCATGCAAGGGACTTCACCAATCATCCAAAATACGGCTGATTTAGGGTGATGAACTTCACTCTGAATTGGCAGTATTCGTAGGGTAATGCCAGCTGTTTGGAAACCCCAGCAAACATATAAACGGTTCTTAATGGCATTCCAAGAAACAAAAGCCTCTTCTATACCCTGTGTGCGTAGATATTCAAAGGTTGCCTCTCGGTTCATCCGATCCAAAGTGCTAGAGTCAGCAATTCCCTGTACCGTGTAGCAATTCTCTTTCTCTATTAACCGAATATGGCTTTCTTTGTCTTCGAGATCCGTAATCAGAAAAACGGGATGGCGAATTGCTCCTTTACTACGAAGCACTCTTGTGCCTATATCACAGACGAAGTGAGAGGTACAAACGAAAACTACAGACAACACCCAAAACAGTAGAAAAGTTGAGCGCGAGACATAGCTATCTGGCTCGTAGAGAAAGGCAATGAGCAACAGTAGAACTTCTGACAGCGTAACTGCTTTAATCAAACCAGGATAGTTACGACGATGTGCACCTGATTTATAGAGTCCTTTGGTTGCTATCATGCCTATTTCTACTGTCAAGATGAGCAGTAGAAAAGAGGCTTTTTGTGTCCAAGGCGAATCTAATGGAGTGCCATGAAATACTGCCAACTTCCATGCTAAGGTCAGAGAAATGACATCTAGCGAGATAAGTGTTCCTACCCGCAGAAATTTGCTAGTTAATCCTTTCTGTATCCTTGTGCCACTTGCTGACCTTAAATCTGGTTTAAACCCTGAAACTAATAAAGATTGAGATGTCACGATTCTTATTACCCCTGTATTTACACTGTTAACTACATTTGCGGGATTTACTGCCTTGTCACTAACTACAGGTAGTTACGGAGTTACAGTCTATGTGGAAACACTATGGAATATACGCTTGCCATAACATTCGATACGAACTGAACTTAGATATAAGTCCAATGGCAAGGGACGCTTAGTATTGTGATGATGGTCGAGAGCGCTTTCTTAAAAGTTTTGTAAACCGTTCCTGTAGAACCCGATAAAAAAACAGCGGATTGCCAACCACATAACGATGCCACAGGCGTTGTGGTTCTGTAACCAACCGTGTTAACCACTCTAGTCCGCAATTGGTCATCCAACGTGGACCTCTGTTGACGTTGCCACTATAAAAATCAAGACATGCACCTAGAGGCAAAAACACTTTTGTTTCTATTTTCTCTGCATTATTTAGAATCCAACGTTCTTGTAACGGCATACCAAAGCCAATATACAAAATATCTGGCTTAAATTTATTGATTTCTTGGATAACAAATTCATTTTCCTCACCAGACTTGTCAAAATAACCGTGATGTCCTTTCACTTTTAAATTTGGTGCAACCACTTTCAGCTTAGCGATCGCTTTATCTACGGTACCTGGCTCGCCAGCAAGCAGGAACAAGGAAACATTTTCCCGCTCGCAAGCTTTGGCAAAATCCTCAATGTAATCTGGACACGTCATGCGATGAGATGAATCTGCGCTGCAGCCGCAGAGTTTTGCTCCTACTAAAACACCAAATCCATCGCAAAAGACTAAATCAGATTTATTGAGAAAATCTCTATACCAAGGCAGTTCGTAGGCAAAATTCATTCCCCGAATATTTACGTGACATATGGTGGTTTTCCTCTCAAGTTTTGCCGCGTTGACAGCGTAATCAATGAGTTGATTAACTTTGAGTTTATGAAACCTAGTTCCCAGTAAAACTATCTCATCAAATTTGTTCATTTAGAGAGTTCCTCCAAAGATTTTCTACACAACTGCTAAAAAAGAAACACCATTTTTTTGGAAAGCGGTTCTCAGGTACTTAAACATGAACGGGAGTAAGTACGTGTAAATGCAGATTGGCATTCAAATATGTCAAACACTGTATCAAGTTGGGTAACTTCAAAAATAATTTTCATTGTGGGCGACACAGAGCAAAGACTCAAACTCCGTCCTAATCGCTGAGCCAATTTCAGCCCTGATACTAAAGCCATCAATCCGGCACTGTCCAAGGATTCTACTTGCTCTAAATCTATTAATAAGGTGGCACAATCATTTTGCATTATGGCTGTTGTCAGTTCCCGCTCAAAGTCCAATGCATTAGCGGCATTTAAAGAACGTTTGAGCCGAATCACTGCAATCTTATTGGCAAGCATGTTTTCCATAATTTGAGTCGAATTAGCAATAAGTTTTCAATTCTGCAACAAAGAAAAGCTCGATGACTTGAGAAGGTTCTAAGGTCAACGTTTGCGAGCTTGATCAAACGCTCTTGCCATAGCATTCCATGCCAACTTGGGTTTGAAGCTTGAATCTAGTGGCAAAGGACGTACTGGCGCACCATCTGAGCGGGGAGTAAACGTTGAAAGCCAGGTGTGTCTATCGCTCAATCCCCAATTTAATACCGCAATCACAGCTTTTTCATCTAGCACCACCGAAAGATAGTCTTCGTATACACTGGCGACAATGCGATCGCGAACAGCAGGATCTAAAGGTAATTTTTGATCCGTTACATCTAGTTCGGTAATCAGAATTTTGAGACCAAGACTAGCCACATCAGAGAGAAAAGTCCGTAGTTTTTTGGCATTTAACGCACCTTCTTGAGCAACTAGGTGAGATTGGATACCAAGGGCATGAATCGGTGTTCCTCTAGATTTCAAACGTTCTAATAGTTTCAGAACAGCGGTTCTTTTGACTTCTTCTTTGCGACCGCTATACTCCAGCGCGTTTTCGTTGTAGACTAACATAGCTTTCGGGTCCGCTTGAGCTGCAAGGCGATAGGCAAGCTCTATGTAATCTGGACCTAAAAACTCGAGCCACGGACTTTTTCGCAAGCCTGCTTTTTGTCGATCATCTGGTTCAATTGCCTCGTTGACGACATCCCAAGAATGCATTTGACCAGCGTAGCGTTTAGTCACAGTTGTTATATGTTCCACGAAAAATTTTTCCGCATTCTGGCGGTTAACAACTTCCTTAAACCACTCAGGTAACTGCTGATACCAAACTAAAGTATGTCCTCGAAAAAGCATTTTGTGAGTGCGGGCAAATTGAGCAAGCCAATCTGATCTGCTAAAGTCAAATACGTCTGGACGAGGGCGTAAAAATTGCCACTTAAGCTCGTTTTCCGGCACCAAAATGCCGCACTCCCGAACAATACTAGCTTGTAATGCTTTGTCTGAGGCAAGAAAATCTTGCCCAGATGCTGCTCCATAAATTAATCCCTTAGCCGTAGCACGCCCCTTTAAAGAAGTTTGCCCAGCAACTTTAAAATCTCTTGTTAGGTTGTTAACCGCTTGGCTAGGGTACATTAGTAATCTATCTTTTGCCACTGCAAGAGCGATCGCCCCTGCCACACCTGATACACCCATGTATAACAAACGACGTCTGCTCATTGACGAGTTTTTAAACATATAAATAAAGGCAACTAAAACCAAGAATATTTGACTTTTTCACCCAAGTTGCTAATCAGTGACTAACAGGTGATTACATAATAGAATCCCCTCCAAAATACATTGGGAGGGGAACATGGTTAACACTAGCATTTGTAAGTTAGAGTACATATGCTTAGTATCGTGAATAGGATTCCAGTAGAGTACACACCTGATGAAAGGAGTTTTTGACATTAGCCGATATGCTTAGTATTGTTGACAGGATTCCACACAAAAGATTTAGAATGAACGATGATAATCCCAGTGACGGTTATCTTCAGAGATTTTCTTGAGGACACAAATATTATTGAAAATAAATTTTATTCCTCCGTATTCTCGTTCAAAGGGATTCTGAAGAAAACGTTTTGTAGATTTTGTTAAACCTTGCCAAATACTGGCTTTGGTATCAACCTTCGTCAACTGATAATCCCTGTTTCTTAAGATATAAGACACAAGTTTTCTAATTCCAGGCATCCATATATCATCAAAAACGACATACCCGCCTACCTCTAACAATTTGTCAACGTAGAAGAAATCTACCAAAGTGTAATCGAAATGATGTGACCCATCAATGAACGCAAAATCAAGTTTTTCTCCTTTGGCTACAAGTTGAGGTAAAGCTTCGTCAGAACAAGCCTCTAAAAATCGTACTTTGTCTGCAAAACCCGCTCTTTCAACATTCAGTAATCCAATGGATTTCCAGACGCTATTTTGCATTGGATCAATGGCAGTATGAATTCCTCTACCTTTGTCATGATGTGCTTGACAAATAAACAGAGTAGACAAGCCATAAGCCATGCCTATTTCTAGCGTTCTTTCCAGATTGTTTTTTTGGATAAGCTCATTGAGAATCGTGCCAATATCATAAGGAGTAGCGGTAGGAAAAGGATTTATTGAGTTTCCTTGACCATCCTTAACAGATTTGGTTGAATAAATTTCCTCTAAGAGTTGATTCATAACTTAGTTCTCCTTGGTAAACTAGATGGGTTTTGTGACGAATGTCGGCTGCAACGCCGTTCAACTTTCAAACGGGAAATCTTTGCAAGCTCCGTAGTCAAGCCTCTTTGCATGTCTGCGAGTAAATTCTCCTACAGAAGGATTTCCATCGGGATGAATGACTCCCACTGCTTGCTGCCAAATTTTTCGTGGTGCTAGCGACACCTGATAAGTGCAAACCTTCTCTTGAGCCCCTTTGCTAACGCTCTTTTGAACGTGATACCATTTCGTTTCTTGGCAGCGATCGCACCAGAATGCTTCCAACCATGCACTTTCTAAATCAACTGCGGTTTCAGTTTCTACCAATATGAGGACATTGTGTTTACTGAGTCCTCCTGGCTGCAGTGGTGCGGTGCGATTAGCAAACAATGAATATTTTTGACTGACACTATCGAGATAGCATCCATGAATCGGACAGTAAATAGCGCGTCGTTTTGAACGTTTTCGATTTCGGTCACACCTTCTGTGCAATTCAACCTCCCTCATTGATAAATACACCACAGATAACAAGAAGGTTTCGTTGGCGGGACTGAGATCAAAAAGACCATCGAAGCCCAAAGAAAGCGCCTGAACAATTATTTATTCTATTTATTCAATTGTCGTTTAATACATCGTTAACAGACAAGAGTTTGAGAATCCTTACACAAGCAAAGTCATCATAACTCAGAAATCAGAATTGCTGAATTTCTGCTGGATTCTATGTTTTACCCTCAGGATTCATATATTTTTGTAAGAGGTTTAATCTTTCAAATCTCCTGTAACACAAAGCTATCTGTAGAAAACACTTCATCTCAAGTTGTGCCTCAGTTTGAGTATCCGTAGACAATAAACGAAAGGACTGAGAGCAAAAGAACCATCAATGCGTAACTTTACGCCTCAACCATTAGCTATTGACAGCGCTTATTCTATGGTTACGCTACAAATCTTAGGTAGGGCTAAAGCCCATAAAAGCTTATGCGATGAACATTTGAGATATTGGTGACCAATGACCACAAACAAAGAAAACTCAACAATTAGCTATTTCATTTACATGCTATTTAATTTACATACAGATGTGTGGCTAGTCAACAACAGTTTAAAAATCCGGACGCTGTAAGTGTCTAAACTAAGAGTTGGCATCCTTACGCTCTATAAAAGCTAAAATTTGATTTCTCAAATTACCTCAAACAAAGTGTTGCGTTGGGAGATGGTTTGCACGACATATTCCCAAACATTCTCTTAAATTTAGTAGTGCTTGCGGTCATGATACAGCATCAGTATTTTTTTTGGCAAGTAGTAATTCCTGTGAATCATCATATAGCACTGTAGATTTATTTGGCAATCACTTTATATTTTTTAAAATCTTTAATCTATCATTTATACTTTTATATAATTAACCCAGAAAAGTCATGATTTGACAATAAATAATCTGAAAAAAGTAAGAAAAGTAGGTTAATCTTTGAATTTCATTAAACATGATTTTAGAAATTTTTTGTTAATGGTAGGAAAGGTAAGAAAAGTATGTATAAACTTTTGCTTATAGTCTGACAAGAATTGCTCTATGGGAAATAGAGCCACCAATATAGCCCCTTTACAAACATTGGTCTACTTACCCTGCCCCTGCGATAATTATGTCTTGAGAAGGATGATTTTGTGTGTTATATTTACAATCATACTAAGTCAATTGCCTAAAAGACTGAGAGTAGCTTTCCACGTAAATATTAGATTTTCAATTATTTTGAAAACGGGAAGACTTCTGAGCAAAGCAATAGTTGACTTGTAGAAAGCGTCTGTGAGCAGGCATTTCTACAAAAGAAAGCACTGCTGTAGCCCGTTGGGGTTACTCGTTTTTACACTAATAGCTGGGAGACTTATAAACGTCACTATTTAGAAGCTTTAAGAAGTATGAACTTGACAAATACAATCTATAGAAGATAAAAATAAACACGTAAACCTAAAATTATCAACTAATATTTTATACCAGTAAAAAGTTGTGAAGAATTTGTCTTTCCAACGTGGTTTCTGTGGATAGCATCATAATGAGTTGATTCAGTGCTAAATGAGTTGATTCAGTACTAAGTAATAAAAAGTATAATTGGATGCTAAAATGCCAAGCCTACGACACCTTCAGATTTTCAAATGAACCGTTACACATATCAAGTCGGCGGTAGTCTAACGATTGATGCTCCTAGCTATGTAGAACGACAAGCTGATGAACACCTCTATGAAGCGTTGAAGGAGGGTGAATTTTGCTATGTCCTTAACTCCCGGCAAATGGGCAAGTCCTCACTTCTGGTAAGAACTCGGCATCGCCTGCAACAAGATGGGTTTAGATGCACCACTGTAGATATGACTAATATTGGCTGTGAAAATATTACTCCAGAGCAGTGGTACAAGGGAGTGATTGCTGAGTTATGGTTAGGTTTCAAGCTGCTTGGGAAAATGAACTTAAAAGCTTGGTGGCGGGAGCAGGAAGATATTTCTTTACTTCAGAGACTGAGCCGGTTTATTTCCGAAGTCCTGCTGGTTCAGTTTCCTGAGGAAAGACTGTTCATTTTCATTGATGAAGTTGATAGTATTCTCAGCCTCGATTTTTCTGTTGATGACTTTTTTGCCTTGATTCGGTTTTGTTATAATCGCAGAGCTATCGACCCAGAATACAAGCGCATCACATTTGTCATCTTTGGTGTGACAACACCATCAGATTTAATTCAAGATCCAAAGCGTACTCCGTTTAATATTGGTAAAGCGATAGAGCTCAAGGGCTTTAGTATAAACGAAGTACAGCCATTGGCTCATGGATTAGACGTTAAAGGCGGTGATGCCCAGGCAATTCTGCAAGAAATTTTAGCTTGGACAGGAGGACAACCATTTCTGACGCAAAAACTGTGTAAGTTGGTTGTCAGTTCAAGTCAAGATACAGTGAGTGGGACGATGATGATTCCCCCTGGTACCGAAGCATTTTGGGTGGAAAGTATCGTTAGGTCATACATCATCCAGAAGTGGGAATCTCAGGATGAGCCGGAACATTTGCGGACGATCCGCGATCGCCTGCTTGCGAATGAGCAAATTGCAAGTCGAACACTTGGCATATATCAACAAATTCTGGCTCTTGAAGATGTGCCAACCGATGACAGTCGAGAACAAATTGAACTGCTTCTGTCAGGTTTGGTTGTGAATCAGCAGGGATACCTGAAGGTGAAAAACCGAATCTATCAAGCAGTTTTTAATTCAGAATGGGTTGCCAGACACATGGATAATTTGCGTCCTTACGCGCAACGCTTCAAGGCTTGGATTGCTTCCAATCAACATGATGACTCGCAGCTTCTTTTCGGAATTACATTGCAGCAAGCACTGGCTTGGTCAAAAAATAAAAGGCTCAGTGACTTAGATTATCGCTTTCTCGCTGCCAGCACCGAACTTGCCAAGCGAAAAGTTGAAACCGATTTAGCACAAGAAAAACAAGCAAGACAAATCGAACGAGAAAAGGCAGAATTTGCCGTATTTGCCGCGCAACAAGCGAATCAAATACTGACTGACGCACGCAAAAGCGCGAAACGAAACGCCCAAAAACTAAATTTGGGCAAACGTTGGATTGCCAGCATTGCCTGTGGAGTTGCTAGTTTCGTTATTCTTGTACGTTTTACCGGGCTACTACAGGGGATGGAGTGGACGATGCTAGATCGCTTTTTTCAGACACGTCCTGCAGCAGAAGTTGACCCTCGCATTACCATTATTACAATTGACGAGCCAGATATTGTGCAAATAGGTCAGTATCCTCTGCCGGATCGGGTGTTGGCTCAAGCAATCCAGACATTAAAAAGCTCTAAACCCAGAGCGATCGGGCTGGATTTGTATCGAGATTTGCCTGTGGAACCTGGTTCTCAGGAATTAGTAGAACAGTACAAAACAACTCCGAATCTGATTGGCATTAAGAAGGCGGTGGGGAACCAAGTTGCGCCGCCCCCAGTTTTAGCACAATTAGGTCAGGTTGGTCTTGCCGATCAGGTTTTAGATGGGGATGGTAAGTTACGTCGCGCCTTGCTTAGCGTTCAACTCGAAGACTCTTCGTTACACTTTAATCTGGGTTTGCGGTTAGCACTAAGCTACTTAGAAGCTCTTGGCATCACCCCCAAACCCCAAAGCAATAATCGTAACCACATTCAGCTGGGGAAAGCAGTTTTTGTTCCCTTTCAACCCCATGACGGAGGCTATGTCCAGGCTGATGCAGGTGGTTTTCAAATTTTGCTCAACTTTTACGGCACTCAAAAACAGTTTGAGACCTTTTCTCTTACAGATTTGTTAGCTCATAAGATACCACAAGAAAAGGTGCGCGATCGCGTCGTCCTGATTGGCTCCACAGCGGAAAGCCTCAACGACTTATTTCAAACACCTTACAGCAGCCAGATGTTTGATTTCCCTAAACAAATGGCAGGAGTAACGATCCATGCTAATATCACTAGCATGATTTTGAATGCTGCCCTGCAAGGGCGACCACTGCTAAAGGTTTGGTCTAAACCAGTTGAGTTGCTTTGGGTTTTGCTGTGGGCTGCAGTCGGGGCTGCGTTAGGTTGGCAGAGCAAGTCACCCACATCTATAGTCACTGCCATTGTGATCGCAGCGGTTGGGCTGATGGGAACTGCCTACCTTGCCTTTTTACAGGCTTGGTGGATTCCTACTGTCCCCCCGATGATTGGACTTGTGGTTGCTGCTATTACCCTACCGATGGTCACGAATCGGCAATTAGAAAAAATTCAACTTCGTCAGACAGTAGAGTTGTTGGTTGCGATTTCCACCGAGCAACCTGCTGTCGGACAGATTGCCATTGAATATCTTAAGCAAGCTGAAAGCCAAGAAAATTTGGCGTTGATTGAGCAGATTATTAGTAATGCTCGGCTTTGGACAGAGCTTCGCTAACATAATTATTTGAAAGATTTATACTTAATTACTTATTCCTTCAGACTCCAACAAGTCTCGCCAGATGGCTATCAATTTGGCATCGTCAGGATTCAATTGCTTTGCTTGCACAATTGTGCTGAGCATATCGTACCAGTAGCCCATTTTACCATACCATGCCACTTGCTCAATCGGAGTTTTTTTTTGCCTCAGTTCGCTCTCCAACTTAGATGTTCTCGGCACCCTCTGCACCCAACCCATAAATACAGGATCGTCTGGTTGTACAGTTTCTCCACAGACAACCACTAAAGACCATTGGTAACTTTTGCTCACGGCTAAGGGTTGCTTTTCCTTGGGTAGAGTAAAACCAACAATTGCATCGTGAGAATTGATCGGTAAAAATGCTCTTTCGTAAAACTGCCCTGTTTCATCTCGAAACATTAACACGACTTGACGTGCAGATGTTTTGGGCATCTGGATGAATATAGTTGGGCGCTCCTGCAATGTTAACCCGTAGTTTTCTTTTGGCATGAGAGGTCGAATTGCACCTTCTTTTTGGGAACACTTGAGATCACTGCGTGAACCTGCACCAGAGGTCTGTTTTGGTTTCCCTTGTTTGGGTGGGATAAAATTCTGTTGCGATACAGTTGTATTTTTTTGTAATAAAGCAGCACTTGTTACTTTTAATTTTGGTTGAGCGTCTGCAGTTAGGCTCAAACTCAGTAAGAGTTCTAGGGTTAACCCTATTGTTAACAATTTTAAATACTCACTTGCTATCATCAGTAAATGCCGTATAGAACATCACGTCAGAAATTTTACAACAATCAATATAAATATTGGATAAACAAAATATGGTATTGAGGGTCTGGAGTTAAAGTTTTATGCACAAAGGTGTACATACTCAATAATGACCCCAACAATAATCAATACTTAATCAAACTGAATTTTTACAACTGACATCTTGCACCAAGACAAATCGATAAATTTTTCGCACTCAGTACGAAGCCTCAAACCCTTATCTTACCGAAAAAAGCCAAGAAAAGAGATGTAACATTATGGTCCTGCTTTTTCCTCGTGTCCAGGGTTATACGGAGAGGTGCAAGATCTGAGACAATCATAATATTGATTTGAAGTCTTAAGTAAAGTGGGAAAAAATGGGATTTTGAGGATTCTATCCGACAAAAAAGTGGAAAAAGTAGGAAAAGTGGGATAAAAAGCAGGCAGTCTGATTCTCCCGACTAGCGGGTTTCCAACGAGTCACCAACCTCTGACCAGATAGCCAAGCACGACTAGGCGAGCAAAAATTACTGCCAATTTCCCACCAGAACAAACGCTGCCCAGTAGTAAGGATGTTTGTACTGAGGTGAATTTAACAAAGAGAGTTGGCTGTGGCGCAGTGCTTCAGCTTTGGTGACGCCAGGTTGGGTAAAGCGGCGGTAAAATTCAGCCATCAGTTGAGCAGTGGACAAATCCTGTACTGACCAAAGCGTTGCCAAGGTACTCCTCGCTCCAGAACGCACAGCAACCCCAGCGAGTCCTAAAGCAGCTCGGTTGTCGCCTTTAGCAGTCTGACAAGCACTGAGAACTAAGAGTTCAATCGGTTTGCGATCGCGCAGAGAACCGTTTTTGCCTTCTCCTGTAAGCAGTCGATCCAAATCTTTGACATCAATGCGATCGTCCCAAGTTAGGAGAAAGGTGTCTTCGGCTTTCGAGCTAAATTGACCGTGGGTTGCCAGATGAACCACAGAAAACCGTTGGTTCTCAACTCGCTCTAGGAAATTAGGGCGAGTAAACTTTTCGTTGAGTAAGACTTTTGTTGAGAGGGTAGCAGCAATTTGTTGAATCTCTGTTTCGACGCCAGGTAAAGCAGAAAAGCCTTGACGTGCCTCAGATAAACCCCCAGCCAAAGTTTTGAGTTGTTGAGCAGACACACGCGAATCTAAAAGCTGCAATCCTGGAGCCAAGGCAATATTATACCGCTCTACCAAATACTGCTGACCATCGTGGAGAACTGCCATCGGCAGACTGCGTAAAAAATCATCGAGGACAAATACCAACGTTTTAATTGAGTGACGCTCTAAATCTGCTGAGATAGGACGCACCAGCCAATCATAGACTTGTTGCGCGGGTGGTAACACCTCGTTCGGCAAAAAAACAGGGTTCAAAGACTGACGCAATTGTGCAAACACTCTCGCTGTTTCTTGTGGTGAAATCTTGATTCCGTAATGTTGCAATGACTGTCCGGGGAGGGAGAAAACCACTTCTAACCGTTGGTCAAGCACGATAGGATAGATAACAGCTGCTGTTGGGTCAATTGTCTCGATCGCTCTGGGTTTATAAGTTACGCAAGCTTCCCGGAAGAAGTTTTCTAACTCAGCCAGTTGCAACGCCTCAATCACTTCCCGAGAGCGTTGGAGGCGTTGTTGCTTGTTCGTTTCAGGTAAGCTGTCTACATTTTGCAACAGCAATTGCACCAACTGGCGATAGACAGGTTCAACCTCGTCTCGGAAAGAAAACTGCACAGCAGGATTTACTCCCACTAAGTCCTGACGCAGGGTTTGTAAAGTATTGACAGCCTGGTCATAAGCTGCAATAGCTGCTGTTGTGTTGCCTTGTGCCTTGAGAATTCGCCCTTGTTGCCAGTACCAAGTTGCTGCAATATCTGTTGCCTGTATTTTCTCAGCCAGAACAAGTGCTTGTTGTGTGAGTATCAGTGCTTCTGACCATTGTTGAGTTTGTTCGTACAAATGCCCCAGTTGTCCCAACGCGTAAGATTCTCCCCTGGAGTCTTTTAATTCTCTCGCCTGTTGCACTGCCCGAACTAATATTTGAGAAATATCCTTTGTGTTTTGTTTTTTATTAAGAACTATTGACAACTTTGTCAAGCTTTCTGCTAAATTCACCTGAGCGTAGACAACAGCATGACTAGGAGGAAGGTTAAAAAGACGCGCTTGAATTTGAGGAAGTAGTGACAGCGCTGCTTGTTGTTGCTTTGTTGTCACCAAAAGACTAAGTTGATTAAGTTGAGCCTCTAACTGGGTGCGCGGATTTTTGCTTGTGTTTGTTGCTTGTTGATAAAATGCTAATGCAGCCTGAAAATCCCCTATTGCCCTAGCAGTGTTCCCCAATCTAAAGAGGGTTTCTCCGATATCTGGTGTCGAATTTAGCCGTTTGGCAATGGTTAAACTCTCGCTTAAAACGGTTTGAGAGTTTTGCAAATCTCCCACAACTTGCAAAGTCACACCCAAACTCAGCAATTGTCTGGCTTTAAGCAAGGAGTCAGGCAAGCCAGCGAGGTCTTGATTGACTTGCTCTAGTATACTTCGGGCTCTTCGATAGAGTCCCAAGGTTTGCAGTGCTTGAGCTTGGTTAATTTGGCTAAGAACAATTCCCGTCACATCCTTGAGCGAACGATAACGCTTCTCTGCCTGTTTCCATGTTTCCAAGGCGGTTTCCGCATGACCTGTATTTAGCTCGATACTGCCTTGAGTGTTGAGAACTTGAGCGTAAAGCAAAGGAGCATCAGTACTTGGCAAGAGGTTGAGAGCTTGGGTACTGGCTTTTTGTGCTGCCTTCCACTGTCCCAAGTCTTGATACACAATCGCAAGATAGTTGTAGCTGATGGCTTGATTTTGCCGTTCTCCCCTTTGCTCAAATGCAAGAGCCGCCTGTTCCCACACTTGTGCAGCCTCTGCAAACCGCCCCGCATCGTAAAGTTGCTTTCCTTGTTCGAGTAGGGTAACTGGAGAATTCGTATTTTGTATCTCGTATTTCGTTGTACTTCTTGAATTTTCTGCGGCGTAGCCCTTCGCGTAAGGTATTTTAAATTTTGAATTCAACTCTGCTGTCGCTGGTAAAACTGTGATCACCAGTAAAAAAGTCAGCAGTGCTAAGACTAGGTGGTGATAGGGTTTCACATTCTACCGTCGCTACAACTTACGCCAAAAAATTGATTATGTACCTTCAGCCCAATGTTCGGTTTGAACTCTTTTTAAGATGCATGAGTTCATCTCAATGAGAACAATGAACTACGCATATCCGCTACGCGCTCGTTGTGCGTTTCTGACGCTTCACTTGAGCAACTTGCTTGAAGCTTCCGCACTCCTGTAGAGGTTGACTCCGAAGCATCTGTAGAGGACAGTTCCTGCCCCCTTGCATAGTTGAGCATTACCATTGCTGCTGCTACATCCCTATCGCATTGATAGTCGCATTTTTCGCAATAATGTACTCTTTCTGCTAGTGTTTTCTTCTTTTGATGACCACAATTCGGGCAAGTCTGAGATGGCTTAACTTTGACCGTGGGAATCTCGATATAAAAACCACCAGCTTCGGTGATTTTGTACTTGATTAACTCTTTAAGGTTGCCAATTCCCACGTCAAGCAACGAACGATTAAGTCCTGACTTTTGACGTTTATTCTTGCCTTTAGACTTGCGAGTCATCCCTTTAAGGTTTAACTTCTCAGTCGCTACCAAGCTATTACAGCTAACTATTTGTGTAGAGACTTTATGTTGCCAATCTTGCCTTTGTCTGGCAACTAAGGATTGTATTTTGGCTACTGATTCCGAAGCTTTTCTCCAACGTCGTGAAGCTTTAACGCCTCTACTCGGAGGTCTTTTTCTACGACTGGTTTTAGCTATTTGATTAATTTTGGTTTGAGCAACTTTAACAAATCTGGGGTTCTCAATCACATTGCCATTAGAATCTGCAATAGCATGGTGAGTACCAAAATCTAAACCAACAGCACCTGTATCAGTTTGGGGACGGGTTGGAACACAATCAACAGTGATTGAAGCATACCATTTCCCTTGTTTAAATATAATTGTGCAAGTTTTAGGTTTACCCCAGTCTCTAGCTTGACCACGCATTTTTAAGTTACCTAAATTAGATATTTTTAGATAACCGTTTTTTCCATTTGTGCAAGCTTTCCACCCTGATGAACAAGGATATGTCCATCCTTTGTAGTAACGACTTGATTTGAATTTAGGATATCCAGACTTGAGTTTAAAAAAGCGCTTAAACGCAAAATCAACGCGCTTAACAGTGTCTTGCAATGCATGACTACCAAGCTCTTTATACTCTTCCCAATACTCTTTGAACTCTGGTAAACAATTTTGTTGGTCGAAGTAATCAACCGATTTGCCAAACTTTTTGTAAGAGGTTTTGCGATGCTCAACACAAGCATTGTACAAATCTTTATGAAGTCGTCGCCAATAGTGCATCTTATTGGTTTGAGCTTTATTTGGATAGAGCCGGAAAGTAATTCGCTTAGTAGCCATAGCATATCGACCTCTGCTAATGTTATCAACATGGTAGCATTGTGAAAGCATATTGAAAACTATGAAACAAGTCACAACGCGAATATCAGACAGAGAATTTGAGCATTTACAACAATTTTGTCAGTTGACACAGAGAACTCAGTCAGATGTTCTTCGTGAGTTAATACGGAAATTGTCAATTAAGGGGGTTCAACGCCCCCTTAATTGACCGGCTATCCTTCCCCACCCCGCCTGACGGCGCTCGGGTGGGGACTGCCGCCGATTCTGTTCAAGTTGAAAATACATATAAAAACTGAGGAAATAATGAGGATTTTTTGACACTCCCCACGACTATGAAACTTTGGCTACCTAGAATCCACGTTTTTCATAGCGTGGAGAGTTCAATTACCACAATCAATTTCATCATTCCCAAAGCTGCGCTTAACTTGTGGAGTATTTGCCACCAGTTCTACCTCTCCTTGGGCATTGATCAGCCATCCCGTCGCTTCAACAAGCGAAGCTGGTTGTTGGTTTTTTGCTATCAACTGAGATTGAGAAATCCTCCCCTGCTCCTCAATGAGTTTACTACCACTTGTGAGACGTAAATCCTGCAGAATAATCTGACCTCTGAGCGTCTGTCTGGGGTCTTCCGGTAAGCCGCCTCGTCCGGTGATTATAAAGTAGTTTCCTTGATCTGCCGGACAGCCAGTGGCAATGCGATCGCCGTACCCGGCGGAGCTTCGCCCATCGCTCGCTTGTGTAAAATTTTCTGGTAACTGAACTAATCCTTGAGCCGGGTTAATCTCCCCGGTATCGAGTTCCACTGTTCCATTGAACTGAGGACTGAGGTTAGATGTGGCGGTGATGTCACTTTTTGGTGTCAGTTTATTCCGAAACTGAGTGCCAAAGATTCCTTGTGCGGTGATGCTAACTCTCCCGCCAGAACCTGCTCTAGCATTGGCGGTGATATCGCTATTTTCCCAAGCCAATAAGGTATCGGTATTAATATTGATGTTACCGCCAATAGAACTATCCGCATCGGTTCTAATCCGGCTACCACCGCGCAACCGTATGTCTTGCGCCCGTAGGTTAATATTTCCCCCTGCACCAGAGCCAGTAGAGGCATTAATGCTACCTTGGTTGCTAAGGGCGATCGCGTCTGCTACAACGTTAATTGTACCTGCATTTCCCACCCCAATACTCTCGACATTCACAGTTGCCCCATTCTGGACAATTAACTTTCCTGTGGTCAAACTGAGATTTCCCGCTGCGGCTGTCGGGTTAAATGGGTACAAAGATGTAAGTAACCGATCCCCAGACGCTGTCGCTATGCCAGTAGGGGGGAACTGACTATCTCTGGTTTTTCCACTCACTTGCACCGATTGGGAAGCGTTAATAAAGATGTCTCCTCCCCGTCCCGTATCTAGAGTCGTGGCTCCTACTCCACCTCCATCTTCGACAATTAATTGCTTGGTATTAATTCTTAAGTCACCAGCATCAGCACTTCCAAGCGTCACCGTAACAATTTGAGAGGGGATGTAAGGAGTTCCGGGTGAGGTACCAATGACTTTGACAGAGTCCGAGGCATTTATGGTTACGTTTCCACCCCGACCGCTAGAACGAATCAGTCTATTTCTTGTTGTTGCTGACCCACTTGCGGAACTTATCGTCGCTCCCCCTTCTACAAGCACAGAACCAGTATTTATCTCTAAGTTTCCCGCGTTTCCTGTACCACGAAGAGTGCTAGTAGATAAGCTAGTACCAAACGAATTATTTTCTCGATATGTTGATAATACCACGGAGTCAGAAGCTCTCACGATCAGATTCCCGCCTTGTCCCGCATTGAGAGTCGTTGCGGATACAATTGCTCCATCCCGGACAATCAGCTTTCCCGTATCAATATCTATATTGCCTGCGTTTCCTTGATTAAAAGCCGTGGTTATCAATCCAGAGCCATTCACCTCTACTAATTGGGAGGCGCGGATAAAAATATTTCCTCCAGATCCTGTACCAAATGTCGGGGTGAGTATTACTGATCCTTCTTGAAGCGTTAACTGCCTGGTATCAATTGTGATATCTCCTGATCTTCCCGCACTTAGAGTCCCGGCAGAAAGAACACTTTCACTTTCCCGAGCACGCAACAGGTCAGGCTCTCCATCCAAAGCCGGCTCAATAAAAACTTTGATAAAGTTCTCAAATCCGATTCCTTTAAGTTCTACAGAGTCAGCGCGGACAGCAATATCCCCTCCTGCTCCCGTACCTGAAGTGGCAGATCCAACAAATGCCTGGTCAAAAAGCTTCAACTGCGTTGCATCAATTGTGATACCGCGACCGTTGAGACTTCCTATTGTGTCAGAAATTAGGTTTGCGCGATCGCGCAACCTCACACTTCCTCCTCTGACTTGGATAGCGCCACCACCAAACCCACTTGCAGTCACTGAGGCTGTACCCGATAACTCAATGTTGCCGAAATTTTGGATGTCTGCATAGTCAAAAGCCAAGCCAGTTGGGGTTGGAATAAAGCTTACTAAGCCGGGACTCGCCACACTACCTAGTAGAATATTTCCTTGGTAAGCCGTGAGATTGCCGTTATTGAAAATCAAATCACCCCCTACCAGTGCCAAGGTTTTCTCAGGCTGGACTTGCAGACCAACATTACTAGGAATTGGAATTGGGGTGTCGATGGGTGGAAGCGGTATCAAACTCGTTACTTGAGATTGATTAATAATGCTGGCTGGATTTGACCCAAACTGCAAGCCAATTGGGACATTAATTGTCAGCAGTGGCGGCGCACTTGGATTTGTGGCACTGAAGGTGCTGCCATCTGCAAACTTAATACTACTAGCCGTAGAGCCGATAAACGAACCACCGATATTTAATTGAGCATTTGGACCAAAGATAATTCCGTTAGGGTTGATGAGAAACAGGTTCGCGGTGCCGTTAGCTCGAATT
This sequence comes from Kalymmatonema gypsitolerans NIES-4073, assembly GCF_002368435.1. Lineage (GTDB taxonomy): Bacteria > Cyanobacteriota > Cyanobacteriia > Cyanobacteriales > Nostocaceae > Kalymmatonema > Kalymmatonema gypsitolerans. The sequence continues at coordinate 5,143,163 of NZ_AP018268.1, forward strand.
AACCCATCAATATTAGATATGTTTTTCCCGGTGACGCGATTGATAACGTTCTGAATATCTAGCGCATTATTAAAGAAAGCTTCACCGCCAGTCGGGACGGAAAACTCAGAGAAGCTGTGGAACAGGTTGCCACCAACTCGCGTGCCATTCTCGATTAAGAAAGTGTTACCATTGCTTGTTACACGTGTATTACTTGGCAGCGTTCCATCAGGTTGAATTTGTGCTTCTGCTATGTTGACATGACCTAGAAGGCAGAGGACAAGACTATTGAGCAACCGGAGATACTGACGACTTAGTTTCTGGAAAAAACCATCCATAATCTTGTTTCCTCTAGCTACTCGCGGGTGAACTTCTAAAACATCTCCCCCGTTGCACTATAATTCTCTAAGTCTGCAACATGATTGGGTTGATTCAGAGCAGCATTGAGCTGCATAGCCCAGGAAATAGTTGGTATACCAAACATAAAAGTTATTAATATAATCAGACTCAGATGGGGCTTGTGTAGCTGTTCCTCTGCTCGTTGTGTTATTACAGCCTGTGGAACAATCTTCCGGAGCAGAATCATAATTACACCCTTTACGTAAACTTTAATGACTTTCTACGATTTATATTTGGGAACATCTTATCAGCAAGCCAGAGAAGTTTACGACGGAATCATATAAAAGTTTTGTATATCTTTAATAATCGGCGTAACTTGACTAAAAAAGTCTATTTTTCCTACTTTTTTAAATATATTTTTTTATCTGTATGTAAATAAAATACTTTTTAACTTTTTCTACTTTTTATTAAGGCAAAAGTTGGACAACTTACTTTTCTTATTTTCAGTAGACCGATAAAGTTGTGCAATGGCACAGATTGCCCGCCCCCCCCGCTCGCGCTTTTCTCCCGGTGAACTACCCAACACCCATCTGAGTACAGATAGGGTGTGGGCTTCCGGCTTCATTGACAGATGCCTTTCTACATGCGCGGCTTATTGGTCTTACTCCGCCTCGGCACGGCAATAACGGGGTTCCCTCCGTCATTGTTTTGCAATATCCGAATCCCTTCATTCCTGATGTTCGATGCTGCATTACCATCACGGTCGTGATGAGTACCACATGATGGACAATCCCATTCACGGATATCGAGCGTTAACTTATCAAGAACATGACCGCAGCATGAACAGGTTTTGGAACTGGGAAAAAATCTTCCTATTTCTAGAAGCTGACCATCTTTTAGCTTCAACTTATAGCCTCAGTCTTTTATGTAAACTATTTTTCAATTTTGAAAATTTAAAAAGACTTTTCCTACTTTTCCTACTTTTCCTACTTTTCTGATTGGAAGTTATTTTCTTTAGTTATCAAAAAATATCGATTTTTCCGATTTTTACCTCTACAGTAAGATGAAACATTTTTTTTACACTTAAACATGATTATTCATTGTTGACATTACAAAGAAATGTTATAAATAACTAAGTATTCACTAAATTCAGGGTTAGCACTATGAGCGAGCAAAATTCAAACCATAATCAAATAATTCCTATAAAATTAGAATCTTTAAGGAATATTTAAGGAACATTGAAGTTTTGACGCTTTTGGACGCGTTCCTCTTTAGAATCTTGTGTGGGGTGCTTTAACTCAAATCAATCGACGTGTCCGAAATAGAATAAAAACGGAAGAAAAAATGGTAGAAAGTCATTTTTACTATCTACCCATGCTGTAAAAAAGAATTAGTTTGTTGAATGAGCTTCAAAAATCTACCAAGTGTATAAAAATCAGGGAATAGGTTCTTTAGGGATCAGTTTTTAGACCTTGTTAATCATGCTGGAAAACGTCAGTATGAGAAGGAGCGACTTATCGAACAGCAAAAGATAAGGATGAATTCAAAGGAATGTTGCATTCCAAGTGATTTATAACTTATAGACCCTTAAAGTATGAAATTCTTCGGTTTCAACCAAAAGAAAAAAAAGGAAAAAAGCGTGAGTAAGCAAGCAAACTCTATACCTCCTGTTGATTTGGTAATTATTATCGATACTAGTCCTTCGATGAAAGACCAAGCACAGGCTTTGAGCAATGCTGCTGCAAGTGCGATCGCCAAAGCGAAATCTAGTTGTCCATCTGATTTAAGAGTCGTTTGGTTGGGTATAGAAGGTACTTGGAAAGGTACAAACTTCGACCAAACTATTAGAGCTTATCTGACTCAAAGGAAGGTGTCAGAATCCAAACTCCGGGGTCGAAAAAAAGGAGAAGTTGCAGACGCAGGAGCGCAGGAAGATGCAGCTCGCGCCATTGAAGATATCTCAGATTACTTTGATTGGCGCAAAGATGCAGCACGAGCTATCTTTTATCTCGGCGATGAAGCACTCGAAGGGGGTGGAGATAAAACAAAGCAAGAGGATGTTAACGCCGCTAATTTGGCTATCCAAAAAGCTCAAGCAGCAGGAGTGACTGTTCACACCTATTTTGGAACTTCCAAGAGCAAGCATCAAGAAGGTATCAAAACCGAATACGCCAGACTTGCAACCTCAACAGGTGGACAATCTTTTACGGATAGAGACGCTATCAGTGGTTTTAGTGGAGTTTTAGAAAAAGTTATCTGTGGCAGTCGCACAGCTAAAACTATTAAGCTCATACCAGGGGCAGTTTATATCCAAGATTGTGTCTCCAATGAATTAAGCAAACTTTATACTCTGGATTTAGCCAGAGGTAAAGCGACTTTTATTGGCGAGATAGTGACAGAGGTTTCTGACATTGCTTTTGTCGGTTCCCAACTCTATGGACTTGATCGAGAGGGCGACAAGACTCGATTAGTTAAAATTGACCTGAATTCAGGTGATGCTACGGTAATTGGTGATATTGGCTTTGCTTGTGCTGGCTTAACATACAATCGCCACCGTCAAACCCTCTACGCCACAACTGCTAAACAACTGATTGCTATTAATCTGGGAACAGGTAAAGGGACGCCAGTAGTATCGGTAGGAAATAAAGACTACAACTGTGGCGAAGTTGCATTTGATGCTGATGGCAAAGCTTATATTACCTTGATTGGTTACGACAAGAAGAAGTTATTAGCAAGCTACAACCTCGATACAGGTGAAGTTAACACTATTGGCGATATTGGCTTTCCTGCTCTTGCCAGCATGGAATTTGTTGGCGATGTTCTCTATGGCGTGACTGGTAAGTTTTTTAACTTAGGTAAAGACGGTCAATTAATCCGTATTGATACTACCACGGGTAAAGGAACTTTAGTCGCCACGACCGATCCTGTCGGTCGTTGGGCAGGCATCGCTCTTTATGAACCAGCGACAGTAGTAACGACGGAAACCACCTCAGAAGTCAACTCAGACGAAAAATCTGAAACAACAAAAGTTTCTCCAGAAATTAAAGAGGTCAAGGAGGAAGATATGAGCATTTTAACAATCGATACCAAAAACAATTGTTACGTTATCAACCCCGACCAAATGAACAACCTGCAACAAAATGTTGCGAGTTCTTTTAGTTTAGAGAAAGGTACTTTTGATATCAGAATTACCGGCGGTCGCTACAGTTATGCCAAGGCGAAAACAGAGGGAGAACCTTTTGTCTTACTCTGGATCTATGGGGTTGATGGTAGGAAATTTATCAATAAAACCACAGGTTATGAGGTAGGCGCAACCTGGACAACCTTAAATGGATATAATGATCATTTGCAGTTAGAGGTCAAAGACAAAGCCGTTGTCAATGCCTTGTTCTTTGATGTTAATACTGATGACAATAGTGGTTCAATTGAGCTTTCAATTACCAGTAATAAGCCATTTTTCAACCCTCAAACTTTAACAGTAGACAGCAAACGCAATAGTTATGTACTGGATGAAAATACCCTGTCCAGTTTAAAGCAATCGGGCGCAAACTCCATTGAATTAAATCCCGGAAACTATCGCCTCAAAATTCGTGAAGGCAATGCAACTTATTGGTCAGATAACAAGAAGTTTGAGCTAGAACCTTGGGCTTTACTTTGGGTCAAAGGCGGAAAAGTTATTACAAAACTGACTGGCGTTGAAGTTGAAGAAACTTGGACTTCATTGAATGGTCTGAAAGATGAAATTATTTTAGAGGTCAAAGAAAAAACTACCTTGACAGGTTTATTCTTTGACACCTACAAGGAAGATAACGAAGGACAAATTATTCTGGCAATCGAGCCAGTGAGTGCAACTGAACTGGCTGAGAACTATAAAAAGCAAGAGAATAATAACGTTACACAACAGAGGCAAGGACAGACTACTACAACCAGGACTGTTACAAACAGTGTGACAGTTATAGGTACAGGTGGATCTGTCAGTCGTGAAGCAGTGGGTGCGAACAGCTCGACGGAGACTGGGACAAATATTCAAGGCACAACAGGTGGATCTGGTGGATCTGTCAGTCGTGAAGCAGTGGGTGCGAACAGCTCGACACAGTTCACCTTCCGCTTTAACGAAGACGAGTTCAAGAAAAAGTGGGAGGAGCAGTTACAGCAGATTGATGCATCTATCAAGGTAATAGATGAAAACGATGTAACACTGGAAGCTAAGTATTGGGATCAGCTCGAACAGTGGCTCCTGAAGAACTACGAGAAGCACTTTAAGAACCTGGCTGTAGAAGTGGCAAAAGTCAGGTTTACGATGGATGCCTATCAGGAGCAGATGGAGTTTAGTCTGAACCAGCAATTGCAAAGCTGGTCTAGCTACTTAGACAGGCTAGTAGAAGATAAAATCAACGTTGAGATCTCGAGGAGAATTAACCAGCAAATCAACCAGTACGTTGACCAAACCTTTGAGCAAAGGATACGTAACAACATTGGATTAATAATCAACAACATTTTAAATAAGCAGGAACTCAACCAGTACATTGATCGGCATGTCGATCAGCAAATCGACCAAATCTTCGACCAAAAGATACGTAACAACATCGGATTAATTGTCAACAACGTTGTACGTAAGCAGGAACTCAACCAGCACATTGATCGGCATGTCGATCAGCAAATCGACTCCTCCTTCGAGCAAAAGATACGTAACAACGTCGAATTAATAATCAACAACCTTGTCAATAAGCAGGAACTCAACCAGTACATTGATCGGCATGTCGATCAGCAAATCGACTCCTCCTTCGAGCAAAAGGTACGCAATAACGTCAACCTAATTACTCAGAATATTGTCAACAATAATACTGACCTCGACCAGTACGTCAGCCAGCAAATTGACAACACTTTTGAGCAAAAAGTACAAAATCACAGAGATGTGATTACTCAGAACATTGTC